>NZ_JAKUHE010000002.1:0-669250 GCF_022664315.1 Bacillus cereus group sp. BfR-BA-01309
ATGATTTCGAACTTGTGCTTTATCCTAAGCTCCCTCAAGATGGCGACATATAAGCGTTTATGCTTTGTCGTCACCTTGTTGGTGTAATTAGATTTACTCCATTAAGCCCTAAAGCATCATTCGTCGAAACAGCCAATACGACAGGCTTGCCATTTCTTAGCGTCGCTTTCGCTGCCATTAATACTGGGGAGTCTGTCATTGCATTTGCAAATTTACTCATAGAATTTCCGGTTAGTGGTGCAATTACCATGCAATCTAGTGGGATTTTAGGTCCTAGTGGTTCTGCCCCAACGATTGAATTAATCGCTTTAAAGCCTGTTACTTCTTCAATCTTTTTAATCCACTCTGCCCCTTCTCCAAATCTCGTATTTGTTGATTGAACAGTGTAAGAAACAACGGGACGTACTTCTGCTCCCTCAGCAATTAATTTTTCTAAATGAGGCATTACTTCTTCATACGTACAATGTGAACCAGTAAAACCAAACCCTATTCTTTTCCCTTTTAAAATCATTCTCCATTCTCCTTTCTTGCGATTACATCTTCTGCTAATAACTGAGAAAGAACGTTCGCTAAAATTTGTCCCGCTGTTTTCGGAGCAACAATACCTGGTAATCCAGGTGCTAACAGCGCTTTAACTCCTCTTTTTTCCGCATATCTAAAGTCGGTACCGCCTGGTTTAGAAGCTAAATCAATTACTAACGTATGGGCCGGCATTTTTGAAATGACATTCGCTGTCACAACGAGATGCGGAATTGTATTAATGACAATATCGATATTCCCTACTTCTTTCTCAATATCTTGCATATGAAAAGGAGAAAACATCATTTCTGTAATACGTGCAATATGTTCCGATCGTCTTGCTCCAACTTTGACATGGGCTCCTAATGATTGAAACGCTCTGGCAACACTCATCCCGGTTCTACCAAATCCTAAAACCATTACATTGGAACCATGAATTGTATAGTCGGTATGTTGAATTACCATCATTAATGTACCTTCTACAGTCGGAATAGAATTGTAGATTGCGACATCATCACGATCAAATAATTTAACGAGTTTTCGGTTTGTAGTAGATACGAGATTTTCCAAGTAAGGCGTGCCAATACCTGAATATATAGTAAAGTGTTCTGGTGTATTTTCAATTTGTTCTTTCGTTATAGAAACTTTCTCGTTTGAAAAAATAGTATCTACTTCTCCCTTGGCATTTGTACCTGCAACTGGCAAAATAATTGCATCTACAGAAGTGAAATCTAAATTTTGTATACTTTCTTTTGCTGCCCCTGTGAAGCCATGATCTAACTGGTCAAACCCTATCAATGAAAGTTTCGCATCCAATTCAACTAGCTTGCGAATTACTTCTAGCTGTCTTGCATCTCCTCCTATGACAGCAATATGCATCTCAGTCAACATTCCCTAATTCACCTTCTTTTTCTGTCATTTATAAGAAAAGTGCCTACTTTTTCTTTTTCCTCCACATCATATGTAATGTACGGGTTTTAGGTGATTGAAAAACAAAAAGCACACATGATTGATCCCGCTCTTTGTATGCAGAAAGACCTCCCCTCAAAATTCCGCATATGAGAGGACATTATGTAGGAAATTGATTGCCCGTAAAAGCTCGATTCATGTGAGCTAATACTCTGCGGGGAATGCGCAAAAAAAGATGACCAAAATGGCCATCTTTCACTTCGAATTTGGACGATCTGTAATATCACAAAGGATCATATCATGCCCTACTTTCTTAATTTGGCTCCACGTGACTCTTACTTCTTGTGGTTCCTTTTTAAAGCCTCCCCATTTCCCAGCAGGTATGATAAGAGCCTGTATTTGACCATCCTTCTCATCAATTTCTAAATCCACATAACCTAGAACCCCCATTTTTTCGGCTCTTTCTAAATTTACGATCTCTTTACCGCTTAATTCACTTAATCGCATACGCTCTCCCCCTACAGAAGTTATGAATGTAAGTTATCCATAATTAGTACCTATTCTGTATATCCAAAAAAAATAACCGTATCTCATTTAAAAGAGATACGGTTATTTTTACATACTTTATATAAAGCAATTATAGTTTTATTCCTTTTGGAAGTTTTCCATCTGGACTAATTAATGCTGCAGAGAATTCATCTGTAAACATGTTACGAATTAACTCATCAACATTTGCTTTCGTTACAGTGTTTACACTTTCAATAATCTCATCAAGTGAACGATGCTTACGAAGTAGCAATTCATTCTTACCATTGCGGCTCATACGGCTATTCGTACTTTCTAAGCTTAACATTAAGTTTCCTTTTAATTGCTCTTTACTATTAATAAGCTCTTTTTCTGTAATACCTGTATTTTTCAATGTTTCTAATGTTTCCTGCATTGTGTCATACAGTGTATCTAATTGTTGGCTACCTGTTCCACCATACAGCGTTAACATACCTGTATCTTCATAAGAAGAATGGTAAGAAAATACTGAGTAGGCTAACCCGCGTTGCTCACGTACTTCTTGGAATAAACGGCTACTCATACTACCGCCTAAAACGTTATTTAATACAATTAAGTTATAAATATCTTCGTGTCCCATTTGTAAGCCTTTATATCCTAAACATAAATGAGCTTGTTCTGTTTCCTTTTTACGTGCTACCTTATTAAAATGGAAAATTGGGCTATGTACTTGTTCACGGTTTGTTGTTCCTTCATAACTACCGAAATACTGCTCTACCGTTTGTAAAAAGGCTTCATCAATATTTCCTGCAACTGAAACAACGACATTTTCAGGTGTGTAATGATCTTTTATATATTGACGTAGCGTATCACCTGTAAATGTATCAAGCGTTTCTTCAGTTCCTAAAATAGGATATCCAAGCGGATGCGTTTCATATGTTGCTTTCGTTAACATATCATGCACAATATCATCTGGAGCATCTTCGTACATTTTAATTTCTTCACATACGACATTCTTCTCTTTTTTCAGTTCTTCCTCATCAAATGTTGAATTAAAGAACATATCTGCTAATACATCTAAAGCATATTTAGCATGCTCATCTAGCACTTTTGCATAGTAACAAGTGTATTCTTTTGAAGTAAAAGCATTCACTTGCCCACCAATGCTATCAAATGATTCTGCAATTTCGCGTGCACTTCGTGTTTCCGTCCCTTTAAAGAACATATGCTCTAAGAAGTGGGAAACCCCATTATTTTTTTCATTTTCATTTCTTGATCCCGCATGGATCCAAATACCAATCGCAACCGATCTTACGGTTGGTATATTCTCCATAACGATTCTTACACCATTTTTACAAGTATATTTTTTAATCAAAAACTTTCCTCCTACTGCCAGTTTCTCTAAATAATTGCTATTATTTAATGATAACAAGTTTAAGGATGAATGTCATGCAAATGTATTTAATCCACACGTTTTTCATCCAGTAATTCTGTTATATTCCCTACTCGATATCCTTGTTCCTTCAATTTTGTAATCATTGTATCTAATGCTTCTGCTGTAGATGAAGTTGGATGCATTAATACGATAGCACCTGGATGTATTTTTCTCATTACTCTCTGCAATAGTACATCTGGATCAGGTCGTTTCCAATCAATTGTATCGACAGTCCACATGATCGTTCCCATTTGAAAATCATCAGCAATTTTAACGACTTCATCCCGAAAACTTCCACTCGGCGGGGCAAACCATCTCACCTTTTGATTCGTTGCAACTTCAATCATTCGATTTGTTTTTAGTAACTGATCTCGTATTTCATCAGACGATAACGTTTTCATATTAGGGTGTGTGTAAGAATGATTTCCAACTTCTTGATTTGCATCGACAATCATTTTTGCAAATCGCAAATTTTCTTTCACCCAGCGTCCTTCTAAAAAGAAAGTCGCCTTCACATCATGTTTTTTCAATATCTCTAATATACGCGGCAAATACTCGTTTCCCCATGCCACATTTATTGTTAATCCCACCATCTTTTTATTTGGATGTCCCCTATAAATTGGAGCTGGTGATAAATCTTTTAAGTGAACACTCGGTGATACTTCCTTGAATTCAAGATTTTTTTGATCAAATTTCTTCAGCTTCTTCATATTATTATAGGATGCTTCGATATCAACTTGTCTTCCATTATATCCCGGTGTTGCTTTCCATATTTTATCAATCATCGCATTTTGAGGTGCAATCTCATATTGTTTTGCATGTTTTTGAATTTCTTCATACAAGTTATCCTGTGCAAAAACGGAATAAGAGCCTACACTGACATATAAAAAAAATATACATATGTATGCCAATATACGAGCTTTCATATAAACCCTCCCATTAACTATATAAATACCTTTTTCTTCTTATCTTTGTTAATTTGAGCGTTATAATGAAAACTATACCTAAACTGACATAAAAATATATATAAATCATATTTTTTACATAACAAAAAAAGCCAGTTCAACTGGCTTTTACTTATTGCTGCTCTTGTTTGTTTTCTTCTTTAGCAGCTTCTTTTTCTTGCTCTTCTTTTAGCAATACTTTTCTAGATAGATTCACACGACCTTGCTTGTCAATCTCGATAACTTTAACTGTAATTACATCACCGATCTTCACAACGTCTTCTACTTTACCTACACGCTCAAGTGCAAGTTCAGAAATGTGCACTAATCCATCTTTACCGCTGAATAGTTCAACGAAAGCACCGAATTTCTCAACACGTTTCACTTTTCCTTCGTAGATTTCACCTACTTGTACTTCGCGAACGATATCTTCGATAATTTTCTTAGCTTTGCCATTCATTTCTTGATTTATTGAAGAAATGAATACTGTACCATCTTGCTCGATATCAATTTTAACGCCAGTTTCTTCAATAATTTTATTGATTTGTTTACCGCTCGGCCCAATAACGTCACGGATTTTATCTGGGTTAATTGTCATTGTAATAATCTTTGGAGCGTAAGCTGATAATTCAGTACGTGGCTCTGCAATAACAGATAACATATGATTTAGAATGTGCACACGACCAACTTTCGCTTGTTGTAATGCCTCTTCTAAAATTTCACGAGATAGACCATCGATTTTAATGTCCATTTGTAGTGCAGTAACACCTTTTGCTGTACCTGCTACTTTAAAGTCCATATCACCTAAATGATCTTCCATACCTTGAATATCAGATAAAATTGTGTAATGCTCACCAGTTTTAACTAGACCCATTGCAATACCTGCAACTGGAGCTTTAAGTGGAACACCAGCATCCATCATTGCTAAAGTACTACCACAAATACTTGCTTGTGAAGTAGAACCATTTGATTCTAAAACTTCAGATACAAGACGTACAGTATATGGGAAATCTTTTTCAGATGGAATTACAGGTTCAAGAGCACGTTCTCCTAGTGCACCGTGACCAATTTCACGACGACCTGGTCCACGCATCGGTCTTGTTTCACCAACACTAAATGATGGGAAGTTGTAATGGTGCATAAAGCGTTTTGATTCTTCTACACCAAGACCATCTAAAATTTGTACATCGCCTAATGCACCTAATGTACAGATACTTAATGCTTGTGTTTGTCCACGTGTGAATAAACCAGAACCGTGTGTACGAGATAAAATGCCAACCTCTGATGCTAATGGACGGATTTCGTCACCTTTACGGCCATCTGGGCGGATTTTTTCAACTGTAATAAGACGACGTACTTCTTCTTTTACAATCTTATATAAAATCTCATTTACTTGTCCCAATGTATCAGCGTCAGCTTCTTGCGCTTCGTAATGCTCAATTACACGCTTTTTCACTTCGTTAATTGCATCTTCACGTGCATGTTTCTCATGTACTTGAATTGCAGAATGCATATCCTTCTCAGACATTTCACGTACAGCTTGATTAAGATCAGCGTCAACTTCATAAAGTTTCACTTCTGATTTCTCTTTACCTACAGCTTGTACAATCTCTTCTTGGAATGCAATTAGACGTTTAATTTCGTCATGTCCAAACATAATTGCTTCTAACATCGTTTCTTCAGGCACTTGATCTGCTCCTGCTTCAACCATGTTAATTGCATCTTTCGTACCAGCTACAACAAGGTGAATATCACTTTGCTCTTGCTGTTCTACTGTTGGATTAATAACGAATTCGCCGTTAATACGACCAACTGTTGCACCCGCGATTGGACCTTCAAATGGAATATCTGAAATCGATAACGCTAATGAAGAACCAAGCATAGCTGCCATTTCAGAAGAACAATCTTGATCAACACTCATTACAATGCTGACAACTTGTACTTCGTTACGGAAACCATCTGCGAAAAGTGGACGAATTGGACGGTCGATTAAACGACTTGCCAAAATTGCTTTTTCACTTGGACGACCTTCACGTTTAATGAAACCGCCAGGAATTTTTCCGACTGCATATAAACGCTCTTCATAGTTTACTGTAAGTGGGAAGAAATCTACATTTTTTGGTTCTTTTGATGCAGTTGCTGTAGATAGAACCGCTGTATCGCCATATCTTACTAATACTGCTCCGTTCGCTTGCTTCGCAAGCTGACTTGTTTCAACTGTTAGCTGGCGACCAGCTAAATCTATCGAGAAGACTTGCTTTTCTTGACTCATTTAAGTACCCCTCTCAATTTAAAGTATTCAATTCTTCTATGTAAATGGATAGTATATCACAATATTCTACCTCTAGTATTACCGAAAATGAAGTAAGCTATAAAGGGTAGAAGATATATTTTTACCTAACAAAAAAGCGGGAATATTCCCGCTTCTTTGACTATCGACGTAAGCCAAGCTTTGTGATTAATTCACGGTAACGTGTGATATCGCTATTACGAAGGTAAGTTAGTAAGTTACGACGTTTACCAACCATCTTTAATAGACCACGACGTGAATGATGATCTTTCTTGTGAGTACGTAAGTGCTCGTTTAGAGTGTTAATTTGCTCCGTTAGGACAGCAATTTGAACCTCTGGAGAACCAGTATCAGTCTCATGAGTTCTAAATTGTGCAATGATTTCATTTTTACGCTCTTGTGTTAAAGCCATCCTATTTCACCTCCTATTAATTAAACCCCCAATTACCTAGCAAGCGTCGGTGAGTCGCAATGCCAAGCAATGGTTGTCATAAAGTACATAACATAGAATACTACTTTTCATTTGAAAAAGCAAGTATATTCTTTTCGTTCGCAAAATATTCTTGTGCTGTTTTCTTATCTTTTGCGATTTGTTCAACTAACTCATCGATGCCATTGAATTTCTTCTCTTCTCTTATACGCATATGCCACTCTACTGTAACATTTTGATCATATATGTCTTTGTTAAATTCAAATAAGTGCACTTCAATAGATAATTGACGCTCATCTTCTTTAAAAGTTGGTTTATATCCAATATTACATACACCATCGTACCATTCATCGTGAACCTTTAATCTCACTGCATAAACACCTACAGGTGGTAATAGATACTCATCACTTAAACCTACATTTGCTGTAGGAAAACCAATTTGACGTCCACGTTTATCACCGTGTACAACCGTTCCCCCTACTGTATATGCTCTGCCTAAAATAGATGGAATTTGTTCCATTTCGCCATTTCGAATTAACTTTCGTAATGCTGTAGAACTTACTTTCTCTTCTTGAAATTCAACTTTTTCAATCACAGTCTGTGTAAACTCCCCTCTTGCATGAAATGGTAAAGTCTCCATCTTTCCTTTTCCTAAACGTCCATATGAATAATCAAACCCTGCTACTACATGCTTTACATTTAAACCAATAATATAATCATCTACAAATTGTTGTGGCAATAAGCCTGCAAACGATTCATCAAATTTAATAACATATAATATATCGATCCCTAAGTTTTCGACTATTTTTTCTTTATCACACATTGGTGTAATATACTCCGCATGGGCTTCCTTTTTCCCTAAAACAACAGATGGGTGCGGATAAAATGTCATAACTGCACTTTTATATCCCCGTTCATCCGCTATTTGTTTCGCAGTTCGAATTACACATTGATGTCCTAAATGAATGCCATCAAAAAATCCTAATGCCATTACAGTCGGTGGTAATTCTAATTTATTTTGTTCATGTGGATGAGTTAAATGAATAAGTTTCACGCTTGAATTCACCTTTTTCTGTAATAATCCTTCCAATAATTCATTATAGCTTTAGTTCTTGATTATTCACAAGTACTTTCATCGGCTTTAGCATACCAGGGTGTTTTGGATGGTGCTCAAAAATTGCAAGGCAGCGATCATTTTTATCAAACACTGTTATAAATGGTGCTGTTATTTGCAATTCATTTTTTAAGAACATACCATTCTTTATTTTCTCTGCTTGCTTTTCATCTACAACAATTTTCGGGAACTTACTTAATGCTTCATCAATCGAAATGAAGATAGACTCTACTGTTCCATTTTGCACGTTTTCTTCAATTTCTTCAAATGATATGCAATCTTCTAATAAAAATTCTCCAGAAGCTGTTCTTACAAGGTGAGACATATGTGATGGAAAACCAAGTTTTTCACCAATCATTACTGCTAACGTTCTTACATATGTTCCTTTACTACACGTTACACGGAAACGGAATGAAATATTTTCCCCCTCAAACACTTCACGGTCATCTAGTAATACAAATTCATGAATTGTAATTGTACGAACTGGACGCTCAACTTCTTGTCCTGCTCTTGCATATTCATATAATTTTTTCCCGTTAACTTTTACAGCCGAAAACATCGGAGGCATTTGTTCAATCGTACCTGTTAATGCAGCAAGAGCCCCTTCTACTTCCTTACGAGTAATAACGCGATCTACATGTTTCGTTTCAACAACTTCACCAGAAGCATCTTCAGTTGTTGTTGAAAATCCAAGTGTTACTTCACCTTCATATGTTTTCGTCTCACTTGTTAAAAATTGTGCAATCTTCGTTGCTCGTCCCACACAAATAGGTAATACTCCTGTTACATCTGGATCTAATGTTCCTGTATGACCAATTCGTTTCTCACGCAATATCTTTCTTAATTTAAATACACAATCATGTGATGTCATGCCTTTTGGCTTATGTAATAATACTACACCTTCCATATATGTTCACCTCATCATAATTCTTTCATAATAATTATCCAAAATTTATTTTGCATTGAAAAAATGGATAGACAAATGTCTATCCATTATTCTTCACGTTTATCGTCTTTATTAATTTGATGTAAAAGTGTATCAATTCGATGACCATATCCGATAGACTCATCAAATTCAAAGGAAATTTCCGGTGTTTTACGAAGACGAATACGTTGGCCAATTTCTGAACGAATGAAGCCTTTTGCCTTCGCTAAACCTTTTAATGTACTTTCTTTCTGTTCTTCATCACCTA
This sequence comes from Bacillus cereus group sp. BfR-BA-01309, assembly GCF_022664315.1. Taxonomy (NCBI): domain Bacteria; kingdom Bacillati; phylum Bacillota; class Bacilli; order Caryophanales; family Bacillaceae; genus Bacillus; species Bacillus cereus group sp. BfR-BA-01309. Next base: position 9,339 of record NZ_JAKUHE010000002.1, read on the forward strand.
AAACAGAAATATATACTGTAGCAATTTGTAAATCCCCACTCACTTGTACATCTGTTACTGTAACAAATCCGACACGTGGATCTTTAATTTTACGACTGATGATGTCGCCTAATTCTTTTTTCATTTGCTCGCCTACACGGTTTGCACGTAATTTCATAACTCTTCACCTCATTCAATACCATTCCAATTGTGTTATTGTACGTTCAATTTCAGGAAATGAATCGATGTACTCGAGTACACGATTCATTTCTTTTTCACAAATAACACGATTAGAGGATACAGAAACAATTGCAATTTCTGTACGTTGCCATACATCTTGATGCCCTACTTCTGAAACAGCTACATTATAACGCTGCTTCACACGAGTTAGCACCCGTTGCAAAATTGCTCGTTTCTCTTTTAAAGAATGCACATCGTAAATCATACACTCGAATGAGAGTGAAGCGATAATCATCGCTTCACTTCTTCCATAATGTACGCTTCAATGATGTCCCCTTCTTTAAGATCATTATATCTCTCAATTGTAATACCACACTCATAGTTTTGTGCAACTTCTTTTACGTCGTCTTTGAAACGTTTTAACGTATCAAGTTGTCCTTCGAAAATTACTACGCCATCACGGATAATACGCACGCCACTATCACGTGTAATTTTACCGTCAATTACGTAACAACCTGCGATTGTTCCAACTTTTGTTACTTTGAATGTTTGGCGTACTTCCGCTTGACCGATTACTTTTTCTTCGAATTCTGGATCCAGCATACCTTGCATTGCTGATTCGATTTCTTCGATTACTTTATAGATAATACGGTGTAAACGAACATCAACATTCTCTAATTCAGCTGTACGCTTCGCATTCACATCAGGGCGTACGTTAAATCCAATTACAATTGCATTAGATGCAGAAGCTAAAATGATATCAGATTCTGTGATCGCACCTACGCCTGTATGGATAATTTTAACTTTAACACCTTCAACATCAATTTTACGAAGTGACGCTGCCATTGCTTCTACAGAACCTTGTACGTCTGCTTTCACAATTAAGTTAATTTCTTTTACATCGCCCTCTTGGATTTGTTGGAATAAATCTTCAAGGCTTAATTTAGATTTCTCACCACGTTGAGCAAGTAACGCTTCTTGTGCACGTGATTCACCGATTTGACGAGCTTTCTTCTCATCAGCGAATGCCATGAAACGATCTCCCGCTTGTGGTACTTCGTTTAAACCTGTAATTTCAACAGGAGTTGATGGTCCAGCAACTTTTACACGACGACCAATGTCACTTACCATTGCACGAACACGTCCGAATGAAGTACCAACAACGATTGGATCTCCAACTCGAAGTGTACCGTTTTGAACAAGTAATGTCGCGATAGTTCCTTTACCTTTATCAAGCTGTGCTTCAATTACAGTACCAGTTGCATAGCGGTTTGGATTTGCTTTATATTCTTCAACTTCACTTACAAGAAGAATCATTTCTAATAAGTTGTCAATTCCTTCACCTTGAATTGCAGAAATTGGTACGAAAATTGTATCTCCGCCCCAAGCTTCTGGAACTAATTCATATTCTGTTAATTCTTGCATTACACGATCAGGATTTGCCGCTGGTTTATCCATTTTATTCACAGCTACAATAATTGGTACTCCAGCTGCTTTCGCATGGCTAATCGCTTCAACTGTTTGAGGCATAACACCGTCATCAGCTGCAACAACAAGGATTGTAATATCTGTTACTTGCGCACCACGAGCACGCATCGTTGTAAATGCCGCGTGACCAGGCGTATCTAAGAATGTAATCTTCTTGTCATTTACTTCAACTTGGTATGCACCAATATGCTGAGTAATTCCACCTGCTTCGCCTGCAGTTACTTTTGAATTACGGATAGAGTCAAGTAAAGTTGTTTTACCATGGTCAACGTGTCCCATAATTGTAACTACAGCTGGACGTTCTTTTAAGTTCTCTTCATCGTCTTGCTCATCGATGAATGTTTCGAATTCAGTCTCGCTTACAACTACTTCTTCTTCTACTTCAATACCATAATCAGTAGCAATTAATTCAATTGTATCTTTATCTAAGTCTTGGTTAATTGTTGCCATAATTCCAAGCATAAAGAGCTTCTTAATAATTTCAGACGGCTCTTTGCTTAATTTTTTAGCAAGCTCACCTACTGTAAGACTTCCAGAGAAAGTAATTTTATCTGGTGTTTCTACAGTTTGTGTTTGTTGTCTTCCAGCAAAGTTATCTTGACGTTTGTCTTCATTTCCTTTGCCTTTTTTCTTTTTCTTATTGCTGTTCTTTTTACTACGAACAACTTTTTCTTCTACTTCAAACTCATCTGCAACAGAAGGTTTTTCAGTTTGATACGCATTATCTAATTTATTTACTACTTCATCTTCTAACATTGTCATATGATTCGAAACCTCGATATTCATTTCTTTTAGTTTTGTCATAAGATCTTTACTTGAGATATTATGTTGTTTTGCATATTCATGCACTCGAATTTTACTCATACCTTCACCCCCGGTAATTTGTATCGAGCATGCTACGCAGCTTTTTCGCAAAGCCTTCATCTAACACAGCTACAACGACTCGCTCATCTCTCCCAATCGCATGCCCTAATTGTTGTCGATTTTCGACCTTTCTCATTGGTACGTTGTAATACGTCGTTTTATCCATGATGCGTTTTGTAGTATTTGCTGACGCATCTTCAGATAGCAATACAAGCTTTGCTTTGCCACTTCGTACTTCTTTTAAAACAAGTTCTTCACCCGAAATAATTTTCCGAGCCCGGTTTGCTAGTCCTAAAAACGATTTCCAATCGGACACTTATTTCGACTCCTTCTCAACAAGCTCAAGAAGCTCTTCGTATAGAGAACCGTCGATTTTCGCTTTTAGATGATGTTCCAAAACATTTTTCTTTTGGGCTTGAAGAATGCTTTCTTTATCTTTTGATAAATAAGCACCTCGTCCTGATTTCTTTCCAGTTAAATCAATGGACACTTCTCCCTCTTTGGAACGAACAATGCGAACGAGCTCTCGTTTTGATTTCATTTCTTGCGTTGCAACACATTTTCGTAACGGAACTTTTCGATTGCTCATACTCATCACCTCTATTCGATTTCGTCTTCAACTGAATCGAATCCGAATGCGATTACGCTATCTTCTTCTGTTACAATACCAAGTTGTTTCGCATCAGACTCACTCTTAATATCAATTTTCCAACCTGTTAATTTAGCTGCAAGACGTGCATTTTGTCCACGCTTACCAATAGCTAATGACAGTTGGTGGTCTGGAACAACAACTGTTGTTGCTTTTTCTTCTTCATCTACAAGTACTTTAACAACTTGTGATGGGCTTAAAGCATTTGCAACATATTCTACTGGATCATTTGACCAGCGAACGATGTCAATCTTTTCGCCTTTTAGTTCGTCTACAATGCGTTGTACACGTTGTCCTTTTGGTCCTACACAAGAACCTACTGGATCAACATCAATGTTCTCTGCATGTACAGAAATTTTAGAACGATCGCCTGCTTCACGTGCTACAGAACGAATTTCAACAGTTCCATCATAAATTTCAGGAACTTCCATTTCGAATAAACGTTTTAAAAGACCAGGATGTGTACGTGATACGTAAATTTGTGGTCCTTTTGTTGTTTTTTCTACTTTCGTAATGAATACACGAATACGATCATGTGGTTTGTACTGTTCGTTTGGCATTTGCTCACTTACAGGTAATAAAGCTTCTACTTTCCCTAAGCTTACATAGATGAAACGAGCATCTTGACGTTGTACGATACCAACCATAATATCTTCTTCACGGTCACTAAACTCAGAGTAAATAACACCACGCTCTGCTTCACGCACTCGTTGTGTTACAACCTGTTTTGCAGTTTGTGCTGCAATACGACCGAAATCTTTTGGTGTTACTTCAATTTCTAGTACGTCACCATCTTGATAGTTTGGATTAATTTGTCTTGCTTCTTCAACAGAAATTTCAAGACGTGGATCAAACACATTATCAACAACGTCTTTACGTGCTAATACTTGAATTGTTCCCACTTCTGGGTTAAAGCTCACACGAACGTTTTGTGCTTGGTTAAAATTGCGTTTATAAGCAGAGATTAACGCTGCTTCAATCGCATCAATAATAATATCTTTGCTAATTCCTTTTTCTGACTCTAATACGAGCAAGGCATCTAACAACTCAGTGCTCATGAAGATCCCCCTTCTAACTAAAACGTAACAGCAAGTCGCGCATTTGCAACTTTGTCCATTGAAATTTGGATTTCTTTTTTACGTGTTTTAATTGTTAATAATAGTGTAATTGTAGTACCATCGTAGGAAAGTAGTTTTCCTTCAAACATTTTTTCACCATCAATCGGCTCATATGTTTTAATTGCCACTTGTTTTCCTACCGCTTGCTGGAAGTCTTTCTCTTTCTTTAATGGGCGTTCCGCTCCAGGAGATGATACATCCAAAAAGTAAAGATGAGGAATTGGATCCTCTTTATCTAAAGCTTCGCTTAAACGTTCACTTACCGCACCGCATTCTTCAATGTCGACTCCTTTGTCAGAATCGATGAATACGCGTAAGAACCAGTCTTGTCCTTCTTTCACATACTCTACATCTACAAGTTCAAGATTTAACTCTTCAACGATTGGCTGCGCAAATGCTTCTACAACTTCTGTGACTTTCTTATCCATAAACAGCCTCCTTCCTGCCGCCATGTACCATTTACAAGAAAAGACTCCGTCCATAAAACGGTTTATCTTATTCTTTCTCGTTAGCTAACAAAAGCCCCTGCCGTTAAGCAGGGAATATCTGTCTTAGTATTACCAAATTTAAGAAGTAAAACTTGTAACAAAATATGTATATACGACAGAAATTTCTTACCTCTCCACATCAATAAAACGTAGATAGTAACACGAAAGAGTGGGTTTCCCCACTCTTTTTTTTACACAATATACATGACATGGTTATCTCGGTTAATAGTATACCATAGCAAATGTTGATTTGCAAAGACTTTTCCTACCTACTAGAACAGTGATAACTGGTTTTGATCAGGTAGATCGCCTAAGCAACCTTGACTATCTAAATACTCAATAATTGTTTTCGAAACCTTACTGCGCTGCTGTAAATCTTCTTTTGATAAGAAATCTCCATTTTTGCGTGCTTCTACAATACTTAAAGCTGCGTTTGTACCAAGTCCAGGCACTGCATTAAATGGAGGAATTAAAGAATCCCCATCAATAATAAATTCTGTTGCATGCGAACGGTATAAATCAACCTTTTGGAATGAGTATCCACGCTCACACATTTCAAGTGTCATTTCTAGTACTGTTAATAAACTTTTCTCTTTCGGCGCTGCATCCAAACCTTTTTGTGCAATTTCATCAATTTTTACACGTATAGATGCTGAGCCTTTCGCCATCGCCTCTACGTCAAAGTCATCTGCACGAACTGTAAAGTATGCCGCATAGAATAAAAGCGCGAAATGCACTTTAAAATATGCAATACGTACAGCCATAAGTACGTAAGCAGCCGCATGGGCTTTAGGGAACATGTACTTGATCTTCTTACATGAATCAATATACCAACCCGGTACATTATTACTTTTCATGTCCTCTTCCCATTCTTCTGGTACACCTTTACCTTTACGAACCGACTCCATGATTTTGAAGGCTAATGATGGGTCTAAACCTTGATAGATTAAATATACCATGATGTCATCACGACAACCGATAACTTCACTCAGCGTACATGTACCGTTATAAATTAACTCGTTGGCATTACCAAGCCATACATCCGTACCATGCGATAGTCCTGAAATTTGGACTAACTCAGAGAATGTCGTAGGCTTCGTCTCTTCTAACATCTGCCTTACGAATTTCGTACCAAACTCTGGTATACCAAGTGTACCTGTTTTACAGTTAATTTGTTCTTCCGTTACACCTAACGATTCAGGTCCTGAGAAAATTTTCATTACTTCCGGATCGTCTGTTGGGATTGTTTTCGGATCAATACCGCTTAAATCTTGTAACATACGAATAACAGTTGGATCATCGTGTCCTAGTATATCAAGTTTCAATAAGTTATCATGAATCGAGTGGAAATCAAAGTGTGTCGTTCTCCACTCAGCACCTATTGAATCTGCCGGGAACTGAATTGGTGAAAAATCAAAAATATCCATGTAATCTGGCACAACGATAATACCACCTGGATGCTGTCCAGTCGTACGTTTTACACCGGTACATCCTGATACTAAGCGGTCAATCTCTGCATTTCGAATCGTTAAGTTATGATCATTTGCATAACCTTTTACATACCCATAAGCAGTTTTTTCCGCAACTGTACCTATTGTACCCGCACGGTATACATAATCTTCACCGAACAGTACTTTCGTATAGTTATGGGCACGTGGTTGGTATTCCCCGGAGAAGTTCAAATCGATATCGGGTACCTTATCTCCTTTAAATCCAAGGAACGTTTCGAACGGAATATCATGTCCATCTTTCACGTATGGAACATTACATGCCGGACATTCTTTATCCGGCAAATCAAAACCAGAACCTACAGAACCATCATTAAAGAATTCTGATTGCTTACACTTCGGACATACATAGTGTGGTGGTAATGGATTTACTTCTGTAATTTCCATCATCGTTGCAACGAATGATGAACCTACCGATCCACGCGAACCTACTAGATATCCATCTACTAACGATTTTTTCACAAGCTTATGTGAAATTAAATAAATTACGGCGAATCCATGCCCAATAATACTTTTTAATTCTTTTTCTAAACGCGCTTCTACAATTTCAGGTAACTCTTCACCATAAATGCTACGCGCCATTTTATAACTCATATCACGCGTTTCATCATCTGCACCCTCAATTTTCGGTGTATATAGATCGTCTTTTACTGGATGAACATCACCAATTAATGATGCAACCTTTTGTGTATTCGTTACAACAATTTCTTTCGCAACGTCTTCACCTAAGAATGAAAAACACTCTAACATTTCATCCGTTGTACGGAAATGTACAGGCGGTAATGAATGTCGGTTTAACGGATTGGCTCCGCCCTGCGAACTAACTAAAATTTTGCGATACATTCCATCCTCTGGATCTAAATAATGCACGTTTCCTGTAGCAACAACTGGTTTATCTAACGTCTCACCAAGTTTTACTAAATTAGAAATAATTGTTTTTAACTGTCCCTCATCTCGAACAAGTTCACGCTCTACTAAATGACGTAACACCTCTGGAGGCATTACTTCAATGTAATCATAGAACTGCGCAATTTCTTCTACCTCTTCAGGCGCTTTTTGCATCATCGCCTCAAACACTTCACCTTTATCACAAGCCGTTCCTACTAAAATTCCTTCGCGATATTTTTTTAATAGTGACCTTGGTACTCGTGGTACTCGGTAAAAGTAATTTAGGTGAGAATAGGAAACAAGTTTATATAAATTTTTCAATCCTACATCTGATGTGGCAAGTAACGTCATATGACTTGGACGTCCACGCTTATACGCATCCCCTTGCCCCATGCTATCATTTAATTGATCGTGATATTCAAATCCCTTTTCAATCACATCTTTTAACATTTTCACAAGTAAGTATCCCGTTGCTTCTGTATCATAAATCGCACGGTGATGTTGCGTTAATTCAATATCAAGCTTTTTACACATCGTATTTAATCGATGGTTTTTCATTTCTGGGAATAAGAATCTTGCAAGTTCTAACGTATCAATAACAGGATTATTCGTTTTTTCTAATCCAGCCTTTTTAAAACCTACGTTAATAAAGCCCATATCAAAACTTGCGTTATGCGCAACAAGTGTATGGTCGCCCATCCATTCTTCAAACTTTTTAAACACTTCGTCCACTTCTGGTGCATCCGTTAACATATCATCTGTAATACCTGTTAATTCAATAATCGTCGCAGATAATGGTTGATGCGGATTTGCAAACGATTCAAAGCGGTCAATAATTTCGCCGCCTTTTACTTTTACAGCCGCTAACTCGATAACAGTATCATATACAGCTGATAAACCTGTCGTCTCAACGTCAAAAACAACATACGTTTCCTCTGCAAGTAAACGATGCGCTTCGTTATATGCAATTGGTACACCATCATTAACTAAATTCGCTTCTACACCATATATAACTTTAACCCCAGCCTTTTTTCCCGCAGAATATGCCTCTGGGAAAGACTGCGCAACAGCATGGTCTGTAACAGCAATTGCCTCATGTCCCCATTTACCTGCTTGAGCAACAAGTCTAGAAACAGGAGTAACAGCGTCCATTTGGCTCATCGGTGTGTGAAGATGCAGCTCTACACGTTTTTCACCTTCTGGCGCTTTATCTTTACGAGACGGTCCTGTTATTTCATTAATATCATTTGCAATCATTACTAAATCTCGAACAAACGTATCATTTTGAACAGAACCACGCGCTTTCACCCACATTCCTTTTTTCAAGGATTGCAGCATAGGAATATCTTCTTTATCACGTGAGAACATTTTGATCATAATTGAATCCGTATAATCTGTTATTTTTAAAGTTAATAACGTACGGCCACTACGAAGCTCTTTCGTTTCTACATGAAAGACATACCCTTGAACTGTTTTTCTTCTTTCTTCATCTTGAATTTCTCGCATCGGTGTAATCTCTTCATCTGGCTTAATAAGATACCCAAGCACAACCGGTCCTTCATGCACAACGCTACTTTCTTCAGCTTGCTTCTTCGCCATTTCTTCCATAGCTTGTATAACACGTTCACGGTCTTCTTGCTGCGTTTGCTCACGAAACTTTTGCATTTCTTCTGTATTTTGCTGTATATGTGTGTCTAACTGAAAACGCGGGAATCCAAAAGCTTCGTATTGATCTCCTACTGGTTTCGCAACGTTTTTCTTTAAAGCGGTAGATTCCAGCTCGTTATTCACATTTATTAGCAACTTCACTCCATTCACCTGCGGAAGCTGCTTCTTTAAGTAAGCAAACATAGGTGAAAATGTAATTCGTTCCGTACAAAGCGGCCAATACGCCCTCACTTCTTCTTCTGTAAATTGTTTATTCTCTGCTTCTAATGCAAATGTTGTTCTTGCAATATGAGAAAATGATTGCTTAAGCTTTGTTTCTAGCAATTCATATAATTCTGTAGGCAAAATACGTGGCACTTGTAAATCAAAATGCCAACTTTTATTCGCTTTATCAATAACGAGCCTTTCAATACCACCGCCTTGTAAATATTGATTTATAAGGTCATCTGGTATTTGCAACTGCTGGAGCAAAATTTGAAATCGCTCTTGTTGTTCATTTGTTAAAGACATAAGCACTCTCCTTCCATTTGCTATTATAAATTGAAACGTACTACAAAGAAAGATTTCTCCCTTCTTCTTTTACAAAATACGTTTACAAAGAAAGAGAAGGTACCTCATTGCGAGGTACCTCTTCTTATTTTAAAATATTTGCAATATATGTTTGAAGTTCTTCTACTTTCACTTCTTCAGACTCGCCTGTAGCACGTACTTTCACTTCTACAATACCTTCGTCTGCTTTTTTACCAACTGTCACACGAACTGGAAGGCCGAATAAATCTGCATCTGCAAATTTAACACCTGCACGTTCTGCACGATCATCTAGTAATACTTCATATCCTTGCTCTTGTAATGAGTTGTAGATGTTTTCACCCATTTCACGTTGCGCATCAGATTTCATATTTACTGGAATTACATGCACATGGAATGGTGCAACAGCTTTTGGCCAAACTAAGCCGTTCTCATCATTAAACTGCTCTGCGATTGCTGCCACTGTACGAGATACACCGATACCGTAACAACCCATAATAAGTGGTTGTGTTTTTCCGTTTTCATCTAGGAATGTTGCGTTCATTGCTTCACTATAACGTGTTCCTAATTTGAATACATGACCAACTTCAATTCCGCGTGCGAAAAGAATTGTTCCGTTTCCGTCCGGAGACTGGTCTCCTTCTTGAATGAAGCGTAAATCTGTATATTGACTTACTTTAAAGTCACGTTCTGGATTTACATTTACATAATGGAATCCTTCTTCGTTTGCTCCTGAACATCCGTTAACAATTGATGCTACAGCATGGTCAGCGATAATTTCGATGTCATCTGTTACACCAATCGGTCCTAATGAACCAACTTCACAATGTAATAGTTCTTTCACTTCTTCATGAGAAGCAAGCTCAACAACTGAAGCACCGTATACATTTTTCACTTTTACATCGTTGACTTCATGATCACCACGAACAAGTACAACTACTAATTTCTCATCTACTTTAAATACCATAGACTTAATACACTTGTCAGCTTCAATGTTTAAGAATGTAGATACTTCTTCAATTGCTTTTTGATCCGGTGTTGCTACTTTTTCAAGTGCCTTTTCTGCTTCGTCACTCTTCGTATACGTAGCTACAACAGGAGCCATTTCGATGTTCGCTGCATAATTAGATGTATCAGAGTATGCAATTGTATCTTCACCAACATCAGATAATACCATAAATTCATGTGTATCTTTTCCGCCCATTGCTCCAGAGTCAGCAATAACCGCACGGAAATTCAAGCCACAACGAGCAAAAATGTTAGAGTATGCTTTGTATAAACGATCATACACTTCATCTAAGCTCTCTTGTGTAGCATGGAAAGAGTATGCATCTTTCATTAGAAACTCTCTTCCACGTAATAAACCGAAACGAGGTCTTTGTTCATCACGGAATTTTGTTTGAATTTGGTATAATGTTAACGGTAATTTTTTATATGACTTCACTTCATCACGTACAAGATCCGTAATTACTTCTTCATGTGTCGCTCCTAATGCGAATTCACGAGCGTTACGATCTTTCATACGCATTAATTCAGATCCGTAAGAATACCAACGGCCTGACTCTTGCCATAATTCTGCAGCTTGCATCGCTGGCATTAATAATTCTACAGCACCTGCGCGCTCCATTTCTTCTCGAACGATACGTTCTACTTTGTGTAGTACTTTTAAACCAAATGGTAGAAAACTATAAATACCTGAAGCATTTTGACGCATAAAACCTGCACGAAGTAATAACTGATGACTCTTAATCTCCGCATCAGCTGGAACTTCACGTAATGTAGGACTGAATACCATACTTTGTTTCATTTATTCGCACCTCTTCATTTTACTCTTATACGCAGTAAAACCCCTCACCTCGAGTTAGGTGAGGGATTTTATTCTACGATCTCTATTTCATTATAAGTTTCACTTTATTTTACAAGAAAAACTTACGAATGTCATTCCAAGTTACAACTAACATTAGTAACATTAGTAATGCAAAACCAATAAAGTGAACCATGCCTTCTTTTTGGCGGTCAATTGGTTTCCCTCGTAACGCCTCAATTAAGAAGAAGAACAAACGTCCACCATCTAAAGCAGGGACTGGTAGTAAATTAAATAAACCAAGGTTAATGCTTAAAACTGCTGCTAAACTTAATACACGTGTAAATCCATAATCTACAACTTGATCTGTTAGATTATAAATTCCTACTGGACCTGACAACTCATTAATAGAGAATTGACCAGTTACTAATTTCACAAGAGACTCAAAAATTAGTTTCGTCCATTGGTATGTTTGTTCAAAACCTGATTTAATAGAACCCATTACTGTTTTCTCTACTGGAGAGTAAACACCAATTCTACCAACTTCTTCTTTACCTTCTTTATCGAGCGTTGGCGTTACTTTCACATTAAACTGTTCACTATCACGCTTTACTTGTAACGTAATTTCTTTATTTGGATTTTCACGTACAATAGAAACAACATCTTTCCATGTACTTGTGTTTTTCCCATCGATTGCTTGAATTGTATCATTTTCTTTTAATCCAGCTTGCTGTGCTGCACTTTTCTCCATTACTTTTCCGACCATTGGCTTGTCAACGGGAACACCTTGTACAAATCCAAGAATCACAAAAATAACAAATGCTAAAATGAAGTTCATCGCAGGACCCGCAAAGATTGTTAAAGCACGTTGACCCAATTTCTTGGAGCCGAACTGCCTATTATACGGAGCAATTTGAATTTCTTCACCAGCAGTAATGATACGAGCCTTTTCATTCACTCGGAATGTTTGAAGCTCTTCCTCGTACTCTTCATAGCCCGAAATTGTTAAATTATGCTCTAAATCAGCTTGTTCGACTTCAATGACGCGAACATTTGGATACTTTTCATATCCATCAAAAACTAATTTCGCAACTTCGTCTTTTTCATTTAATACAAGGCCAACCTTTTTACCAGGCTTTAACTCAACTGTGTCTGCATCCTCGCCAGCCATTCTTACATAGCCACCAAGGGGCAGTAATCGAATCGTATACACCGTTTCATTCTTTTCAAATGAGAATATTTTCGGACCAAAACCAATCGCAAACTCACGGCATAAAATACCTGCTCTTTTTGCGAAATATAGATGCCCTAGCTCATGGAAAAATACGAGTGCACCGAAAATTAATATAAAGGCAATCGCTGTATTCAATTCCATAACCACCTTTGCTAAATTTGTTCCATCACAAACCGTCTTGTGGCTGCATCAATTTCCAGAATTTCCTCTAAGCTCGGACGTGCAATGACATTGTGATGGTTCATTGCTTTTTCAATGAGGTCTTCCACTGTTAAGAAACCAATTCTCTTTTGTAAAAAAGCTTCAACAGCTACTTCATTCGCTGCATTCATTACAGCTGGCATACTTCCACCTGCTTTTCCAGCTTCATACGCAAAACGTAGGCAACGGAATCGTTCTTGGTTCATTTTCTCAAAATGCAACGTTCCTATTTCCCATAAGTTTAACTGTTTTGTGTCTGAAAGAGGCAATCGATCAGGATATGTAAGTGCGTATTGAATTGGTACTCGCATATCAGGTGAGCCAAGCTGTGCCATTACACTACGATCTTCAAATTCAACCATAGAATGGATAATACTTTCTTTATGTAAAACAACATCGATTTGCTCATAAGGGATACCAAAAAGCCAATGTGCTTCAATTACTTCTAGCCCCTTATTCATCATTGTAGCAGAATCAATTGTAATTTTCGAACCCATTGACCAGTTTGGATGTCGAAGCGCATCTTCTACGGTCACATGATGCAATTCATCTCTCGTTTTATCACGGAAACTTCCACCAGAAGCCGTAATAACTAATCGAGAAATTCTTTTTTCATTTTCACCATTCAAACATTGAAAAATAGCTGAATGTTCACTATCTACTGGAAGTAACGAAACATTATGTTTTCGCGCTGCTTCCAGTACAAGATGCCCTGCAGTTACTAACGTTTCTTTATTTGCAATTCCAATTGTTTTTTTCGCCTCAATTGCACGAAGTGTTGGTAACAACCCTACGCTACCTACAACAGCATTTACTACAATCTCCGCATCTGGATGTAATGCCACTTCTAAAAGCCCTTCACTACCATATACAACTTTTGTATTTCCAGAAACAGCTTGTAATTTTAAAACATCTTCCTCTCTTTGCACAGAGACGATTTGCGGAGAAAATTCTTGAATTACCTTTACTGCGTAGTCAATATTTTTCCCTACAGAAAAAGCAACGAGACGGAATTGGTCTGGGTGCGAGCGTAATACATCTAAAGTTTGTGTACCAATTGATCCGCTTGCACCTAATAAACTAATGTTTTTCATGACTCCAACCCCTCGTTCATTTATTAATTATATTGTAATAAGAAGTAGAGAATTGGTAAAACAAATAACCAACTATCTGTTCGATCTAATATACCACCATGCCCAGGTAAAATTGTACCTGAATCCTTTACGCCGTAATGACGCTTAAATGCAGATTGTACTAAATCGCCAATTTGTCCAAAAATAGAAATGATAATTGTCAACACAATTAAAATCCCTACATTAGCCTCAACTGGGAAGAACATATTGTAAACAACTGCCACAACAATTCCACAAACGATGCCGCCTAATGAACCTTCAATTGTTTTATTAGGACTTATTTCTGGCCATAATTTTCTTTTTCCTAATGCTTTTCCTACGAAATATGCGCCTGAATCAGTAGCCCATATAACAAATAATGCACAAAACACATATTTAATTCCTAATATTCTCGTTTCATTCAAATATAGGAATCCCATTCCAACATATGCTGTTGCCATTAGTAAAAATGAAGCATTGTCAAAAGTAAATGTATTCTTAGAAAGGACTGTATATGATAAAAGTAATAAAACAATCACAAATGTGATCTCTAATTTACCTAATCCAATCTGCGTAAACAGTTCTGATGCACTACTTGGAATTAAAATAATCCATAATAATACTGCAGCTAAAACTGTTGGTACTGAAATAAGCGTAAGCTTATTCATACGAATTAATTCATATAAACCTATAGAAGCAAGTGCATACACTAAAACCGTAAAAGGCACGCCACCGTAAATTACGATGGGAATGAATAGCGCGGCAGCAACCACTCCAGTAATAATTCTCTGTTTCACTACCAAACCCTCTCTTTCTACACGCCTCCGAATCTGCGCCCTCTATGCTGAAAGTCTGTAATCGCATTTAGCAAATGTTCCTCGGTAAAATCTGGCCAATACACATCTGTAAACCAAAATTCCGAATATGCAATTTGCCATAACATGAAATTACTAATACGTAGCTCTCCGCTCGTACGGATTAACAACTCTGGGTCAGGTAAAGAACTCGTCATTAAATAGGAAGAAAGCATTTCTTCACTTACATCTTCAACACGAATTTTTCCTTCCTCACTATCTTTCACCATATGTTGCACAGCAGAAACGATTTCATCTCGACTTCCATAGTTTAACGCGAAATTAAGAATTAATCCCGTATTCTCTTTCGTATCTTCCATGGCCTTTTCCATCGCTCTGCGTGTATGCGTAGGAAGACGATCTTGTTGTCCTATTACTCGGACTTGTACGTTCTCTTCAATCAATTCTGGTAAAAATGTACCTAGAAATTCTTCTGGAAGCCTCATTAAATAGTCAACTTCCTTTTTAGGTCTTTTCCAGTTCTCAGTTGAAAAAGCATAAAGAGTTAATACTTTTACATTAAGTTTGCTTGCAAATTTTGTGATTTTCTTTACAACTTGCATGCCTTCATGATGTCCCGCAATACGAGGCATCGCTCTCCTCTTTGCCCATCTTCCATTACCATCCATAATGATGGCAATATGTTCTGGGATATATCCTTTTTTCACTTTTTCAACGAGATGATCAAACGATGCGACCTTTTTACTTTTAAAAAAAGGAAAGTTTTTAAACATCATTCATACCCTCCAGCAAGCAGACGTATGCCTAAAAGTGTAAAAAGACCCCCTTAAGAAGAGGGTCATATTTGCGAAGGTATCGCTATTACACTTCCATGATTTCTTTTTCTTTGTTTTTTGCGATTTCGTCAACTTTTGCAATATATTTATCTGTTTCTTTTTGGATATCTTCAGTATATCCTCTTAAATCATCTTCTGTAATCTCGCCAGCTTTTTCAAGCTTCTTAAGATCATCGTTACCGTCACGACGTACGTTACGAACAGCAACTTTCGCTTCTTCAGCATATTTTTTCACAACTTTAACAAGATCACGACGACGCTCTTCAGTTAATGCAGGGAATGCAATACGAATTACAGTTCCATCATTAGAAGGGTTTAAGCCTAAATCTGCTTTTAAAATTGCTTTTTCGATATCACCGATAGAAGTTTTATCATAAGGCTGAATTACAAGTAAACGTGCTTCTGGAACTGTAATGTTCGCTAATTGCACAACAGGTGTTGGTGCACCATAGTAATCAACTTGTACCTTATCTAATACAGACGAGCTTGCACGACCTGCGCGAACTGTTGCCAATTCACGAGAGTAAGCAGCAACTGCTTTTTCCATTTTTTCATTTGAAGACTTCAATACTTGTTGTCCCATATTTATTTCCCCCTTACAACTGTTCCGATATTTTCGCCTAAAACGGCACGTTTAATGTTACCTTTTTCCATAACAGAGAATACAATTAATGGAATATCATTATCCATACATAAAGAAGAAGCTGTTGAATCCATTACACCTAAACCTTCTTTTAATACATCTAAGTAAGTAAGTGTTTCGTATTTCGTAGCTGTTGGGTCAAGAGATGGATCTGCATTATATACGCCATCTACATTGTTTTTCGCCATTAAGATAACGTCTGCTTCGATTTCCGCTGCACGTAGTGCTGCCGTTGTATCTGTAGAGAAATACGGGTTACCTGTACCTGCTGCAAAGATCACAACACGTTTTTTCTCTAGATGACGAACTGCTTTACGACGAATGTAAGGCTCTGCTACTTGACGCATTTCAATTGAAGTTTGAACACGAGTTTGAATTCCAATGTTCTCTAGGCTATCTTGAAGAGCTAATGAGTTCATAACTGTTGCTAACATACCCATGTAATCTGCTCCAGCACGATCCATTCCCATTTCACTTCCGATTTTTCCACGCCAAATGTTTCCGCCACCAACAACAACAGCAACTTCTACATCAAGTTCTGCAATTTCTTTCACTTGTTCCGCAACTGATTTAATAACAGATGGGTTAATTCCAAATCCTTGTTCGCCAGCTAACGCTTCTCCGCTTAGCTTTAATACGACACGATTATATTTCGGTTTACTCATAATGAACCTCCAATTGCTTACATCTTTATTTTAAAAAAGGGAACACAATGTGTTCCCTAATCTTTATTAGTTACTACCTTTTACTTGGTTCATTACTTCTTCAGCAAAGTTGTCTTCGCGTTTTTCGATACCTTCACCAACAGCGTAGCGAACGAATCCTTTTAATGTTCCGCCTTTAGACTCAACGAATTGACGAACTTTCATATCAGGGTTTTTAACGAATGCTTGGTCAAGTAAGCAAATTTCTTCGAAGAATTTGCCAAGACGGCCTTCAACCATTTTTGCAACGATTTTTTCAGGCTTGCCTTCGTTTAAAGCTTGTTGTGTTAATACTTGACGCTCATGCTCAACTTCTTCAGCTGTTACAGCATCGCGGTCAATGTATTTAGGGTTAACTGCTGCGATGTGCATTGCTACATCTTTAGCAGCTGCTTCGTCAGTAGAACCTTCAAGAACTGTTAATACACCAATACGTCCACCCATGTGTAGGTAAGCGCCGAATGCATCAGCATCAGTTTTTGATACGATTTCGAAACGACGAAGTGTAAGTTTTTCACCAATTTTAGCGATTGCTTCGTTGATGTGCTCTTCTACTGTTTTGCCGCCTTCGATTGTTTGAGCCATAGCTTCTTCAATGTTAGCTGGTTTGTTAGCTAATAAGTGAGCAGCTAATTCTTTAATTAACGCTTGGAAACCTTCGTTTTTCGCAACGAAATCAGTTTCAGAGTTTAATTCTAAGATTAAAGCTTCGTTACCGTTTGTTTCGATGAAAGTTAAACCTTCAGCAGCGATGCGGTCTGCTTTTTTAGCAGCTTTCGCGATACCTTTTTCACGTAAGAAGTCAATTGCCTTCTCCATGTCGCCATTAGTTTCTGTTAAAGCTTTTTTGCAGTCCATCATACCTGCGCCAGTTTTTTCACGTAATTCTTTTACCATTTGTGCAGTGATTGCCATACTATTCATCCTCCTAAAATATGTATTTATACCTTTTATAAAGGTGTTTATACCTTAAAAAAGGTGATAAAAGGCCGAACCCCTTATCACCTTTCCAACTTTGTTACGCAGTAACAGTTTCTTCACCTTGTTTTGCTTCAAGGATCGCGTCTGCCATTTTAGATGTAAGAAGTTTTACAGCACGAATTGCATCATCGTTTGCTGGGATAACGTGATCGATTTCGTCTGGATCACAGTTTGTATCAACGATACCGATGATTGGAATGTGTAATTTGCGTGCTTCAGCAACTGCAATACGCTCTTTACGAGGGTCTACTACGAATAATGCACTTGGAAGACCTTTCATATCTTTAATACCGCCTAAGAATTTCTCAAGACGCTCTAACTCTTTTTTAAGTTGAACAACTTCTTTCTTAGGAAGTACTTCGAAAGTACCATCTTCTTGCATTCTTTCGATGTCTTTAAGACGCTTGATACGTTTTTGGATTGTTTGGAAGTTTGTTAAAGTTCCACCTAACCAACGTTGGTTAACGAAGTACATACCAGCACGAGTTGCTTCTTCTTTAATAGCTTCTTGTGCTTGTTTTTTAGTACCTACGAATAAGATGTCTCCACCTTCAGCAGCGATGTCGCGCATCGTTCTGTAAGCTTCCTCAACTTTTTTCACAGTTTTTTGTAAGTCGATGATGTAGATACCGTTACGCTCTGTGAAAATGTAACGCTTCATTTTTGGGTTCCAACGACGAGTTTGATGTCCGAAATGAACACCAGCTTCAAGCAATTGCTTCATAGAAATTACTGACATAATATAGTTCCTCCTAAATGGTTTTTGATATCCTCCGTTTACTTCATCTCTAAGCGAAACTACAAACGTAGCACCAACACTTAAATCAGTAAACGTGTGTACTTTGTACTGACACCACTGCTTACTATATCATACTGAAATATTACAATCAAGTCGAAAATGCGAAGAATGTAAAACTTTCTTTGTTCACACTCGAATTCTAGTATTACCAACCTGTATTTCTTTTAAGCAAAGAAATGAAATGAAATTCATAGCTTTTCCGAAAAACACGATTATGGCGCTACTTGCCAACACCAGCAATCTTTTATACACAAAAAACTCTCCTCAAAAAATGAGGAGAGTTTTATAAATTAGTTTGTTTTTAATTTAGCAAGTTCCTGTAGAAACTTGTCGTTTAGCACTTTAATGTATGTTCCTTTCATACCTAAAGAGCGAGACTCAATAACACCAGCACTTTCTAATTTACGTAATGCATTTACGATTACAGAACGAGTAATTCCTACGCGATCAGCAATTTTACTTGCAACTAGTAAACCTTCTGTTCCATTTAATTCTTCGAAGATATGCTCAATTGCTTCTAACTCACTGTAAGATAATGAGCTAATCGCCATTTGAACAACAGCTTTACTACGTGCTTCCTCTTCGATTTCTTCCGCTTTTTCACGTAAGATTTCCATACCTACTACAGTTGAACTGTATTCAGCAAGGATTAAATCATCGTCTAAGAACTCTTGACCAAGACGAGCTAATACTAATGTACCTAGACGCTCACCGCCACCAACGATTGGTACGATTGTAGTTAAACCTTGACCGAATAATTCTCTATTTTCTACTGGGAATGCTGTGTAAGCACTGTTTACATCTAAGTTAGAAGATGTTTCTGTAATGTTGAATAAGCTTTGTGTGTATTCTTCCGGGAATTGACGCTCTGCAAGCATTTGTTTCATACGCTCATTCTCAATTTGTTGGTGAATTGCATAACCTAGTAATTTACCACGACGACTTACTACGAATACGTTCGCTTCGATTACTTCACACATTGTGTCAGACATTTCTCTAAAGTTTACAGGCTTTCCTGCTGCGCTCTGTAATAACGCATTTAATTTTCTTGTTTTTGCTAATAATTCCATTTCAAAAGTTCCTCCTACATGTTACTCACATATTTTTTCATCACTTGGAAACTAGGGCGAGTCACCTGATGACACAATTACAAAATAAACTGGCTCACATCTTTATTTTTAGCAATCGTTGCTAATTTCTCCTCAACGTACTGAGGCGTTATCGTTATTTTCTCTAACGTAATTTCAGATGCTTCAAACGATAAATCTTCAAGGAGCTTCTCCATAATCGTATGAAGTCTTCTTGCTCCAATATTATCTGTATCCTGATTAACTTGATAAGCAATCTCAGCAATCTTACGAATAGCTTCGTCTGAAAATTCAATTTCTATACCTTCAGTCGCTAATAAAGCCATATATTGTTTAATTAACGCATTGTCAGGCTCGATTAATATTTTAACAAAATCATCTGTCGATAATTTTGTTAATTCTACTCGAATCGGAAATCTCCCTTGCAGTTCCGGAATTAAATCCGACGGTTTAGACATATGAAACGCTCCAGCTGCAACGAATAAAATATAATCCGTTTTTACTGATCCGTATTTTGTCGCAACATTCGATCCTTCTACAATCGGCAGAATGTCACGTTGCACACCTTCACGTGATACATCTACGCTATTCGACTGCTTACCAGCAATTTTGTCAATTTCATCGATAAAAATAATCCCGAGCTGTTCAGCACGATAAACAGCCTCTTGTGTAACTTCATCCATATCAATTAAGCGCTGTGCTTCCTCATTTGTCAAGAGTTTTCTTGCTTCTTTTACAGAAAGTTTACGTTTTTTTGTTTTTTTCGGCATAAAACTTCCTAATGCATCTTGGAAATTCATCCCCATTTGTTCCATGCCAGTTCCTTGTAACATATCGAACATGGAAGACTGTTGCTCAGTCACTTCAATCGATACAATTTCATCTTCAAGAAGTCCTGCAGCAAGCTTTCTTTCCACATCTTGACGTTTCTTTTCGATTTCAACATCTTCCTGTGCATCAGATGTTTGATTCGAATTTTGAGCACCACCAAATAGCATTTCTAATGGGTTTTTAAATCCAGATTGTTTCTCTGGACTCGGCACTAAAATTTCTACAAGACGTTGGTTCGCTTGTTCTTCTGCTTTATCTTGTACTTTAACTACCATTTCTTCTTTCACGATACGAACTGACGTTTCCACAAGGTCACGTACCATCGATTCTACATCTCTACCTACATATCCAACTTCTGTAAATTTCGTAGCTTCAACCTTAATAAAAGGTGCTCCAACGAGTTTCGCCATTCGTCGTGCTACCTCTGTTTTACCAACACCCGTTGGTCCAATCATTAAAATATTTTTAGGCGCAATTTCATCACGTAGATTTTCAGCTAATTTACTTCGACGATATCGATTTCTTAAAGCTACAGCAACCGCTTTCTTCGCATCTTTTTGACCGATAATGTATTGATCTAATTTTTCCACAATTTGACGCGGAGTAAAATGTAAATGCATATAAAATGCCTCCCTTACGATTCTACAATTCTTCCACAATTATATTGTGGTTTGTATAAACACAAATATCGCCAGCAATGTCTAAACTCGCTTTCGCAATTTGCTTCGCTGTTAAATGTTCACTTGCATATTGTTTTAAAGCACGACCTGCAGAAAGCGCATAATTCCCACCAGATCCAATCGCTAAAATACCATCATCTGGTTCGATTACTTCTCCTGTACCTGAAACAAGAAGCATAGTTGTTTTATCCATGACAATGAGCATCGCTTCTAGTTGACGTAACATTTTGTCGCCACGCCATTGTTTTGCCATCTCAACTGCAGCACGCTGCAAGTTTCCATTGTACTCTTCTAATTTTCCTTCAAACATTTCAAAAAGAGTAAATGCGTCAGCAACGGAACCTGCAAAGCCAGCTAAAACTTTCCCTTGGAAAAGTTTACGGACTTTACGAGCTGTATGTTTCATTACAACTGCATTTCCCATCGTCACCTGGCCATCTCCAGCCATTGCACATTCTCCATTATGATGAACTGCAAATATCGTTGTAGCGTGGAAATTTCCCATAGAAAAAACTCCTTTATATGTTTTTATAGCTTTAAAAGCAATTTATGCCCGTGGGTGATGCTTCATGTAGACCGAACGCAATCTTTCTTTAGAGACATGCGTATAAATTTGTGTCGTCGACAAATTCTCATGACCGAGTAGCTCCTGTACAGTACGTAAATCTGCCCCTTCATCTAACATATGTGTAGCAAATGTATGCCTTAACATATGGGGACTGATCCGCATTGTCAGTGAAGCTTTCTTAATGAGTTCGTTTAATACATAGCGTACCCCTCGACTTGTTAGCGGCGTGCCTTTCGCATTTAAAAATACCATATGAGAGTGTTCTTCAGTTTTGTGAGCTAACTGTTTTCTCCCGTTCTCTATATAAGTAATTAAAGCATCTTGCGCATAGCTTCCGAACGGAATATACCTTTGTTTTTTTCCTTTTCCCATTACTAAAATTGTTCCCACCGCGAAGTCAATATCGGTAAGTTGTAAATTGACACATTCACTCACACGGATTCCAGTCGCATACATCAATTCTAATAAAGCTTGATTCCTTTGACCTAGCGGCGTTTCCGTATCAGAAACTTCAAACAATTCCTCTAATTCTTCAGCATATAAAAACTTTGGGATTGACAATTCTTTTTTGGGGAGTGACGCAAGTGCAAACGGATTATCTTTCCGATAACCTTCACGCATCAAAAAACGATATAAACTTCGTAAGCTTGATACTTTTCTTGCGACAGATTTACGGGCTAACTTTTCATCGTGCAACGTCGTTAAGTACAAACGAACATCCGCGTATGTAACATCTAAAAAAGAGGATATGCCTTCTCGCTCCATAAATTGCACAAAATGTTCTAAATCATTTTGATAACTTGCAATTGTATATTTTGAATAATTTCTTTCAATTTGTAAATATCCAACGAATAATTGTAACAATTTCTTCACATTCACACAGTTCACCTCAATAAAGGCTACTAAATCGTATCACAACTTAGTAGCCTTTGCAAGAAATTTAACTAAATATTTACAAAATTTTGAATTGTTTCTAAAGCGCGTGTTGCATAGGCTTCATTTCGTTCTGCTTTTTTCTTAATTTTCTTCTCTAACGGTGCAAACAGACCGAAGTTCGCATTCATTGGTTGGAAGTTTTTCGCATTTGTCGCAGTAATATAATTCGCCATACTTCCCATTGCAGTTACAGATGGTAATACAACCGGCTCTTCACCTTTCACAAGTCGAGCAGCGTTAATACCTGCTAGTAATCCTGATGCTGCCGATTCAACATATCCCTCTACTCCAGTCATTTGACCAGCGAAGAATAAATCATCACGTTGTTTATATTGATATGTTGGACGAAGTAAGTTAGGTGAATTAATAAACGTATTACGATGCATTACACCATAACGTACAATCTCTGCGTTTTCCAGTCCTGGAATCAACTGTAACACTTCTTTTTGTGGTCCCCACTTTAAATGCGTTTGGAAACCTACGATATTGTATAACGTTCCTGCTGCATCATCTTGACGTAACTGAACAACAGCATATGGCGTTTTCCCTGTTTTCGGATCTTCTAATCCAACAGGTTTCATTGGTCCAAATACTAACGTCTGTCTTCCTCTACTTGCCATAACTTCTACTGGCATACAACCCTCAAAGAAAATTTCTTTTTCAAATTCTTTTAAAGGTACTGTTTCAGCAGCAATTAAAGCCTCGTAAAAACGGTCAAATTCCTCTTCCGTCATTGGGCAGTTTAAATATGCAGCTTCACCTTTATCGTAACGAGATTTTAAATATACTTTATTCATATCAATGCTGTCTTTCTCAACAATCGGTGCTGCAGCATCATAGAAATAAAAATAATCTTCACCTGTTAATTCTTTTAATTGTGCAGCAAGATCAGGAGACGTAAGTGGACCTGTCGCGATAACAGTAGGCCCTTCTGGAATTTCAGTAATTTCTTCATTCATCACAGTTACGTTCGGATGGTTTTTCACATACTCCGTTACCTTTGCCGCAAATTCATGACGATCTACAGCTAAAGCCCCCCCTGCTGGTACAGAGCACTCATCAGCTGCACGAATAATAACAGAGTCCATTAGACGCATTTCTTCTTTAATAACACCAACAGCGTTTGTTAATGTGTTTGCGCGAAGCGAGTTACTGCATACTAACTCTGCAAATTTATCTGTGTGATGAGCTGGTGTTTGCCTTACTGGTCTCATTTCATATAATTTTACTTGGACACCACGTTTTGCAATTTGGTAAGCTGCTTCACTTCCTGCAAGACCTGCGCCAATGACGTTTACTACTTGTGTTGTCATATTAATCACCTTTCCTTTTCTTCCCGAAAAAAATGTGAGCAGTTACGCTCACATTTGTTGTTCTTCTTCATAATCACACGAAATACATTGTACTTGCACGCCTTTTTTCAACTTCTTCTCTACAAGCATACCTTCGCACTTCGGACATTTACGACCAATTGGTTTATCCCAAGATACAAAGTCACACTCTGGATACGTACCGCATCCATAGAAAAGACGTTTCTTTTTATTACTACGGCGTTCAATAATTTGACCTTTATCACACTTCGGACAAGTAACACCGATTTCTTTCACAATCGGTTTTGTATTACGACAATCTGGGAAATTCGAACAAGCCATAAATTTCCCGTATTTACCCATTTTAAAGACCATTGGGTGATCACACAATTCACAGTCTTCCCCAGCTGGTTCATCTTTAATTTCCACTTCACGCATTTCTTTTTCCGCTTTTTCTAAACGCGGTTCAAAGCCTACGTAGAAATCATCAACAATTTTTACCCAATTCGCATTTCCTTCTTCTACTTCATCAAGACTTTGCTCCATGTTAGCAGTAAATTCAATGTTAATAATTTCTGGGAAAAACTCTAAAATAAGTTCAATTACTATTTCACCAAGTTCAGTTGGAACAAAGCGTTTATTATCCAAACCTACGTATCCACGTTTTTGAATCGTTTCAAGTGTCGGTACGTAAGTCGATGGTCTTCCAATTCCAAGCTCTTCAAGTGTTCTTACTAGACGAGCCTCTGTATAGCGCGGCGGAGGTTGTGTAAAGTGTTGCTTCGGTTCTAAATCCTTCGAAAATACCGTTTCCCCTACTTCTAAAGGTGGCAACATTTTATCCTTTTCTTCAGCCCCGTCATCTTTCGACTCTACATACACTTTCATAAATCCTGGAAACTTTACAACCGATCCACTTGCACGGAACTGAACATTGTTATTAATGAGTCTAGCTGTCACAGTATCCATTATAGCAGACGCCATTTGACTTGCAACAAATCGCTCCCAAATCAGTTTATACAACCGAAGTTGATCACGACTTAAGAAACTCTTTAGTTCCTCTGGCCTTCTCATTACCGAAGTAGGACGAATTGCCTCATGCGCATCTTGTGCGTTCGACTTTTTCGTTTCTTTCTTCTTTTCTGTTCCTATGTATTCCGCACCAAACGCCTCAGTAATGTAAGTACGCGCCTCTGTTTGAGCTGTTTCTGAGATACGTGTTGAGTCAGTTCTCATATACGTAATAAGACCTACAGTTCCTTGCTTGCCAAGATCTATCCCTTCATACAATTGCTGCGCGAGCATCATTGTTTTCTTTGCTCGCATGTTTAACTTACGAGCTGCCTCTTGTTGCAAGGAAGATGTTGTAAACGGTAATGCAGGATTACGTTTTCGCTCTTTTCGCGTTACATTTTCAACTGAAAACGCATTATCTTTCATCTGTTCAATTATTTCATTCACTTGCGTTTCATTCGTTAATTGAACTTTTTCACCATCTACACCGTAAAAACTTGCTTCAAATGTGTCTTTCCCCTTCACAAATTCTGTCTTGATTGTCCAGAATTCTTCAGGCTCAAAGATTTGAATTTCTTTTTCACGTTCGATAATTAAACGAACTGCTACAGATTGTACGCGTCCTGCACTTAATCCTTTTTTTACTTTCTTCCATAATAAAGGACTAATATTGTAACCCACAAGACGATCTAGTATACGTCTTGCTTGTTGTGCATCTACTAAATCCATATTAATCGCACGAGGATGTTTAAATGATTCTTTTATTGCATCTTTTGTAATCTCATTAAACACAACTCGGCAATCTGATTCAACGTCCACATTTAACGTATTGGCTAAATGCCAAGCAATTGCTTCCCCTTCGCGGTCTGGATCGGCCGCGAGATAGACTTTCTTTGCTTTTTTTGCCGCTGATTTTAAATCTTTTAAGACGGGACCTTTACCACGAATGGTAATATACTTCGGGGTGAAGTTGTTCTTTACTTCTATCCCCATTTGGCTTTTAGGTAAATCGCGAACGTGTCCCATAGACGCGACAACTTTGTATTTTTTCCCTAAATATTTCTCAATGGTCTTCGCCTTAGAAGGCGACTCCACGATTACGAGGTAATCTGACATGCTAGTGCCTCCTTAAGAGGTGGATTCAAGTCTTCATCAATCTTATTGATTTCTCTTGTTTTTGTCAATCAAGAATGAATATACCATACAGTGCCTTTCTACCATTTGTCAATAATTGTTTAATAAAAACATGAAAATATAAGGTTAATTTAAAATCTCTTCCAAGATATCTTCTGCATTTCTTACTAGTTTTGCTCCTTGTTGAATTAGATGATTCGTTCCTGATGCACTATCTATAAATATAGGTCCAGGAAGTGCAAATACCTCTCTATTTTGCTCTAAAGCAAGGTCCGCAGTAATAAGTGTTCCACTTCTTGATTTCGCTTCTACAACTAAAACACCCTTACTTATACCACTAATGATTCGGTTCCTTTTTGGAAAATACCATTTTTTCGGTGCATAGTGCGGCGGATACTCTGTTAATAACAATATATATTCATTCCATGTTTCATATAAATGTCTATTCTCTTTTGGATACATATACGATAATCCATGTCCTAGTATTGCAATAGTCGGACAATGCCGTCTTACTGTAATTTCATGAGCCATTGTATCTATCCCTCTTGCAAACCCACTGACAATAAGCCATTCTCTTTCTAATAATGGGTGTAAAATAAATTGTAAACTCTCATGCCCATATAAAGTCGGTTCTCTCGTTCCAATAACCGCTAATTTATTCGCCTTATTGAGAAAATCCTTCTCACCTTTTCCATATAACACAAAGGGCGAATCTTGTATTTCACGTAATAATTGTGGATAATCTTCATCACAGATAGTCATATAAAAGATTCGATTTTTCTCTAAATAAGATATATATTGCGAGAGATTTGAACTTTGAAGAAAACGTACTAATTCTGAAGATTTTTTCGAGGATATTCCAGTGTAGTATTCCATTTGTGTTGCATTAAAAGTGTATATTCCCTTCAATTCAGGATCGACATATAGTAGTCTTTCCATCGCCTTCCAATGATCTGCTAAAAAATAATGAAGATGTAATAATCGTTCTCTTTTCATCTTAATTCTCCTTACCCATAATTTTTATTATGTAAACAAGAATTACGTAAAAAGACACCTTCAAGCAAGAAGGTGTCTTTCAACAGATTAGTAGTTTTTACAAGTCTCAAATAGACCTTTTTCTTTTAAGACAGAGATTAGCGTTTCGCCCATAACCGCTGGAGTTTCCGCTACTTTAATACCACAAGCTTCCATCGTTTTAATCTTTTCAGCAGCAGTTCCTTTACCACCAGAAATGATTGCACCAGCATGGCCCATACGTTTGCCTGCAGGCGCTGTTTGGCCACCAATGAAGCCTACAACAGGTTTTGTCATATTAGCTTTCACCCATTCAGCTGCCTCTTCTTCCGCTGTACCACCGATTTCACCAATCATAATTACAGCATGCGTTTCTTCATCTTCATTAAATGCTTTTAACGCATCAATAAAGTCCGTACCGTTAACTGGGTCCCCACCGATACCTACAGCAGTAGATTGGCCAATACCTTCTTGTGTTAACTGATGTACAGCCTCATACGTTAATGTACCAGAGCGAGATACGATACCTACATGGCCTTTTTTATGAATGTAACCTGGCATAATACCAATTTTGCATTCATCAGGCGTAATAACACCAGGACAGTTTGGTCCAAGTAAACGTGTATGTTTACCTGCCATATATCTCTTTACGTTTACCATATCTAATACAGGAATTCCTTCAGTAATACATACTACTAAATCGATTTCTGCATCAACTGCTTCCATAATTGCATCAGCCGCAAAAGCGGGTGGAACGTATACAACTGAAGCATTTGCGCCTGTTGCTTTCACTGCATCTTCTACAGTATCAAATACTGGTACACCTTCAATATCAGTGCCACCTTTACCTGGCGTTACACCACCGACAATTTTCGTACCGTATTCAATCATTTGTTTTGTGTGGAATAATCCTTGAGAACCTGTAATACCTTGAACAATAACTTTTGTATCTTTATTAACTAATACGCTCATTTTTCTCCCCCGCTTTCTATTAGCCCACTAGTGAAACAATTTTTTGTGCACCGTCTGCCATAGATTCTGCTGCAACAATATTTAAGCCAGACTCATTTAAAATTTTCTTACCTAACTCTACGTTTGTACCTTCAAGACGTACAACTAAAGGCAATTCAAGACCTACTTGTTTCGTCGCTTCAATAACACCTTCTGCGATAACATCACACTTCATAATGCCACCAAAAATGTTAACAAAGATACCTTTTACATTTTTGTCAGAAAGGATAATTTTGAATGCTTCTGTAACTTTTTCAGCTGTTGCACCGCCACCAACATCTAAGAAGTTAGCTGGATCGCCATGGTAATGTTTAATGATATCCATTGTAGCCATCGCTAAACCTGCACCATTAACCATACAACCGATATTTCCATCTAAAGGAATGTAGTTTAAGTCATATTTAGAAGCTTCAATTTCTTTTGAATCTTCTTCATCAAGATCACGAAGTTCTAAAATGTCTTTATTGCGATATAAAGCATTAGAATCAAAGTTTAATTTTGCATCTAATGCCATAACTTTACCGTCACCTGTTGTAACAAGTGGATTAATCTCCGCGATAGAGCAATCTTTTTCGATAAACGCACGGTATAAGCCCATCATAAACTTCACAGCTTGTCCTACAAGCTCTTTTGGAATATTGATGTTAAATGCGATTCGGCGTGCTTGGAAGCCTTGCAAGCCTACTGCTGGATCAATGTATTCTTTAAAGATCTTTTCAGGTGTTTGTTCTGCTACTTCTTCAATTTCTGTTCCACCTTCTTCAGATGCCATTAAAACAACTTGAGAAGTTGCACGATCTAAAACTAGACCAACATAATATTCTTTCTTAATATCGCAACCTTCTTCGATAAGTAAGCGTTTTACTTCCTTACCTTCAGGACCTGTTTGATGTGTCACAAGTGTAGTTCCTAAAATGCTCTCTGCATATGTACGAACTTCATCTAAATTTTTTGCAACTTTTACTCCGCCAGCTTTGCCGCGTCCACCAGCGTGAATTTGTGCTTTTACTACACATACATCCGTTCCTAATTCTTTCGCTGCTTCTACAGCTTCTTCTACTGTAAATGCAACCTTCCCGTTCGGAACGCTAACCCCATAGCTTCTAAGGACTGCCTTACCTTGGTACTCATGGATATTCATGGTCCCATCCTCCCCTGTTTTCCTGTTTTACTCGAAAAGTTTTTTAATGTTTAAAAAACATTACATTGCCATTGTATAAGATGATTGGCACGCTGTCTACAATAAAGTGTCAGAAAACTGAAATCGCTTTATTCTTTTTTGAAAATAATAATGTTCATATACCAAAATAAAAAAATAAGCTGCATATTCGCAGCTTATTTTTGAATCATATCTTTAATTGGTGCAAACGATTTCCGATGTTCTTCTAATACTCCATGCGCTTCAATCGCTTCTAAATGTTGTTTTGTACCATATCCCATATGTTGCTCAAATCCATATGCAGGATACTTTTCTCCAAGTTCTTTCATCATACGATCTCTCGTTACCTTCGCAATAATGGATGCAGCTGAAATAGAAATACTTTTCGCATCACCTTTAATGATGGATGTTTGCGGAATTGGTGTAGGAAGTTTCATCGCATCAATTAATAAATATTCTGGTGCACAAGATAAATTCGCAACAGCATCTAACATCGCTTGTTTCGTCGCTTGATAAATATTTATCTCATCAATAATTTGTGGTGATACAATTCCAACTCCAATTGCAATTGCTTGTGCTTTGATTTCATCATAAAAACGCTCTCGCTTCGCCTCACTCAGCTTTTTCGAGTCATTTAACCCTGGAATATAAAAATCTTCCGGAAGGACAACAGCTGCCGTCACGACAGGCCCAGCTAGTGGCCCACGCCCTACTTCATCTATACCCGCGATAAGTGTGAGCCCTTTTTCACGTAATGCAATCTCGTACCTAGACATTTCGAAAAACTTTTCTTTTTCTTTCTGCGCTAATTCTTTTTGTTTATGCCACTTCAAAATGAGCTTTTGTATCCCTTTTCGCTCGTCTTTCATTAATAGTTGAAAGCGATCATCTTCTTCACTCATTATTTCATGCAGTAAACGTTCCGCTTCTTGAATAGTCACTTTTTGCATTCATGCCACTCCCTTTATATACAAAAAAGAAAAGACGTACTAACGCACGTCTTATACTTCTTCTATTTTTTCTGCATCTTCTGTCTGCTCTGCAAACTCTTCCGGTGTTTCAAACGTCATTTTTCCAAGTTTTCCACCGCGAAGCTCACGAAGTACAAGCTCAGATGTTTTATCATAATCAATCATTCCGCCGCCCATTAAACAGCCTCTATTTTTTCCAATTGCATCGAATAACTCTACAATATCTTCTGGAATTTCATTTAAATTATATCGCTCTTTCAAACGTTCTGGATAATGTTTCTCCATAAAACGTAGTGCGTAAACAGCAACATCTTGTAAATTTAAAATTGAATCTTTAATTGCGCCTGTTGTCGCTAAACGAAGACCCACTAGTTGATCTTCAAATTTAGGCCATAAAATACCAGGTGTATCTAACAGTTCCATTTCCTTCCCAACTTTAATCCATTGTTGAGCTGTTGTTACACCAGGGCGATCTCCTGTTTTAGCAATATTTTTCTTCGCTAACTTATTAATTAACGTAGATTTACCAACATTCGGTATACCTACAATTAATGCACGAATCGCTCTCGGTCTAATACCTTTTGCAGCCATTTTATCAAATTTTTCTTTCACCAACACTTTACAAGCTGCTGCAATTTCCTTCATACCTTGTCCAGCTTGTGCGTTAATTGAAATTGCCATTTGGTCTTTTTCTTTAAAATATGCGATCCATTGCTTTGTTAAACGATCATCTGCCATATCCGCTTTATTTAAAACAACAAGCCTCGGTTTATGTGTAATGATCTCATCGATCATTGGATTTCGAGAAGATAAAGGTAATCGAGCATCTACAAGCTCAATTACAACATCAATTAACTTTAATTTTTCTGTTACTTGGCGTCTAGCCTTTGCCATATGTCCCGGGAACCATTGAATTACCATGTTGCCACCTTCTTTTTCTTTTATTTCACAATACGAGCATCTTTTAAAGGCCAATATAGTATATTTGCTTTTCCAATCACTTGGTCCATTGAAATTGTACCAATCGAGCGACTATCTTTACTAAAACGACGATTATCGCCTAAAACAAATAATTGACCTTCTGGAACAGTTTTCTTCCCTGTCATTTCTTCAAGAGTAAAATCATATGTAAGCGGTCCGTCAGCAATTCGTTTTTTCTGCTTGTCTAAATACGGCTCCTCATAAGCCTTTCCGTTAACATATAGTTTATCATTACGATACTCTATTTCATCGCCTGGCAGGCCGATAATACGCTTAATATAATCCTTATCTTCCGTTGCTCGGAATACGATAATATCAAATCGTTTCGGATCTCCTATGTGATAACCAATTTTATTGACAATCATTCGATCGCGATCATGTAAAGTAGACGCCATCGACACTCCATCTACGAGAATTGGCGCAAAGAAAAACTGTCTAATAACACCCGCTAATACAACAGCAATCAAAATTGCCTTGATCCATTCCCAAAGTGAACTCTTTTCTTTCTTCATGCATTTCCCCTCCACGATTATGTAAGCTGCTCGTATTATATCAAAATTTTATATAGATTGGAAAAAGGGAGCTTGTGCATTTACAAGCTCCCATACATGTCTTATCGAATTTCTTTAATACGTGCTTTTTTACCGCGAAGGTTACGTAAGTAGTATAACTTAGCACGACGTACTTTACCACGACGAAGTACTTCAAGTTTCGCGATTCTTGGCGTGTGAACTGGGAATGTACGCTCAACACCTACACCGTAAGAAATCTTACGAACTGTGAATGTTTCACTGATTCCGCCACCACGACGTTTAATTACAACACCTTCGAAAAGCTGAATTCTTTCACGAGTTCCCTCAACTACTTTTACGTGTACACGTAAAGTGTCTCCAGGACGGAATGAAGGAAGGTCAGTTTTTAATTGGCCTTGAGTAATTTCTGCGATTAATTGTTGCATATTAAATTCTCTCCTTTAAACAGATGCTCTTATAAAGTCTTAATAAATTACAGCGGAACATCGTTAATACGGCCACTGATTTCAGTAGCACAAGTGTTATAATAGCATATTGCTAGGACTGTTGCAATAGAAAATATATCTAGCCCTTACTTGTCTTCTTTAATCTGTTCTAGCCATTTCACTTCTTGCTTAGATAATTCTCGTTCTTCCAGTAAATCCGGTCTACGCGTGTACGTACGACGTAGTGATTCTTTGTGTCGCCATTCATCAATATTTTTATGATTTCCTGACATTAATACATTAGGTACCTTCATACCACGAAAATCAGCTGGACGTGTATAATGAGGATGCTCTAATAAACCTGTACTAAACGAATCCTCAACTTGTGAAGCATGATTTCCTAACACTCCTGGCAGAAGACGCACGACACTATCAGTAATAACCATAGAGGCTAACTCTCCGCCGGTTAATACGTAGTCACCAATAGAAATCTCATCTGTTACGAGATGCTCACGAATTCGTTCATCGTACCCTTCATAATGACCACACACAAAAATAACATGCTCTTCTTCAGCAAGCTCTTCTGCCTTCTTCTGCGTAAAACGCTCTCCTTGTGGACACATTAAAACAACTCTCGGTTTACGGTCTGTTTCCTTCGTTAACTCTTCCACTGCATCAAAGATAGGCTGAGGGGTTAATACCATCCCAGCTCCACCACCATACGGATAATCATCTACGCTATTATGCTTACTCGTTGTATAATCGCGGAAATTGACAACACGAAGCTCTACCGCTTCTTTTTCTTGTGCTTTCTTTAAAATTGAAGATCCAAACACACCCGTAAACATATCTGGAAACAATGTTAAAATGTCAATTTTCATTATAGCAATCCTTCCATTACATGAATGGTTACTAATTTATTCTCAATGTTAACTTGAAGTACAACATCATCAATATAAGGAATTAATAGATCTTGACCTTTTGGACGTTTAATTACCCAAACATCATTTGCGCCAGGAGATAAAATTTCTTTTATTGTTCCTAACGCTTCTCCTTCTTCCGTTACAACACTGCAACCAATAATTTCATGGTAGTAGTATTCGCCTTCAGCTAGTTCGCCTAACTGCTCTTCTGGTACTTTTATTAAAGAACCTTTAAACTTCTCTGCTTCATCTACATTGTTGTATCCTTCAAATGTTAATAAATCAAATGTCTTATGTTGACGATGAGAAGTTACTTTCACCGGAAGGTAGTCTGTACTTTTCTCATTACTTATGTATAATGTGTTTCCTACTTTATATCGCTCTTCTGGAAAATCAGTACGAGAAATAACACGAATTTCTCCTCTTACGCCATGAGTATTTACAATTTTCCCTACGTTAAACCACTTTGTCATAAATAGTATGTCACCCCTGGTTTCTATATAAATTAAGCATTTCCATTTCATATATGGAACATGCAACTTCTCTTTAAATGTTAAAAAAGGGAGAGGAAATAACTCCTCGCCCTTTTTACGTTTATTGAATTTCCAGTGTTACTTTTTCATCATTATGATGTCCCACTGAATACAAGAGCATTCGAATTGCTTTCGCAACTCTCCCTTGCTTTCCAATGACTTTTCCAACATCCTCAGGATGTACAGTTAATCGATACTTTATCTCTCCGTTGTAAAGTTCCTGTGTAACTTTTACATCTTCAGGATGATCGACAAGAGGCTTGACAATCGTCTCGACTAACTTCTTCATAGTCATTGCCTCAATTACTTACCTTGTTTAGATAAGTGGAATTTCTCCATGATACCTTGGTTAGAGAATAAGTTACGAACTGTATCAGATGGTTTAGCACCATTTCCTAACCATTTTAATGCTGCTTCTTCGTTGATCTTAACTTCAGCTGGTTGAGCAACCGGATTGTAAGTACCGATTTCCTCAATGAAACGTCCGTCACGAGGAGAACGAGAATCTGCAACAACTACACGATAGAAAGGAGTTTTTTTAGCTCCCATACGTTTTAAACGAATTTTAACTGCCATTTATAAAGCACCTCCGAATTTATTTCACACAGATAATTATATTAGCAAAAAGACTATTGCTTTGTAAAGTATTTTTTCTTAACAGAGCCATCTTTTTTCCTTACATGAATGGAAACTTCAATCCACCTAGTCCTTTTTTCTTACCTTTTTGCATTCCAGTCATCGTTTTCATCATCTTTTTCATATCATCAAATTGCTTGATTAAACGATTGATCTCTTGTACCGTTGTACCGCTACCTTTGGCAATGCGCTTTTTGCGACTAGCATTGATTATTTCCGGTTGTTCTCGCTCTAATTTAGTCATAGAACGAATAATTGCCTCAATATGCCCAATTTGTTTTTCATCAACTTGCGCATTTTTCAGCCCTTTAATTTTATTTGCACCAGGAAGCATTCCTAACAATTCATCAAGTGGTCCAAGTTGACGCACTTGTCCAAGTTGTTCTAGGAAATCGTCAAGCGTAAACGAAAGCGTACGCATTTTTTGCTCAAGTTCTTTTGCTTTCTCTTCATCAACTGTAGCTTGCGCTTTTTCAATTAATGTTAAGACGTCTCCCATCCCTAAAATACGGGATGCCATACGCTCTGGATGGAACGCTTCAATCGCATCTAGTTTTTCACCCATACCAGCAAATTTAATCGGTGTATTTGTTACAGCCTTAATAGATAATGCCGCACCACCGCGCGTATCACCATCTAATTTCGTTAATACAACACCTGTTAAACCTAACTGTTCATGGAAACTTTGTGCAACATTTACCGCGTCTTGACCCGTCATCGCATCGACAACAAGGAAAATTTCATCCGGTTTCGCAACTTCTTTCACTTTCGCTAATTCATCCATTAGTTCTTCATCAATATGCAGACGACCTGCTGTATCGATTAAAACATAATCGTGATGATCTTCTTTTGCTTTTGCAATCGCTTGTTTCGCAATTTCAACAGGACTTACTTGATCTCCTAAAGAGAATACAGGCATGTCCAATTGCTTCCCTAATGTTTCAAGCTGTTTAATCGCTGCTGGACGGTAAATATCCGCTGCAACAAGCATTGGTTTACGATTATGCTTTTTACGAAGCAAATTCGCAAGCTTACCTGTCGTCGTTGTTTTACCCGCACCTTGCAGACCAACCATCATTATAACAGTCGGTGGCCTATTAGCAACAGCAATTTTGCTTTGCTCTCCGCCCATAAGTTCTGTAAGTTCTTCCTGTACGACTTTAATTACTTGTTGTCCAGGTGTCAAACTTGTCATTACATCTTGTCCGACAGCACGTTCAGACACACGCTTTACAAAATCTTTTACTACTTTAAAGTTAACGTCCGCTTCTAAAAGAGCTAGACGAACTTCTCTCATCATTTCTTTCACATCGGCTTCAGAAACTTTTCCTTTGCCGCGGATTTTTTGCATTGTCTGTTGAAGTCGGTCGGCTAATCCTTCAAATGCCATATTGCCGCCCTCCTAATCTAATTTTTCGATAGCTTCAACAACTTGTTTCATTTCTTCATTCACATGCTCTTCTTCGCTGATTAGCTGTTTTAGCTTTGCAACAAGTCGCTGTCGCTCTTGAAACTTTTGAAGTAATACTAATTTATCTTCATATTCTTCAAGCATCGCTTCAGTCCGTTTAATGTTATCATACACGGCTTGGCGACTTACATCAAATTCTTCCGCAATTTCACCAAGAGATAAATCATCTAGATAATAAAGCGACATATAACTTCTTTGTTTTTGCGTTAACAACGATTGATAAAAATCAAATAAATAGTTCATTCTCGTTGTTTTCTCGAGCATGTTGGATCATCCTTTGTTAAGTGATTTCCCTTTACATGAATTAGTTTACATGGAGTACAAAAGAGTGTCAAGTTTTTTTCTTAACATCACATATTTTTTATAGAAAAAGAAGCGGAAAATACCGCTTCTTTCACTTACACTTACACTTCTTCTGTTTCTACTAAGTTCGCAAATAAACCATACACATATTGTTCTGGATCAAACTGCTGCAAGTCATCCATTTGCTCCCCTAATCCAACAAATTTCACCGGTACATCCATTTCGTTACGAATCGCTAATACAATACCACCTTTAGCAGTTCCATCTAACTTCGTTAAAACAATACCAGTAACATTCGTTGCTTCACGGAATGTTTTCGCTTGACTTAAACCGTTTTGTCCTGTTGTTGCATCAATAACAAGTAATACTTCATGAGGAGCCCCCGGTACTTCACGCTCAATTACACGCTTCACTTTCTCTAACTCTTTCATTAAGTTTACTTTATTTTGTAAGCGCCCTGCTGTGTCACATAGTAATACGTCTACTTTACGTGCTTTCGCAGCTTGTACAGCGTCATACATAACCGCCGCTGGATCAGATCCTGATCCTTGTTTAATCACTTCTACACCAACGCGATCGCCCCATACTTCTAATTGTTCAATCGCTCCCGCGCGGAATGTATCTCCTGCTGCCAATAGGACAGACTTACCTTCTGTTTTGAATTTATGTGCTAGTTTACCAATCGTCGTCGTTTTTCCTACGCCATTAACACCGACAAATAAAACAACTGTTAATTGATCCTCTTGCATATTAATTTCGTTGCTAAATTCACTGTCACCTTTGTAAATTCCTACTAACTTTTCTGAAATAACAGCTTGTACTTCTTTTGGATCTTGGATGTTACGACGTTGCACTTCTTCTTTCAATTGATCAATTAATTCCATTACCGTCGAAACTCCGACATCTGCACCAATTAAAATTTCTTCTAGTTCCTCAAAAAAATCTTCATCTACTTTACGATAACGATAAACTAAATCATTTACTTTATCTGCAAACGAATTCCTCGTCTTTTCTAACCCTTGTTTAAATTTCTCTGTTACCGTATCTGTTTGTTTTGAAATTTTTTCTTTTAATTTTTTAAAAAAGCTCATACTGTCCCATCCTTCCTAATTACTTACCACTAGTTCTTCTCCATCATCTAAACGAACCGAAACAAGTTTAGATACCCCTGACTCTTGCATCGTTACACCGTACAATACGTCAGACTCTTCCATTGTACCTTTTCTATGTGTAATGACAATAAACTGTGTCTCATCACTAAATTTCTTTAAATACTGTGCAAAACGGGCAACATTCGCCTCATCAAGAGCCGCCTCTACCTCATCTAGTACACAGAATGGAACTGGACGCACTTTTAAAATACCAAATAACAGCGCAATTGCTGTTAAAGCACGCTCTCCACCTGAAAGTAAACCTAAGTTTTGCAGTTTCTTCCCTGGCGGTTGCGCTACAATATCAATACCCGTATTTAATAAGTCCTCTGGATTCGTCATGACTAAATCCGCTCTACCGCCTCCAAATAATTCAGAGAATACTGATTGAAACTCCATTCGGATTCCTTCAAACGTAGTAGAAAAGCGTTTTTTCATCTCTTCATCCATTTCAGTAATAAGCTGGTGTAATGTCGTTTTCGCTTCTTCTAGGTCATCTTTTTGCTCTAGTAAGAATGTATGACGCTCTGCTACACGCTCATACTCTTCAATTGCCCCTAAGTTTACTGTGCCTAGCTCTTCGATGGATAGTTTAATTAGTTTCACCTTTTTACGTGCATCCTCGGCAGGCATTATCATTGTATACTTCAGTTTTGCTGCTTCAAATGAAATTGTATATGTTTCACGTAAATGTTGTAATCTATTTTCTAACTCTACATCAAGTCGGTTTATTTTTACTTCTTGATCTTTCAACATCTCAAGAATGTATTTATGCTTACCTGTTGTTTCTTTCAGATTACGCTCTAACTGTTCTACTCTTTCTTGTAACGATACGCGTTGTTCACGACGAGAGCGAATTAACTCTGAAGTTTGATTACGATCATATGCTTTCTTCTCAATCATATTCGTAATTTGTTCTTCACCACTTGAATTCGATGTCATTTCTTGTTTTAAGAATGCTAAATCCTCTTTCGTTTTGACAAGCGTTGCATCCGTTTCTTCTTTTTCCTTCGTCAATCGTTCAACTTTTTCTTTTTGATTAGATAAGCGTTGTTGCTTTTCAGCCGCCAACACTTTTAACTCAGTCATTTCTTTTTGAACTTTTTCTTTAGAAGAATGCTGCTCACTTTTTTGTTTTGTTAAAGCGACAATTTTGCTATCTAATCCCGTAATCTCCGCTTGAAGAGTCGCTAAAATCTTTTCTAGCTCTTCTTTACGCCCTTGTATCTTCACTTGATCTTGTAAGAATCCTTCAATCTCTAAATCGTAAATAGATAAACGATCATTAATACGATGTTCTTCTAATTCTAAACGATTAATTTCTTCTCTTAATTTCTGTTCATCTACACGCTCTACTTCTACACTTTGCCTTAGTTCGCGTATTTGCACTTCTCTTTCTTGAATCTCTTGCTTTACTGCTTTAACAAAGTTTTCTAACTTCGTTGTTTTCTCTTCCATATCAGTTAACTTGCTCGTCCACTCTTCTAGTTCACGTTGACGTCCTAATAAAGAAGATTTCGCCTGTTTTACCGCTCCACCTGTCATAGAACCACCAGGGTTCACGACATCACCTTCGATTGTTACAATGCGATAACGGTATTGCAGTTGTTTCGCTAACTCATTTGCCCCGCGTAAATCTTTCGCAACAATAACAGTACCTAATAAATTCGAAACTACATTTTCATACTTATTGTTATATTGCACAAGTTCTGCCGCCACACCTACAAACGATGGGTGTTGATTTACAGTACGTAATTGTTCAAATGATAACGATCTACTTTTAATAACAGCTTGCGGTAAAAACGTTGCTCGCCCATGTTTATTTTGTTTTAAAAACGCAATTGCATTACGAGCATGTTCTTCTTTTTGTACGACAATATGCTGCATTGCTGCACCTAGAGCAATTTCCATTGCAATTTCATATTCTTTCGGTACTGTTAGCAGTTCTGCGACAGCACCCTCGATACCTTGCAGCTTATTTTCTCTAGCTTTTAATACTTCACGTACCCCTTGATAGAAACCAGAGTAATCTTCTTGCATCTCTTCTAGCATTTCTTTTCGAGAACGTGCCTGTTGTACAAATTGATACGCTTGATACAGTTTTGTTTCATTTTCACTATACTGCGTCTTGCATTTCCCAAGTGCCGCTTCTGTCTTTTGTATATTCGAAAGGATACCAGCTACTTTTTCTTTCACTTGTTCATAACTTTCCACAAGCTTCGTCTTTTTCGCGGTAATTTCCATACGCATTTCTACATATTTCGCATTTTCTTCATCAAGGCGTTCATTTTTAGAGTTTTGTTGTTTAGATTGTTCTTCAATCATAGATAACTCATTGCGATGACTAGCTTGTTGATTTAAAAGTTCAATATAGTCACCTTTTAAATTCTCAATTTGTTCCTCTAAATTGTCAGCAAAAGTTGCAAGCAGTAACTCATTATCATGCAATTTCGTTTCCAACTCTTTTACTTGATTTACAAATTGCATCAACACTTCTGTACTGGATTCAATTTCACCATCATAACTTGTAGCTTTCTCTGTTAATTCAACAATTAACTGCTCGAGTTGCGCACAATGCGTCGTTGCATTTTGTTTTCTCTCTTTTAATAACTCACGCTGTCCTTCTAACTTTTCTAGCTCTTTACTAGAAAGAAGAAGTACTTCTTGTAAGGAATCTACAGACTCATCTACAGCTTGTAATTGTCCTCGTAATTCCTCTAGCTCTTCTTCACCTTTTTGTAAATGCGTTGACATTTTAGCTTCTTCGTTTTTATTATGCCCAAACTGATTTCGAAGCGCTTCCCATTTCTCATGTAATTCTTCAATTTCATGTACAATAAGCGCCGCTTCTACTTTCTCTAATTCTTCTTTTTTCTCAAGATAATCTTTCGCAATAGAAGCTTGTCTTTCTAAAGGTTCTACTTGACTACTTAATTCGTGAATGATATCTTGTACACGATTTAAGTTTTCTTGTGTATCTGCTAATTTTGCTTCAGCTTTCTTTTTACGAAGTTTGTATTTCAGCACTCCAGCAGCTTCTTCAAATACACCACGACGTTCTTCCGATTTACTACTTAAAATCTCTTCAACTTTCCCCTGGCTAATAATCGAAAAAGCTTCTCTTCCCATACCAGAGTCCATAAATAAATCGATAATATCTTTCAATCTACATGATTGTTTATTAATATAAAAATCACTATCACCAGAACGAGATACACGACGTGTTACACACACCTCATTATATTCAATCGGCAAACGTTGATCTTCATTATTTAAAGTTAATGTTACTTCAGCAACATTAACTGCTCTTCTCGTATCACTGCCTGCAAAAATAATATCCTCCATCTTTGCACCACGTAACGATTTTGCAGATTGTTCACCAAGTACCCAGCGAATCGCATCAGTAATATTACTTTTCCCACTTCCATTAGGTCCTACTACAGAAGTTACACCTGGGACAAAATCAACAGATACACGCTCAGCAAACGACTTAAATCCTGCTATTTCTAATCTTTTTAAAAACACGAAAGGCCTTCCTCCTATTCTCCGTTGTTATAACTGTTGTCTATACAAAAACAAGCTATTATACGGATTTCCCTTCCTTTTATTCACAAACAAAAAGAAAGTTTCATTCTATGCATAAGGAATCCCCCTCATTCAAAGGGGGATTCCTTATAGTTGTTCTTTTAATTTTTTCAATGCTTCTGCAGCAGCTTGTTGCTCTGCTTCTTTTTTCGACTTGCCACTACCAAGACCTAAAGCCACATTATTTAACGTAACACGTGACACAAATTCTCGGTTATGAGCCGGTCCTTTTTCTTGCAAAATTTGATACTCAATATTGCCACTACCATCACGCTGAATCAACTCTTGTAATTGACTCTTATAATCCATCACATGAGAAAAAGCACCTTCATTAATTTTCGGATATACAACTTCTTTTAAGAATCCCCAAACTGTTTCAAGCCCTTGATCAAGATAAAGGGCACCAATAAACGCTTCAAAGACATCCGCTAATAAAGCTGGTCGTTCACGTCCACCCGTCATTTCCTCGCCTTTTCCTAATAAAACAAGGCTACCAAATGACAATTCGTTTGCAAAACGAACAAGAGATGGTTCACATACAATAGCTGCACGTAGTTTTGTTAACTCTCCTTCGCTCATTGTCGGATATTTTTGAAACAGATACTGCGATACAGTGAGTTCCAATACAGCATCACCAAGAAATTCAAGACGCTCATTGTCCTCATGCGGTTTTTTTCGATGCTCATTCACATACGATGAATGCGTAAATGCTTGAATCAATAATTTTTCATCAGAAAACGTAATACCTATTTCTTCTTGAAATACTTTAAACGCTTCACGATATTTTGTTTCGTATTTTTTTTCTCTATGTTTTCGGTACGGCATAAGTCCCTCCAGATATAAGCCGAGAAGCCCCGCTAAAAAACGGGACTTCACTTAAGCATTATAGATGACTCTCTATGTAAGTCACAGCATCGCCAACAGTAGCAATCTTTTCAGCATCTTCATCAGAAATTTCCATTTCGAATTCATCTTCCAATTGCATTACAAGTTCTACTACATCTAGGGAGTCTGCGCCTAAATCTTCTTTAAAGCTCGCAGCTGGTACTACTTCAGTTTCTTCTACACCTAAACGATCAACGATGATTTTTGTTACACGCTCTAAAACATCTGCCATTCCATTCACCTCCCCTCAAATATTATATTAAATATTGGCCAAAAAAACTAGCTGAAATCAATTCTTTTATTACATTACCATACCGCCATCAACATTTAACGTTTGACCTGTAACATATTTGCTTTGATCAGAAGCAAAGAAAGTTACAACATTTGCGATATCCTCCGCTTCACCAAACTGAGCTACAGGAATTAATTTTAACATTTCAGCTTTTATATTTTCATCTAATACGTCTGTCATATCTGTGGCAATAAACCCAGGAGCAATTGCATTTACAGTAATATTACGGCTCGCTAACTCTTTTGCTGATGTTTTTGTTAATCCAATTACACCCGCTTTAGCAGCAACATAGTTTGCTTGTCCTGGATTACCTGTTACTCCAACAACAGAAGCGATATTAATAATACGTCCATGACGTTGACGCATCATATATCGAGATACTGCCTTCGTACATAAGAATACACCTTTTAGGTTTGTATTAATAACTGTATCCCATTCTTCTTCTTTCATACGCATTAATAAATTATCTTTTGTTACACCTGCATTATTTACAAGAATATCAACTTGTCCAAATGTATCTACAGTTTGTTTCACCATATTTGTAACGTCTTCAGCATTTGCAACATCTGCTCTTACTGCAATTGCATCCGAACCTAATTTCTTTATTTCATCAACTACTTCATTTGCCTTTTGCTCATTACCAGCATAATTTACTACAACATTTGCCCCTTGTTTCGCTAAATCAATCGCAATCGCACGACCAATTCCACGTGACGCGCCAGTTACTAATGCTACTTTCCCTTTTAACATCAGTTTTCTCCTCTCAAATTTGAAATGGTATCTTTTAATGTCTCTTCATCATATATCGCATATGCTTTCACTGATGAATCAATTGACTTCATAAGTCCAGCAAGTACTTTCCCAGGTCCAATCTCAATAAATGTATCTACACCTTGACTCACCATATTTTCAATGGACGGGTACCATAAGACAGGCGAATAGAGCTGTTCAATTAGCTTTTCTTGAATATGTGTACCGCTTGTAATAACGTCTGCTGTTACATTTGCGATAACAGGAATATTCGTATCTTGAATTGTAATTTCATTTAGGACACTTTGGAACTTCTCAGCTGCCGGCTTCATAAGTGAAGAGTGGAACGGTCCACTTACCTTAAGCGGAATTGCTCTCTTTGCACCATTTTCTTTCGCTCTTTGAGAAGCAATCTCGACTCCTTGCTTTGTTCCAGAAATCACAATTTGCTTCGTACTATTCATATTAGCGATTTGTACCGCATATCCTTCACTTGTTACTTCTTCTGTAACTTGTTTCAGCATATGTGGATCAGCACCTAAAATAGCCGCCATTGCACCTTCTCCGCCAGGAACAGCTTCTTCCATATATTCCCCACGTTTCCTTACAGCGTATACAGCGTCTTCAAAAGTTATTGCACCCGCTGCTACAAGAGCGCTATATTCACCTAAACTATGTCCTGCAACAAAGTCTGGTGTAATATCATACTCTTTCAAAGCTGTCAAAATAGCAAAACTCGTTGTTAATAAGGCAGGCTGCGCATTTGTCGTTAACGTAAGCTTTTCCTGCGGTCCTTCAAAAATCACTTCTGAAAGTGAATCTTGCAACACCTCATCTGCTTTTGCAAACACATTTGCAACCTCTTTATTATTCTCCGCTAACTGTTTACCCATTCCAACTGCCTGTGAACCTTGGCCCGGAAAAAGAAATGCTAGTTTTCCCATTTCAAATCCTCCTCTTATTGGAGTGGCTCTTTCTCCATTACACTTGAAATAGTAGGAATTACTTCTTTCGCTACCATTTCTCTCGTTTGACGAATCGCACTAAATATCGATTGGTCATTGGAAGAACCGTGAGCCTTAATGACAGGAGCTTTCAATCCAAACAATGCCGCTCCCCCATACTCCGAATAATCCATTTTATCTTTTAATACCATAAGTTTTGGCTTTAATACCGCTGCTGCTAATTTACTCGTAAACGAACTCATTAACTGCTCTTTTAACATAGAGAATAATGCAAGTGCCGTTCCTTCTAATGATTTTAGCGCTACATTCCCTGTAAAACCATCACACACAACAACATCTGCTACACCTTGCAATAAATCTCTTGATTCAACGTTCCCAACGAAATTAATTGGGGCATCCTTAAGCATTGCAAAGACTTGTTTTG
Source organism: Bacillus cereus group sp. BfR-BA-01309 (assembly GCF_022664315.1). NCBI lineage: Bacteria > Bacillati > Bacillota > Bacilli > Caryophanales > Bacillaceae > Bacillus > Bacillus cereus group sp. BfR-BA-01309. Next base: position 53,399 of record NZ_JAKUHE010000002.1, read on the forward strand.
AAAGCTCGTTCCCTTTGCCATCCTCTGTTCCAACGTTCAAAAGTCCAACGCGAGGATTTTTAATTCCCCTTACTTTCTCAGCGTATACAGATCCAATTACTGCATATTGATATAAATGAATTGGTTTTGCATCAACGTTCGCTCCAACATCTAACATAACAAAACCTTCTCCATCAACAGTTGGCATTGTAGGGGATAAAGCTGGTCGCTCAATTCCTTCCATACGACCTACAACAAACAATCCAGCCGCCATTAAAGCTCCTGTACTACCAGCTGATATACAAGCATCCGCTACGCCGTCTTTCACTTGCTGCGCTGCTAGTACCATTGAAGCTTGTTTTTTTCGACGAACCGCTCTTACTGGTTCATCTGTCGATTCGATTTTTTCATCTGTATGAAGTATAGTAATTCGTTCTTCACTCGTTAAGTATTGACGAATTTCCTCTTCTTTCCCTACTAACGTAATATGTAAATCAGAATATTCCTTAATAGCTTTCATTGCTCCTAATACGACAGCCTTTGGAGCGTGATCGCCGCCCATTGCATCTATTGCGATTTTCATAAGTTGTTACCTTCCTCACTATAATTACTAGATCGATACATTTCAAAAGTGCCTGTAAAAACAAGTTCTTCTCCAACAAAGCTACGCACTTTTACAACGGTCCGTCCTTTATCATTCTCTACATCTTCAACGCGTGCTTTTGCAACAACACGCTCTCCTAATTTTACAGGACGAATGTATCGAATGGTAGACTTTGCAGTTAAAGCTAATTCTTCATCAATAACTGCAACAGCTAGTGAGTTTGCTTGTGCAAACAAATGATGCCCACGGGCAATCTGATTTCTTTTAAATACGTGTTCTACCTTCACTTCAAAGATAGAAATCGCATGTCTATCTAATTCTATATCGATAATTTCTCCGACAACCTCTTCTAACGGTAAAGATTTCACATCTTCTTCATGTTGCTTCGTAGCTACATGTTTAATTCTTTCTCTTAATTCAGGAATAGATAATTCCATACGATCAAGACGTACGGTTTGTATACTCACTTGAAATTTTTCTGCTAAATCTTCATCCGTAATAAAAGGATTCGTTTCTATTGTTTGTTGTAATAATTCTTGTCTTTCTTTTTTACTTCTTCTTTTTTTCATACCGCACCATCCATTTTTATGACTAGGTACTAACAGTAGTATATAATCATTAAAAGTAGAATGCAACAAAAACTTTTGTTGCCTCCCTTTAATCGAGCTTCTCTCCTTGGAACACACCTGTCCCGTCAAGATAAGTACGCAGCGAAGCATATTGATCATTATGCCAAAACGCTTCGGAATCTACTAGTAATGCTGCATCTTGTCTTGCAGTTTCTAACGCTCGATAATCATGTACCATATCAGCAACCTTGAATTCTGGTAAACCACTTTGCTTACTTCCAAAGAAATCTCCAGGACCTCTTAACTCTAAATCTTTTTCTGACAATACAAATCCATCGTTCGTTTCGGTCATAATACGCATTCGCTCTTTTCCCGTTTCCGATTTTGGATCCGCGATTAATAAACAATATGATTGTTCACTACCACGCCCAACACGTCCCCTGAGCTGATGAAGCTGCGATAAACCGAAACGTTCTGCATCATAAATAACCATGACAGTCGCATTCGGTACGTTCACACCTACTTCAACAACTGTTGTCGACACGAGAATTTGCACTTTATTTTCACTAAATTGTCCCATTATCTCTTCTTTTTCTTGAGATGATAATCTTCCATGCATTAATCCAACTTGACATTTCCCTTGATAGTGATAAGTCAGCATACTATGTAAGTCAATCGCATTTTGTACATCAAGTTTCTCAGATTCTTCAATAAGGGGACAAATTACATATGCTTGTCTCCCTTTTTTTATCTCCTTCTCTACAAAACCGAGAACTCGATCTAACATATCATGTTTTGCCCAGTATGTTTCAATTACCTTTCTACCAGCTGGCATCTCATCGATTATAGAAACATCCATCTCTCCAAATGCAGTAATTGCTAACGTACGTGGAATTGGGGTCGCTGTCATAAATAATACATCTGGACTTTCACCTTTCTCCCTTAAAACCCGTCGCTGCGCTACACCAAATCGATGTTGTTCATCAGTAATAACGAGACCTAACCTATGAAAGATAACTTCATCTTGAATTAAAGCATGTGTTCCGACAAGGATATCTATTTCTCCTTGTTCTAATTTAGCCAAAATCTCTCGACGCCTTACACCTTTAACAGAACTTGTTAGCAATTCAACCTTCATACCAAAGTGTGAGAACGTCTCTGCGAGCGATTGATAATGTTGCTCCGCTAAAATTTCTGTAGGAACCATTAAAGCACCTTGATAATGTGCTAATTTCGCTGCATAAAGGCCAATCGCTGCAACGACTGTTTTCCCAGAACCTACATCACCTTGCAACAGACGATTCATCCGATAAGGAGATGCCATATCTTTCATAATTTCATCTACTACCCGGCTCTGTGCACCAGTTAACGGAAACGGAAGTGCATCGATAAACTCTTGCAATTCTGCTGAAGGAATTTCTTTTTTCGTCCCTTTCGAATTTTCCCTCTCCATTTTCCGTAATGTTTGCATTTTCAGCTGAAATAAGAAAAACTCCTCATACACAAAACGGCGACGTGCTTGTTTTAAATCTTCCTGCCCTGCTGGAAAATGCAATGCCCGAAGCGCTTCATAACGCGGCAATAATTTATATCGACTAAGCAATCCATCAGGCAGCACTTCAACTATAGATTCTCCATACTCCTTGAATGCTTGGGCAATAAAACGGCGCATCTGCTTTACTGTAAGTTTCCCTTTCACTGAGTATACAGGCTCTACTTCTTGTTGACGTGCAACTGGTCCAAAATGAAGCTCTGATACCGCAATCGTTTGACGATGCTGATCCCATTTACCAGTAATCGTTACCGTTTCATCTAAATTTAACTTCTGCTTATAGTACGGCCTATTAAAACATACAGCTGTAATTAAATAACGACCGACGAGGACACGAACCGTAAGACGCGACTTCTTCTTCCCGTAATATTGTAGTAAAGGAGAACTATGAACTTTCCCTTCAACTGTTACCCGTTCATCATGCTTTACTTCAGCAAGATCTTTCATCGCATAATCTTCATAACGGTACGGAAAATGTTCTAATAGATGAGAAACTGTATAAATTCCCATCTCGTGTAGTAATTCAGATGTTTCTCCTCCGATTCCCTTTACATCCGTAACAGGAACTTGTACAACTTCATTCAAGATTCTCACGCTCCGTCACATTATTTTCTTTGATTCATTATCCATTAACGCGATTGACATCAGTAATCGCTCTATTTCACCTTATATATTCTATCATAGGCATTCTAAGAGAAACTACTCAAATCCATCATAAGCAACACGAAAGAAAAGAGCCTTACTATTAGCAGCAAGGCTCTTTTTTATCTTCAATATACTAGCCTTTTGAATAAAAACTAGTAATAAACTTCATATTACTACTTCTTATCCATTAGCAAGTAAGTAATCCATTTATTTTCAAAACGAATTTTTTCTTATTCTACAGAGAAGATGAAAGAATACACCGGTTGGTTTCCAGCATGTACTTCTACTTCTGCATCTTCAAAATTCTCTTCTACAAATTCAACTAACTCAGCTACTTCTTCGTCAGTCGCATCTTCACCTTGTAGAATCGTTACGATTTCAGAATCTTCATCAATAAGTGCTTCTAGTAATTGCTTTGCAGCCCCTACTTTTTCAGCATTTGTTGATACGATTTTTCCATCTGCGATACACATGAAATCATCTTTTTGAATTGCTACACCATCAATTTCCGTATCACGTACCGCATACGTAATTTGACCGGTTTTCACATGAGATAAAGCTTCTTTCATGTTTTCTTCATTCTCTTCTAACGTTCCAACTGGATTAAATGCTAACATTGCAGCCATACCTTGAGGAACTGTTTTCGAACGAATCACAATCACTTCTTGATCAACAACAGACGCTGCTTGTTCTGCTGCCATCACGATATTTCCGTTATTCGGTAAAATAATGATTTTTTCAGCGTTCGCTTCTTCAATCGCCTTCACAATATCCTCCGTACTTGGATTCATCGTTTGGCCACCTTCGATCACTTTCGTCGCGCCAATGCTCTCAAATAAAGTTTTGATACCAGATCCCATAGCTACAGTTACGATACCGTACGGTTGTTTCTCTTTAGACTGGCTAGTCGGCTCAGGCATCATAGTAGGCTCATCTAATAAAGCAGTATGCTGTTCACGCATATTTTCTACTTTAATTTTAATTAAACTACCATAGCGTTGTCCATAATTCATAGGATCTCCAGGATGTTCCGCATGAATATGAACCTTAACAACCTCATCATCTGATACAACAAGTAGTGAATCTCCGTATACACTAATATCTTCACGGAATTTTTGTTCAGAGAAATTATGTTCTTTCATTTTTTCAGGCTCTAATTTCACCATGAATTCCGTACAATATCCATACTTTATATCTTCTGTACTCAATTGGCTTTGTACACTACGGTGATGTTCTGCGCGTACCATGTCATTCATAGATGGTTGGGCAGACACATTAGAAGAAATCGTTTCTCCTTTTAAGTCAGCTAAAAATCCTTCATATACAACAACAAGACCTTTACCACCGCTATCTACAACGCCAACTTGTTTTAATACAGGTAATAAATCTGGCGTACGATTTAACGATGCATTTGCTTCTTTCACAACGTCTTCCATAAACAAAACAAAGTCGCGCTGTTTTTTCGCAACTGTCACTGCATATTTACCCGTTTCTCTTGCAACCGTTAAAATCGTTCCTTCAATCGGTTTCATAACCGCTTTGTAAGCCGCTTCTACCCCAGCATCTAAAGCTGCAGCAAAATCAACTGTTGTTAATTCTTCTTTTTGTTCAATGGATTTAGAGAAACCACGGAATAACTGAGATAAAATAACACCAGAGTTACCACGAGCTCCCATTAATAATCCTTTGGCTAAACTTACGCCGACTTTACCAGCATGCTGTGAAGGATTTTCTTTCACTTCACGTGCGCCTGAAGTCATTGATAAGTTCATGTTTGTACCGGTATCGCCATCTGGAACTGGAAATACGTTTAATGCATCAACAAGCTGAACATTATTTGTTAAATTATTCGCTCCTTGCATGATCATTTGTGATAAACGTTTCCCATCAATTTTTTGAATTGACACAGATTTTCCTCCTTAATGCACATTACAAGTTTATTACTTTAACTCCTTGTACGTAGATGTTTACAGAATCTACTGCTAGTCCTACAGTTTGATCTAATGTATATTTCACTTTCGTCTGCACGTTATGTGCTACTTCTGAAATTTTCGTACCATAGCTCACAATAATATACATATCAATATGTACTTCATCTTCATCTTTACGAACAATAACACCTCTAGTGAAGTTTTCTTTTCGTAAAATATCTGTTAAACCATCTTTTAACTGATTTTTTGATGCCATACCTACGATACCGTAGCAATCTACTGCGGCACCTCCAGCAATTGTTGCAATTACATCTGTACTAATATCAATTTGACCATACTTCGTTTTAATTTCAATTGACATCTCGTTTCCCCCTTCATAAATGGTGAAAGTGAGCTAGACTACTTTAGTTACTATCATATAATCTTTTTAAAGAAAATTCCATCGTTCTTTCTTTTCACTCTCATATTTTATGTTTTAAATCACATTTTTTATGATGAGCAAAATAGTCCATTGTTATTATACAACATGTACCACTATAATATGTCAAGTAATTTTTCTTGATTTCAGCTTTTCATCATCGACATATGGTGTCAAGTAATTTTTCTTGATTTCTTTTTTCTACGGTGTTGCATTCTCTTTTTAGTTGTGTTAAATTATAGTAGTGTTTTTAGCATCGCAAAAAAGACTAACATTGAAAAATTACGTATGGTAAGGTATCAAGGGAGGGAAATATAAATGGCTCGTGTTTGTGCTATCACTGGAAGAAAAGCTCGTTCTGGTAACTCTCGTTCTCACGCAATGAACGCTACAAAACGTAAATGGGGCGCTAACCTTCAAAAAGTTCGCGTACGCATCGACGGAAAAGTTCAACGTGTTTACGTTTCTGCTAGAGCATTAAAATCTGGCAAAATCGAACGTGTTTAATAATAAAAAAAAGAGCCTCTAGGCTCTTTTTTTACTATGACAATGAAAAAAGCACCGGTAATAGGTGCTTTTTTTAATCTTTTTTGAAGGTATTTAACATGGCACGAACAATTCCACCAAGAAATTTAGGTAACTTAATTGTATAAAATCTCATGGTTTCCCTCCTAATCCCCATTACTCCACTTGTTCACTATATGATGTAAGGAGCAAAATTGTTTCTTTAATCAGTGCTTCTTATCACCATTAATATGCCAGAAGTAAATGAAAAAGTACCTTTTTCCTCAACGAGTTCATTACTGATACAAAGTGTTGATCCCCATTCTATTGTTTTATTAGTTAGAGGATACTTAAATCCAAGCAATGTAATCCCTTCCACTATTTCAGTAACCGGCACAAAAGATACATAAGGGAAATTTTTATTGTCTTCAATTATATGTGTACCCACTTTTTTCACGCTTATTTCATTTTTATTGTCTACAATACACATTTCTATCTCTACTTCTAACCCTCTTAAAAGCATCTGTATATTTGCTAAACCGTGATCCAGCCTTCCACCAGTGGCACCAAAAATACGAATCAATGTCGGATTTTGTTCTAACGCCCAGTTAATCGCAATTTCTAAATCTGTTTGATCTTTTTCACGAGGAACAATATGTAAGTCATTTGTTTGCTGGCCCATCCATACTAATTCTTCTTCAGTAACTGAATCGTAATCTCCAAACGCAACAGCTGGAGTAATTCCTCCTTTTAATAAACGATATACGCCTCTATCAACTGCCGCCCACACTACTTTCTCACTTTCATATCGAGAAAAATCTGCACAATATTCCGCAGGTCCGCCCGCTAAAATATGAATAATCATGTTTCCTTCCCCTTCTATTGTAAAAAGGCAATCTGCCATTCGGTAGATTGCCTTTTTACATATTTTTTCTCTATCCTTTATAAATAGTGAAAACTTACTACACTAGAAGTTTCACTGGGATAAAGACTCGTTCATTCATTATCCACGAATGACACGAATTGCTTCACCGCGGTCTTTTTGATTGTATACTGCTGATCCAGCTACAAGCACATTTGCTCCTGCTTCAACACAAAGTCTTGCTGTTTCAGCATTGACACCACCATCAACTTCAATTTCTACTTCTAGATTGCGCTCTTTAACCATTTCTGCAACTTGTTTGATTTTCGGTAATACAGAATGGATAAATTTCTGCCCACCAAATCCTGGGTTTACTGTCATAAGTAATACCATATCTACATCTTCTAATACATGCTCAATCGTTGAAACTGGCGTATGCGGATTTAATACAACTCCCGCTTTAATGCCATGAGATTTAATTAACTGAATTGTACGATGCAGATGAGGGCACGCCTCTACATGAACAGTAATAATATCCGCTCCCGCTTTTGCGAAAGTCGGGATATAGTTATCAGGATTTTCAATCATTAAATGTACATCTAATGGTAACGATGTAATCGGACGGATAGCTTCTACAATTAATGGTCCAATCGTAATATTTGGTACGAAATGTCCATCCATTACATCGACGTGAATGTAATCCGCTCCGCCTTTTTCTACATCTTTAATCTCTTCCCCTAATTTTGAAAAATCTGCTGATAAGATCGATGGTGCAATTTTAATCATAACTAATACCTCGGCTTTCTCTCTCTAATTTCTTCTACGAATTGTTTGTAATTCTTATAACGATATTCTGTAATTTTTCCTTCTTCAACCGCAGCCTTCACAGCACATTTCGGTTCGGAAAGATGTGTACACCCTCTAAATTTACAGTATTGGCTCGCTTCTTTCAACTCTGGAAAACAATATGTAAGATCTTCTACCTCTATATCTATGAAATCAAGTGAACTAAAACCAGGTGTATCTGCAACTAGTCCGCTTCCAACCGCAATTAATTCTACGTGTCTTGTCGTATGTTTCCCGCGTCCTAAATGCGAGGAAATATCATTCGTTTTCAATTCTAAATCTGGGCGTAAAACGTTAAGCATAGAAGATTTCCCAACACCAGATTGCCCTGCTACAACAGAAACACAGCCTTCTAAGAATGGTTTTAAAATATCAATACTTTCCGATGTATTTATAGAAGTAAATAATACATCATATCCCATCTCACGATAGTCATTCGCATAAGATTCAACAGTCTCTCTCATTCTTTCATCCACTAAATCCATCTTACTAATGCAAATAATCGGCTTAATATTATGATATTCAATCAGCACTAAAAATCGATCTAACAGTCCCGGATTAAAATCTGGTTCTACTGCTGAGAAAACGAGAATTGCTTGATCAACATTAGCAATAGGAGGCCTAACAAGTTCATTTTTTCGATCAAATACTTCAAGCACGTATCCTTCACTCGGATTATCTGCTTGAAAAACAACTTGGTCTCCTACCAGTGGTGTAATTTTATTTTTTCTGAACACACCACGCCCGCGGCATTGGGTAATCCCTTCTTCATGCTGCACATAATAAAACCCACTTAGAGCTTTTACAATTTTTCCTTCTGGCATATAATTCTCCTTTATTTTGTATAAAGTGAACCTGTAATTCATATTGAATGGATTAGAATTCTTTAAATACTTATTTCAAAACCCGTCATATATACAAGTTAATATATTTAATCTACCATCAAATTCAACATATTATTTATAACAGTATCACTTTTATAACTTTTTGAATCATATATTTTTGCCTGTTATACATTCCACTATAAGTGGACAGCATAACAGGCAAGAGTAATACATTCCATCCCCTCTAGAAAGAAAATGGAAGTCATTATTATTGAGTTGGGTATGGTACTTCTTTGTCGATAATCGTTACACCATCTCGTACAATTTTATAGTGTCCTTTTGTACCTTCTTGAATTACAAATTCTAAAGAAATAGTTGCCGACTCTGAAATTGTTCTAGTTTCAATTGGTCTATCCATTTTTTGTTGCATATCTTCTTTATAAATTTCTATCGTTTGCGGTTTTTTCTCACCTATTATAGAAGACTCATACGGAATAGAAATATTACCCACTTTCACTGTTTTCGTTACTTTCGGCTTAGGACCCTCTGAGATGACAATCGTCACTTTATCTCCTTCTTTTAACGGTGTTCCTGGTTTTGGAGATTGCGAAATTACAAGTCCTTTATCAACAGTATCGGAATACTCTCGTTTTATATCTGGAGTTAGTTTTCTCTCATTCAAATAACCATTTACGCTATTTTCAGTCCATCCTGAGAAATCACCTGGTCTAATTTGATAAGGACCTTTACTTACCCAAATTTTCAGTTCTTGTTCCGCCTCTACTACCATTTGATCCGGCGTCGGAATTTGCTCTACGATTTCACCTTTTGGCCTATCATTTTCAATATAATTTATTGTAACTTGCTTATATTTTTCTTCTAATTCAGCCCTTATACTCTCAAAATCTTTTCCTGTGAGATCACTCATCTTACTTTTCTTTTTTCCGCCTGATTGATAGATAGTAATTTTAGAGTTTTCTTTCACGACTCTTCCTGCCACAGGGTCTGTTTTTATCACATCACCGGCTTCAACATCATCTGTATATACAATATTAGGTTCCGTAACCTCAAAACCCTTTTCAACTAATTTATTTACTGCTGTCGCATACTTCATACCCGCCACATCAGGGACTTTTACATCTTTTGGAATAAAGAATCCCGGAATAACAGTAAGCGCTAACGTTATTCCAATTGCTAAAAGTAAAAATGTCGTTATTAAAACTTTAATCCATTTATTACTTCTTTTTTTCTTCTTATTTGATTCCGTTTCTTCTTTTCTTTTTTGTTCGTCCACTTTATTTCCTTTTAAAACAATTGTTTCATCAGTTACATTTTCGAATAATTGTTCTTGTTGAATAATAGGAATCGCTTTTGTCGCTTCCATATCTTCCGGTATGTAAAATGGCTGCTCATTTATCCTCTCTGGATATAGCGCAGTTTCAATATCTCGTTTCATCGCATTGGCAGATTGATATCGGTGAAACGGATCTTTCGCAGTTGCCTTTAATATAATATTTTCGACACTTTGCGGAATATTTTCATTCCATCTCTTTGGAGACGGAATTTCACTTTGTAAATGTTTTAAAGCTATAGCAACAGCAGATTCGCCAGAAAACGGTTGTCTTCCTGTTAACAACTCAAACATAACGATTCCTAGAGAATAAATATCTGATTGTTTATTTGCTATCCCGCCGCGTGCTTGTTCTGGTGATAAATAATGCACCGAACCGAGTACCGAATTTGTATGTGTAATTGTTGTTGCACTTGTAGCTGTCGCAATTCCAAAATCTGTTACTTTTATTACTCCATCAGCTCGAATTAAAATATTGTGCGGTTTAATATCACGGTGCACAATTTCAAAATGATGGGCGTGTGCCATGGCGGATGTTAACTGCTCCATAATATCAAGAGCTTCTCCTATAGGTAACATCCCTCTCTCAATTATGTATTGCTTCAATGTTTGTCCTGGTACATACTCCATTACAAGATAATATATACCATCTTCTTCTCCGACATCATACATATTCACAATATTTGGATGCGACAACGTTGTAACAGACTGCGCTTCTCGATGGAAACGTTTAATAAACTCTTCGTTATTTGAATAGTCGAGTCTTAATATTTTTACCGCTACATCTCGGCCAAGTATATCATCATGAGCTAAATACACATTGGCCATTCCACCGCCACCAATCATTTTCAGTAGCTTATAACGGTCATTTAAGCGTTTTCCAATCAGCACGTTGCACTTCACCTACTTTCGTTTGTCGAACCCGCATAATCAATAAGAACAAGGGTGATATTATCTTCCCCGCCACGATCATTCGCCAATTGAATGAGACGTTGTCCCTTAGTTTCAAGCTGTTCATTTAGCTGTAAAATTTGTTGCATATCAGCAATAGAAACTTTGTTAGATAATCCATCAGAGCAAAGAAGTAACTGATCATCTTCCTCAAGCACCAATGTTTTCACATCTAAGCCGACTTTTTCTTCTGTTCCTAATGCCCTTAACAAAACATTCTTTTTCGGGTGATATTCTGCGTCTTCTTTTGAAATTTCACCATGTCTCACAAGTTCATTTACAAGGGAATGATCTTCCGTTACAAGCGAGATTTCCCCCTCTGATACCATATAACAACGACTATCTCCTATATGACCTATTGTCACAAAGTTTGGCGTACAAATCGCTATTATAAGTGTTGTTCCCATACCATTACATTCTACATGTTGTTTAGAGTACTCATATATACGCTCATTAATAATCCCAACACTCGTATGTAACCACTCTTCTACTTTTTTTGGTTCATTCATATTATGCGTTTGCTTCCAATAATCATGGAATAATTGAATGGTCATCGAGCTAGCCACATCACCAGCTCGATGACCTCCCATTCCATCTGCTACTACCGCTAAAATATTTCCATCTAAATTGTGAAAAACTCCTGCACTATCTTCATTATGTTGACGAACTTTTCCTTTATCCGATAGAAACACGGCTTTCATCTCGTCACCTCGTCTCTTCTTTACGCTCCTTCGCACGTAACTGACCGCAGGCTGCATCAATATCATGACCTTGTTCACGGCGAATTGTTACATTCACTCCACGATCTTTTAACGTTTTTTCAAATAAGAAAATTTGTTCACGTGGCGTACGTACATAATCACGTTCAGGTACGTAGTTTACCGGAATTAAGTTTACATGACATTTTACACCTTTTAAAAGCGCAGCAAGTTCTTCAGCTTGCTCAACTTGGTCATTTTCTCCTCCAAATAAGCCATATTCAAACGTAATACGACGCCCTGTTTTATTTACATAGTATTTAACAGCTTCCATTAAGTCTGGTAGCTTATAAGCACGGTTAATCGGCATTAATTTAGAACGTAACTCTGTATTTGCAGAATGCAATGAAATCGCAAAATTAATTTGCATATCTTCTTCAGCGAACTTATAAATTTTTGGAACAATTCCACTTGTTGAAACTGTCATATGTCTTGCGCCAATATGAATTCCTTTTTCATGGTTTATAATGCGTAAGAATGACATTAAGTTGTCGTAATTATCAAACGGTTCTCCAATTCCCATAACAACAAGTGAACTTACACGTTCTTCTGTTTCATCAAGTGCACGTTGCACTTCTACTACTTGCGCTACAATCTCTCCAGCCTCTAAGTTTCGTTTTAACCCACCAAGTGTAGATGCACAGAACGTACAACCAATACGGCATCCGACCTGTGTTGTTACACAAATAGAATTTCCATATTCATGTCGCATTAACACTGTTTCAATAGAATAACCATCATATAATTGGAATAAGAATTTAATTGTTCCATCAGAAGACGTTTGTTTTACCAATGTATTTAAAGTAGTAATATCAAAGGAATTCGACAATTTATCGCGTAATCCTTTAGAAAGATTCGACATGTCGTCATAATTTTTTACACGTTTTTTATATAGCCAATCAAAGATTTGTCCTGCACGGAACTTTGGTTCTCCTTGTTCCTTTAACCAATCTTGCATTTCATGAAGTTGTAAAGAATAAATTGATGGTTTCTTCGTTTCTAGATTTTTCTTTTGTTTTCTCACAGTCGTTTCCACGATGCTACACCTTCTTCCTTAAACAAGCAATATAAAAGCCATCTGTTGCAAAATAATGCGGTAAAATTCGTACTTGACCTTCATCAATATACGGATTTAACTTTTCTGGCATGCGATCTTTTATCGTAGTATCCCATTCAAATTCAGGATGCTCTTGTAAAAATTGCTTAATTACTTGTTCATTTTCTATTTTTTCTATTGTGCACGTACTATAAACAAGGCGACCACCTTGTTTTAACAATGGTGCTATTTTTTCTAGTATTGCAAGTTGAATCGTCGATAATCTTTCACTATCGCCTTTATTTTTACCTAACTTAATATCAGGTTTACGTCTAATCACACCAAATCCAGAACATGGTGCATCTACTAATATTTTATCAAATGTTTCATTTGCAAAGTGTTCTTGCACTTTTCTAGCATCTAGTGCTTTTGTTTCGACATTTTCTAGACCAAGTCGCTCTGCTTGTTGCTTAATTAAACGTACTTTGTGTGCATGTAAATCAAGAGACATAACTTGACCTGTTCCTTTTAATCGCTCTGCAATGTGCGTTGTTTTTCCGCCCGGAGCAGCACAACTATCAAGAACTACATCTCCCTCATTTGGTTCTAAAGCGCGCGCTACAAGCATAGAACTTTCATCTTGAATAGAAAGAAAACCTTTTTTGAACGCATCTGTATGCGCTACATTCCCTCTTTCAATTTGAATTGCATCCTCTGATAAATCGCCGCTCTTCGCTTCAATACCTTCACTAGCCAACAACTCAATCGCTTCTTCTACTGTTATTTTATCAACATTTACACGCGCTGTTGGTACTGGGGGTAACATGTTCACTTCACACATTTTCTCTGCTGTCTCTAAACCATATTCAGATGCCCAGTCTTGAACAAGCCACATTGGATGACTTGTTGCAATTGCCAAACGTTCTACTGGATCCTTGATTTCATCTACAGAAGGTACTCCTTCTCTCTGAATCGAACGTAATACCCCGTTTACCATACCAGCAATCCCTTTATGCCCGCGACGCTTTGCAATTTCAACTGCTTCATGAATAGCCGCTCTTTCGGGCACTCGATCTAAATAAATCATTTGGTATAAAGATAAGCGAAGTAATACTCTTACCCACGCCTCAACCTTCTTTTTTAAAAAAGGCTGTAAATAATAATCTAATGTGTCACGACGTTGAATCGTTCCATATACAATTTCAGTTAACAAACCAATATCTTTTCTATCAATTGCATTTTTTTCAATTAGATTGTTTAAAAGTAGGTTACTGTATGCACCACTTTTTTCTACTTGAATTAAGCCATCAAGAGCTAACTCACGAACATTTTTACTCATGCATTTTCTCCTAACTTCGTTCCAATTTCAGGTTTTGTGCCGCGTAAAAATTGTGAACAACTCATACGTTTTTTACCAGAAGGTTGCAATTCAGTGATTTTAACACCTGTCTCATTCCCTGTTGCAACAACAAACCCATCTTCTTCAAGAGCTACTATTGTACCTGGTTCAGCTTTCTCTGTAATAGAGACCTTCTCTCCCCACCATACTTTAATAACTTGTCCTGCCAAAGTCGTATAAGCAACTGGCCATGGATTCAATCCGCGAATGTGATTGTATACTTCTTCACCTGTTTTTGTCCAATCAATTTTCTCTTGCTCACGTTTTATATTATATGCAAACGTTACTTCTTCTTCGTTTTGTTTAATTGGTTCTAACTTACCTTGGATTAATAAAGGTACTGTTTTAGATAGAAGGTGTGCCCCTGCTTCACTTAACTTATCGAATAAAGAACCTGTCGTTTCACGCTCTTCAATCTCCACTTCTACTTGCGTTAAGATATCACCAGCATCCAATTTCTCTACCATATACATAATTGTAATACCCGTTTTTTCTTTACCTTCCATAATTGCATAATGGATTGGTGCACCACCACGAAGTTCAGGTAGTAAAGACGCATGGACGTTAATACATCCATACTTCGGTGCTTCTAAAATTTCATTTGGTACAATTTGACCGAAAGCAGCTGTTACAATTAAATCTGGCTCTAATGCCAAGACCTGTTCATATTCGTCTTTTTCACGAATTCTTAACGGTTGTAACACCGGAATACCATGTTTTTCTGCTTCAACTTTAACAGGTGTAGGTGTTAATACTTTTTTTCTACCTACCGGACGATCAGGCTGCGTCACAACACCTATTACATCATAGCCATCTTCGATAAGACGACGAAGCACCGGCACTGAAAAGTCCGGTGTTCCCATAAATACTACTTTTATCATTAAAAAACCGCTCCTTTTAATACCTATTCTAATTCGTTTTCCTCATAATATCTTGTCGCTTTCGATGTAAATAACACACCGTGTAAATGATCGATTTCATGTTGAATGGCACGTGCTAAAAATCCTTCTGCTTCTAGTAAAAATACTTTACCTCGGCGATTTTGCGCACGTACTTTAATATAATCCGCACGTTCCACTTCACCATAAAGTCCCGGGAAGCTTAAACAACCTTCGGGACCTACTTGTTCACCACGTTTTTCTAGTATCGATGGATTGATTAACTCGATTTTCCCCGTATCATCATCGGTATCAACTACCGCTACTTGCAAGCTTACACCTACTTGAGGCGCGGCTAAACCGACTCCGTCCGCAATTAACATTGTTTCATGCATATCTTTCAACAATTTCACTAACTTTTTATCAAAGTTAATTACTCTTTCGCATGGTGTTTCTAACACTTCATTTGGATGCTTTACTATTTCTAAAACTGCCATATTTCCCTCCGCTACATTAACATTGTTGGATTAAAATCAATTGAGATTTGTAGCTCTTTTTGCATTTCTGCTTGATAATGTTCATTTACCATTTTGAGCACGTTCTTTAAGTTTGGTTCCCGTTTGTATTTTATCATGCATTGATAACGATATCTATCTTTTATCCTTGGAATTGCTGAAGCAACCGGTCCTAACACCATCGTTTGCTGCGTGCAGTGCGCCCGTAAATGACCGACAATTTTTTCCGTCACTTGCACTGCCTTTAATAATTCTGGATGAGATACTGTTACAAGTACAACATAGTAATAAGGTGGATATTGTCTTGTTCGTCTCATTTGCATTTCTTGATCAAAAAACACATCATAATGTTGGTTCTTTGCTAATTCTATACTGTAATGTTCTGGCGTATACGTTTGAATTATAACTTCCCCTGGCAATTCATGTCTGCCTGCCCGTCCACTTACTTGCGTCAATAACTGATACGTCTTTTCACTCGCTCGAAAATCAGGTAAGTGAAGCATCGTATCTGCAGTTAAAACCCCGACAAGCGTTACTTTAGGAAAATCTAATCCTTTCGCAATCATTTGTGTTCCAAGTAGTATATCTGCTTTTTCTTCCCCGAATGCCTTTAATAATTTTTCATGCATTCCTTTGCGACTTGTCGTATCTACATCCATTCGAATGACTCGTGCCTCTGGAAATAGTTTTGTAATTTCTTCTTCTACCTTTTGTGTACCTGTACCAAAGAAACGAATATATGTACTTTGACAAGCAGGACACTCAGTCGGCATATTCTCTTCGTAACTGCAATAATGACATTTTAAACGATGGTTCATTTTATGATATGTCAGCGAGATATCACAATGCGGACATTGTACAACATACCCGCAATCACGGCACATAACAAATGTAGAATGACCTCTTCTATTTAAAAAGAGCACCATCTGTTCTTTCTTTTCTAATCGATCTGCTATTTTTTCATGCAATGCCTTCGAAAACATTGAACGATTCCCGTCACGAAGTTCCTCACGCATATCAACAATCTCTACTGTTGGTAAAGCTTGTTCGTTCATACGTTTTTCCATCGTTAGTAATTCATACACACCTTTTTTCGCTCTTGCAAACGATTCAAGTGTCGGTGTTGCACTACCAAGAACGATAGGACATTTATGATATTGTCCCCTCCACACAGCTACATCCCTTGCATGATACCTCGGATTATCTTCTTGCTTATAGCTCGATTCGTGCTCCTCATCAATAATAATAATCCCTAAATTTTCAAAAGGTGCAAATACGGCTGAACGTGCACCAACTACAACTTTCACTTCTTTTCTTAAAATCTTACGCCATTCATCATATTTTTCTCCAACAGACAGCGCACTATGAAGAACCGCAACTTGCGAGCCAAATCTACCTTTAAAACGATCTACCATTTGAGGCGTTAGTGCAATTTCAGGAACAAGCACAATAGCTTCTTTCCCTTTCGCAAGTACCGCTGCTATAGATTGTAAATACACTTCTGTTTTTCCGCTTCCTGTAACACCATATAGTAAAAATGGATTGTAAGTTTCATTTGTAATTGATGATAAAATCGGTGTAATAACTTGCTTTTGTTCCTCCGTAAGTGGGAATGGTTTCGTTTGTTCAAAATCATCATCGTCATACGGATTCCGATATACTTCCACATACTTTTCTGAGATTAGCCCTTTTTTAACAAGTGCTTTAATCGGAGCATCTGTTATTTGCAACTCTTCTGTTATGACTTTCAACGGCACACTTTTATAATTTTCCACAAAATAATAGAGTACATCTTGTTGTTTTTTACTTTTCAGTTCAAATGCTGCTAATTCTAATTTATCTTCTGGCAACTCCGGTTGGACGACTCTTTGTTTCTTCTTTTGCACTTTATCTTTTACTTGATAAACAACTTCAATCGTGCCATTTTTAATTTCTTGTTGAATCGTGCGGTATAGATGTGGCTGTGTCTCAATAACTTCCCAATCTATCGCTTCTTTGTCCTGAAATAAAAACAGTAGTTCAGGTGCTACTTCTTCTTGTTTACGAAGTTGTAGACGCTTTTTATACGTCGCTTTTATCGCCGTTGGAAGCATGACTTGAAAAGCTGAAATCATATAACATAATGTTTCGCTTGTAAGCCAATATCCAAGCTTTAATAATTCTTCGTTTAAAACTGGTGTTACATCTAATATTTCATGGATTGTCTTTAATTTCTTACTTTCTACTTCAGCCGAATCTTTGATCCCAATAATAAAGCCTTGCAATTTCCTTGGACCAAATGGAACTACTACACGCATGCCTGTCTGGACAATATCTTCCCACTTTTTAGGGATAATATAATCAAATGGTCGATCTGTCTGACGTGCAGGTACATCAACAATTACACTTGCAAATTTCATAGACGATCATCTTCTAACATCATTTCAATTTGCTTTAATATTTCACGAGCAACCTCTTTCTTCGTTAAAAGTGGCAACTCTATAACTTCTCCATCTTTTCTATACATTGTTACAATGTTCGTATCTGTACCAAATCCGGCTCCTTGCGCCTTTACATCGTTCGCAACAATCATATTCGCATTTTTCTCACGTAATTTTTTTGTTGCGTATTCTTCTACGTTTGTCGTTTCAGCCGCAAAACCGATCAGTAACTGTTTGTCCTTCATCTCACCTAACGTTTTTAAAATATCTACTGTTCTCTCGAGTTCGATTACAGCATCACCATTTTTCTTTTTCATTTTATTATCATGAACATATTTCGGGCGATAATCTGCAACTGCTGCTGTTTTAATGACAACATCTATGTTTTGATACTGTTGCAGAACTACTTCTAACATATCTTGTGCAGATTCCACTTGTACCGTATTTACATGTAATGGTGGGTTTAATGCTGTCGGTCCCGAAACAAGTATGACATCAGCACCTAAGTTCGCTGCCACTTCCGCAATTGCATATCCCATTTTTCCAGAAGAAAAATTGGTCATAAAACGAACTGGATCAATCTTTTCACGAGTTGGGCCAGCAGTTATTAATATTTTTTTTCCTCGCAATGGTTTTTGTTCTGAAAAAGCCTCTTCTAATCGTGCAATAATTGCTTCCGGTTCTTCTAGTCTTCCCTTCGCTACATAACCACACGCTAAAAAACCTTCTCCAGGCTCAATAAATGTATATCCTAACGTTTTTAACGTCATCATATTTTTTTGAACAATTTTATTTTCATACATATGCACATTCATAGCAGGTGCAATCCACACTGGGGCTGTAGTAGCTAACAAAGTAGTTGTAATCATATCGTCTGCAATACCGCCAGCTAACTTCCCAATACAATTGGCAGTAGCTGGTGCAACAAGTACTACATCTGCCCAATCTGCTAAATCGATATGTGCAATAACAGCTGAGTCTTTCTCATCGAATGTATCTGTATATACGTCATGGCGAGAAAGTGCTTGAAATGTAAGAGGCGTAACAAACTTCATTGCCGACTCACTCATCATTACTTTTACAATAGCACCAGCTTGTGTCAATTTACTAGTTAACGCAGCCGCTTTAAAGACCGCAATGCCTCCTGTTACACATAGAAGTATCTTTTTCCCTTTTAGCATATGGCTCGTCCTCTTTCTTTTTCAAACTTATAATACTGAATCAGAATTCCCAGCTCGTCAGTACCAATATTTCTTCCCTATCGTAAAAAAATAACAACCTACTTGTAAATAGGTTGTTACCGTTACATAGAAAATTATAAAGTCTATGTTTTCATTTGTCGAAAAGAATGTCTTAATCGATGATTTTGCCTTCACTCGGTACATATTTTAATACTTCTGCATCGATTTCTTCTAGTGATTTACCTACACATTTATGAGAAACAGGTTGCTCGATAACACAGTTATCAGCAAGTTGCATTTCACGCGCACGTTTTGCAGCTACTGTTACAAGTGTATATTTAGAATCGATTTTTGTTAATAATGAATCAATTGATGGATTTAACATAATTATAGACCCTCCGTCATTTCTTTATAATATTTTGCTACTCTTTCGCGGCGGCAATGTTCACCAACCACAATTGCTTTAATTCTTTCACAAGCTAATTCAACTTGATCGTTTTCTACAACATAGTCGTAAGCGTCCATCATTTCGATTTCTTCTTTCGCTACCGTTAAACGATTTTCAATAACATCTTCAGTTTCTGTACCACGACCGACAATACGGTTCTTTAGTTCAGATAAACTTGGAGGTGCTAAGAAAATAAATACACCTTCAGGGAATGCTTTCTTAACTTGAATTGCTCCTTGCACTTCAATTTCTAAGAATACATCTTTTCCTTCTTGTAATGTTTTTTCAACATAGTCAATCGGTGTTCCGTAATAATTACCTACGAACTCAGCCCACTCAAGTAATTTTTCATTACGAATCATTTCCTCAAATTCTTCTCTCTCTTTAAAGAAATAATCCACACCATCTACTTCACCTTCACGTGGCTTACGTGTCGTTACTGAAATGGAGTACTGAAAACGTGTATCCTCATGACTAAACAGCTCTTTTCGAACCGTTCCTTTACCAACCCCAGAAGGTCCTGAAAGAACGATGAGCAATCCTCTTCTACTTCTCATAAATATGTAAAACCTACCCTTCCTCACTTAAATCTTCTTTATTATTCAAACGATGTGCAATCGTCTCTGGCTGAATTGGACTTAATACCACATGCCCATCATCCATAACAATAACCGCCCTTGTTTTTCTCCCATACGTAGCATCAAGCAAAGCATTATGTTCGCGTGCTTCCTGTACTGTTCGTTTAATAGGAGCTGACTCCGGACTTACAATAGCAATAATTCGATGAGCAGATACAATATTTCCGTATCCAATATTTAAAAACCGCATGGCCATAGTTTGCGCCTCCTAGTAAGTCTATCCGATTTCTCCACCACGTATAACTTTATATATTTTTTGAAAGCTACTCAATATTTTGTACTTGTTCACGAATTTTTTCAAGGTTATTTTTCATTTCTACAACATATTTTGAAATTGTTAAGTCATTTGCCTTAGAACCAATCGTATTAATTTCTCTATGCATCTCTTGTACGATGAAATCCATTTTCCTTCCAACAGGCTCTTCAATCTGCAGTGTTTCACGAAATTGCTCTAAATGACTTTGCAAACGAACTAACTCTTCGTGAATATCACAACGCTCTGCAAAGATTGCGACTTCTGTTAACAATCTTTGTTCATCTAGTTCTTGATTATGTAATTCTTTTAAGCGATTTTCTAATCGTTCACGATATTTTTGCGTAACAATCGGTGCATGCGGAATAATTGCATTTACACAATTGTGAATCTCTTGTAAACGATACGCTATATCTTTATGTAATCGTTCTCCTTCGCCATCTCTCATCGTTTTTAACATATGAGCAGCTTGGCGAACAGCCTCATATAAACTGTTCTCAAATTGTTCATTTACATTTTCTACTTCTTCAATCGCTGTTACTTCTGGCATTGCCATTAATTGCTGAAGTGTAATAGAATCTTGTAATTGAAATTTTCCTTTTATATCTTCCATAATCGATTGGTACTGCTCAAGAAGCGACCAATTCACACTTAATTTTCTTTCAACAAGCCCTTCACCCGTTATACTAATAGACACTTCAATGCGCCCACGTCGAACTTGCTCTGCAATTATTTTACGAATTTTGTCTTCAAATACCATCATTTGCTTCGGAAGTCGAATACTCATCTCTAGAAAACGGTGGTTCACCGATTTCATTTCTACTGTAATTTGAAAAGTATCATTTTCTACTCTCGATCTTCCAAATCCTGTCATACTACAAATCATTTTTTATCACATCCAAGCCATGAAATAACTCAATGAAAAAGGTAATAGAGACAAGGCTCTACTACCTTCTGTAAATTATATCACATTTTCATATCATTGACTATTTCAAGTTTAATCCCTTCTTATATAATACTGGCTTTTCCTTCTTCCCTTTTTTCCCTGTTAATAAAGAACCTACTAATAAGAAGGTCGGAATTGATGACAAGCCTCCAATTAACAACCAATCTCTCGCTTGTATTGGCATTGTACTAAAGATCGGTTGTAGCGGTGGGTAATATATAACCACTAACATTAACAGTAAAGAAATGATAACCGCTCCTACTAAATACACGTTCCCAAACGGATTACGGTGGAAGATAGAATGTTCACTTCGGCAATCAAATACATGAATAAGTTGTGCAAGTACCAACGTCGCAAACGCCACAGTTTGTGCATATTTCAGCTCATTTGGATGTTGATTATATGCAATAATAAACGCCACTAACGTCACTGCTCCAATTAGAAAACCACGGCTTATAATTTTCCATGCAAGCCCTCTAGCAAATACCCCTTCTTTCGGATGACGCGGCGTTCTCTTCATCACGTCCCCTTCCGCCTTATCCAATCCTAATGCCATCGCCGGTAAACCGTCAGTAACTAAGTTCACCCATAAAATTTGAATGGGAACCATCGGCAACGGTAATGCAAGTAACATTGCAAATAACATGACTAAAATTTCTCCTACGTTCGACGCTAATAAATAACGAATAAACTTACGTATATTCTCGTATATATTTCTACCTTCCTTAATTGCTGATTTAATCGTAGCAAAATTATCATCTAGCAAAACAAGAGAAGAAGCTTCTTTCGCAACGTCTGTTCCTGTAATCCCCATCGCTATCCCAATATCCGCTGTTTTTATAGCCGGAGCATCGTTTACTCCATCACCTGTCATCGCTACTATATGCCCTTTATTTTGCAACGCCTTAACAATTTTCAATTTATGTTCGGGTGATACTCGAGCAAATACATACGTATCTTCTACAACACTTTCTAGTTCCTCTACATCCATATTCGCGAGTTCTACTCCTTCAACAACACGCCCACCAGGTGGTAAAACCCCTAATTGTTCCGCAATTGCCATTGCTGTCACTTTATGATCTCCTGTAATCATCACTGTTCGAATACCAGCTTCTCTGCACTCTTTCACAGCCTGTTCTACTTCTGGTCTTGGCGGATCAATCATTCCCTGTATCCCGACCAACATAAAATCTTTTTCAACGTCTCTTTCATGTTCAATAGAATCTGTTACTTTTAACGGCTTAAATGCAACTGCAATTGTTCGAAGCGCTTGACTACCTAAACTATGAATAGCTGCCTGTACTTCTTTTCTATATAACTCACTTAACGGTTGTTGCTTATCCCCCCATAAAATCGTTTGACTCATTTGCAGGAGGACGTCTGGTGCTCCCTTCGTAACAAGAAATTTTTTCCCCTCTCTATCTCGCACAATAACACTCATCATTTTTCGAGTTGAATCGAATGGAAATTCACGAATAATTTCAAATTTCCCTTTCAGCGCCTCACGCGTTATCCCCGCTTTCATTGCTGCAGCTACAAGCGCTCCCTCAGTTGGATCTCCATCTAATACATACGCCTTTTTCTTTTGAATAATATTTGCGTTATTACATAGTAAGCCAAATGTAAGTAGTTGATACAGTGCTTTTGTTTTAGCTGGATCGAATTCTTTTTCACCTTTCAAAAAAGAGCCATTAGGTTCATATCCTTGCCCCGTCACTTTCCATAACTCTCCACCTGACCACATATGTGTCACCATCATTTTGTTTTGCGTCATTGTTCCTGTTTTATCAGAGCATATAACAGAAGCGCATCCTAACGTTTCTACCGCTGGTAACTTCCTTACAATTGCTCTCTTTTTAATCATACGCTGTACGCCAAGCGATAAAGCTACTGTAACGATTGCTGGTAATCCTTCAGGAATAGCAGCAACAGCTAGCGACACGCCTGCTAAAAACATATGATATACTTCATTCCCTTGATACACACCGGCTAATACGACAAGCGCTGTCAAAATAAGTGCCACAATAATTAATATTTTTCCGAGTTGCTCTAATCTTCTTTGCAGTGGCGTTTCCATCTGCTCTGCATTTTGTAACATATTTGCAATTTGGCCCATCGCTGTATTCATACCAGTTGCTACAACGACTCCTGTTCCAGCTCCTCGTGTAATCATCGTACCCATAAAAGCCATATTTTTTTGATCACCAATTGAAACATCTTGCCCTTGCAGAGCTTCTACCTTCTTCTGCACTGGTACTGACTCTCCTGTCAAAGCTGATTCTTCGATATATAAACTTGATGCCTCAACAAGACGTACGTCTGCCCCAATACGATCACCACTAGAAAATTTAATAACATCCCCTAAAACGAGTGCTTTAGATGGTGCCTTTACCCACTTTCCATTCCGTAGCACAGTAACTTGCGGGGCGGCTAGCTCTTTTAAAGCTTCCAGTGACTTTTCAGCCTTTCTTTCTTGAAAAAAGCCAAGAATACCATTGATAATAACAATTGCCACAATCGCAATAGAATCAATGTATTCACCTAAAAAAGCCGACACTATTGTTGCACCAAATAAAACAAGTACCATAAAATCTTTAAATTGCGCCAAAAATACCATCAGTGCAGAAGGTCTTTTTGCTTCATCCAATTCATTTGCACCAAATTTTTCTATTCGCCCTTCTGCTTCTTTCTCGGTAAGTCCAACCTTCACATTCGTATTCGTTCTTTCTTCCACTTCATGTGCGCGCATTCCATACCAGTTCATCCCACTATCGACCTCCTGATTCCAGACATACTCTATTGAAAGCTTATTCAGCCTCGTCCAAAAAAATGCTATAATTAACTTTTAGTTAGAAAGGAGTGTTCATTTATGGCATTCGATGGATTATTTACAAGAGCAATTACACATGAAATTGCAAATTCTCTTTACACAGGAAGAATTTCCAAGATATACCAACCTTCAAAATACGAGATTTTATTACATATTCGAGCAAACGGAAAAAATCAAAAACTGATTCTTTCCGCTCATCCGACATATGCACGTTTACACTTAACAAATCAAAATTACGATTCACCCGCACTTCCGCCAATGTTTTGTATGCTTCTTCGCAAGCATTTAGAAGGTGGATTCATTGAAAAAATTGAACAAATTGATTTAGAGCGCATTATTCAAATTACAGTTCGCAGCAGAAATGAAATTGGTGACGAATCGCTAAAAACATTAGTAATTGAAATAATGGGACGACATAGTAACATCATTTTAGTAGACACAAAAACAAACAATATTTTAGATAGCTTAAAACACGTTTCTCTAGCAGTAAACCGACATCGAACTGTATACGCCGGGGCGGAATATGTTGCACCACCAGCACAACATAAAATTAACCCACTTCAGATTGAAACAAATGATGAATTTATTAGGCCGCTAGACTTTCTATCTGGAAATATGGATAAGCAGCTTGTCGGCACCTTTACGGGAATATCGCCGTTATTTGCAAAAGAAGTAGTGAAAAAAGCAGGTATGGTAAATGAAAAGGCATTAGCGGATGCATTTTTCTCCATACAAAAACCATTACTAACTCATACATATTCACCAACAATGACTACTTCAAATGGGAAAGAATTCTTTTATCTTTTCCCTCTTGCACACTTGCAAGGAGAAAACAAGACATTCGCATCTGTTAGTGAATTGCTAGACCGTTTCTTTTTCGGAAAAGCAGAGCGCGACCGTGTAAAACAACAAGCTTATGATTTAGAGCGCTTTATGCAAAACGAAAAAAATAAAAATGAGAAGAAGCTCATTAAACTAGAAAAAACATTACAAGATGCCGGAAAAGCAGATAAATATCAGCTATTTGGAGAACTACTTACAGCCAATATGTACGCTTTGAAAAAAGGTGATAAAGATATTGAAGTCGTTAACTATTACGACGAAAATGGCGGAACTGTAAAAATTACATTAGATCCTTTAAAAACACCATCTGACAATGCGCAACGCTATTTCCAAAAGTACCAAAAAGCGAAAAATTCAGTTGTTGTTGTAGAAGAACAAATCGAAAAAACAAATGAAGAAATTCTTTATTTTGATAGCTTACTTCAACAAATGGAAGCTGCTTCTTCAAAAGATATTGAAGAAATTCGTGAGGAATTAGCTGAAGAAGGTTATATGCGCAATCGTAAAACGAAAAACGCAAAGAAAAAGCCTACCAAACCAGTATTAGATAAATATTTTGCAAGTGATGGTACAGAGATTTTCGTTGGTAAAAACAATAAACAAAATGATTATTTAACAACGAAGTTTGCCCGTCGTGATGAAATTTGGTTACATACGAAAGATATCCCTGGGTCTCATGTTGTCATTCGTTCTCTTGAACCTACCGAAGAAACTGTGTTAGAAGCTGCTAAAATCGCTGCCTATTTTAGTAAAGCAAAAGATTCTAGTTCTGTTCCTGTAGATTTCACTAAAATACGCCATGTCAAAAAACCGAGTGGTGCAAAACTTGGTTTTGTTACGTACGATAATCAGCAAACCGTATATGTAACACCGGATGCTGATACTGTAATGAAATTAAAAGCGTAAATATAAAAAATGCGTTGTTTATAAGCAACGCATTTTTTATTTATTTTCAATTTAGTTGCTATATCTATATCCATTCAATATTGTCAAAAAAATTGACAGTGTCATTTCACGTTTGTATAAATTTTTTTACAGCATGTAAATAAAGTACGAGGGTAACTCCAATCAATATTTTTTTATCCCCCTGCTATTTATTGAAGCAATCTGGATTTTATGAATAAACCGTCTCCCGCAAATGGTGGGCTATTTTCTTATCTCCCCTAAAATATATGTTTTCCCTACTATCCTTTCTTCAAATATACATTTTGGCACACTATTTGCTTTATTCAATACTGTGAATAGGGGGAATGAACATGATTTTAAAAATTAATAAAATCCAAAATCAACTACAAAACTATGAAATTGACGGATTACTGATTACAAAAAAAGAAAATCGCCAATATGCAACAAGCTTTACAGGTAGTGCTGGCGTCGTCTTAATCTCTGCGGATAAAGCTGTTTTTATCACTGATTTTCGCTATGTAGATCAAGCGAAATCACAAATAAAAGATGCTGAAATTATTATGCATACAGGAAATTTAGAAAAAGAAATTGCAAATCAAGTATCGAAATTAAACATTCAAAAACTCGGAATTGAAGAAAACAACATGACATTGCAACAATATAAAAACTTACAAAAATACGTACATGCGGAAATGGTTCAAGTGTGCGAAATCATCGAAAATATTCGTATTATTAAAGACACGCCTGAAATAGAAACAATGAAAATCGCAGCTAATATTGCTGACGAAGCATTTCACCACATCCTTACGTTTCTCAAACCAGGAATAAGTGAAAATGATGTACGAGATGAGTTAGAATTTTTCATGCGAAAAAAAGGGGCTACATCCTCTTCCTTCCAAATCATTGTAGCTTCTGGCATCCGTTCTTCACTTCCTCATGGAGTTGCATCAAATAAAATAATCGAACGAGGCGACGTCGTTACATTAGATTTCGGTGCACTTTACGATGGATATTGTTCCGATATAACACGTACTGTAGCAATTGGTGAACCATCAGAAGAATTCAAAAAGATATACAATGTTGTACGAGAAGCGTTAAAACGTGGGACGGAAGCGATTAAACCTGGAGAAACTGCGAAAACTATCGATGATATAACGAGAGATTACATTACAGAACATGGATACGGTCAATATTTTGGACACTCTACTGGTCATGGTCTTGGGTTAGAAATTCATGAACCTCTCCGCTTATCCCAAGAAAGTAAAGCTACTTTAGAAGAAGGTATGGTTGTTACAGTGGAACCAGGCATTTATATACCAAACTGGGGCGGTTGTAGAATTGAAGATGATATTGTCATTACAAAAGACGGATATGAAGTTATTACAAAATCAAATCGGGAACTAATTGTTATCCCTTGTTAAAATCATAGCCTATTTAAAGGAGTTTTTCGTTGCACATAGAATTCTTTCTCTGGAGTCATCGTTTAAAGAGGGGGAATTAAAATTGAATTTTGTAATTGATAAAATAGATGGTTTACATCCTGAATTTTCTAAACTTGTTTCCATGATGAATTACGCTCGCTACACAACAATGCAAGCGGTGGAAGGTTTAACAATTGAAGAACTTGATTATTTATATGATGAGGAAGCAAACTCAATTGGCATGCTTTTGTACCATATGGCTGCTATTGAATTTTACTACCAGATTCATACTTTTGAAGACCGTGAACCAACGGAGGCTGAGTTAGTACGGTGGTTACCTGCTATTGAGTTAGGTGATCTTGGACGCGAGAAAATAAAAGGAAAATCGATAGAATTTTACATAAATTCATTACAAGAAGTACGTTCCAAGACGATCGAGACTTTTCAATCGTTACCTGATGAATGGCTATTTCAAACGACAGAATTTTGGTATGACAAACCTGCAAACAACTACTTTAAATGGTTTCACGTTTTTGAAGATGAAATCAATCATCGCGGACAAATTCGTTTAATTAAAAAGATGCAAAAAGCTCATTCAGTAAAATGAGAAAATGCCACCGAATAAGGTGGCATTTTCTTTTATTCATTAGCGAAAAGCTTTTCATTTACTTTTTTGGCGACTACCGCTACCAACATTAAAATGCATATTAAATATATCAATTTCGCAATAAATAACCAGCCTTGAAACATTACAATTCCATCTATTATCTCATTTCCTTTCAATAACAAAAATGGAATCGTGCTTATTACAATGATAAACTCGATGCTGAAAACAATTTTCTTTTTTCGGCTATATGCCTTCCATTCTTTCCAGCGATACATAGGTGCAAAAATCAATACTCCTATACATAATATAACTGGCACCCATTCACTTTTAAGAAATTGCCCTGAAACAACCGATAATAGTAAACAAACGAGCACGCCATAATACCCTATTTTCTCTCTCAATCGTACTCCCCCATTCTACTTCTTCTTTAATATGTAACTTGCTATGCTTATAACAATTTTCAGAAAAATAACTACTACAATGACAATATAAAGACCTTTTGCAGACGACATCCATTCTTGAAAAATAGACATTTTTTCCATTTGCTTCTGACCTTCTATTAAAATAAACCCTACGACAAACGAACTAACAACAATGATACCTATCATAATTCCAATACTTTTCTTGCTATATTTTTTCATATCATCCCAGTTATATAAAAGTACAAATACAAACCCGAAAACAGGTATGATACTGGTCCATTCATTGTTTGTAAACAGATTTAAAATGATTAATAGACTACAAGATATAACGAATCCCCAGAATCCAATTTTTTTGTGCATAAGCCCTCCCTAAATCCCATTTTTAGGATTAATTGTATTGTATCATCCATTTACTATTACAGTACATGAAATTTCACTTTTTTCTTTTTCCTATACTCACATACTTTCACTGCTTTCATACAATAAACTACACGAATGCCTAAAGGATGTGAATGTTATGGGAGTTGAATTAACACTGTTACACGCTCTCTATATTCTTTGTTTACTCACTATTATCGCCTTTTTTATTCTCCGGAAAGATACAACGATTATTTGTATCGTTTTTATCTTTTTATTAGCATTATCCGCTACAAGTTCTATCCCTCTTGCCATTAGCGGTATTTTTCAAAGTTTCATTTACGCTATTACTGAGCTATTACCAACTATATTAATCATCTCCATTATCGTATCCATGAGCAATCTACTCGTTCATACTGGTATAAATGATACGATGATTTCACCATTTACAAAGATGATTCGTACCCCTACCCTCGCCTACTGGATTATCGGTCTTTTAATGATGACTATTTCTTTCTTCTTTTGGCCTTCTCCAGCTGTCGCCTTAATGGGAGCTATTTTATTACCCGTCGCTGTACGCGTCGGTCTTCCTCCAATTGGAGTTGCCATTGCTATGAACTTATTCGGGCACGGCATCGCCTTATCTGGTGACTTCGTTATTCAAGGTGCACCGAAATTAACAGCGGATGCTGCTGGTCTTCCTGTTTCCAGCGTTGTTTCTGCTAGTGTTCCGCTCGTTGTCGTTATGGGCATTGTAACAACTTCCGTCGCATTTTTCTTCTTACGTAAAGAATTTCATACAGGCTTATCGATGCAAGAATCTATTTCATCAACTGAGTCTTCTAAAACGCTCACTTCATTATCTTCTCGGACAAAAAAATGGATCGCTATTTGCATTCCGATCGTATATGCCATCGATATCCTTTGCATGATTCAATTTAAACTACAAGGCAACGACGCAACTGCACTTATCGGCGGGACGACTGTTATTATGATTATCATCATTTCCCTTATCGCCTATAAAGGTAATGGACTAAATAAAACGACCGATTATTTTATAGAAGGGCTCCAATTTGGCTTTAAAATCTTTGGTCCAGTTATCCCAATTGCCGCACTCTTTTATTTAGGAGATAGCGGCTTTGTAAAAATTATCGGGGATTATTTACCGAAAGGTTCACACGGAATCATTAACGACTTAGGAATCGCCTTATCTCAAACTGTTCCTTTAAACCAATATGTATCAGCGGGAACATTAACTATCGTTGGTGTCATAACAGGGTTAGATGGATCTGGCTTTTCCGGTATATCACTTGCTGGTTCAATTGCCAATCTTTTCGGAACAGCACTTGGGCATGGAACAGCTACATTAACAGCACTTGGGCAAATTGCTGCAATCTGGACCGGAGGCGGGACTTTAATTCCTTGGGCGCTTATTCCTGCCGCTGCCATTTGTAAAGTGGATCCGTTTGAACTTGCACGCCGAAACTTTTTACCAGTTGTGATTGGCTTAATTGTCACCACCATCGTTGCGATGTTTATCCTATAACATAAGCAAGTGTTCTCTTGCTTATGTTTTTTCATTGTAAAATTCATCATGAATTATTGGCTTTCAAAAGGGATTATGTATATGTTAGCGAAGTTATATTAGGAGAGTATTTATTTCAAAACGTTTACGAGAAACAGATTACTTCCATTCGAAAAGGGGACATAACTATGAATGAATTGATTTTCGTCTTATTAATTTGTCCATTACTTATCTTTATCGTTTCTGTTATTGGAACACGCAAGACGAAAACGTATTACGTCATGCCGATTGTAACGTTTGCTAGTTTTTTAATAATAGGTGTTATCGCCTTTACTCCAAAATTTTTCTTTTGGGTTGGCATGTACAGCATCTTCTCATTTATTGTTTCTTATATGACGCTATTGTTTGTGAAAGGATATGAGGTTGCGGAAAACGCTAAATAGTTATTAACGAGGAGATTGTCATATGATTTTTTTTGATATCGACGGAACTTTACTTGATTATGAGGCCGCGGAAAGAAATGGTATTATAGATTTCTTTCAAGTATATAGTACTATTTTTTCAGATAATGAATTAGAGGCCACGAAAGTCTGGCATGAATTATCCGAAGAATATTTCAACAAATTTTTATCCAAGGAATTATCTTTTCAAGAACAACAAGGGATGCGAATGTATCATTTATTTAAAACATATGGATTAAACTTATCACCCGAGGAATCTCAGCACAGATTCAATCAATATATAGAACTATATAAGAACAACTGGACCTTGTTTGAAGATGTACACTATACATTACAGACCTTGCAGCATGGTGGACACTCATTAGGTATCATTAGTAATGGTGACTATGAACAACAAGTCGAAAAATTAACCGCTCTAAACATTCTACAATATTTCAAATGCATATTTACTTCTAGTGAAATTGGTATATCGAAACCAAACCCTGAAATTTTTCAAAGAGCTGTATTACAATCGAATCTTGAAATGAAAGATTGCTATTATATTGGCGATCGATTAGAAACAGATGCAATTAGTAGTACAGCAGCTGGAATGCAAGGGGTATGGTTAAATCGGGATAACTTGCAACTCAATTGTGATGTTCCTACTATCTGTTCTTTACATGAATGTTTAACAATAATATAAAAACAACGACCGCGTTCCCCCGCAGTCGTTGTTTTTCGTGTTACGCTGTGATCCAAGCTTCGTTTGCTGGATTTTTACGCCACTCTTGTAATTTTCTCGTTTCAGCTTGTCCGATCATACCTTTTTCTGCCGCTACTTCAGTTAATGCACTGTAGTCGCTTAAAGAGTATGATGCTACGTTAGCTGCTTCTAGTTTTTCTTTTCCTGCTTCTAGCTCGTATGTGAAGATTGATACGATTCCTAATACTTCACAGCCAGCTTCGCGAAGTGCTTCTACACATGTAATTGCACTACCGCCAGTTGAAATTAGGTCCTCTACTACTACTACTTTTTGACCCTTTTCAGCTTTTCCTTCGATTTGGTTCCCTTTACCGTGACCTTTTGCTTTACTACGTACGTAGCACATTGGTAAATCCATACGATCGCTTACCCATGCAGCGTGCGCAATACCAGCAGTTGCTGTTCCTGCAATAACTTCTACAGTTGGGAAGTGCTCTTTAATTAACTCTTCTAATCCAGCTGCAATTGCTTGACGTACTTTTGGATAAGATAAAGTTAAACGGTTATCACAATAAATTGGTGATTTCATACCTGAAGACCAAGTGAATGGATCATTCGGTTGTAAAAATACTGCTCCAATTTCTAATAAATGCGATGCGATTTCTTTTTTCATACTGTTACACCTTCCCACTGTTGTTTTACTGTTTTATACGCTTCAAGCGGATTTTCTGCTTTTGTAATACTACGTCCAACTACGATGTAGCTTGAGCCAAGTTCCCTCGCACGTTTCGGTGTTGCTACGCGCACTTGGTCATTTACATCATCGCTTGCAAGACGAATCCCCGGTGTTACTGTTACAAATTCATTTCCGCATACTTCACGTAATTTTGGAACTTCAAGTGTTGAACAAACAACGCCATCAAGTCCACTTTCTTTCGTTAGTTTTGCATAATGAGCAACCGCTTCTTCTAACGTTTTCTCAATGCCGATCTCTTTTTTCATCATAGCTTCCGAAGTGCTTGTTAGTTGTGTAACTGCAATACAAATCGGTCTCTCTTTTCCTTCTTGCTTACCTTCCTCTAATCCCTCAATCGCAGCTTTCATCATACTGCTTCCCCCAGCAGCATGAACATTTACCATATCAACATCTAGACCAGCTAGGCTACGCATAGCGCTTTTTACTGTATTCGGAATATCATGAAGTTTTAAATCTAGAAAGATCTTATGTCCTTTTTCTTTTAAGTACGTAATAATTGCAGGGCCTTCTTTATAAAATAACTCCATACCAACTTTGACAAATAACTCTTCCCCTTCAAAGTGGCGCAAGAATTGCTCTACATCTTGTTTCCCTGGAAAATCTAGTGCAACGATTAACGACTGTGACATGTTTGCTTCCAGCTCCTTCCTTGACATTCCGAAATGTGATCAAATCCTAATTCATCTAATAGTGCTGGTAACTCTTCAATAATTGTCGGACATACGAACGGATCGATAAAGTTCGCTGTACCTACTGCAACTGCGCTTGCACCAGCGTAGAAGAATTCAATTACATCTTCCGCTGTTTCAATACCACCCATTCCGATAATTGGAATGTTAACCGCTTGACTTACTTCATGTACCATACGAATCGCTACTGGCTTAATCGCAGGACCTGATAATCCGCCTGTACGGTTTGCTAAAATTGGTTTAGCTGTTTTTAAATCTAGACGCATACCAAGCAATGTATTAATCATCGTTAAACCGTCTGCACCTGCATTTTCAATCGCTTTTGCAATTTCCACAATGTTTGCCACGTTCGGTGACAACTTCACGTATACAGGTACTTCAGAAACCTCTTTTACTCGCTTCGTTAAATCAGCAGCAATTTCAGGATTTGTACCAAAGGCGATACCACCTGTTTTTACGTTCGGACAAGAAATATTTAATTCTAGTGCGTGGACATTAGGCGCTTTAGAAATTTCCTTTGCAACCGCTACGTAATCCTCAGCTTGTGAGCCTGCAACGTTCGCAATGATTGGAAGATCAAATTGTTCTAACCATGGTAATTCAGAATTCATTACTTTTTCTAACCCTGGGTTTTGAAGTCCGATTGCATTTAACATGCCGCCCGGTGTTTCAGCAACACGAGGCGTCGGATTTCCATAACGTGGTTGTTCTGTCGTCGCTTTGATCATGATTGATCCTAGTACACTTAAATCGTAAAACTGTGCATATTCACGACCAAATCCAAAGCATCCAGATGCCGGTATAATTGGATTTTTTAATGATAATCCCGGTAATTCAACTTGCAATCTGTTCATAGTACAACCTCCCCGATTGGAAATACTGGTCCGTCGCTACACACCTTCTTGTAAGAATGTCCACTTGGATCTTCTTGTAAGTGGCATACACATGCGAAACAAGCTCCAATACCACAGCCCATACGTTCTTCTAAAGAAATATAAGCTTTTTTCTCTTTGTAACGTCCTTCTAATGCACGAAGCATCGCTAACGGACCACATGAATAAAGAATATCAAAGTCAATTCCGTAATTATCAATTACATCTGTGACAAATCCTTTTGTGCCGTGTGTACCGTCTACTGTCGCAACGTACGTATCACCAAGTTCTGCAAATTTCTCTTCATAGAAAACGACATCTTTCGTTTGAAAACCTAAGATGTGAATTACGCGTACACCTTTTGCAACAAGGCGCTGTGATAATTCATAAAGTGGTGGTACGCCAATCCCCCCGCCGACTAGTAAAGCTGTTTGACCAGCTTCTGCTTCTTCTACAGGAAAACCGTGTCCTAGTGGTCCTAGTACGTCTACCATTTCACCTTTTTTTCTAGTTGCTAATGTTTTTGTCCCTTGTCCTTCTGCACGATATAGCATTGTAAATTCGTTCTTCTCTTGATCTACATTACAAATACTAATTGGGCGGCGCAGAAGGGGCGCAATGCCCTCTGCTACCTTAATGTGTACAAACTGCCCTGGTTCGTTCATTTGCTGTACTAACGTTCCTTGAAGCACTAATTCGTAAATGTTTTTTGCGATTTCTTTTTGATTAACGACGATCATATTTTGCTTTTGCATCATGCATGTACCACCTCGTGACGCTTTGTTTGCGTAATTTCTTTCATTGAATGAGCTGAGAATGTCATAGATTCTAGTACTCGTAAGATTGCTCTCGTTGTATCAAGTGATGTTAAGCAAGCCACACCATTTTCTACTGATTCACGGCGAATGCGGAAACCATCACGCGCTGGTTGTTTGCCTTTTGTTAATGTATTGATTACAAACTGTGCTTTTCCTTGACGGATAATGTCTAGTAAGTTGTAGTCTTCAGAATCAATTTTGTTTACAACTTGTACTGGAATGTTTTGCTCTGCTAACGATTGTGCTGTTCCAGCTGTTGCTAATAAGTTATAGCCGATTTCATGGAAACGTTTTGCAATTTCCATCGCCTCTTCTTTATCTTTATCCGCTACAGTAATGATTACTGATCCGTGCGTTGGAATGTTAATTCCAGAAGCAACTAACCCTTTGTATAATGCTTTTTCAAGTGTTAAGTCTTTCCCCATTACTTCCCCTGTTGACTTCATTTCAGGTCCTAATGTTGTATCAACTGAACGTAGTTTCGCAAATGAGAATACCGGTGCTTTTACATACACTTCTTTCTCTTCTGGGTGATAACCAGTTCCGTATCCTTGTTCTACAAGGTTTTGACCTAAAATAACTTTCGTTGCAACATTCGCCATCGGTACACCTGTAATTTTACTTAAGAATGGTACTGTACGGCTCGCACGTGGGTTTACTTCAATTACATACACTTGATCTTCAAATACTACAAACTGGATATTTAGTAATCCAACAATATTTAAACCTTTTCCAAGTGCAATGGTATGTTCAATAATTTGTTCTTTCAGTTTTGCAGATAAGCTTTGTGGTGGATATACTCCGATTGAGTCACCAGAGTGAACTCCAGCGCGTTCAATATGTTCCATAATACCTGGAATGAATACATTCTCACCGTCTGAAATTGCATCTACTTCAATTTCTTTACCAACCATGTAACGATCGATTAATACTGGATGATCCGCGTGAACTTTTACCGCATTTTTCATGTAGTGCAGCAGTTCTTCTTGACGATATACGATTTCCATCGCGCGTCCACCTAGTACGTAAGATGGTCTTACTAATACTGGGTACCCAATTTTGTCAGCGATTGCTACCGCTTGCTCTACAGTCGTTGCTGTTTTACCAACTGGTTGCGGGATACCAAGCTGTGTTAGAGCTGCTTCAAACTTATCACGATCTTCTGCACGGTCTAAATCTTCAAGTGATGTTCCTAAGATTTTCACACCGTGAGCTTCTAATTTAGCAGCTAAGTTAATTGCCGTTTGTCCACCGAATTGGACGATAACACCTTCTGGCTTTTCTAAATCGATAATGTGCATTACATCTTCGATTGTTAATGGTTCAAAGTATAATTTGTCAGAAATACTGAAGTCTGTTGAAACTGTTTCTGGGTTGTTATTAACAATGATTGCCTCATATCCAGCCTCTTTAATTGCCCATACAGAGTGAACTGTTGCATAGTCAAACTCAACACCTTGACCGATACGAATTGGACCAGACCCTAGTACGACAACACTCTTACGATCTGTTCTAACCGATTCATTCTCGTCACCATATGTGCTGTAATAGTATGGTGTTGCAGATTCAAACTCTGCCGCACAAGTATCTACCATTTTATAAATAGGAGTTATATTGCTTTCTTTACGCATATCGTAAATTTCACGCTCTGTTTTGTTCCAAGCTGCTGCAACGTAGTGATCACTGAAGCCCATTTCTTTCGCAGATTGTAGTACTTCCATATTTTCTACATTTGCTTTTACTTCGCGTTCCATATTTACGATATTTTCAACTTTTTGTAAGAAGAAGAAGTCCATTTCACACCAATCGTTGATCTCTTCTTTCGTTACACCTTGACGAATTGCTTCTGCTACAATAAACAGTCGCTCATCATCCGCTTTTATAATGCGTTTTTTCATTGTCTCTTTATCAAGCTCTTTTAAATGCGCTAACTCTAAGTGATAAACGCCA
Source organism: Bacillus cereus group sp. BfR-BA-01309 (assembly GCF_022664315.1). Lineage (NCBI taxonomy): Bacteria > Bacillati > Bacillota > Bacilli > Caryophanales > Bacillaceae > Bacillus > Bacillus cereus group sp. BfR-BA-01309. Next base: position 90,047 of record NZ_JAKUHE010000002.1, read on the forward strand.
AGTTCTAAAGAACGGATCGCTTTTAATAATGATTGCTCTAGGTTACGTCCGATTGACATAACTTCACCAGTTGCCTTCATTTGTGTACCCAGTGTTCTGTTCGCTGATTCAAACTTATCAAATGGCCAGCGCGGAATTTTTGAAACAACATAGTCTAATGCTGGTTCGAAACAAGCGTATGTTTTTTGTGTTACTGGATTTATAATTTCATCTAATGTTAAACCGACTGCAATTTTTGCCGCTAGCTTCGCAATTGGATACCCAGTTGCTTTAGATGCTAGTGCAGATGAACGACTTACACGTGGGTTTACTTCGATTACATAGTATTGGAAGCTATGTGGATCAAGTGCAAGCTGAACGTTACATCCACCTTCAATTCCTAATGCACGAATAATTCGTAATGAAGTGTTTCGTAACATTTGATATTCACGGTCACTTAATGTTTGGCTCGGTGCTACAACGATAGAATCACCTGTGTGAACTCCAACTGGATCGATATTTTCCATGTTACATACTACAATCGCGTTATCATTTGAATCACGCATTACTTCATATTCAATTTCCTTACAACCAGCAATGCTCTTTTCTAATAAACATTGTGTTACTGGACTATGTTTTAATCCACCTGATACGATTTCAATTAGTTCTTCTTCATTACTACAGATTCCGCCACCTGTTCCCCCCATTGTAAATGCTGGGCGAACAATAACTGGATATCCAATTTCTTTTACAAATTCATGTGCTTCTTCTAGCGTATGGATAATGGTACTAGATGGAATTGGTTCATTTAATTCCTGCATTAATGTACGGAATAAATCACGATCCTCCGCTTGCTCAATTGCTGATAATTTTGTTCCTAAAATTTCAACTCCGCACTCTTCAAGTATGCCTGATTTCGCAAGTTCAACAGCCATGTTTAAACCTGTTTGACCACCTAATGTTGGTAAGATTGCATCCGGACGTTCTTTACGAATGATTCGGCTTACAAATTCTAATGTTAAAGGCTCAATGTATACTTTATCTGCTGTTGCAGTATCTGTCATAATTGTTGCTGGGTTAGAGTTAACAAGGATTACTTTGTAACCTTCTTCTCTAAGAGATTGACAAGCTTGTGTACCAGAGTAGTCAAACTCTGCTGCTTGCCCAATTACAATTGGTCCTGATCCGATTACTAAAATTGTGTTAATGTCTAGGCGTTTTGGCATAACTCTTCCCCTTCTTTCTTGAAGTTTTCAATCATTGCTAAGAAATCTTCGAATAAATCATTTGCATCTTCTGGTCCTGCTGAAGCTTCTGGATGGTATTGTACTGTAAATGCTGGGAACTTCGTATGACGAAGACCTTCTACTGTTCCATCATTTAAAGCGACATGTGTAATTTCAAGTTCTGTATTTTTAACTGATTCTTCTTCTACTGCGTAACCATGGTTTTGAGATGTAATTGCTACTTTTCCAGTTGCAAGATGTTTTACTGGATGATTTAAACCACGGTGACCGAATTTTAACTTACTTGTATTCGCACCAGATGCTAGAGCGAACAATTGATGTCCTAGGCAAATTCCGAATAAAGGAACTTTACCGATAATGTCTTTTAACATTTCAATTGCTTCTGGTACATCTTTTGGATCCCCAGGTCCGTTACTTAACATAATTCCATCTGGGCTAAGGCGTAAAATCTCTTCTGCTGTTGTATTGTAAGGTACTACAATTACATCACAATCACGTTTATTTAATTCTCTTAAAATACCATGTTTCATTCCGAAGTCTACAAGTACAACTCGGTGTCCACGGCCTGGGCTTGGGTATGGATCTTTCGTTGATACGCGTTTCACGTGATCTGTAAATACTGTCGCTTTTAATTGGCTCACGATGTATTCTACATCTGCATCCATGTTACATAGACGCCCACGTAATGTACCGTATTGACGAATTTTTCTCGTTAATTTTCTCGTATCAATTCCTGCTAAGCCTGGGATATTTCTTTCTTTTAAGTAATCATTTAACGAAATTTCATTACGGAAGTTTGATGGGTGATCACAAATTTCGTTTACGATTAAACCATTTACAGATGGATGAATCGATTCAAAATCGTCACGGTTGATGCCGTAGTTTCCGATTAATGGGTACGTGAATGTTACGATTTGACCGCAATATGATGGATCAGATAATGTTTCTTGATATCCAGTCATTCCTGTTGTAAATACAACCTCACCTGACTTTTCGATTTCTCCTCCGAAACCTTTTCCAATTAATACTGTTCCATCTTCTAAGATAAGTTGTCTTTTCATACTAATGCACTCTCCTTTTGCCATGCGATCTTACCACCAACGATTGTCATTACCGGCCATCCTTGGCATTTCCAACCTGCGAATGGTGTATTTTTTCCTTTTGATAAGAATGTTGTTGGGTCAATCTCTTCTTCTTGTTCTAAATCAATGATTGTAATATCAGCTGTTCTACCTTCTTTCAGGCGACCTGCTTCTAAGCCGAATGTATCAGCTGGCTTTTCTGTTAAGAATTGAATTAACTGTTCTAATGTAATAATTCCTTTTTTCACAAGGTTTGTGTATAGAAGTGGGAATGCTGTTTCAAAACCAGTAATTCCGAATGGTGCTCTTTCAATTCCTTGTGCTTTCTCTTCCGCTGTATGCGGTGCATGATCAGTTGCGATCATATCGATTGTTCCATCTAGTAGACCTTCAATTAATGCTGCGTGATCTTCTTTTCCACGAAGCGGTGGGTTCATTTTAAAGTTAGGATCAGCTGATGGGATATCATCTTCACATAACACTAGGTGATGAGGTGTTACTTCTGCTGTTACTTTAATTCCAGCGCGTTTCGCATCACGGATTACACGTACAGATCCTTTCGTACTTACGTGACATACGTGATAGTGACAATCTGCCGCTTCAGCAAGCAGTATATCCCTTGCAATATGTACAGATTCACATACTGATGGGATACCGTTTAATCCGTGTTTCTCAGAAAACTTCCCTTCATGTACACAACCTTTATTAATAAGAGTATTCTCTTCACAGTGCGCAACCACTGCCATATTTAATTTCGCTGCATGCTTCATAGCAGCCAACATCATGCTAGCATCTTGTACGCCTACACCGTCATCAGTGAAAGCAAATGCTCCAAGTTCTTTTAACGTCTCGAAATCTGTCATTTCAGAACCCGCTTGGCGTACTGTAATTGCTCCGTATGGTAGTACGTTGACATGCGCTTTTTCTTTAATACGATTTTGCAAGTCTTCCATATGTTCTCTGCAATCTGGTACTGGGCGTGTATTTGGCATTGCACAAATTGTAGTGAATCCACCTTTTGCCGCTGCTAGTGTACCTGTTTCAATTGTTTCTTTATGTTCACCACCTGGTTCACGAAGATGTACGTGTACATCTACTAATCCAGGTGCGATTAACTTTCCGTTCACTTCGATTACTTCAGCATTATCTGCCGTAATATTTTCTGCTACCTTAGCGATTTTACCGTCTTGTACGAGAAGATCTGTTGCTACGATTTTTCCTTCTTCATTCATATAACGACCATTTTTAAACAAGTAATTCATGTTTCATTCCTCCTAATACATTTGGTAAGGCGCGTTTTAGTACAGCCATTCTTACGTAAACTCCATTTTCCATTTGTTTAAATATGCGTGAACGCTCACACTCAACAAGTTCACTTGCAATTTCAACATCACGGTTTACAGGAGCTGGATGCATAATAATGCTTCCTTCTTTCATACGCTTTTCTCTTTCCACTGTTAATCCGTGTTTCTCATGATACTCTTTCATAATGTCTGTTTCATAATGATCATGACGCTCATGTTGTACACGAAGTAACATCATTACATCCACTTCTGGAACAAGTTCATCTAATGGTTTGTATGTTCCAAATGTGCTGTCTTCATCTTTCCACTCTTCTGGACTTGCAAAGTAAATTGTTGCACCCAGTTTCGTTAATGCTTCTGCATTAGAACGTGCTACTCGGCTATGACGAACATCTCCTACTATCGCAATCTTTAATCCTTCAAATCTTCCAAACTCTTGTTTAATTGTAAGAAGATCGAGTAGGCACTGCGTTGGGTGGTTTCCACATCCATCTCCAGCGTTTAAGATTGGGATATTTACCTGATCTTTCAGTTCATCGAAGTAGCGATCTTGCTCATGGCGGACGATTACCGCTTTTGTTCCGATTGATTCTAGTGTTCTTATCGTATCGTATAAAGTTTCTCCTTTTTGTACGCTAGATGCATCAGCTGAAAAGTTTAAAACTTCAAGTCCTAATCTCTTCTCAGCAACTTCAAAGCTAAATCTCGTTCTCGTACTATTCTCAAAGAACAAGTTCGCAACAAAAGTTTGCTCTGTCGTTTTGCTCTCTTTTCCATTCGCGAAATCTTCTGCGTCTTTTAGGATTTCTGAAATTTCTACTTCCGATAATTCACTCATCGTTAACAAATGGCTCATCGTCATCCCTCATCTTTCTGATTTTTATGTTACCACTTTTGTATTTTTATAACAACCTTTGTATAAAAATACCCTAGTCATGTGAGACTAGGGTGCAAGAAAGAAGCCACCCTTTCCGGTCTCACAGGACTGAATTAAAAGGTTATTATTATGAAGCAATCTGCTTAGATTGTGTTATTTGTTTCGTTTCTGGTAGTAGTAGATTTAACAGTACACCTACAATTGCTGCTAGTGCCATTCCTTCTACTTGGAACGATTCTCCTACGTGAAGTACCGCTCCACCAATACCGATTACTAGTATTACTGATGCAATCATTAAGTTTCGTTTGTCACTTAGGTCTGTTTTATCATCTACCATCATGCGTAATCCGCTTGATGCGATTACACCGAATAGTAAGATTGATACGCCACCCATAACCGGTGTTGGGATCGAATGAATCAGTGCAGAAATCTTACCGATAAACCCGAACATGATTGCGAACACTGCTGAACCGATGAATAAGTATACACTGTATGCTCTCGTAATTGCTAGGACACCGATGTTTTCACCATACGTTGTATTCGGTGGCCCACCGATAAGTGATGCGATTAATGTTGCTACTCCATCACCGAAGATTGAACGGTGTAAACCTGGTTTTTCAATTAAATCTCTTTTAATAACATTTCCAAGTACAATTTGATGTCCGATATGCTCTGAAATTGTTACTAGTGCAACTGGTACCATCAAGAGTACAATCTTCCACGAAAACTCCGGAGTATATGTTACAAATGGTACTGTGAAATCTGGTACAACAAACCATTTTGCCTCAGCTATCGGCTTTAAGTCTACTAGCCCTTGGAAGTAAGCGAAGATATATCCGCCGATAATACCCAGTAACACTGGTATGATACTGAAAAACCCTCTTCCGAATATAGAGCAGATAATTGTAATTGCTAATGTTACTAACGCTACTGAAAAGTGTGTAAAGCTATATTTGCCATCCGCACCGTTCATCGCCATGTTAACTGCTGTATGTGCTAAAGCTAGACCGATTACCATTACTACTGGACCAACTACGATTGGCGGAAGTAATTTCATAATCCACTCTGATCCTGACTTCTTAATTCCGAGTGAAATTAAGATGTACACAAGTCCTGCTAACAAACCACCGAGCATTGCTGCTCCAGGTCCACCTGCTGTTTTCGCTGTTATTATCGGTGCGATAAAGGCGAATGATGATCCTAGATAGGCAGGTACTTGACCTTTCGTTATAAGAAGAAACGCTAGCGTTCCTAATCCACTTGATATTAATGCTACTGACGGATTCAATCCTGTTAAAAACGGAACCAGCACTGTTGATCCAAACATCGCGAACAAATGTTGTATACTTAAAAATAACCATTTTCCCGGTTTCGGTACTTCATTAACGTCTAACACTGGCTTTTGTTCCATTGTTACATCCTCCTTCAGTTTAATTCTTTGCAATAAAAAAACTCTTTGTGCCTGTGCACAAAGAGTCCTACACTTTCGTATGCCAAATTTGACATATGAAAGCCAAGACCCTTTGGCAGCCTCACAGGACTACATTTAAAAGGGCTTTACTTATCGTATATGCTTACTCGATCTTGTTGATCTGTCTCTTGCAAATCAACTTCGATACGCTCTTCACTTGATGTTGGAATGTTCTTTCCTACATAATCAGCGCGAATTGGTAGTTCACGATGACCTCTATCAACAAGAACCGCCAGTTGGATTTGTGATGGTCTACCTAAATCCATAAGAGCATCCATTGCTGCTCGAACTGTTCTTCCTGTATATAATACATCATCTACAAGGATTACTTTTTTCTTTGTAATATCTACAGGGATATCAGAACCTTTTACAAGTGGTTCTTCGTTTTTCGATTGTAGTGTTAGATCATCACGATATAACGTAATATCTAGCTCTCCAACTTCCATTTCTTTTCCTTCAATTTGACCAATTCGTTCTGCCAAACGTTGTGCAATAAAAATTCCACGAGTTTTAATTCCGACAAGAACACAATTATCGACACCTTTATTTCGTTCCACGATTTCATGACTAATTCGTGTTAAAGCGCGGCGAATCATTTGGTCATCTAAAACGACTGCTTTCTCTTGCATGCTCTACACCTCCAAGCTTTTTTTCTTGCGTGAGAGTAATGGTATAAAAAAAGTCCTCTCAGCGTGTGCGAGAGGACTTTTGAAAAAGGGTACAGCATACCCTATGTATTTCAAACCGTTACCTTCTCAACCTCACGGGGCTGTGTTAAAGGATCATTATTTAACTGTTGTCAGTATCTCAGTTTTCTTATGATTTGTCAATACTATTTTCGTAAAATATTTAATGCATCTTCAAACACTTCTGGAATCGGTGCCTCAAACTGAATATACTCACCAGTACGAGGGTGGTCAAATCCTAAAATACCTGCGTGAAGTGCTTGTCCATTCATGTCTAATGTTTTCTTCGGACCATACTTTGGATCTCCAGCAAGTGGATAACCAATATATTTCATATGAACACGAATTTGGTGCGTACGTCCCGTTTCTAAGCGACATTCTACAAGTGTGAAATCTTTGAATCGCTCTAACACTTGGAAATGCGTAACAGCATGCTTACCATTTTCATCAACCGTCATGCTTTGACGCTCTTTCTTATCACGAGCAATCGGAGCATCAATTGTTCCCTTATCATGCGGAATAACACCGTGTACAATCGCTTTGTAACGTCTTGTTACTGTTTTTGCTACAAGTTGATTTACAAGTGATTCATGCGCCACATCATTTTTAGCAACCATTAATAGGCCTGATGTATCTTTATCAATACGATGCACGATACCTGGACGCATTACACCGTTAATGCCTGATAAGTCTGTACAGTGGTGCATAAGACCGTTCACAAGCGTACCACTTGTATGACCTGGTGCTGGATGTACAACCATACCACGCGGCTTATTAACAACGAGTACATCTGCATCTTCATAATAAATTTCTAAGTTCATATCTTCTGCTTGAATATCTAACTCTTCTGGATCAGGAATCGTTACTGTAATTTCATCGTTTTCTCTAACTTTATAATTCACTTTTACCGACTTTCCATTAACTGTAACAACATCATCTTTAATCCATTGTTGTACTTGTGAACGTGACCATTCACTGTTTATTTCTGCAACGAATTTATCAATTCGCTCGCTTTTTTGTTCTTCTGCAACTGTTACTTGTACTACTTCACTCATTCAATTACTCCTTCGTTTTCTTGCCTTCTAATAATGTTTGAATAATAATTAATACAACACCAATACATAATGCTGAATCAGCTATATTAAATACTGGATAGTTGTACGAGAAAATATACACGTGAATGAAATCCACTACTTCTTGTCTAAATACACGATCAATGAAATTACCAATTGCTCCGCCTAATATTAGACCTAATGAAATTCCTAGAAGTTTGTCTGTTTTCGCATATTTTTTCATATAAATTACGATAAATGCTACAAAAACGACTGTAATAATGTAGAAGAACCACATTTTGTTTTCTAAAATCCCCCAGGCAGCTCCTCTATTTCGATGTGATGTTATGTATAATACATTATCGATAATCGGAATGCTCGTACCCAATTCCATGTTCTTTACAATTAGCCATTTCGATATTTGATCGATGGCAATGACAAATAACGCTATTACATAATATATCATTTTCATTTCCCCCACAAAGACAGTGTACCTCAAAATTTTAGCATAGCTGCAACCTTTTCACAATGAACCTTTATAGAAGAATAAAATAAATTAAAAAAAGGTAATATAATATCGTTGTGCGCATTCATACATTTACTTTTTCATAGAAAAATTCATGAATGGTACGGGCAGTCGGCATCGTCTTCATTTGTTTTACCGAGATTACTCTCCCTGTCTCTTCACAAATACCATACATATCTATTTCCATTTTAAATAATGCACGTTCTACATCTTTTAAGTCCTCTTTTATATCATGTAATAGGAGTTTTTTCTTTATCTCTTCCTTAATTTCATATCCAAGCTCTTCGCTAAACTCTGTATCATATTTGTGTATGACCTCTTTAGCTAGCCTCTCTTGTAACTCTTTTCGCATCAATTGCAATTCTTCTTTGATTTCCATATACATTTCATTCACGTGTACATTCCTCCCAGCTGCAATGTACGATTAGTGTGTCCGAAATTTCTATGCTTACCTCACACACATTTTTCCTTCATAGGAAAGAGAGTGAAAGTTATTTCAATATATCGTCAATAAAAAAACTGACTGCACTTAGGCACAGTCAGTTTTTTCATTATTTTACATAGTTTTCTTTAACAACTGTTGCACAACGCTCACATAATGTTTCATGTTCAGCATCTTTACCAATTGTTTCTGAAACTACCCAACAACGTTCACATGTTTCACCAGTTGCTTGAGCAACAACAACCGCTGTATGCTCATACTTCGGCGCATCTGCTGGCGCTTCTTCCATCATGCCACCAAGTTTATACTCAGAGACGATGAATAATTGCTTTAAGTCTTCACTAATAGACTCTAACATAGCTTTCATTTCTGCAGTTGGATATAGTGTAATGCTTGCATTTAATGACTTACCGATTACTTTTTCATTACGAGCTACTTCTAACGCTTTTAATACGTCATCACGTAATGTCATAAATGCATCCCATTTTGTTTTTAATTCTTCCGCACCATCTAATTGTACAGCTTCTGGCATATCAGTTAATTGTACACTTTCTTCTGTTACACCTGGAACGTATGGCCATACTTCATCAGCCGTATGCGGTAAGATTGGTGTTACAAGTTTCGTCAACGCAACAAGAACATCATATAATACAGTTTGAATTGCACGACGATCTTCATGGTTTGCACCTTCAATGTATAAAATGTCTTTTGCAAAGTCTAAGTAGAATGAACTTAAATCAATTGTACAGAAGTTATGAATTGCATGATATACAGCCGCGAAGTCGTATGTTTCATATGCTTCTTTTACTTTTGTAATTAAGTCATTTAATTTCACTAACATGTAACGATCTACTTCACGAAGTTCAGCTACAGCTACTGTATTTTCACTTGGCTTAAAGTCATCTAAGTTTCCTAATAAGAAACGGAATGTGTTACGGATTTTACGATACACTTCTGCTACTTGTTTTAAAATATCATCTGAAATACGTACATCAGATTGATAGTCAACTGAAGATACCCATAAGCGTAAAATGTCTCCGCCTAGTTGATCCATAATTTTCTTCGGTACGACGATATTTCCAATCGACTTACTCATTTTACGTCCTTCACCATCTAATACGAAACCATGGCTTAGTACGCCTTTATATGGAGCTTTACCTGTTACAGCAACTGCTGTTGATAATGAAGAGTTAAACCAACCACGGTACTGGTCAGATCCTTCTAAATATAAATCAGCTGGACGTTGTAAGTCATTGCGCTCTTCTAATACCGCTTGGTGAGAAGAACCTGAATCGAACCATACATCCATGATGTCTGTTTCTTTACGGAATTCACCATTCGGGCTACCTGTATGTGTAAATCCTTCTGGTAATAGATCTTTCGCTTCACGCTCGAACCATACATTTGAACCGTGCTCACGGAATAAATCTGCTACATGGTTAATTGTTTCATCTGTAATAATTGGATCGCCATTCTCTGCATAGAATACAGGGATTGGTACACCCCATGCACGCTGACGAGAAATACACCAGTCACCACGGTCACGAACCATATTATGAAGACGAGTTTCTCCCCATGCTGGTACCCATTTTGTTTCCGCAACAGCTTCTAATAATTCTTTACGGAACGCTTCAATAGATGCAAACCACTGTGCTGTCGCACGGAAAATAATTGGTTTTTTCGTTCTCCAATCATGTGGGTATGAATGCGTAATGAATGTTAGTTTCAGTAACGCGCCTACTTCTTCTAATTTCTCTGTAATTGGCTTGTTAGCTTTATCATAGAATAAGCCTTCAAATCCAGGTGCTTCATTTGTTAATACACCTTTATCATCAACTGGACAAAGTACTTCTAATCCATACTTTTTACCAACAACAAAGTCATCTTCCCCGTGTCCTGGCGCTGTATGAACACAACCTGTACCTGCATCTGTTGTTACGTGATCTCCTAGCATAACTAATGAATCACGATCGTAGAATGGATGTTTTGCAACTGTATACTCAAGTTCGCTACCTTTTACCGTTTTCACAACTTTAGTATTTTCCCACTCTAACGTTTTTGCAACTGTCTCAAATAGTTCAGAAGCAATAATATATTTTTCATCATTTACTTTTACAATAGCGTATTCAAGTTCTGGGTGAACAGAAATACCTAAGTTTGCAGGTAACGTCCAAGGTGTTGTTGTCCAGATAATGAATTTCTCATCACCTTCTAATACGTTCTTTCCGTCTTTTACAGGGAATGCTACGTAAATAGATGCTGATTTTTTATCTTGGTATTCAATTTCAGCTTCTGCTAAAGCAGATTCACTCGTTGGAGACCAATAAACTGGTTTTTGCCCTTTATAGATATAACCTTTTTTCGCCATATCACCAAACACTTTAATTTGTTGCGCTTCATAAGCTGGCTCTAAAGTAATGTATGGGTTATCCCAATCAGCACGTACACCTAAACGCTTAAATTGTTCACGTTGACGTTCTACTTGTTCATATGCATACTCTGCACATAACTTACGGAACTCAGCAACTGTCATTTCTTTACGCTTTACACCTTTATTTGTTAAAGCTTGCTCAATTGGTAAACCGTGTGTATCCCAACCTGGTACATATGGTGCACAGTAACCAGTCATTGATTTATAACGAACAATAAAGTCTTTTAACACTTTATTTAACGCATGTCCCATATGAATGTCACCATTCGCATATGGAGGGCCATCATGCAATACAAATAAAGGACGACCTTTCGTATGTTCTTGTACCTTTTCATAAATATTCATTTCAGCCCACTGTTCTTGCATTGCAGGCTCACGTTTTGGTAAATTCCCACGCATTGGGAACTCTGTTTTTGGCATTAGTAATGTATTTTTGTACTCCATGCTCAATTCCTCCTTACATGTATAAAAGAAACACTTAAAAAACGGAATAAAAAAGAGACCTTCTCATCCCAAAAAGGGACGAGAAAGTCTCCCGCGGTACCACCCTAGTAGATCCTATACATATGTATACAATCCTCTTTATATTCTTAACGCGAATATACGCCTACGCTTACTCTATTTGTTCAGCGCGGAACTCCAGGGTGATATTCCCATTATCTCCTTATCCTGAGCTTACACCATCCTCAGTTCGCTATATAAGGTATGAAAAGGTACTTATCCCTATCTTCGTTTTTCTTAATAAATATGTTGTTTAAAATTATATGTAATAATGAGAAAAACGTCAAGCTTACACTGTTTCTTCTTTTTTCAACAGTTCATCTACTTCGTCTTCTAACTCAATTAGTTTATCCCAATCATCGTTGTTTAACATTTCAAGCTGTGTTTCTAGTAACATACGGAAACGAGTGCGGAATACTTTCGCTTGTTTCTTTAGCTCTTCAATATCAAAAGCAACTTTTCTTGATTTTACTAACGCTTCGTTAATAATACGGTCTGCATTCTTTTCAGCTTCACGTACGATTAATTTTGCTTCTTTTTGCGCATTACGTTTTACTTCTTCCGCTGCTTCTTGTGCAACAACGATCGATTTGTTTAACGTATCTTCAATATTAGAGAAATGATCTAACTTTCCTTCTAATTGCGCAACTTTTTCTTCTAAAGCTTTTTTCTCACGAATGACTAATTCATAATCTTTGATAATTTGATCAAGAAACTCATTTACTTGATCTTCATCATAGCCACGGAATCCGCGACCAAATTCTTTGTTATGAATATCTAATGGTGTTAACGGCACAACGCCACCTCCAAGTAATTATCTAAATTTCCTCTTTCAATTATATCTTTTCTTCGACAAAATAGGAGGATTTCCTTCTAAAAAACCAATCATTTTAGTATACCATACAAAATTCTCCATTTGTCGCGCTTTGTTCTACCTTCTACAGAAAACAATTTACTTCGCCCATATCCTCTCACTGAAAAAACATCTCCTGGATAACATTCATAAGAAGTTTGCTCCACTGTTTTCCAGTTCACTTTTACTAAACCATTTTTTATGAAAGGTTGTACTTTTTGTCTGGATATATGTAACATTTCAGCTAACATAACATCTAAACGAAGTGAAGAAACCGTTCCAGATTTCTCTCCCCATGTTTCTTGCATCTGTAGAATTTTTTCTCCTTGCACTGGCGATAAGGAAACTTTCGTTTTCCCTATAGATTGTAAGTTCATCTCAATATAAGATACAACTTCTTTTGCGACTACAATTTGGGCACGATCTTCTTGAAGCAAAATATCACCACACTTTTCTCTCGTTAAACCGAGAGACATAAATGTACCTAATATTTGCCTATGTTCTAGCGTATAAAACTTGGAAGGATAGTCAATTTCCAATACTTCTACTTGAAATTCTTCTTCATTTACTACTAGATAGTCCGGATAAATGAGTGCTCTTTTGCGCTCTGCATGAGACGTTGCACCATCAAACTGTACAGAAACATCCCCTTGTCCTATCACCATAGTGACAATTTGTTGTTGTCTTGGATCAAGGAAGTCTGTTAACTTCACTTGATGGTACTCCGCTACCCGCTTCCACTCTAACACCTTATCCACAAAGACCTCTTCATCTGGTCTGAAATGTTCATAGATGCTCATGTATTTAACCTCTTACTATAAGAAATAGCCGAATATACTTACTAAACCCTTCGTAGCAAGCTTTAATGTAAAAATCGCAACGAGTGGAGAGATATCAATCATACCAAGCGGCGGGATAAATCTGCGAAATGGTTCTAAATACGGTTCACAAATACGCGCAAGAATATCTCCAAAAGTTGATTCCTTTGCACCTGGGAACCATGATAGGAGAATGTAAATAATAAGTGCCCACGAGTAAATCTCGATAGCAGTAATTAAAACGTTTAAAACTGTTACCATGGCGTATTACCACCTCTTTATATTTGTGTCTTCTTCTTCACCGAATAACTCTGAAATTGCACCAACAATATCTACATTTTCAGGGGTACACATAAATGTTTTCGGTCCTATTTTTTGAATGTCCCCGCCTATAGCGTATACAGTACCACTTAAAAAGTCAACGATACGTACAGCTTGATCAGTAGACATTCGTTGTAAATTAATTACAACAGCTCGTCTACCTTTTAAATGGTCCGCAATCCCTTGCGCTTCTGAATATGTGCGTGGTTCTAATAAAACAACTTTTGAAGATTGCTTTGCCGTTTCAATGCTCACAACATTTTGTTTCGGTTGCGCTTTTGGAAACGTAACATCTTGTTGTTCTGGCGGATCTTGCTGCTTCTTCATGTCTGTTTGCTCCTTTTCATAACTATATTGAGCTGCTTCTTTTTCTTCCGGTGTATCAAAAAAGAAGTATTTTACTTTTGACCAACTCATAATAAGATTCTCCTTCCTTTTACGCTTTTCCTACTAAAATCGTCCCCAAACGAATATATGTAGCACCTTCTTCAATTGCAATCGTGTAATCATTGGACATTCCCATTGATAACTCTCTGCATGGCGCATGTAATAATTCTAGCTCCTGCACCTCTGTTTGTAGCTTACGTAACTCCTTAAAACAGCGTCTGATTTCTTCCTCTTCTTCTGTAAACGGAGCCATTGTCATTAGTCCAACCACTTCAATCTTATCCAGTTCTTGCAAACTTTGAATAAAAGAAATAGTTTCTTCTATTGCCAATCCTTGCTTTGATTCTTCAGATGATGTTTTCACTTGAATAAAACATTTCACTTTTTTATCAGCACGTTTTTGAATTTCTTTTGCAAGTGAAAGACGATCTAACGAATGTAAATAATCAATTTCATTAATGATTTCTTTTACTTTTCTCGTTTGTAATGATCCAATAAAATGCCAATTCACTTTTGAACCGAAATGTTCGTACTTCTGTAAGAAACCTTCATTTCTATTTTCACCTAAATCAATAATTCCAGCTTCAATTACTTCGTTTGTCTTTTCAATTCCTACCGTTTTTGTAACTGCAACGAGTTTAATATCTTGCAACGAACGTCCTGCTCGTGCGCAAGATTGTTTAATTGCTTCGTTTACAGTTGTTAAATTTTTTTGTACTGTCACTTGCTTTCTTCCTCCTTAAAACCTATGAAACTCAACATTCTCCCTGTCTTACCTTGATCACGGCGATGAGAGAAAAATAGTTGCTCTTCACAGCTTGTACAAAGAGATGACATTACAATATTCTCTTCTTTTATGCCTGCTTGTACACATAATATACGATTAATTTCTTTTAAATTAATTGCGTACTGCCCATCAGAAATTTTTTTATAAGGGACAGAACCATTTACTACTTGCTCTGCTGCTGTTAACACTCTATCATCAACAACGTAACAACAAGATCCAATTGCTGGTCCAATTGCAACATGAATTTCATCACTTGAAATCCCTTCTGCATTCCATTTTTGAATCATTTCCTTTGCAATCTCTTTTACAGTCCCTTTCCATCCAGCATGCGCAAGTCCTATCATACCATGTGATGGCGCATAAAAATAGAGTGGAACACAATCCGCGTAACATGATGTTAAAAGAACATCATTATCAGTCGTATAAATGCCATCTGTTTTTGAAATACCGTCTTCATATGAATAGACGCCACTTCCTTTTTCCTGTTGTCCTACTTTTTCAACATGATGATCATGAACTTGTTCAGAGCAAATCCAGTTTTCTAATGGTTTTTGTAACTTATTTGCTAAAATACGTCTGTTTTCATGAACGTTCTCCACGATATCATTCACATGTAATCCTAAATTCATCGCATGAAAGGAGCCCGTACTTATCCCATCATCTTTTGTCGTAAATCCAGCAGTAATGTTTCCAAGTTCTTTCCACGCTTGTAAATACAGTATACCGTCCACATATTTAAATGGTTCTCTCATAACAAAGCGACCCCTTTTTAATTAAAATAACATAAAAAAGCATGGTACTTCCTGTCTATTTTACCATACTTTTATTTTTTCATAATCCCAACAGAAAAAAAAGAGGAATTTGTAATATTCTTTATGAAATTGTCGGTGTTTGTATTGATTCTGTTACAGAATTAACCGGATTTACTCTAACAAGTATGACATCTTCCCCAATTTTCACAATTTCCTTCCAAGGAATTACAATTTCTACATCTTTCCCAAAAATCCCTAACATGCGTGCCTGTTTGGAAATAATAATAGACCCGATCTTCCCTGTGTTTATATCGATTTCGATATCTCCAATATTTCCAAGCCTTTTTCCATCTGAAACATTTATTATCTCTTTCATCTGCAACTCCGAAATTCTTATCACTTTCATCCTCTCCCTTATATATGACGAATTGAAAAAACACCGTTTCTCAAATTTACAGGAAGCACCTCTACTAACCCCATATGATTTTCATTATATGAACACAACTTCCCTACTATGAGCGAAGACAAACTATATTACATATAAAAAGGTTTCACCATAAATGGTGAAACCTTATCCTTGAATCGTCTTATTCATTTGTTTAATAGCCGATTTCTCTAAACGTGACACTTGCGCTTGAGAAATCCCAATTTCTTCTGCGACTTCCATTTGTGTTTTTCCTTGGAAGAAACGTTTTCGAATAATCATTTTCTCACGATCATTTAAGCGCTTCATTCCTTCTTTCAACGCTAACTCTTCAACCCACTGCTCGTCCTTTTGTTTTTCATCACTTAACTGATCCATAACAAAAATAGGATCTCCCCCATCGTTATAAATCGGCTCAAATAATGAAACCGGATCTTGAATCGCATCTAAAGCAAAAACAATTTCTTCATGAGTCACTTCAAGCACTTTTGCAATATCCATTGCTGTTGGTTCTTTTGAATTTTCTGCAATCAATTTCTCTCTTACTTGTAACGCTTTATACGCAATATCTCGTAATGATCGAGATACGCGAATCGGATTGTTATCACGCAAATATCTGCGTATTTCCCCAATAATCATCGGCACAGCATACGTTGAAAATTTTACATTTTGGCCTAAATCAAAATTATCAATGGATTTCATAAGTCCGATACAACCAACTTGAAATAAATCGTCAACATATTCTCCTCTGTTATTAAATCTTTGGATGACGCTCAGTACAAGACGTAAGTTTCCATTCACTAATTTCTCTCTTGCGCTTATCTCTCCACTTTGCATTTCACGAAATAATTTACGCATTTCATCATTTTTTAGTACGGGAAGTTTAGCTGTATCAACACCGCAAATTTCTACTTTGTTTCTCGTCAAAGTGTTCCCTCCTATCGGGAGTTGCTGTACAGTGTAAAGTATTTCCTTTGGAGGGGATTTTATGCATGCGGTTTTCTCTTCATTTTTCATTATCGTTGTCTCTTCTCATACAACGACAGAGAATAAGACCAACCTAGATAACGGCTGGTCTTATTCTTTACACCATTTTATTAAATTCTTTTCGTAATCTTTTTATGATTCTTTTTTCTAAACGCGAAATGTATGACTGTGAAATCCCAAGCATATCTGCCACATCTTTTTGCGTCTTTTCCTCTTCGCCAGCAAGCCCAAACCGGAGTTCCATAATTTGTTTTTCACGATCATTTAATTGATGCAATGCTTTCATTAGAAGATGACGATCTACAGTAGCTTCTAAATCTTTTGTAATAATATCATCGTCTGTACCTAATACATCCGATAATAAAAGTTCATTCCCGTCCCAATCGATGTTAAGCGGTTCATCAAAAGAAACTTCTGATCGGTTTTTATTATTTCGGCGCAAATGCATTAAAATTTCATTTTCTATACAACGTGAGGCATACGTTGCTAATTTTATTTTCTTTTCTGGATTAAATGTATTAACCGCTTTAATAAGGCCGATTGTTCCAATACTAATCAAATCTTCAATATTTATCCCTGTATTTTCAAACTTTCTTGCTATATATACAACTAGCCGTAAGTTTCGTTCAATCAGTAACGACCTTGCTGCCTGATCTCCTTTTGGCAATTTATTCAAAAGAACTTCCTCTTCTTCTTTCGTTAACGGTGGTGGCAACGCTTCACTTCCACCAATATAATAAATTTCATCGGTCTTAATTCCTAATTTCAACAATACTTTATACCAAAGGTATACTAAATAAAATTTTAATTTCATCATATTATCCCGCCTCCCATTATTAAGCAATTACTACTTTTTGCGAAATTAACATTTTCGGATGCACAATACATTGATACTCTCCATTGGTTGACAACTGTTGTGTATTTAATCCAATCAATACTTTGCTGACTACAATAGAACTACCTTCATAATCAATTTGCACACTGTCTGGCTTAACGGCCCATAAAAATTGACTCTCTACTCCTACTGCTCGGAAAGGAATTAATCGTAATTTTGTCGCCCACCCAGAATCATTCTCTGGTATTTGAGGAATCTCTGTTTTGGAATAAATTTGTTCTGTTAACCACGCTGGCAAGCAATGTTCTAATGATGAAATATGCATAATCATAACGGGTGTTTTTGTTAACGGGTCGTAAAGTTGGTTCCCACTATCAATTAAACCTGCAAGTTCTAGTTCCTCTTCAGCTAATTGAATTTTCAATTTCACAATTTGATCATAGTGTATTTTTGTAACCTCTACGCTTTCAATACGCTTTTTAGAAAAATAATAAATTACTGGAAAACCAAAAACGACAAACAACCAGCTAATTGGATCACCATAAGAAATGGATTGAGATTGAACCAATCCATTTACCATTTCATTCGTTTGCAAAAAGAAATGAGTGCCAATTAACCCTCCGCCAACCATAAAGGTTACAAAGTAAAAAGTAAAAACAGTTTGTGCATAATTTCTAAACGTTGTAAACCCAAATGCTGTATACACAATTAGTAACGAGTACAGTAGTTTCATAATTGGATGTGTCATCATAGAAGCAAAAGGAGTAAAGGCAAAAATAACAATGGTTGAACCTATAAATGCCCCTAACACAAGCCTCCATCTTTTGATCTTCTTTTTTAACACGGTAGCTGTTAATAAAAGTAAAAGAAAATCAATGCAGGCGTTTAGCAACCAAACAACGTCGGCGTAAACAACCAAACAATTCACCTCTTTTTTTGAGTTGAGACTAGTATAATGCATATCCAATAGGAAAGTGTGTCAATTTGCGGAGGTGTTTTTTTGTTATTTTGTGCTTTCTAGACAGAATCTGTCGGTAAAAAATAAAAGTATATGTTTCATAGAATACTATACTTGTTTGCTTTCGCCGAATTTTCAGGTTGGGGGCTTACTGCCCGAAAAACAGCTGGATAAACCGAAATATATAAAATAAAAAAAGACCTGCTTAGCAGATCTTTTCCCTGTATAAAACAAAAAAGGAGCATGAAAGCTCCTTTTCTTTTATCGTCTACGACGGTTACGTAAAAATGCTGGAATATCGATGTCATCTGAATCTGTATGACGCTCATGCACAACCGGCTCTTCACGTTTCATTTCACGCTTAACTTCACGTTGTTTTGAAGGTTGAGCTACTTGCTGTTGCTGTTGTTGCGTGTGATTCGCAGTCGGACGGATAATTGGTTTTGGTGGCTGCGTCGCAGCACTATCATCAAAACCAGTTGCAATTACAGTTACAACGATATCATCTTTTAATCCTTCATTAATAACAGAACCGAAGATCATATTTACTTCTGGATCTGAAGCTGAAGCTACAATGTCTGCCGCTTCTTGTACTTCATATAAGCTTAAGTTAGCTCCACCCGTAATGTTCATGATAACACCTTGAGCTCCATCAATAGATGTTTCTAATAATGGACTAGAAATCGCTTTTTTCGCAGCTTCAGCAGCACGATTTTCTCCATTACCAGAACCAATACCCATTAAAGCAGAACCTCTATTAGACATAATTGTCTTTACGTCTGCGAAGTCTAAGTTAATTAAACCTGGTGTTGCAATTAAATCAGAAATACCTTGAACACCTTGACGTAATACGTTATCTGCTTCACGGAATGCTTCTAACATCGGCGTATTTTTATCAACAATCTCTAATAAGCGATCATTTGGAATTACAATAAGTGTATCTACATTTTCTTTAAATGCTGCAATACCAGATGCTGCTTGTGTTGCACGCTTGCGTCCTTCAAATGTAAATGGACGTGTTACAACACCAACTGTTAATGCACCTAATTCTTTTGCAACTTGAGCAACAACTGGAGCTGCACCAGTTCCAGTTCCGCCGCCCATACCAGCAGTTACGAAGACCATATCTGCACCACGAAGTGCTTCTTGGATCTGTTCTTTACTTTCTTCTGCAGCTTTTTTCCCTACTTCAGGGTTTGCACCTGCACCAAGTCCACGTGTTAATTTTCCACCAATTTGCATTTTTGTTTCAGCTTTTGATAGATTTAATGCTTGTGCATCAGTGTTCACAGCGATAAAGTCTACACCTTGTACACCGTGTTCAATCATACGGTTTACAGCATTGTTTCCGCCACCGCCGACACCGATAACTTTTATATTCGCTAATTGATCTTGAGTAGTATCAAACTCTAACATGTCGAAATCCCCCTAGAACCTCATTTTTCGTGTCCAATTTTAATCCCATAAATAACGGAATACACGTTTTACTTTTGACATCATACGGTCATCATTTTGATTATTATTGTTTTGATTACGAGTTTTTTGTTTCGCAGGTTGCTGTTGTACCGGCGTTGGTGCTGGTGCTGGTACTGGTTCAAAATGTTCTTGCTTTTCCTGCACATTTTTCCCACGTAATTTAGCTTTTTGATAAGAATGTTTAATTAATCCTACTCCGCTTGTATATTGAGGCTCACGCACACCAATATAATCAGGAGTCGCTATACGAACATTTTCATGTAAAATATCATATGCAAGATCAAGAACACCAGGCATAGAAGCAATTCCACCAGTTAGTACATAACCAGAAGCTACTTGCTTTACTCCTAACTTACGCACTTCATCTTGAACAAACATTAAAATTTCCTCTACACGAGCCTCTATTATATCCGATAATTCCAACTGAGAATATTGTTCTGTTTGATCGCTTCCCATAATAGGAACCGTAAACATCTCTTCTTCAGATGCTGTATCATAAAAAGCATGTCCATATTTCAACTTAATTTGATCTGCATTTTCTGTTGAAGTTTTCAACCCAATCGCAATATCCTTTGTTATATGGTCTCCACCTAACGGTAATACGCTCGTCGCTTGTAACTCTCCATCTTTAAAAATAGATAAAGTTGTAGATCCTCCCCCCATATCAACAAGGGCTACTCCTCTATGTTTTTCATCTGAAGATATAGCAACTGTTGCAGCCGCTAAAGGTTGAAGACAAATATCAACTATTTCAAGACCTGCTTTTTCTACACAACGAAGTAGGTTATGTAGTAAAGTTCTCGAGCCTGTTATAAGTGTACCTTCCATTTCTAATCTTACACCGATCATCCCGCGTGGATCGTTAATCTCGTCAAGACCGTCTACAATGAACTGTCGAGGTACCACATCAATAAACTCACGTTCTGGAGCAATTGACACAACTTGTGCTGCATCTAGAACGCGTAAGACATCTTCATTCCCGATTTCACGATCTTCATTTGAAACAGCGACTACTCCGTGACAAGGAAGTAGCTGTACCTGGTTTGCATTGACACCTACTACAACTTGCTCAATGTGGATACCCACCATGCGCTCAGCTTGTTCAATTGCTTTTTTAATTGATCGAACAGTCTCGTCTATATCAACTATCGATCCCTTCTTTAAACCATTTGATTTTACATTTCCAACACCAATAATGTTTAAGCTGTCATTAACCATTTCACCAATGATGACTTTAACATTGGATGTACCGATGTCAAGACTAACATATATTTCATTGCTGTTCATTCTTTGGCACCTCCTTCTTTATTTATACCATACAACTCAATATATGGAACAACAATCGCAACTTTACTATTTATAAGAAAAATATTCAACGTCTTTATACGTTTCCCTTTTTTAACCCTATATTTTTCTTATTTTTATTTAACATTCATTTAAGAATATCGCAGTAAACTGTGAATAACTGCTTATCTTGAAATAATTCTATTTCAAGTGTAAAGATTACCGCCAAGTATAAGTCTACACTAAGATGTACTCATAGAAAAGTGAAACTTGTACCAATCCTAGTATGAATCTAAGAATTTTTACATCTTTTTCATCAAATGAACCATTCTTGTAAATTCAGATGCATCAAGCAGAACGTTCGTTTCGTTTTTTCTACCATGACGTAGTGAAAACTATCTTTCTATTCTTTCTTTTCTTCCGCTCCTAATTCTTTCGTATATGCCCCTACTTCTAAGTCAATTAACACCTTTTTACCCGGCTCAATTGTTTTTAGGATAAGCGGATAAGCTTCCATACGCTTTGCGAAATTTTGAATCGTAGTGCTCACTTCGTATCCTTCGTTCATATATAAAGTAAGATGATCTTCATTCGCATTCGTCGGTGAATAACGAATCTCAGAAATAGATCTTAAAATAGTTGGTGTTAATTTTTCAAGCTCAGCAATTAACTCCTTCATTTTCTCCTCTTTAAAAGGTTCAAAAATTGGCGCTGCAACAGGGAGTTTTCCGTTCGGAAGTACATCGAGTGTTTTCCCGTTCTCTAATAACGGTTGTAATTTCCCATCTTTGTTTATATAACCAATCGTTAAATATTCTTCAATATGAACATCAATTTTATTTGGAAAACGTTTTT
Organism: Bacillus cereus group sp. BfR-BA-01309; assembly: GCF_022664315.1. Classification (NCBI taxonomy): domain Bacteria; kingdom Bacillati; phylum Bacillota; class Bacilli; order Caryophanales; family Bacillaceae; genus Bacillus; species Bacillus cereus group sp. BfR-BA-01309. The sequence continues at coordinate 112,382 of NZ_JAKUHE010000002.1, forward strand.
TTACATTTACCGATTTAATTTCTTTTCGTTTCGTTAGGTTTTCTTCGGCTTTATGTGCTGTCACTCGGAAATAACTTGTATCATACGTCACACCTGATTCCTTCATCACTTGTTCATCTGTCATATAATGATTTCCAAACACACTTATCTTTTTGATATTGCTTAGTGGAGACCGAAAGTAAATTAAAAAGAGCACTAATAAAAATAAAATTGATATGTATAAAATCAACCGATGATTAACATTTTTCTTGTTTTTCTTCTGTTGATTTTTTAACTTTGGTACACGATCCTGTAGTTTAATCACTTTACTATTTTTCATGTACGATCCCCCTACGTAACATAAAGAACGGCATGTTCCTCATGCCGTTCTTATCTTCTTATTATAACATAAATGATAATGAGCGGAACGAATAACCGTTATCTTCCAATGATTTCTACTTCTGTATGCATTTCTACGCCAAATTTATCCTTGATTGTTTGTTTTATGAATCCAATTAAAGATAAGACATCTTGCGCACTGGCTCCCCCAGTATTAATAATAAAATTTCCATGCATTTCAGAAATTTGAGCTCCACCTATTTGATAACCACGAAGCCCCGCCTTTTCTATTAAGTTTCCTGCAAAGTATGGGATTGGGTTCCGAAATATACTTCCTGCACAAGGATGATTCCACGGCTGTGTTTCACGGCGGTAGTCTTTATTCTTTTGCATGACGCTTACGATTCCTTCACGCTCTCCTACCTGCAATTGAAACTCGGCTTCCAAAACAATACCAGGACGTTTCGTTTGCAATACAGAAGTACGATAGGAAAACTCCATTTCTTCATGCGTTAACCAATCAATTGTTCCGTTTTCAAACAAAATAAGAGCTTTTGATAATATGTTTGATATATCCGATTGATGTGCTCCTGCATTCATATACACTGCACCACCAACACTTCCTGGAATACCACTGGCAAATTCCAGACCGGATAACCCTTGACGACTAAGTAAAGTTGATAATTTAATAAGGGGATACCCACCACCAACTCTTACTCTATGTTTTTCGACTTCTAAGTGGTCTAATCCTTCTCCTAAACGAATAACGACACCTTCTATACCTAGATCAGATACAAGAAGGTTCGAACCGCGACCAATTACAGTCCACTTTGTTTTATATTTTTTTACTAACTGCAACGTTTTTTCAATACCGGCAACATGCTTTGGCACAATTAAAATATCAGCTGGTCCACCTATTTTCATAGTGGTATAACGCGCTAACGCTTCATTCACTAACACGCGACCAACGTTTGCTTCTATAAGCTCATTTACTAATTGCTCCATAAACAATCTCCCCCATACTAATTATCCTTATTACAGTAGTATGCAGGGCGTTCACCTAACGTTATTTTTTTACAAGCTTATTCATTACTTCATACAGCTTATTTGCTGCATCTGGAATACCTAATTGTGCAGCAGCCAGCTTCATATTTTGTAATGTTTGGGCATCTAATAAAATTTCATCAATATCACGAATAAGCGTTTCTGCTGTTAAATCTTTTTCAAGTAACATTTTTGCTGCTCCTTTATCGACAACAGAACGCGCATTTTTTTCCTGATGGTTATTTGTTACGTAAGGACTCGGAATTAACACACTTGGCTTACCTAGCGCTGTTAATTCTGCAAGTGTTGTTGCCCCCGCTCTTGAAACAACAAGATCTACACCTGTAAGTACCTCTGGCATATTATGAATGAAAGGTTTAATAATAACATTATTCGGATTCCCTTTTTGCTTCACAGCTTCCATCACTTTGTCATAATGAACTTCACCGGTTACATACAATATTTCGTAACTTTTATTTCCAAACTGTTCAATTGCCTCTACGAAAGCATCGTTAATTGGTCTAGCCCCACGGCTTCCACCAAAAATAAGTACGGACTTTTTAGGAAGAGATAAACCTACTGAACGTTTTCCTTTCATTCCATTCTGATCCATTACTTCTGATGCTCGTGGATTTCCTGTCATTACCACTTTTGACTGTGGAAAATGTTCTGCAGCCGCTTCAAAACAAACTGCAACTTTATCAACATAGCGGCTTAAAAATTTATTCGTTACACCAGGTACACTATTTTGTTCATGTACAATAGTTGGAATACCTAATTTTGCCGCAGCATATACAACTGGTCCACATACATATCCACCCGTTCCAATCACAATATCCGGATTAAAACGACGAATATATCGTTTACTATCTTGTACACCCTTTAGGAAACGCATCACCGTTTTCACATTATCTAACGATATTTTACGCTTAAATCCACTTATAACAATAGATTGAAACGGTATTCCTGCTTTTGGAACGATTGTGCTCTCTAATCCACTCTCCGTACCAATATATAAAAACCTTGCTTCCGGATTTAATTTTTTTATTTCTCTTATTAAAGCAAGAGCCGGATAAATATGACCTCCAGTGCCCCCACCACTTACTAATACACGCACTACTAACTCCTCCGCTTCTCTTTTCTGATTTCAGTCGTATTTATTTCTATATACATCATGTTTCTTCGCGCACATACGAAAAACCCTGTCTTATAAAACAGGGTTTAGTAGCGAGAATGGCGACTTATATTTAATAATACACCTACTGCCATTAACATTAATGTCAAACTTGATCCACCATAACTTAAAAACGGCAAAGTAATACCCGTAACAGGCATCAATCCTGTTACAACACCAACATTAATCATTACTTGAATCGCAATCATCGCCACAATACCTACTGCTAAAAACGTACCATATAAATCTGGCGCTCCTAAAGCTATACGAATCCCACGCCATAATAACAGACTAAATAATAATAACACAAATGAACCACCAATAAAACCTAATTCCTCAGATAAGATTGCAAATATAAAGTCTGTTTGTGGTTCAGGTAAATAAAGAAACTTTTGTCTACTTTGTCCAAGTCCGAGCCCGAATAATCCACCAGGTCCAATTGCGAGTAACGATTGAATAATTTGAAATCCACTTCCAAGCGGATCTGACCACGGATCTAAATATGATGTAATACGTTTCATCCGATACGGTGCTGATGCAATTAGCCCTACAAATCCTGCTACACCAAGCAAACCAAACATTGCAAAGTGAAAGACCCTTGCTCCCGAGACAAATATCATGATGATACATGTCCCAACCATTACCGTTCCTGTCCCAAGATCTGGCTGTAACATAATCATTCCAAAAGCAAGAAATACAAAACCTAGTGCTGGTAGTAAGCCACGTTTAAAAGAGGTAATTAATTTTTGTCGCTCCGCTAAAAATTTCGCTAAAAAAATAATCATCGCGAACTTCATAAATTCTGACGGTTGAATGGAAAATGCCCCGATTCCAATCCAGCTTCGCGCTCCTCCTCGAACGAGTCCTACTCCAGGAATAAGAACAAGAATAAGAAGAATGAAGCAAACTAGCAAAATTACTTTTGAATACGTACGCCACACCCAATAATCAATTTTCATAATAAAAAACATAGCCACTACACCTAGACTTGCAAATAGCAATTGCCTTTTTGCAAAAAAGAATGAGTCCCCCATTTTATAAGAGGCCCAAACCGCACTCGCACTATACACCATAATCATTCCGATTGTTAACAACGCAAGTGTAACGATGATGAGAATAAAATCAGGCGTTTTCTTCATTACCCATAAACACCACCTCTTTAGGCAGAAACTTTTGCCTATGTAACAAAACATCAGTAGGTGTTAGCCTACTGATGTTTTGATTTACTTTATATAAGTTTATGCACAGCTTGTATAAAAATGTCTCCTCTTTCTTCAAATGTTTTAAATTGATCCCAGCTTGCACATGCTGGAGAAAGAAGGATTACATCGCCATCTGTAGAATGAGCATAAGCTTTCACTACAGCTTCATCTAAAGTATCGACACTTTCAATTGTATCTAATCCCGCTTTTTCTGCAGCTCTTACTAATTTTGGAGCTGTTTGTCCAAATGTCACAATTGCTTTTACATTTTTGAAATACGGAATTAAATCATCGAATTCATTTCCACGATCAAGCCCACCTGCTAATAACACAATCGGTTGTGTAAACGCAGATAAAGCTTTCTCAGTCGCTAACATGTTCGTAGCTTTTGAGTCATTATAAACCTTACGATTGTTAATAGTTGTTACATATTCTAAACGATGTTTTACACCTGTAAAACGTTTTAACACCGCCGTAATCGCTTCATTAGAAACACCCAATAATTTTGCGATACTCATCGCTGCTAAAATATTTTCTAAATTATGTTGACCAGGTAAAACGATATCGCCTACTTCAACAACTTTTTCACCTTTAAAATAAAGAGCATTCTCTTTTATACACGCACCATCTTCAATTTCTTTCGTTGTCGAGAATAGTACTTTTTGCCCTTTACTATAAGCAGATAAAGCCATCACATCTGCATCATCTGCATTTATTACACTATAATCATTTTCTGTTTGGTTTTTAAAAATATTTGCTTTTGCTAAACCATATTCCTTCTTCGTCCCGTGATAATCTAAGTGGGCCTCAAATAAATTTAAAAACGCAGCAATTTTAGGTTGGAACAATTCTACTCCCATCAATTGGAAAGATGAAAGTTCTGTAACTACAACTTCATTTTCTTTTGCATCCTGTGCTACTTCACACGCTACAGTTCCAATGTTCCCTGCAATTACAGGATGCTTTTGTCCTTCTTTTAGCATTTCAAATGTAAGCATTGTCGTCGTCGTTTTACCGTTAGACCCCGTAATCCCAACAAATGGAGCTTCTGAAATACGATATGCAAATTCCACTTCCGTAACAATCGGAATTTGCTTTTCTTTCGCAGCTACTAATATTGGATTAGAATACGGGATTCCTGGATTTTTTACTACAAGAGAAATATTTCTCTCTAACAATTCTAAAGGATGACCTCCGCATACAACGTCCATTCCTTTTGCTTGTAATTCTGCCGCAAGTACATTATCCGCTAAAGGCTTTCCGTCATTTACAATAACATTTGCCCCTAATTTTTGTAACAGCGTAGCTGCTGCATAACCACTTTTTGCAATGCCTAATACAAGAATATTTTTATTTTGAAATTCAGTTACAGTTTTCAATTACATCCACACCCCGATATAAATTCCTAACACAGCTAATAAAAATCCTACAGACCAAAACGTCACAACTACACGCCACTCTGACCAACCACATAATTCATAATGATGGTGTAATGGACTCATTTTAAAGACACGTTTTCCTGTTGTTTTAAAAGAAATGACCTGAATAATAACAGATAAAGTTTCCATTACGAATACTCCACCAATGATTACAAGTAGTAATTCTTGTTTTAATAAAATCGCTACAGCTGCAATGGCTCCACCTAAAGCTAAAGAACCTGTATCTCCCATAAACACTTTTGCTGGATTTGCATTGAATACTAAAAATCCAAGTACAGCTCCTACAACTGCCATACAGAATATCGCTACTCCAAATTGCTCTTGTGCGACTGCAATAATACTAAACGCTCCAAATGCAATAGCAGCTGTTCCTGATAATAAACCATCTAAACCGTCAGTTAAGTTAACTGCATTTGATCCACCAATAAGCATAAATAATACAAGTACAAAATACGCCCAACCTAGTTCAAACTTAACGTATGTTCCCGGAATCATGATGTATGTGTGGAACGCTTGCCCTTTTCCAATTAAAAAGAACGCAATAGCAATAACAAGCTGACCTACTAATTTTTGTTTTGATGTTAAACCAAGATTTCTCTTCTTAACTACCTTTATGTAGTCATCTAAAAATCCAATTAATCCGTAGCCAAATGTCACTAATAATAATAACGAAACCTCTGCACCTAAATGATTAAATTTAATTGCCATAATAAGTGAAGTTACCATCATAGATACATATATGACAATACCACCCATTGTCGGTGTCCCTGATTTTTTTTGATGTGACTTTGGTCCCTCATCACGAATACTCTGTCCGAACTTTAATTTCCTTAAAAATGGAATAAACAATGGCGAAAGGGCAACAGAAATTAAGAATGCTACCCCAGCCGTTACTAATAAACCTTGCTCAAGCACATGTAGTCCTCCTCTCACGTTGTTACTCTTCGTTGTTTAAACGCTCTGTAATTGCTTCTTTAGCGACTTCACGATCGTCAAAATGATGAACGTCTTTACCAATAATTTGATACGTTTCATGACCCTTACCAGCAATAATGATGATATCTTCAGCTTTCGCGTTAGCAATTGCATGGTATATCGCTTCTTTTCTATCAATAATTACTTCATAATTATTCCCATTTGCACCCTGCACCATATCATCTAAAATAGCCCCCGGCTCTTCACTTCTTGGGTTATCTGAAGTGTAAATTGCATGAGTTGCATATTTTGTTGCAACACTTGCCATGATTGGTCTTTTTGTTCGATCTCTATCTCCGCCACAACCGACGATACAATATACATCGCCTTTTGCAAACTGTTTTGCTGTTTTTAATACATTCTCTAAGCTATCTGGTGTATGTGCATAATCAACAATAACTGTATAATTTTGTCCACCATCAACTACTTCAAAACGTCCCGGAACTCCAGCTAGTTGCTTTATTACATCAATAACCGTTTCTAAACTTACACCAGAAACAAGTCCTGCCGCTGTTGCCGCTAATACGTTATATACATTAAATTTCCCAATCAATTTCATCGTAACATTTACACTTTCATACGGTGTGACAAGCGTAAATGTAGTTCCACCACTCGTCATAACGATATCTTTGGCCATAATATCACTTGTTGTATCAATTCCATACGTTACAACAGTCGCCGCAGTACTTCTCATATATTCCGGAGTTACAGCATCATCGTTATTCAGTACCGCGTACTTTTCACGATTATGATTATAACTATTGCCAAGTTGTGCAAATAGCAACCCTTTTGCATGTTTATATTCTTCCATCGTTTTATGATAGTCTAAATGATCTTGTGTTAAATTTGTAAACACTGCTACATCGTAATCACATCCGTGTACACGACCAAGATCTAAAGCATGTGACGAAACTTCCATTACTGTACTATCTACACCGTGCTCAACCATTTTTGAAAATGTCTGTTGAAGTGTTAGTGCATCTGGTGTTGTATTTTTCACCTCAAATGTTTCATCACCGATTTTCATATTAATTGTTCCAATTAACCCCGTTTTATGACCATGTGCGCGCATAATCTCATCCATAATATGCGATGTTGTTGTCTTTCCATTTGTACCTGTAATTCCGATTAAATGTAACTTGTGTGTTGGTTGACCATAAAAATAATCAGCTAAAATCGCTAACGAACGAAAAGTGTTTTTCACAAGTACAACTGGAACGTCAACATCAATTGGTCTTTCCGCAACAATAGCAGCCGCTCCTTGTGCCGCTGCTTGCTTAGCAAAATCATGGCTATCAACCGTATATCCTTTCATACATATAAATAAGCTTCCCTCTTTCACTTTACGTGAATCAGCTTCTATAGATGTGATTTCTGGATTTTCTTTTGGAACAACTGGAAAATCATGCAAACATGATACAAGTGTATGCAACTTCATTTCACTAAACCCTCTCTACATTGTGTATTTATCTCTTTTTTAATAAGCAACACGTTACCTCCTAAATATATAAAATAGGAGGTAAGTGCTACTGTGTCTAATAAATAGACTTATTTATAATTGAAACTCTTACGGTCTCAAATTAAGTAACTCTTCTATAAAGAACTCACTTCCACCAATTGTACCATAAAACGTACTAGGTTACCTTTAATTCCCGAAGTAAATTCTAATTTTTGAGCCCTCTTTCACTTTAGCTCCTGCTTCTGGAGATTGTTTAATAACTTTATCTCCGTCTCCGCTTATATCAAGCTTCAAATCGACGAGTTGCGTCTGTAAATCTTTCTTTTTCATACCAATTAAATTCGGAACTTCCACAGTTGGTATATCGCCCCATTTATATTCTCTCTCTACTTGTTCTGTTCTCGGTTTCACGCCCATAACAGGAAGTGCATCACGAAGAATGTTCCCAACAATTGGCGCTGCTACCACTCCACCAAATTGCGTTACACCTTTCGGATTATCAACAGCAACATAGACAACAATTTCCGGATCATCCGCTGGAGCAAAACCGATAAAAGATACTATATAATTATTCTCTAAATATTTACCATCTTTCACTTTTTGAGCCGTACCTGTTTTTCCACCTACACGATACCCATCAATGAAAGCACCTTTACCTGATCCCTTTGCTACAACATTCTCTAGTGCATACCGAACTTTTTCTGAAGTTTCCTTGGAAATAACTTTTCTTTTTTCCACAGGTGTCTTTTTACTTACAACTTGATTGTTCTTCGGATCAATAAATTCCTTAGCTATATACGGCTGGTACAATGTTCCACCATTTACAGCCGCTGCTACTGCCGCTACTTGTTGAATTGGCGTAACAGAAACACCTTGACCGAATGAAGTTGTCGCTTGCTCGACTGGACCGACTTTATCTAAATTAAATAAAATCCCACTACCTTCACCTTGCAAATCAATTCCGGTTTTCTGTCCAAAGCCGAAATTACGAATATATTTAAACAATCGGTCTTTACCAAGACGATCACCAAGTTCAATAAATCCTGGGTTACATGAGTTTTGAACTACTTCTAAAAACGTTTGGCTACCATGGCCTCCCGCTTTCCAGCATTTCAATCTAGCTCCACCCACTTCAGCTGCTCCATCATCATAAAACGTATCTTTCTCTAAGTCTACTAAATTTTCATTCAAGGCTGCTGCTAACGTAATGATCTTAAATGTTGAACCAGGCTCATACGTACTCCATACTGGTAAATTTCTATTATATACTTCTGGAGAAACACTTTGAAAATCTGCTGGATCAAAGCTCGGTCGACTCGACATACCTAAAATTTCACCATTTTTCGGATTCATTGCAATCGCAATCATACCATCTGGATTATATGTCGACTCTGCAATATTCATTTCTCTTTCCATAATTCTATTAATACGTGCATCAATTGTTAAACCTAAATTCAAACCAGCTTCTGGTTTTTTGAAATCATCGCCAACATTAGGCATCCTTTGTCCCTTTGCATCTGCAAAAAAACGCACATGACCGTCATCACCATTTAGCTCTTTATCATAATATTTTTCTAGTCCCATAAGACCTTGGTTGTCACTACCTGCAAACCCTAATACGTGTGATAAAAAGTTGCCAAATGGATAGTACCGGATCGAGTCCTCTGCGATATAAACACCTTTCAAACTTAATCCTCGTACCTCTTTCGCTTTACCATGCGATATTTTCCTTCCGCCTTTATCTAACCTTACAATTGATTCTTTTTTTGTAATCCTCTTATAAATCTCATCTTTTTCCACACCTAATACTGCAGCTAACTTCTCTGCAGTCTCTGCTGGTTTTTCAATTTGCCTCGGTACAACAAAGACAGTTGGGGCACTTTTATTCGTAGCAAGTTCCACACCATTTCGGTCTAAAATTTTCCCACGTTCAGGTTCAAAAGTAATATTACGACTCCATGAATCCTTCGCACGATCCGTTAACATATTTCCAAGAAAAAATTGCACATATCCAAGACGAATATCGATGATAGTGAAAATAAGTATACCTGATATAAGTATAAAAATAAGTCGTTTTCTAACCGTTACATTTGATACACGCATATTGGAACAAGCCTCCCTTACGCCTAGCTTGTTCCAATATATGCTTGTACCTATTTAATTAGAACTTCTTCTCTTTTACCATTACGGTTTTTCTGCTTCTTGTTGTGGTTCAAGTGGCGGTACAAGTGTTACACCTAACTCTGTACCAGGTTGCAACAATGTTCCTTCTGCCACACTTTGTTCAGTTACGTATCCGGTACCCGTAGGTTTTAGGTTAAGCTTTAATGTTTTCGCTAAATTCATAACATCACGCAGTGCCCAGCCTTGTATATTTGGCATTGTAGGTTTATCTCCTACTAAGAAGACTCGGTCACCCTTCAATGTTTGCTCAGTCGCTTTCGGCACTTGCTGCTGTACTTTCCCTTCACCTAATACGATTGGACGAAGTTTTGCTTTATCAATAGCTTTTTTTGCTTCTTCCATCGTTTTTCCTGTTACATCTGGAACAGCAGTTTGTTGTTCTTTCACATATTTCTTCGGGTCTTTTATTTCATTTGGCTTAATCTTTAAATACTCTAAACTATTTTTGGTTACATATTTAAAAATATCAGCTAAAGGCTGTGCGCCACTCTCATCATCTTTCAATTTCGGTTGTTTCACAGCTACATATACAACAAGTTGCGGATCATCCATAGGTGCCATACCTAAGAACGAGAATATATAATTCTCTCTTCCTGTCATATAGCCACCTTTTCCATCCGGAATTTGTGCTGTTCCTGTTTTACCACCAACTGAATAACCATCGACTTTATAAGCTGTTCCTGTTCCTTTCGGTGATGTAACAACACGTTCTAATAACTGTCTTACTTGCGCTGCTGTTTCTTTTGTAACAGGTTTTCCCACTTCTTCTGGCTTATGTTCTAATTTTACTTCCCCTGTTATTGGATTTACAATTTTATCAACTGTATAAGGTTTCATCATTTTTCCATCATTTGCAATAGCAGTTGCAGCTTGCACAAGCTGAATTGGCGTTACAGTAGAACCTTGTCCAAAAGCTGTTGTTACTTGCTGTATTTGCTGATCGAATAAAATTGTATTTGAACCTTCACCAGGTAAATCAATCTTCGTTTTTTCATCTAATCCAAAGCTATGAATATACTTTCGGAAACGTTCTGGACCAAGTTTTTGATCCCCTAAAATCGCAAACGCTACGTTGGAAGAGCGCTCTACCCCTTCATCAAATGTGATAGATCCCCATCCAGCGCCGCCGTTATGATCTTTTATTTTTCGGTTTCCGACTTGATATGTACCAGACTGATAATAATCTTGTCCTTTATACACACCTTCATTAATAGCTGCTGCTAGCGTGAATATTTTCATTGTTGATCCAGGTTCAAATGCATTTGCAATTGCGTCATTGAAAAAATATTTAATTTGACGGCTATTTGGATCATAACTAGGTTTACTAGACATCCCTAATATTTTCCCTGTTTTTGGATCCGCAACAATTCCTATTAAGCTTTCCGGTTCATAATGCTTACTCGCAGCTTTCATCGCATCTTCTAAATAACTTTGAATACGTTGATCTATCGTTAAATACGCGTTATCGCCGTTTTTAGGTGCCTCTACATTCACTTTCCCGCCGTCAAGAGACACACCTTTACGATCGCCTGTATAAGCTACTTTTCCGTTAGAAGCACTTAAATACTTATCTAAACTTTTTTCTAAACCAAATTGTCCTACCGAAGTTCCCTTATCATTCGGTTTAGCATGACCTATAACATAAGATGCAAAATCACCGTTTGGATACACTCTTGCATTTTCAGTAATAAAGGATATGCCTGGCAATTTCAATGCTTCTATTTGTTCCTTCTGTTCTTTCGTCAAATCTTTACCTAGCGTTCCAAATTCGACTTGGCTTCTATCTTCTTTATTTAGCGTATCTAAAATCTTCGCTTCATCTTTTCCGAGTACTCCCGCAATTTTCTTTGCAGTATCCTCTTTATCCTTAACCTGATTCGCACCTTTTAATTCCGCTACAAGTTTATAAGAGTTTGCATCTTGCGCTAATACATGACCATTTTGGTCATAAATCGTTCCTCGATTTGCTTCGAGAACTCCTGCTTTACTATGTTTTTGCTGAGCGAGTTTATCCAAATCTTGATTATGCACTGTTCCTGTTGCTTGTATGTAAAAAAATCGGGCTAATAATAGCAAAAAGAGCAGGAGGAATAAAATCATAAAGTACCCTGCTCCCTTATTGGTATGAAATTTAGTCATATTTCTCTTCATTTTCCCTTCACACCTATTGCCTTATTTGAGGCCCTTCACATTATTCGCATTAATTTCTAGCCCGTGTTTTTTTGCAACTTCAGCGATTCGTTCATAGCGACTTAACTTCTCTACTTCAGCCTGCAACTCTTGATTCTCTTTTTGCTGCTGCACAATTTTTTGTTCTATCGTCGCTGCTTCTACATTAACTTGATAAAGGCCTGCTTTATTTCCAATAAACGCTACACAGGCATACAATAAAAAGCCAATAAATGCTACATACAACAGTTTTTCGATTCTTGTAATCTTCGCTTTAGCTTTTGGCTGAACCATTTGCTGTGGGGGCGTTTGAATCTGTACCTCTTCTTGCGCTTGTTGTTTGTACTTTACAGCTAAGTTACTCATACCTCTCTCCCCTTTTTATCGTTTTTCAGCGATTCTCAATTTCGCAGAACGCGCTCGATTATTTTCTTCTAACTCTATATCAGAAGGTAAAATCGGTTTTCTTGTAATAAGCTTTAGTTTCGGCTTAAATTCTTCAGGAATAATCGGTAATCCTGGTGGCAATTGTGGAGTTGTACTATTTCGCTTAAACGTCGTTTTACAAATACGGTCTTCTAAAGAATGGAATGTTATAACACTAACTCTTCCGCCTGGCTTGACCATCTCAATTGCAGATTCCAACGCTTCTTCAAATACTTTCAATTCATCATTTACGGCAATACGGATCGCTTGGAACACTCGCTTCGCAGGATGTCCACCCGTTCTACGAGCAGGAGCTGGAATACCCTCTTTAATTAGTTCTACTAATTCCGCTGTCGTTTCAATAGCTTTATTCTCACGATATGCTTCAATTTTCCTAGCTATTTGTTTTGAAAATTTCTCTTCACCATACTGGAAGAAAATCCTTACAAGCTGCTCATATGACCAGCTGTTCACAACATCATATGCTGTTAAGGGGGCATCTTGATCCATTCGCATATCTAACGGTGCATCATGATGATAACTAAAGCCACGCTCTGGTGTATCTAATTGCGGGGATGAAACACCTAAATCAAATAAAATACCGTCTACTTCTGTTATACCTAATTCCTGTAGTTTTTCAGATAAATAACGGAAATTACTTTTTACTGTTATAAACTGCTCACCGTATGAAGAGAACTTTTCTTTCGCATTTTGAATCGCTATCTCATCTTGATCAAACGCGATTAATTTTCCACCTTCAGTTAATTGGGATAATAAATAAGAACTATGTCCTCCTCCCCCCAGTGTACAATCTACATATGTACCACCTGGCTTTATATCTAAGCCGTCTACTGTTTCCTTTAAAAGCACTGTTACGTGTTTAAACATTGTTGCACCTACTCTTTTTCCAATTAATTATGTTGAATGCATCTCTTCCCCTAAACGCATATTTCACGATTAGAGAACGAAATACTATGAAAGAACGACTCATTTAACTTGCCTACAAAGGCAGCATACTATACAAATCGCTATTTTCTTTTATTATATACTAAATTTTATCATCTTTTGCGGGAATTTAAATAAAAAACTGTCGAAAAAGATAATAATACGTTTACATTTTGTGCTATTTTGTCATATATTTAAGTATCCTGCATAATTACGATATCTATTGTTTCCAAATTGATAATTCAGAAAAATTTCACTTCACAGTAAATTCAACGGAACAAAAATAAAATCCTGCTCCTAAGAGCAAGATTCTATAGTTTTATAACATGATGTTTTCCATCCCAAGAAAACGGGTTTTCCATTACACGATCAACAAAATCCAAACCGAACTGATTTAAATAGTAACATACATTCCACACACGCTCTTGCGGCGCCCCTAATGGACGAAGCGCAAATTGTATGCGACGGAATTTATTTAACTGCACTTCATGTTTTTTCTCAACATTTCTTTTCAACATTCTTTCCAACAGTTCAATTTGTTCATTAATTTTGAATTCATTTTTCCCTGCAAACGTACTTAATCCAGGATCTATTTTCTTCACAAACTGTTGTAATGACGTATGGATATCAATGATTTCTTTTTTCGCCTCTACAAATCGATCATCTATCGGTTCCTCTATTTGATTAGATAACCAGTTTTCACGCAGCGTATCTACGTTATTTAAGAACGGATCACTGTCTTGCAATTGTAAATCGCGTAAATCTGTCGCTATATCCCTCTCTATATAAGTGATTGTAATACGCGGAACGACAGGTGGCATTCGGAAACCGATAGTATGGAAGACTTGTTGTAATTCACTCCAGTAAGCTAATTCCCCTGGCCCTCCAATAAACGCAAGCGTAGGAAATACATACTCTTGCATAAGAGGGCGCGTTACAACATTATTACTAAAGCGTTCCGGGCTTCTCTCCATCTCTTCCATCAATTCCTCATACGAAAAGGAATACGCTCCATCCTTCCCAACAAACTTCCCTTGATTATCTTCAAGTAATACTCGCTCATTATCAATTTCCATGAATATATGCAATGCATTATACTTTGTTTCAATAATTGGTTTATATCCTAATTCTTTAATTACTTCCTGTTGGTTATGAAGCCCCTCTTGCACTTCTTTATACTTACCTATAATTCGCTTGAAAAACGGCACTTCTAATTTTCTTAATTCAGGATGATGCGAATCAACAAGAATTAAACCAGAATGCACGAACATTTTCATAATAAGATGGCCAAAGAAATCTACATACGTATTCGATTTCTCCAAAGAATCATCAATAAATTGTAGTACATCCTTTGTAAAATTCGTTTCAGGGTATGTTTTGAAAATTTCTTCAACCCACTTTCTACAGTCTTCCAAAGCAAGTTCAGACTCTGAAGCACTCGCCTTTTTCGGATTACGATCATGAAAAATAGTCTTTTTGATTTTTTTATTCTTCGTTACAAAAGTATGATTAATTTCATCCATATCATGGTCTTCACCAGCAATCCAGAAAACAGGAACAACTTTAACACCTAGACTTTTTTCCTTTTCCCTCGCAAGCTGTAAAACTGAAATAATTTTATGAATTGTATAAAGTGGTCCAGTTAATAACCCAGCTTGTTGTCCAGCTATAACAACATATGTATTTTCATCTTCAAGCGCTTTTACATTTTGAATCGTAGCTTCTCCCGCTTGTAATTTTGTATTATATTCTAATAAATGCGCTACTAAATCTTGGCGGAAAAACTCCCTCTCACGCAAATCATGTACACGCTGTTTAAAAGCATCTTCTGTTAACATATAGTCAAAACACGACTGTATCTCTTTTTTACCGTTCATATAGTCCGCTACAACACCTTGTTGCGGAACAGAGATTTCTTTTATCTCCATATAATTCTTCCTTTCGTATCCTGTTCTCTCACCAATCCACATTGTAGTCAATGTTGCACGTAAAAGCAAAGAATTACACTTATCCTTTTACTTCTAATCCTTTTATTGCATCGAACAAAAATTGAAGTGTCGGAACGGATCGTTGCTGTTTCTTAGCTTCTTCTATCACATATCCAACAATCGCACCGATTTCCGTTTGTCTACTCGCCCTCACGTCAGCCAGCATAGATGATGTATTATGAGACGTTCTTTCACATATGCGGCGTACCATTTCCCATACCATTTCTTTTTCTTCTTTAACGAGAAAGACGACTTCCTGAAATACTTGTTCCATCAATCGATAAAAAAAAGGGTTCGTAATCAACTCTCCGTTCTGAACTTGTAATAATGCTGTCAACGGATTAATACATGCATTAACTACTAATTTTTTGTGCATAACATTCTTCCAATCATCTTCTATTTGAATCGGAAAATGAGGAAAAGGAAAACAATTAAATATTTTTTCAAACTGCATAGACTGACCGTGCACGATTCCAAACTTCGTTACACCTATCCCTGTATGATAAACGATATGTTCTTCTTTTTTCGCACCATGCTCTACAATCCCAACCGCAATATTTTCATTCCCGATTTGCTGCATAACATGAAGATGCGACATTCCATTTTGCAAAAAGATTAATGAGGATTCCCTTCGCACAAAAGGTAGTATGTCAGTTATATGATATTGCTTAACAGCAATAAATATATAGTCTAACTGCTGGTCTATCATACTTTCTATTGGTAAAACAGGCGGGAATACCGTTTCACATTTCCCCTCCCTCATACAAGTTACACCCATTACATTCAATTCCTCAGCCTGTTTAGCTGTCCTTGTAAACAACGTAACATCTTGCTTACTTTTTTGTAAATAAAATGCATACAATAGACCGATAGCTCCTGGTCCTACAATTCCGATTTTCATTTTCACACAAGGAACTCATATGAACACGATACATAAGTCCCTTTTCCCTCCCCCTTTTCATCCCGCAAAAACCTGATTGATGCGGAATCATAATTAACTACAGGTGAACAAATCCCACCGATTACAGTTTCACTTTATCTTCCTCAATTATATGAATACAGTTTACAATTTTATTGCTCTTTGACAAACAAATGCAACCTCTTCTTCAATATGTATATACTACCTATTAATATGCTTCTACTCTTAGTTTAGCAAATCCTCAAAAAAATAATAAAAGAAATATACTATAATCTTCATAAAAATAAAAAAATGAGTTATAATATTATTATAAATATTTTTACTTTTCTGCATTCAACGAGACAAGAAAAGGATGTGATGTTATGGGATTCCCAAAAGTTGAGCGCTTGCTCATCAATTATAAAACATTAGACGAATTTAAAAAATTTAAAGGTTGCGGAGCTCAAGAACTATCCATGTTAGAAGAATTACAGGCAAATATTATTGAAAATGATAGTGAATCTCCATTTTACGGTATTTATTATGGCGGATCACTAATTGCACGTATGAGTCTATATATGAAACGGAACGGCGGGGAACCATTCGAAATTACGGGTACTTACCTAGAACTCTATAAACTTGAAGTGTTACCAACTTTCCAAAAACAAGGATTCGGAGAAATGCTTGTAAATTATGCGAAGGGGCTACAGTTCCCAATTAAAACGATCGCGCGTATCCATTCAGCTGGTTTTTGGGATAAATTAAATTTCCAGCCTGTATCAGTACCCGATGGTGATTTTTATGTTTGGAACCCAGAAACAAATTTGAATACGGTTACAAACGAAGAGTCTGCATAAGAAATAAAAAAACAGCTACATAGCAGCTGTTTTTTTATTTCTTTAACTTTTCTAATTTCCCATTCGAACGAGCACTATTTCTTTCTGCTACCATTACACTTCTTTTTTGATCGATATAATCAAGCAATGTTCTATATTCTTCCTCATATACTGATAATCGCTCCAAAAGACTCTCTCTCTCTGTTTGTAACGAGTCAATTTGCTGTTGCAACACCATTAAGGAGTTTTCATCTTTATAATTTTGCAAGAAATCAATAACATCATTCAATGTAATTGACGTGGGCTCTAATACCTTTGTCTCTTTCACTTCATAATTTTCTACTTTACGTAGTTGCTTCGCTTCTTCGATACGTTCTTTGTATTGCTTCCTAACGTAAGAATTCCATCTAAAGCCACATGCTGCTGGTGTACGAGATAAATGTCTTCCCACTTCTTTAAAGGCAGATAATTGCGTTCCACCTTCTTGAATATGCCGGAGTACTACTTCTGCCAGAAGCAAATCTTCATCATCAGTCCAAGCATCTTGTCTTGTTGTCGCCATCTCTCTAGTCCTCCCTATGCATTTTTTATTAAACATATGCAGTTACTAGAAAAGATAGAATACAACAAATGAAGAATAAGACAAAAAAAATAAACGTAGAAGATATCTTCTACGTTTATTTCCCGCAATTACTTGCTGATTACTTCTTTACCTTTGTAAGTACCGCATGCTTTACATACACGGTGAGCTAATTTCGCTTCACCACAGCTTGGGCACTCTACCATACCAGGTACTGATAATTTGAAATGCGTACGACGCTTTCTTTTTACTGTTTTAGAAGTTCTTCTAAAAGGTACAGCCATTCTTCCCACCTCCTTAAAAGAAATAGTTATTTTCATATGAAGGCCTAAACCAGTCTTCCGATTATTTGTCAAAAAACTTTGCAAGTCCTGCTAATCGTGGATCAACAGTCTTTTCTTTGTTTTCTTCCGAAATCACTTGCCAGTCTTGACCTTGCATCGGTGCTCCACCAGAAACATCATCACTGAAAATTTGCATTGGAATCTCCAAAAGTATATTTTCCTTGATTACGGGCAGTAAGTCAAGTACTTCTCCTTCTAAACAATGAATTTCAGCTTCAGTTTCAAATTCTTCTTGTGAAGTTTGGAACACCTCAGTTGTTTTAATGTCAAATGGTAATGTCACATCTACTAAAGAGCGAGAACATGGTAAAACCATGCTTCCAGTTATATGTAGATGGAACGTAAACTTACCGGATCCAAAATCAACTCTTCCTGTTACATGAACAGGATTAATTTCACGAATATCTTTCTCGACCTCTTGTAGCTCACTTACATCTACCATCTCATCCAATGTCAATCCTTTATTTCTCAATTTATTCAATTGATGGATGGACCATTTCATATCATATCACCTCAAGGCAACAAACAAAATTATAGCTAGCCATTTTATATTTGTCAATGTTTTTTCTTTACACTATAATGAAGTCATCATAGTAAATAATATATAGAGTATCACGTTTTTCAAAAAGATGCTACATCGAAAGGAGAGATTACCATAAAAGCCAGTGGTATAGTTGTTGAATATAACCCTTTTCATAACGGTCATGATTATCATGTGCAACAAACAAAAAAGTTAACACACGCTGATATTACAATCGCTGTTATGAGTGGCCCTTTTTTACAGCGTGGTGAGCCAGCACTCCTATCCAAATGGTATCGTACCAAAATGGCCTTATCATGCGGTGTAGACCTTGTTGTAGAGCTTCCATACGCCTTTTCAACACAAAAGGCTGAAACCTTTGCAAATGGTGCTATTTCCATTTTAAACGCCCTACACGTTTCTGAAATTTGTTTCGGTAGTGAAGATGGACAGATCGAAAATTTTTATAACACCATTTCTGTGCAAAAAGATGAAGAAGAGACTTTTAATCGTCTTGTAAAGCAATTTATGAATGCGGGTAACAGTTACGCAAAAGCTACATCTGACGCCTTCCTACACATTTTACCATCCGAAAAAAACATAGACATGTCACAACCGAATAACATATTAGGATTCCAATACATGAAATCAATTTTCTTACAAAATAGTTCTATGCAAGCACAAACGATAAAAAGATTCGCATCTCATTATCATGATGAAACATTTAGCGATCAACATATTGCAAGCGCAACTAGTATTCGCAAGCAACTTTTTAGCGAAAATAGTTCTTTTGCAGAAATTGAACCTTTTATCCCAAAAGCGACTGCTTCTCTTTTAGCAAGCTACAAACAAAACTACGGGATATTACATAATTGGGAACAATACTTTTCATTTTTTAAATACAAACTCATGACGATGTCTCCAGAAGACTTACGACATATATATGAAATAGAAGAAGGTTTAGAGCATCGTATTTTATCAAAAATACAAACCAGTTCTTCCTTCCATTCATTCATGGAAGCATTAAAAACGAAGCGTTACACGTGGACTAGATTACAAAGAGCTTGTACACACATTTTAACAAATACAACAAAAGAAG
This sequence comes from Bacillus cereus group sp. BfR-BA-01309, assembly GCF_022664315.1. Lineage (NCBI taxonomy): Bacteria > Bacillati > Bacillota > Bacilli > Caryophanales > Bacillaceae > Bacillus > Bacillus cereus group sp. BfR-BA-01309. Next base: position 131,982 of record NZ_JAKUHE010000002.1, read on the forward strand.
AAATACATAGCGCAAATATAGAGCAGCATGCACCGTACATTCGTCTACTAGGCATGTCACAAAAAGGACAAACTTACCTTTCAAAAAACAAGAAAAAAATAGAACTTCCCATCCTTACCCATACAAAAACATTTGACCATCCTATTTTATATATAGAGAGAAAAGCCAATTCTGTATATTTCTCCATCATGCAAGAACCATTACGAACACAACTACTAAAACAAGATGCAACACACCATCCAATTCGTTATGATGAATCAACTGCAAAATTTCTATAAAAAAACCTCTCTTTTTCAGAGAGGTTTATTTTTTCTTACCCATTTTTTCCAAATACAGTAATGCATCATCCAGCGTATCTACTGGCACAACTTTCATTTTTGTTTTAATATCTTTCGCAGCCTCAAGTGCATCTTTATAATTCGATTTCTCCTCACCTTTTTCATTTGGCGCAAAGAACACTTCAGCACCAGCATCACTTGCAGCGACCACTTTTTGCTGAATACCACCAATCGGTCCAATTTCTCCCTTTTCATTAATCGTCCCTGTTCCAGCTATTTCATGCCCTCTTGTTAAATCATCTTCCACAAGTTGATTATATATTTCTAATGTAAACATTAGGCCTGCCGATGGTCCGCCTATTTCATGAGAATCAATTTTCACTTTCGGATCTACCACTAATTCTCTTTCCGTAACGATAGAAACCCCTATGCCAACGCGTCCATTTCCATTTGGGATGGTCTTTGCATTTAGATCTTCTTTTAACTGTTTTCCATTCCTCTTGTACTCAATATTTACTGTATCTCCTTCTTTTTTCCCTGTCATATATTCAATAAATTGCTCCGTCTTTTCAAAAGTTTTTCCGTCGACAGCTACGATAACATCTCCAAGTTTAAGCTTTCCTTCTGACGGCATCCCTTTCGCTACACCAGCAACCAATACACCTTTATTTTCAAAAGAAACAGTACGATTTGCACGTTTATAAGCATTATAGATGGCTGCATTTTGCGAATCTTTCATCGCATAATTTTGCCGAAATTGATATTCTTCATCACTTTCACCTTTTTGCAATATTTCTTCCGCTTTCGAAATATGTGTATATTTATTAAACTGTGCCGCTATTAAATTCACCACATTTGCTGGTCCCATTGAAACCGTAACAAGCATAAAATCACCAGATTCTTTCGTTCCACCCTCCACTTGAACGTAAGGCTCTAATTTGGCCGCCATCCCTGGTTTTGTTACATAATACGGTAAACGTACGTAAACAAGTAACATCGCCAATATAACCCCTATTAAAATTGCATATATAAACCGAAAACGCTTAAACATTATGTTTCTCCTTCCATTGCTCAATTAATAAAAAAATATTTGCAACATGTTTTTCAGCTTCTACTTCTCCAACTCGAATAATGTCTTCAATATTTGTAAAAGCACGTGAACTAAATTGTTCTACAGCTGGTCGCATCATTAAATCCGATGCAATTTGCCGATTCATCACAAGCTCATGTTGCATAATTTCAATACTCTGCATAATTACATCATAAATAGACGTAACCTCTCCATTCACTTTAATCGGGGATACATCAACAGCAATAACAATATCGGCACCTAACTCTTTCACAACCGATACTGGAATGCGATCAATCACTCCGCCATCCACCAATAATCGTCCATCTATTTTTTCTGGCACAAACACTCCAGGTACAGATATGCTAGCTCTCACCGCCTCTGCAACAGGACCACTTGTAAAAACTACTTTTTCCCCCTTCAAGATGTCAGTAGCCACAACAGCCGTCGGGATATCTAACTCTTCTAAATTTTTATTATATGTAAACATTTTAATCATATCTTTGACACGTTTTCCAGCAATAAATCCCATTTTCGGAACCGTAAAATCTAAATAATATTTCCTCTTAAAAACATTTGCCAGTTTATACAGCCTTTCAACGTTTGAGCTAGCTGCATAAAATGTACCTACTAAAGCCCCCATACTACTTCCTGCAATCATATGAATCGGTATACCATTTTCCCTTAAAACTTTTATAACACCAATATGAGCAAATCCTTTTGCCCCCCCAGACCCAAGAGCTAAACCAATTTTCGGTTCTTTCATTTTTCTCACCCTTTATTTTTTTTCATTCCTTTTTTCATACTTATGGTCTAAATTCACCACGTATCCACGTATACTGAAATGAACGTTTTTGGGACAAAGGGGGATTTACTTACATGTATGAAAAATGGAAAACAGCTTTCCTTACCATATCAACATTGTTTTTAACCTTTTCTCTTGTACTCCACCCCCAAGCTGCTTTGCAAGCTTCCATTCGAGGGTTAAATATATGGTGGGAAGTTGTATTCCCTTCACTTTTACCGTTTTTCATCATTGCGGAACTTCTAATTAGTATTGGTGTTGTAAAATTTATAGGTGTTATATTAGAACCACTCATGCGACCACTTTTTCGCGTTCCAGGGATAGGCGGATTTGTCTGGGCAATGGGAATGGCTTCAGGATTCCCTGCTGGCGCCAAATTAAGCGCTAGACTGCGTAAAAGTAATCAGCTAACACAGATCGAAGCAGAGCGCCTCGTATCTTTTACAAACTCATCTAATCCACTCTTTATTTTTGGAGCTGTTTCTATCGGTTTTTTCAATAATCCGAAATTAGGAATCGTATTAGCTGCTGCACATTATTTAAGTAACTTTGCCGTCGGGTTATTGATGCGTTTTTACGGCAATAACAACGTTTCCACGAATGATAAACATACTACTAAAAAACGTCCTTTTCAAAACCCTTTTTCAATCCTACACGAGACACGCATGCAAGAAAAAAGACCAATAGGAAAATTACTTGGGGACGCTATCGTTTCTTCTATTCAAACGTTACTTATGATTGGTGGATTTATTATTTTATTCTCTGTTTTAAATAAAATGATTACTGTATTCCATATTACAGCAGCACTTTCTTTTATTATGCAACATATTTTATCATTCTTCCAACTAACTACAGAATTTAGCCTTCCGATATTATCAGGCATTTTTGAAATGACACTCGGAAGCCAAATGATTAGTCAAGTAAATGAAACACCCCTCCTGCAACAAGCTATGGTAACAAGCTTTATTTTAGCATTTAGCGGCCTTTCTATTCAGGCACAAGTTGCTAGCATATTAGCTGAAACAGACATCCGATTTAAGCCCTATTTTTTCGCGCGAATTATTCAAAGTATTCTTGCTCCTATTTTCACTCTTATATTTTGGAAACCATTTTATGAAAAAGTAACCTCTTTTTCACCTATGCAAAAAGATATCCCCGTATTTTTACCAAATCATTCTTCTATATTGCATGAAATTTGGACATCTTTTGTGCATTATGGACCGATATTCACATTATTTTGTTTATATGTATATGTTATCTTATTATTTTTTCGTAGCAACAAAGAAAAACCCCGTTCACTTTAACGGGGTTTGAAACTTTTCTTTTAAAGCACGTTCTACAACAGGAGGTACAAGATCTACTACGCTTCCGCCATATCTCGCAACTTCTTTCACAATGCTCGAGCTTAAAAATGAATATTGATTGTTTGTCATAATAAAAAATGTTTCAATATTTTCATCTAATTTTCGATTCATAGAAGTAATTTGCATCTCATATTCAAAATCAGAAACCGCTCGTAACCCACGTAAAATCGCGTTTGCATTACGCATTTTCGCATACTCCACTAATAGTCCACTATGTGAATCTACCTTTACATTCGGGATATCCTTTGTTGCTTCTCGAATTAAATCTAAGCGCTCTTCAACTGAAAAGAACGGTTTTTTTGACGAGTTGTTTAAAACTACTACGTATACCTCATCAAATACTTTTGCTCCCCTTTTAATAATATCCAGATGTCCAAGGGTAATTGGATCAAAACTTCCCGAAGAAATAGCTATACTAGTCATTCCGTCCCCTCACCTTCATACTTATAAATCGATATTGCTGTAATCCCATAATTTTCAGCTCTTACTTTTACAAGTCTCCCTATAGACTCAGGTAAAACCACATCATTACCATGCTCTGACATAATTAATCCATCTCTATGTAACAATCCATGTTGATCCATCACACTAATTAAAGATACAATTTTTTGATCTTTATATGGAGGATCAATTAATATAAGGTCGAATGATATTTCACGTTTTATAAGAGCCTTTACCGCACGTTCTGCATCATTTCGATATACTTCAGCTTGTTCCTGAATTCGACAACTTTCTAAATTTTGATGGATTACCTTTATCGCTTTATTATCTCGATCAACAAAGATTGCTTTATCAATCCCTCTACTTATAGCCTCGATTCCAAGACCACCACTACCGCCAAATAAATCAAGAGCGGTACCGCCATCAAAATAAGGGCCTATCATATTAAAAATTGATTCTTTTACTTTATCTGTCGTTGGACGTGTTGTATTACCTGGCACCGCTTTAAGTGGATGCCCTTTACATTTTCCTGAAACTACTCTCATCTGTTGTCACTACCTTTATTTCAATCTATCGAGCAATTATAGAAAGCCTTTCTCCATTCGGTAACCGCTACCAAACTATACGATTCCATTCATCTTTCAACAAACATTAGAAGAACTTAACTTAAAATAATCGCTCAGCATTTTTATGTATTCATCTCACTATTCGCTAACACGAACTATTCCTTTCACTTTACCTTTTTTATCCTATCATAAAATAAAAAAAAGAAAAATAAAAAGCCAAACATAAAATTTAATTTCATGATGTATATCTTCATTTAGATTGGACATAAATAATTATAACAACATCACCTTCGATGTTGTTGCCAACCGCGGAGAAGACTTACGTTTCCCCATAAGTTCTTCCTCCGGTTTCTCCTCTCCCTTTGCCTTCTTACTAGTACAAGCTAGTATAAGAAGGGCCCTGCTTTGCAGGGTTTTTTTTCTTTGTCTACTTTTCATTTAAAAAGTGAGATGGTACAGTAAGTAAAAGAAAGAGGAGGAAAAAATATGATTCAACGTTTTATAGAACTCGGAGAAGGCTACTCTGATTTATATGAATTACTTGAAATTGCCAAATCAAATCAAGAACGTATAACACATATGTTACAATTTGAAACGATTAAAAATGAAAAAAAAGTGTGCTCACTTGTTGTAATATTAAAACCAACTACTACTGGTGATTTCCAACCATTATACATATGTCGTGAAGGCATTCCTGTATTTGAAAATAAAAAAAGTAAACGCGTCATTTTATTTGAAGAAACAGCTGAACAAATAGGAAAAAAAGTAACTACCTTTACGGTAAAACCATCCACAACTTTCCCAGAAAAAGAACTATTCTTCAATCATTTAATTGGTATTTTACGAATGAATAATTTCATTCCTCCAATGAAATAACACTTTATTTCAAATAAAAAATCCCCCGCTAAAATTAGCAAGGGATTTTTTTATTAGCTATAATCGTATTCTTTTGCCCGATCAGGACGTGAATTTTCAAATTCCGTTTTTAAATACGGGCGGTACGACGGTTCTATCTTTTTCACAAAAGGAAGTTTGTTCAACTTTTGCATCATATGCTCAATTTGTTCCATATCACAATATACTACTGCGTATTTTAAGCGTTTTGATATGTAATGTATGTTACCATATTTCCTTAAAATCTTGGCATGTTTCAATGAATGTAAATAAACAATCATACTTTGTCGTTGCCCGAACATAATCTTCTCCATCTTCTCCTTTTAAAAACATATATTTTATATTTTATGAAAACCAATCAGAAATTTATGACATTACAGGACAAACTCTGTATACGTTTTCTTCTACCTTCTAAAAAACGGGGTGATTTACCCCGTTTTACAGCCACAACCTCCGCCGGTACCACAACCGCCACCACAGCCACCAGCATCAAAAAATGGATTTCCTGTTGGAACTTTGATGGAAGAAGACACCTCCGAACCGATTGCTACACTAACTTCATCTAACAACTTTTGCAAAGCTGTTTCTACTCGTTTAAAAGCTGCAATCTTATCGTGTAAGTCTATAGAACGCTTTAACTCCCTCATTTTCGTCGAAACGAAAGTATAATCAGGATGGTATTTACCGAAACGTTGCACTTCTTCATATCGTTCTTTCATCGCTGTAAATTGCTGAATTAGCGTCTGAACTTCCACATCTTCATGCAATTCTTTATAACACTTACGATAATCTTCTGCTATATCTGAACAGATGATCGCTTTTGCAAGCTGCTCTGCCTTATCTAATATCAATACGCTTTCCAGCGTCGCTACAATCATGAGAGACACCTCCGAGTATTCATCATACCACATTTAGAATAGAACTACTAATTGAAGTGCCTCACTAAACAGAAAGATATCACTCTAACTATTTTCCATATAATTCTAGCACATACTTATACATTAATATGTTCCGCAATATTATATTTCAGAACATCCCATTTCCCACTATTTTCTTTCACGTAACTAATACATGCATTTTTTAATGGTGTCTTAAACGAAATATCTTCCGGTGCAATTGCATGTAAAATTGCTTTTATCGCATGTGAATGAGCTACAATGATAATACGTTTGCCAGAATGAGTTTCTGCAACATTTTTTACAGCAGCAAAGCAACGAGTTACAATCTCTTCATCTTGCTCCATACCTTCTACTTTACCTTCTGCAATTAGCTCCCTAACAGTCGCAACCGGCTTCCCAGAAGCTTCACCAAAATTACGTTCAACAAATCGCTCATCTAATAAAATCGATTCCAGTCCTGTAGCCCCTGCAATTTCCTTAGCTGTTTCGTGCGCTCTAATTAATGGGCTACTTATAATCACATCCCATGCTTCCGCTTGCAAAGCAGCTGCACTTTGACTTGCTTGCTTCTTTCCCACTTCATTAAGTGGAATATCTTCACGTCCCTGAATAATCTCTTGAAAATTCCAATCAGTTTGTCCATGTCGTACTAAACAAATTTCCGTCATGCTCATGCTGCAACTCCTTTTTAAATAATCCGCTTCTATTGTATCAAAAGTTCTGCATGACGGACATAGTTTTCCCTTCCAATTATGTTGTATTTTGCTGCTTCATATACTGAAACATATCGATCATAATGGAAGCCACTGCCAATTGATTTTGAAATTTCTCAACTTTATCTGGTATCGTTTTTTTGAAATGTTGCATAGCCGCTAACTCAAATGCCTCTTTTTCTTCAGGGTTTCGCGTTAATTTTCTATACCAGTACGGTTGTTCCCTAATATAGCGAGATAAATCCTCATCCGCCTTTATAAACTCCATAATTTCTGCTCTCATCCGCTTTCCCCCCTAATCCTTCTGAAAGAAAAATGGATTATTTTCGGAAGTACTTTCTTCTTGCCGCGCGGGCTTCCCTTGAAATTGTTGAAACACTTGTTGCACACTACCAATAGCACTCGTCACATTCGCTAAATGGTGTTGCATCTGTTCCACATCTAGCTTTTTAAAGAAAGAAAGCATTTGTCCCATCACATCAGCAGTTTTTTCCTCTTCAGTTCGATTATCTTTTTCTTGTTTATTTTCCTTTACCGAAGAAAAAGCTGGCGCTCCATCCGGTCTGAAAGTTGCCCATATCGGATCTTCTTCACCAAGTAAGTACCATTCTTCATAAAACTGTTGCCAAGTTTTGTGACCACTTCTAACCTCATGAACCATTTTAGGGTGATGGTTTACAAACTCTTTAAACTGTTGAACCGATGGATGTAACGGTCCTTTTGTTGTTGGCATAATCCTCACCTCTTCATGTATATCTACTATATAGTAAGAAAAAAAAGGCACATGGTTCGCCTATTTTTAGACGATTCATGCACCTTTTTATCCTGCTATTTGCATACGGTAAGATTCTCACCTACAATTCAGTAAATACGAAGTACTTAAACGTCAGGTGTCCCCTACACAACTTAAAGTTTCACTTTATTTCCGAATAAAGTTTTGTGTATAAAACTTATCGTATACCCCAACACCTAACCCTGTAAATTGTTCATTTAATACATTCTTTCTATGCCCTTCACTATTTAACCAACCTTGCACCGCCGCAATTCCATCACTATGTTGCGCCGCTATGTTCTCACCAGCAAGTTGAAACCCGACTTTCCCGCGCTGTAAACGATCTCCTAACGTACCTTGTGTAGGTGAATCGTGTGCAAAGTAATTATTATCCTTCATATCTTTACTATGCCCTATAGCCACATCTGCTGTTTCTTGATCCCAAGCTAACAACGGTAACTTATGACGACTTCGAATAATATTTGTTAAATCAAAAATTTGTTGCATATTCCCATTCTCTATTTGTTTCATTTTATCTGGAGTCAATGGTTGTTCCGCTAGTAATTCACCTGAATAAACAAGCTGATACGGTTTTTGGCGTAATAATGTTTCATCATCCATATAACGAACACCAACAAGCTCATGTGTAAAATGATCAAAATATAATTGTGCCCAGCCATCTTCTACAGGTATTAATGGTTGTTCCATCACTTCCGTGTCAGATAACTCAAATTGATAACTATTTTTCCCTCTTTTTAACGAAATCTCATGCGAGAGTGGATTCTTTTTATACACTTCTTCATACTTTTCATTTATATAATAAGGCGACACCTTAACTTGCTCTCCAGCAACATACGCCGTTACAACTTTTCGTTCTGCAACCCCAAATTGCACATACTGAGTTAAATCTTGATTGTATACCCACCATTCATATCCGTAAGCAGATGGCTCTATTCGAGATGGTTCGCCCCATTTTGCTAATAAATTTTCAGAGTCCCCACCAATTATACTTAAAACAGTATCGGACGAGTCTTCATTTACTTGTTTTTTCTTTTTCACAATTTTATTTTCTTGCTTTGATTGAGATGGGGTTAATATATATTGTGAAACGAGTAATTTCCCGTATAAATCAATAGCTAAAATTAAAAATGTAATCATTACGATACGCAATAATTTCTTCACTCGATATACCTCCTGCAGAAAACATAAAATTGAGATATACACAAATCCTTTTCTTTCCTTTTTTGTGTGTACCGTACTCTTTTCACTATATCATATTTTCGCAAAAAAAGTCTGGATTATCCCTTTTCTCTCAATATGAATTGCACTTTCTTATTATTCATACTATTATAAAAATAATAACGTAACATGAAAAGAGGAGGTATTATATGCAATTTACAAATACGAAATTTAATGGGGCAGTCGTTGATTTAACACTATTAACAGAAATTATGGAAAAGAACCATTTTGTACTTGCTGGACAATGGGATTATGAGCGGGTTACATACGATTATAAATTCGAAATATTAGACGATGTTTATTATTTGCGTGTACAAGGTTTTGCTGTTGAAGGTGACATTGGTAGCAGACACGCTGAAGTAAAGTTACTTCCTCCCTTATTAGGAAAACATTATTATCCTCATGGCGTTGAATATGGTGATGGTGAAACTTTCCCAACGAATGTACTTCAAAAAAGCGAACAACTCCTACAAAATGTCGAAAAAGAGTTAAAAGAGTTCCAAATCATTGAATAAAATAAAAGTGAGTGCATCAATATGATGCACTCACTTTTATTTCGTTTGCAAATACGGCGGCAATTGCTGTAACTGCTCTTTATCCTTTTCACGCTCTCGACGCGCCCATCGAAAGAATACATAGCCGATAATTGTACCATACACTATTTCCTGGACAATTTTCATAATGATGCCACCTGTTTGTTGGTCTTGTACGACTGGCATCCAGTGTAAAAATTCTGGTCCTGTTATATTTAAATCTGATAAGGTTCCCGCCGGTACACATAGTTCCATCGCCTTCATCCAAGCAGCCGGATCCGTATACGTTGCAAATAACGGTGCAGTCGCAAAAATGATTAACGCGCAAGCTGGCGTTAATAATATACCGTTAGCAAACATATAACCAAGTTTCTTTATATCACTTAACGTTTGATATTCGGGTAATGGATTTAGCATCGGCCACCACATCATGATTGCCGTAAAGAACAATATAGCAAGACAAATAGGATGTGCAATTTGACTTTGTTTTACTGTATCGAAAACAACTGGTAAATGATAAAAAGAAAACAGGCCATTAAATACAAACAATGCAATTAGCGGCTTAGCAAATACCTTTAATATAATTTGAACGAACTTAAAAGAAGTAATATAACGATATAACCAAACTGGTATACCAAGCAACAATAACGGTGGAACTGCAATATACATAACTGCCATTTCAAACATATGTGCACTAAATATAATATGACCAATTAAATCAATAGGCCCTCCCTTTACAAAGTACAAAAGAACAATCCCAGTCGTAAAATAAAAAATTTGCTTCTTACTTACCTTCGTCGCATTTTCAAATCGCGTTCTATATGGCCCAATAATTAAAAAGTACCCAATAAGAATCGAAAGCATAAATAATAAAAAGATTGGACTCCATAAAGCTTGAAAACCAAATATCCACAAGTTGCCCATTGCCACACCCACCTTCTGAAGGTTACCCTTTCACATAATATGAAGAGGGAGCTGTGACAACACAAGCTCCCTTATTTTTCACTTTTCAAATCCACACAATTGTCATAAAAGCTAAAATTGTAATTAACCCGATTAACAGACCAGAATAAAGAAAGAAACTTGCCGCTTCATGTCCTTTATGACTCATATGCATAAAATAATACAATTGAAAAATTACTTGTACCACTGCTAATAGTAAAATAAATGGTACTGAGAAAGTCGGACTAAAAGTTTTCGGATATGCTACTGCTGCAAATGCAACTAATGTTAAAAAAATCATTAATGTAAATGTAATAACTTGATGCTTCATTTCCTCCGCACTTTTTCTCTTCCGATAAACAAGATCAACTTTAGGATTATTCGTTTGCTTTATCGCCATTGTTTATCCCACCATTCCCATCAAATATACTACAGTGAAAATAAACACCCAAACTACGTCAATAAAGTGCCAATAAATCGATGCAACATAAAACTTCGGTGCATTGTATAAATTTAGCCCTCTCTTCGCATTTCTAAAGATTAATGTTAAAATCCAACACAATCCAAACAATACGTGGAGTCCATGCGTACCAACAAGAGCATAAAACGCGGAACCAAACGCACTACTTCTCATAGTATGCTTAAATTCATGCGTATAATGATAAAACTCATATATCTCAAACCCTAAAAATCCTAAACCTAGCAACACTGTTACTAGTAGCCAAAGTTGCATTTTCTTAAAGTTAAAGTTTTTCATATGATACATCGCATATACGCTAGTTAAACTACTCGTTAATAAAAGCATCGTCATAATGAAAACGAGTGGCATTTGGAACATCTCTTGAGATGTCGGTCCACCATTTGTAGAATTTTTTAACGCTAAATATGTGCCAAACAAGGAAGCGAACAATACTGTTTCGCCTCCAAGAAATAACCAAAAACCGACAAACTTATTTTTTCCCTCAAGGGTTGCTTTTTCAGGCTCTGCTGGAAATGTTTCATTCGTTAATTTTTCATCTACATGCATTATGCCTTGCCCCCCTTATCTTCTAAATCTTCCTTATGAATATGATATCCATGATCATCGATTACTGAACGTAGGAACATCGTTCCAAAGGTAATGATTAAACCAATAATTGCTACTAATAACCAAAACTTATCTTTTCCGCCCTGCATATACATTGCACCGAATGCCGCTATAAACAATCCTAACGAAATGATAAATGGTGAAAACGATGGATTTGGCATATGAATATCACCAACTGGTTCCGCCGCTGTCATCTCTTTATTCCCTTCACGTTTTTCAATCCAAAACGGATCTAATCCACGCACAAATGGTAATTGTTTAAAGTTATATTCCGGTGTAGGTGCTGGCATTGTCCATTCTAATGTACGTGCATCCCATGGATCACGACCAGCCTTTTCTTTTGATACTGTTGTTTTTATTACATTGAATAGAAGAACAATCGTTCCAAGAGCCATAAACACCGCTCCAATAGAACTAACCATATTCCCCATTTCCAATCCTTGACCTTCAAGATATGTGTAGTAACGACGCGGCATACCAATTAACCCTAGGAAATGCTGAATAAAGAACGTTAAATGGAAACCAATAAAGAATAGCCAAAACGTTATCTTCCCTAACGTTTCATTCAATACTTTATTAAACATCAGTGGCCAATAATAATGAGCTCCTGCTAGTAAACCAAATACAACACCGCCGACAATTACATAGTGAAAGTGTGCTACTACGAAATAGTTATCATGAAATTGATAATCAGCTGGTGCAGATGCTAGCATAACACCTGTAACTCCCCCCATTACGAATGATGGAATGAAAGCTACTGCCCACATCATTGGTGTCGTAAAACGAATACTTCCGCCCCACATTGTAAAGAGCCAGTTGAATATTTTGATACCGGTCGGAACCGCAATCGCCATTGTTGCAACTGAGAAAATAGCATTTGCAACTGGACCAAGCCCAACAGTAAACATATGATGCGCCCATACCATAAATCCTAAGAATCCAATTAATACCGTCGCAAACACCATCGATGAATAACCAAATAATCGCTTTTTCGAAAATGTCGCGAAGATTTCCGAGAATATTCCGAAAGCTGGGAGTATAAGAATGTATACTTCTGGATGACCGAAAATCCAGAATAAATGCTCCCATATAATTGTATTCCCGCCCAATGCTGGATTAAAGAAACTTGTTCCAAATAAACGATCTAACATTAAAAGTCCTAATCCTACAGTTAACGGCGGAAAAGCGAATAATATTAGCGAAGATGTTACAAATGTCGTCCATGTAAACATCGGCATACGCATATACGTCATCCCTGGCGCACGCATATTAATAATGGTTACAAGGAAGTTAATACCTCCAATTAATGTACCAATACCAGAGATTTGCAAACCGAGTACATAAAAATCAACACCATGGCCTTTAGAGGCTAAAGCTAAAGATGCATAAGACGTCCATCCTGCATCAGGTGCTCCACCTAAAAACCAACTTAAATTTAAAAATACTCCACCAAAGAAAAATAACCAAAATCCGAGTGAATTCAAAAACGGGAACGCTACATCGCGTGCACCAATTTGAAGTGGTACAGCGGCGTTCATAAATGCGAACACGAGTGGCATAGCTGCGAGGAAAATCATTGTTGTACCGTGCATCGTTAATACTTGATTATAAGCATCCCCAACAAGAAAAGCGTTGTTAGGAATCGCTAATTGAAGGCGAATAAATAGAGCTTCTATTCCGCCTATTACAAAAAACAATCCACCTGCAATTAAATAGAGAATGGCAATCTTTTTATGGTCTACTGTCGTTAAATAATCCCATATGACAGCACCCATCCCCTGTTTTTTTGCTACAGAACTCACGTTTTCAACCTCCCCTTCGCGAATAATCCCTCTTTACTTTTCAACTTTTAACGTTTGTAAGTATGCATTTAATGCATCAATTTGATCATCCGTTAAGTTGCCATATTTACCAGTCATTTTATTTCCTGGTTTCATATTTTCAGGATCTTTCAGCCATTTTTTTAAGTTTTCTTCATTGTTTTCGGCAATACCGGCAACCATATCGCGATCCGCAAAGTTTGCTAAGTTTGGTGCGATACGAGCGGAAGGTGGTCTACTATCATTAGATCCAACTGCGTGACAACCAATACAGCTTTTATTAAATATTTCTTGGCCCTCTTGCGCCTTTGTTGAAGCTACTTCTTTCTTCCCATCAATCTTCTTCATATCAGCAAGCCACTTTTTGTACTCGCTTTCATCTAAAGCTTTCACTTTGAATTGCATTAAAGAATGTGATGGGCCGCAAAATTCTGTACAAAAACCATTATAAGTGCCCGATTTATCTGCCTTTAACCACATTTTGTTCACATTATCTGTATTTGTATCCATCTTCCCAGCTAAAGATGGAACCCAAAACGAATGTTTAATATCGGCACCCTTCAAATTCAAATACACTTTCTTACCTGTGGGGATGACTAAATCTTGAGAAGTTACTATTTTTTCTGATTTATAAGAAAATTCCCACCAATAAAGATTCGCTGTTACATCAACAACGATAGTATCTTTATCAATATTCTTTTTCTCCATCGCACTTACATCAGCAAGTTTGAATGTATATGTAACCGTCGGAACAGCTAAGATTAACAAAAGAATAATCGGAATAACTGTCCAAATAATTTCTAGTTTGTGATTCCCTTCAACTTGCTCCGGAATATAATCTTCCTGACCCTTCTTTTGTCGGAAACGCACAATTACATATAAGAAAATAATAGTAACTACTAGTACTACTCCTACCATAATCGCAGTTGCTAGTAAGAGCAAATCATATTGCATTTTTGCTACTTCTCCTTGCGGAATTAAAGTAGATTGAAAGGCTTTACCGCATCCCCCTAACAGTAAAGCCAGCAGTGAAACGAACGAAAGCAGTCGCCACTGTTTCTTCATACAAACAACCCCCACTTTCCTTGTGAATTAGATTGTACTTTATAGTTAAGTAAAGTAAATCTCAACGTAAAGAAATCCAATTATGTCGTTGTCTTAGAAGAATGTAACTACAATCATTGATACAAATAAGATTGTTAAATAATTTAGGGAATAAACAAACATTTGTACGGACCATTTGATGTCATCTTTCTTACGGAAGCCATAAAATCCTAAAACGATCCATCCGATGTTTAACAATGTTGCAATTACCATAAATGTTATCCCTAGACCACTCATATAAAATGGTAGTGGTAATAAACATACTGTCCAAATCATAATTTGGCGTTTCGTAATTTCAAATCCATGAACTACAGGAAGCATTGGAATTCCTGCATTTCGATATTCATCAACACGTTTCATTGCTAATGCAAGGAAATGTGGGATTTGCCAAATAAACATAATCAAAAATAGCATCCAAGCAATTGGATGGCCTAAAGATGGATCGATTGCTGCCCATCCAATTAAAGGTGGAACTGCACCAGAGATACTACCTACAACAGTATTTAGTGTATACTTTCTCTTTGTCCATAAACTATATAGAACAACATATGTGAAAGCACCAATAAACCCCATTAACACTGCCATTGGTGTTGTTAATAATAAAAATACAAACCCAAGAAGTAATATAACTAATCCAAATGTAAGTGCAAATCCTGGTTTATACTTTCCAGTAACCGTTGGACGAGTCTTTGTTCTTTCCATTAATGGATCGATGTCTCGATCAATGTAGTTGTTTAAACAACATACCCCTGCCATAACTAATCCAGAACCAACAATTGTAAAAAATAACTTATCCAGATTGTCCATCACACTTAATCCATTAAAGTGTAATGCCAACCAAAATCCTGTAAATACAGTAAGTGTATTTGAGTTTACAATCCCCATTTTAACGAGCGCTTTTAAATCTTGTAACCGAGTTGTTTCCGGTACACTTGTAACAGCAGACTCATCATGCAGCTCACTTGTTGCATGGTTCATCACTTTAACCCCCTCTTAAAACTTTCATCTTTCTTTTTGCGCCTATTTCCAATGAAATATTTCGCTTCTATATAGCAATATTATTACAGTAGAAACATTGTTAACCCATTCTACTACTAATCTACGCCCATACTCCAATATATTAAATCATATTTCCCGAACATTTTGTGAAGAAAACATGAACTTTTTGTGTCGAACATAAAAAACTTAATTCTTACGTGTCCTTATCATAACATGATGTTACCTTCTATCATAAACTTTTTTGTCATATTTAACACGTATTCTCCCCATTTCTTTTCAAAATAGCCTATTTTCTCCCTAAAATTTTCCTTATACATCCTATTTCTACACCCATTTTCTCTCCCCTGTCTTCCCCCGCCATTTCTTTGCTATTTTATTATTTTTTATATATCATAGGAACTAGCGCGTTTTATTCTATACATAATGGAATGAAAATATTTCGCAATAACTTCATAGCAGAAAGATGGTGAAAGAGATTGCAACGCTTTATTAAATGGTTAGCAGTCATTACGAGTCTTGATTTATTAATAGTTTTACTAGGAGGCGCCTTAGTTACAAAAACGGGTTCTGGCCAAGGCTGCGGTAAATCATGGCCACTTTGTAACGGTGAATTTGTTCCATCTAATTTATCAATGGAAACTATTATTGAACTGAGTCACCGCCTTACATCAGGATCCGCAGGAATTCTTGTCACTCTCCTTTGTATTTTGTCCTGGAAATATTATAAGCATGTGCGCGAAACAAAAACGTTAGCAATTTTATCCTTCGTATTTTTAGTTGCACAAGCATTAATGGGGGCTGCTGCAGTTGTTTGGGGACAAATGCCAGCTGTACTTGCTATCCATTTCGGTATTTCCTTAATTTCATTTGCTTCTGTTATTTTATTAACGTGTCTTATCTTTGAAATTGACCAAAAATTTGATGCACGTTCACTTATTATGGACAAAAAAATGAAATTTCATATTTATGGTGTAACAATTTACTGTTATCTCGTTGTCTACACAGGAGCTTTAGTACGCCACGAACGAGCTAGCTTAGCCTGTCCAGACTTCCCTTTATGTAGCAAAAATAGACCTATGCCAACTCAACTCCATGAATGGGTTCAAATGGGACATAGAGTTGCAGCGATGCTAATTTTCGCTTGGATACTATACGCGATGATTCTCGCTATTCGCCATTACAAACAGCAGCCTGTCGTATACTGGGGATGGATCATTTCATTTATCCTTGTTACACTTCAAGCTATCGTAGGAATTTTAGTCGTATTTACAAATGCTAGTTTAGCAATGGCATTATTACATTCACTATTCATTTCTTGCTTGTTTGCTGTACTATGCTATTTAGTTATGTTAGGTACAAGAAGTAAAGCGAATGCAAAAGAAGCTGAATCAACTTCTAAACAAACAAAATAAATTCAAATTAAAATACCTTGCCGAATTGGCAAGGTATTTTTTACGATAAAGTGAAACTTTAATCAATGGGGGATTTCTTCATCCCCCATTGATTATTAGCCCGCACCAATCGGGATAAAGAAAAAGAGCTGCATGTACACAGCTCTTTTTCTATTTTAGTGATCTAATTCAATCAGTAAATCACCCGTTTGAATTGCATCTCCATCGTTAACATATACTTTTTTCACTTTACCATTGAACGGCGCTTGAACTGTCGTTTCCATTTTCATCGCTTCTGTAATTGCCATAGAATCGCCTTTTTTCACTTCATCGCCTTCTTTAACAACTACTTTAATAACCGTTCCTGGCATTGTTGCACCAATGTGGTTTGGATTTTCACGGTTTCCTTTCACACGTTGTGCCACTGTTGCTTTCACACTTTCGTCTTTCACAACAATCTCACGTGGTTGACCGTTAAACTCCAAGTAAAGAACACGATTTCCATCTGGCTGAGGCTCTCCGATTGATACTAGTTTTACCATCAATGTTTTACCTTGTTCGATTTCCACATTGATTTCTTCACCAAGTCTCATACCATAGAAGAATGTCGGTGTATCAAGCACAGATACACTTCCATAAAGCTCAGCAACTTTTTCGTAATCCATAAATACTTTTGGATATAATGCATATGCAACGACATCAAAAATCGTCACTTCGCGTCCAAGTTTATGGAATAGCTCTTCTTTTAACGCGTCGAAATCTACTGGCTCTAATAATTCACCCGGTCTTACTGTTAATGGCTCTTTCCCTTTTAAAATAATTTCTTGTAATTGTTTCGGGAAACCACCGTATGGTTGCCCTAAATCCCCTGAGAACATTTCAACAACAGATCCTGGGAAGTCCATAGAATGCCCACGTTCTAAAACATCTTGTTCTGTTAAGTGGTTTTGAACCATAAATAATGCCATATCACCGACAACTTTAGATGATGGTGTTACTTTAACAATATCGCCAAACATGTCATTCACACGGCGATACATTACTTTCACTTCATCGAAGCGATCTCCTAAGCCAACCGCTTTCGCCTGTTGTTGTAGATTACTATACTGTCCGCCTGGCATTTCGTGCATATATACCTCTGTATGGGGTGCATTCATACCGCTTTCAAACGGTGCGTAGTATTTACGTACATCTTCCCAGTAATGAGATAATTTTTCTAATGAATCTATATTAACGTCTGGCTGTCTTTCGTTTCCACCTAATGCATAGTATAGCGTGTTCGCACTTGGTTGTGACGTTTGACCAGCCATAGAACTTACTGCTACATCGACTATGTCAACACCTGCTTCAATTGCCTTTGTATACGTTAATATACCATTTCCACTCGTATCGTGTGTATGCAAGTGAATCGGAATCGATACCGTCTCTTTTAATGCAGAAACTAAATCATATGCCGCATTAGGTTTTAATAAGCCTGCCATATCTTTAATTCCTAATATATGTGCTCCTGATGCTTCTAACTCTTTTGCTAAGTTTTTATAGTAATTTAAATCATATTTACTACGTAACGGATCATGAATATCTCCTGTGTAGCACATTGTTGCTTCTGCAATTTTGCCAGTATCTCGCACAGCATCAATCGCAACTCTCATACCTTCTACCCAGTTTAAGCTATCAAAAATACGGAACACATCAATTCCAGCTTGAGCAGAACATTCCACAAATTTTTGAATTAAATTATCTGGATAGTTTTTGTAACCAACTGCGTTTGAAGAACGAAGTAACATTTGGAATAAAACGTTTGGCATTTTTTCACGAAGATCTAGTAATCGTTCCCATGGATCTTCCTTTAAGAAACGATATGCAACATCAAACGTTGCACCGCCCCACATTTCCGCTGAGAATAGGTTCGGTAACATTCTCGCTGTCGGCTCTGCAATTTGATGTAAATCTTTTGTACGAATACGCGTCGCAAGTAATGACTGATGCGCATCACGGAATGTTGTATCCGTTAAAAGTACACGATTTTGATCTTGTACCCACTTTACTAATCCGTCTGCTCCACGCTCATCCAAAATTTGTTTCGTTCCATTTTGGATCGGCTCTGAGTGTAATACATTCGGTATACGAGCATCCGGGAAAATTGGTTTCTCTTTTTTTCCTACTCCTGGGAAGCCATTGACCGTTACTGTCCCAATGTAATTTAACATTTTCGTTCCGCGGTCTTTACGTTTCGGGAACAAGAATAGTTCAGGTGACGCATCAATAAATGAAGTGTCATATTCTCCTGATAAGAAGTTCTTATGTTTTACTACATTCTCTAGGAATGGAATATTTGTTTTAATACCACGAATACGGAATTCTTTTAAGTTACGTTCCATTTTCGCAGCAGCTTGTTCAAAAGTAAGTGCCCATGTTGTAACTTTTACAAGTAAAGAATCGTAGTACGGTGTAATAACAGCACCTTGGAAACTATTACCTGTATCAAGACGAACACCGAAACCACCACCTGAGCGGTATGCCATGATTTTCCCTGTATCCGGCATGAAATTATTTAATGGGTCTTCAGTCGTTACACGAGATTGTATTGCAAATCCATGTACAACTACTTCCTCTTGCTTCGGAACACCCACTATTTTACTATGTAATGCATGTCCATCAGCTATTAAAATTTGCGATTGAACGATGTCCACTCCTGTAATCATTTCTGTAATCGTATGTTCAACTTGAACACGTGGATTTACTTCTATGAAGTAAAACTCATCACCTTTTACAAGAAATTCTACTGTTCCTGCGTTTAAATAATTTACATTTTTCGTTAACTTAACAGCAGCATCACAAATACGCTGACGCAAATCATCTGAAAGTGACACACTAGGTGCAATTTCTACAACTTTTTGGTGACGACGTTGTACAGAACAGTCACGCTCGTATAAATGAACAACATTGCCCTCTTCATCTGCTAAAATTTGAACTTCTATATGTTTAGGTTTTTCAACGAATTTTTCTACGTATACTTCATCATTACCAAAGGCTGCTTTTGCTTCTGACTTCGCTCGATTATACGACTCTCTTAATTCTTCACTAGTACGTACAATACGCATACCACGACCGCCACCGCCAAGGGAAGCTTTAATAATAATCGGGTAATCATACTTTTCAGCAAATTCTTTGACTTCTTCTATTGAATTTACTGGCCCATCACTACCAGGAATAACTGGAATTTGTGCTAGCTGCGCTTGTGTTCTTGCTTTCACTTTATCTCCAAACATATCTAAATGCTTACTCTTTGGACCGATAAAGATAATTCCCTCTTCTTCACAACGTTTTGCGAATTGAATATTTTCTGACAAGAAACCATATCCAGGGTGGATTGCATCTACATGATTACTTTTCGCAATCTCAATAATGCCCTCAATATCTAGATAAGCATCAATTGGCTTTTTCCCTTCCCCAACTAAATAGGACTCATCGGCTTTATAACGATGATAAGAACCACTATCCTCTTTAGAATAGATTGCAACTGTTTTTAATCCAAGTTCCGAACAAGCTCGAAACACACGAATTGCAATCTCTCCACGGTTAGCTACCAATACTTTTTGAATACGTTGCAGCTTTGTCATGATTTTCCCCCTCTACTTTCCTACCACTCTAGAGATAAAATATATACACACCATAAAGAGCGTGAAGTTCTTCACTTTCTACATTATATTATACTTAGAAAGCTTCACTTTATTTTTATCCATCATACCTTATTTTTTAACAAATGATAAGTTTTCTGATCAATTTGTTTCACAAAAATAGTATAGCATACCTCTTCCTTTTCTAACAACTTAATTGTATATCACATTAGTTCAAATGTGATATATTTTTTATTATGAATACCGATTAATGTATCCTATTTAATATTTTTAAAAAATAAAAAACACATCGCGCTCTAAAGCACAATGTGTTTTTATTTTACAACAACAAGACGTGGTCCATCTTGTTCTCTTTCTTTCATTTCCTCATTTTGCTGCTTCTCTTGTCGTTTTACATGACTAGCAATATTTAACAATATACCCATCGAGATTAGATTAGCCAACAAGGAACTACCACCATAACTAATAAACGGTAAAGGTACCCCTGTAAGCGGTATTAATCCAGACATACCACCAACATTAACAAAAGTTTGTATCCCAAGTAAACTTGCAATTCCAATCGCAACTAAACTTCCAAATGGATCTTTACATTTTTGTGCCACTCTAAACGAACGAATAATAATAAGTAATAAACAGATTAAAATGATAGCTACTCCTATAAACCCGAGTTCTTCAGATATAATCGCCATAATAAAATCCGTTTGTGGCTCTGGCAAGTAGCCATACTTTTGTATACTATTTCCTAATCCTCTACCATTTAACCCACCTGAAGCAATTCCAATAAAAGAATTAACTAATTGAAATCCATCATTTTGAGGATCACTAAATGGATCAAGAAAAACTGAAAATCGAGCTTTTTGGTATTTACTTAATTTGTAGTTTCCAATAAAATACAATGCCGGAATCCACACGACAGATGTTAATAAAAATCTTTTTATCCACAAGTTCACATTAACTCCTGAACAGAAGAACATAATTAACACTGTTCCACCTATTAAAATGTCAGTTCCCAAGTCATTTTGAAATAAAATTAATGCCATCGATCCACCGACAATAACTAGGGGAGGTATTATCCCTTGGAAAAAAGGGGTTTGCCTCTCTTGTTTCTTAGCAAAAAAGGTTGCTAGCGTAATAATAACCGTTATTTTTACAAACTCAGCCGGTTGTATACCTAATATCCATCCTTTTGCACCATTTATAACCTGCCCGAAAACTAAGGCTGCTGTTAGTAAGGCTAGACTCCCGAACCCGATTGCTGCTAGAACTATTTGTTCTCTCCAAAATTTATAAGGGATTATAACGACAATCACTAGTATTACCGTTCCAATAGCAAGAGCAACTAATTGTTTTTTAAAAAAGTAATCTGCTGGCCAGTTATTTTTCGACGAAATCGCGACAATGGAACTAGAACTATATACCATTATAACTCCCAACACACATAAGATAACAAGAGGAAGTAATAATGAATAATCCATTGATTTCCATACTCTTTTCATTTCATTTCCTCTTTCTGTTTCAATTTAATTATTGTTGTATTCCATATGTACATTGATTCTTCCTGCTTTATTATACAAATAAAAAGCCCAAACTATTTCAGTTTGAGCCCCCCTATTTGAACCCGTTATTGTTGTTTGTTTGTAAATGCTTCATGAAGTGCAGATAACTCACGTTCAAGCTCTCCTAACATTGCTTTCCCTTGTTCTTCTGCAATAAGACCAAGGCGAACTGCAAAATCGACCTCGCGGGATAGTCCAAACATTTGTGTGTCTAACACTTCTTCATATAATGGACATTGCGGCATTGTAAGATTGTCCATTTGCACCTTAATAAGTCTTAAAATCTTCTCCGCATCCGCTTGTAGAAGGGCTAGTGCCTTTTCCTGATGATTTGATACTGTCTCAGACGCCAAATTGATTCCCTCCGTTTCCGTCCTACTCTCTCCTATCTATTAATATTAGCGATAGTTTTAGTAAATTGCAATAGAAACATTTTTTGTGACAACCGTGTCTAATGCTATTATACTGAAAAGTGGGAGTATAATACAAATGGGGGAACAACAATGAGTGAAATTTTATTTATTAATGGAAAAGTTCGTTTTCCAATCACTATCGATCCAACTGTTTGGATCTTTGATGATCGAAA
The DNA here is from genome assembly GCF_022664315.1 of Bacillus cereus group sp. BfR-BA-01309. NCBI lineage: Bacteria > Bacillati > Bacillota > Bacilli > Caryophanales > Bacillaceae > Bacillus > Bacillus cereus group sp. BfR-BA-01309. The sequence continues at coordinate 154,681 of NZ_JAKUHE010000002.1, forward strand.
AGTAGATTTGACAACTTACTTTGATGAAACAAGAGAAAACACATCAGAACTAGAAGCTTATTTAAAAAACACTTCAGAACATTGGGATCGCGAAATTCGTGATGGTGCTGCGTTTCCACCGATACAACAAAGTGTAAAGAAATATAAAAAAGAACAGCTAATTACCGGAACGTTCGGTATACCATTTCATCCATTCCTTGCTAACGCCGAAATTTCAGATGACGCTACGCAAGTCGAAATTGAAACAGTAGATCAAACAATAATACTTCCATTAGAAACTGTAGAAAATGCTATTCTTGGTTTTTCAAAAGAAGGAAAGCCATTAAAAGAAGATGGACCTGTTCATCTATATTACAATGATGGGTCTAATAGACAAAATCCAATCCGTAACATCCGTAAATTCACAATTATTTAAAGTGTATACTTGGAAGAAAAAGGAGTGAGCCTCAGCTCACTCCTTTTATAATAAATCTGCTGCTAGTTGAGCTAAATTCGATCGCTCCCCTTTAACAAACTTTACATGCCCACTAATACGTTGCTCTTTAAACTTCTCTACAACATATGTTAAACCGTTATTATACTCATCCAAATACGGATGATCAATTTGCTGAGGATCTCCCATTAATACGATTTTACTTTTTTCTCCTACTCTTGTTAGTATCGTTTTCACTTCATGTTTCGTTAAATTTTGCGCTTCGTCAATTATAATGAACTGATCCGGAATACTCCTCCCACGTATATAGGTAAGAGCCTCTACTTCAATCGAACCCATTCCAGCTAAAATAGCATCTAACTCTCCTGGCTTTTTCGTATTAAATAAATACTCTAGATTATCAAAAATCGGTTGCATCCACGGTCTTAACTTTTCTTCTTTTTCTCCTGGTAAATAACCGATATCTTTTCCGACTGGAACAATTGGTCTTGCGACGAGTAGTTTTTTATATAACCCTAAATCTTCAGTTTGCATGAGCCCCGAAGCTAAAGCTAGTAATGTTTTTCCTGTACCAGCTTTCCCTGTTAACGTTACTAGCGGAATATCTTCACGAAGCAACAATTCTAATCCCATAATTTGCTGCACATTTCGAGGTCGTATCCCCCACACTTGTTCATTGTGAAAAATAAGTTTCTTTACCTTCTTACCTAAGTGATCCACAATACCAAGCGCTGAACTAGATCCCCCTAATGCATCTTTCATTACTACAAATTGATTTGGATAAAAAGGGTGATTTGCAATTTCGGATAAAGGCAATTCACCTTTTTCATAAAAATAATCCAATTGCTCTTTTGATATATACCCTTCTAAAAATCCTGAATATATATTATCTACTTCAATTACACGATCACTTAAATAATCTTCCGCCTTCAAACCAATTGCATCAGCTTTTACCCTTACGAGCACGTCTTTACTTACTAAAATAACAGACTTCCCATCCTCTTTTCCTTGCTCTTCTAAAGATAAATTTTTTGCTACAGCTAAAATTCGATTATCATTTGTTTTCTCTACAAAAATATCTTGTAGTTGAACAAATGAACGATGATTTAATTCAATACGAAATGTACCGCCGTTTTCTAGCGGAATACTTTCATGCAGCTTTCCTATTTCACGAAATTTGTCTATTAACTTAGATACATAACGAGCATTTCGTCCTACTTCATCCATATAACGTTTTTTCGAATCAACCTCTTCTAATACAACTGCTGGAATCACTACTTCATTTGTTTCAAATGAAAAAATAGATAAAGGATCCTGCAAAAGTACATTCGTATCTAACACATAAATTTTATCCAACCTGTTACCCCCTGACTCCACTTTTAAATTTGTAGAACAAGGGTTTCATCCATAAAATATGGACGAACCATTGTTATAATTATATGTACCGTATAAACGAGGTAGAATCGAAATCCATAGCCATTAAACCTTTTATTTATTTTTTATTCATTTCTATTCAATATATTACTTTTAATTATAATTATTAACATAAAATCACAATAACCGATTACAAAAGTTAATAACTGATTTTCTTATTTATCACATTTATAATTCTTTTATTCCTACTAACACCTGGTTATCCAGCTTCTTCGCTGCGCGAATATCATATGTTTTTTCATACGTTGGTTCAGTTGCAAGTTTCGCTCCATAAAACATAACATCACGTACTTCTTGTACATTTACTTCTATTACAGTTAATTTTAGAGGAATGCCTTCCATTCTATCAGTCAAAATTTCACCTGCACCACTTATGGAAAATACGGATTCATTCGCCATTATAGTCAATACCACCCCAGTACTATGCCGTATATTTTCCACAATACGTGAACGCTGATCTACTGCAAATCGAATACTAGTTTTACTCACTGCATACACCCAAGAAATAGCACTTACGTTAGGAACTTGTTTTTCGAAGTCTGTTGTTGCTATCATAACAATACATTCTTTACGTAACGTTTGTACTAAATCATCTGTTAATGTAGGCTCTACTACATTCGCCATATTTCCACCTCCAAATATACTTAATATATCCTTATCATAACTTATTTTTCGAATTGCGAAAATATTATTTTTTCCCGCTATTATTCAAAAACATTATACTTCCATGATATACTTATACTGATAGAATTCGTATTGAGGTGACGAAATGAGAGTCAAATGTATGATTTGTGATAAAAAAGATATGTTAGATGATGAAAATCCTATGGCAAAAAAACTGCGTAACCGCCCTATTCATACATATATGTGCATGGAATGTTCGGAACGAATTGCAGAACGTACGATGGAACGTCATGCAAGTGGTAATTTCCGATTATATCGTGATAAAAAAGTCGAAGACGATTGGTAAAATGTAAATAAGTCCTTAATCACATAGATAAGGACTTATTTATATTTTTCAGGTTCACGATTCATTTGATCCAAAAAGCAATCAATAGCTTCTAATGGAAACCTGGCAGTTTTTTTTTCTCCATTCATTTCATATGTAATCAAATACATTTCTTCGTTCTTTTTAATTTCCACATCCGTTAATTTATGTTCTTCATATATCATATTTTGAAATAACAAATACGTTTCTTTTGCAGCACGATCATCTGGACGTGCTTCGGCAACTGTTTTAATTGTTAACCAATTATATAGTGCATCTTGTACTGAACGCATAAAAATCCGCCCCCTCACCCTGCTTTTTGTTGTCTTGCTTGACGTAAACGCAACCTATAAATCCCAAGTACAATCGCCGCTACAACAAGCCCCTCTCCAACAGGTAAAAAAACTGCAAAGAAAGTTAAAACTGTACACCCAATCGCTAACGATATATATATCACTATATTTTTTATTATTGATAGTTTTCTTGCAAAACCTAAATTATACACAAGTGCGCTTAATATAATAATGGTGCCATATAGTAACCACATCCCTAGTTCTGGATTTTCATCAACTTTACATAATTTCGCAAAAAACGACATTCTTTCTAACATCATTCATCCCCCTTTCTCACAAAAAACAAATTTTATTTATGTACTTAATACAAGAGTAACCTGCAAAAAAAATACTGTCCACAAAAAAGAGTAAATATTCCAAAAATAAATACAATAAAAAACAGCTACCCCTCAAAGGTAGCTGTTCTATTATTTTACGCTTCTACAGATTTCTTTTTCTTAGCAGCTCTTTCACGCTCACTCTTATCAAGAATCTTTTTACGTAAACGAATTGATTCTGGAGTTACTTCACAGAACTCATCATCGTTTAAGTACTCTAATGACTCTTCTAAAGTCATTAAGCGTGGTTTTTTCATTGTTGAAGTTTGATCTTTCGTCGCAGAACGAATGTTAGTTTGTTGTTTCATTTTCACAACGTTAACTGTTAAGTCGTTCTCACGAGTGTGTTCTCCGACAATCATACCAGCATATACTTCTGTACCTGGTTCAACGAAGATTACACCACGGTCTTCAACTTGCATAATACCGTATTGTGATGCTTTTCCTGTTTCAAGTGAAACTAGAACACCTTGGCGACGTCCACCAACTTGTCCAGCGTGTACTGGTTGGTAGCAATCGAATGTATGGTTTAAAATACCGTAACCACGAGTTAATGTTAAGAATTCTGTTGTGTAACCAATTAAACCACGTGCTGGAACCATGAAAGTAAGGCGAACTTGACCGTTTCCGTTATTCACCATATCTAACATTTCACCTTTACGTGCACCCATAGATTCCATAATAGAACCAGTGTATTCTTCAGGTACATCGATTTGTACGCGCTCTACAGGCTCACATCTTACGCCATCAACTTCTTTAATAATTACTTCAGGCTTAGATACTTGTAGTTCATAACCTTCACGACGCATGTTTTCAATTAGGATAGATAAATGTAATTCCCCACGTCCAGATACGATCCACGCATCAGGAGAATCTGTATTATCTACACGTAAACTTACATCTGTTTCTAATTGTGAACGAAGACGCTCTTCAATTTTACGAGATGTAATGAATTTACCTTCACGACCTGCAAATGGGCTGTTGTTTACAAGGAATGTCATTTGTAGTGTTGGCTCATCAATACGTAATAATGGTAAAGCCTCTTCATGCTCAACCGGACATACTGTTTCACCTACGTTAATGTCTTCCATACCTGAAACAGCTACTAAATCTCCAGCTTTTGCTTCTTCAATTTCTTGACGTTTTAATCCAATGTAACCAAATAATTTCGTTACACGGAATTGTTTTACAGTTCCGTCAACTTTCATTAATGCAACTTGTTGTCCTACTTTCATTGTACCACGGAATACGCGTCCAACCCCGATACGACCAACATAGTCATTGTAATCAAGAAGTGCTACTTGGAATTGAAGTGGCTCTTCGCTGTTATCAACTGGTGCTGGAATATGTTCAATAATTGTGTCAAATAATGATTTCATATTCTCTTCTTGATTTGCTGGATTTGAATCTAAGCTTGCTGTTCCGTTCATTGCTGATGCAAATACAACTGGGAACTCTAATTGATCTTCGTTTGCACCAAGTTCGATGAATAAGTCAACTACTTCATCAACTACTTCATCAGGGCGAGCGAAGTCACGGTCAATTTTGTTTACAACAACGATTGGAGTTAAGTTTTGCTCAAGAGCTTTCTTTAAAACAAATCGTGTTTGTGGCATACAACCTTCATATGCATCAACAACAAGTAGAACACCATCAACCATTTTCATGATACGTTCTACTTCTCCACCGAAGTCAGCGTGACCAGGTGTATCTAAAATGTTAATTCTTTTATCTTCATAGTGAATCGCAGTATTCTTCGCTAAAATTGTAATACCACGTTCTCTTTCTAGATCGTTTGAGTCCATTGCGCGTTCTTCAATATGTTCATTCGCACGGAACGTCCCCGCTTGACGTAATAACTGGTCAACAAGTGTTGTTTTACCATGGTCAACGTGGGCAATAATTGCTATATTTCGTAAATCTTGTCGTTTTTTCAACATGTCCAACTCCTAATGTCTTTTTAATCCTTCTCTATTATAAGAGCGAAGGGGATACAATGGCAATCAAAATAAAATCAAGAATGAAAATATAGTTGTATTCTTACTTTTGTGAAAGTAAAATAAAATTGGAGGGTGAAGAAATGGAACACATTCAATATCGCTTTTTATTAACTGCAATTATCGGTGTTATTTTCTTAATCGGTATCGGTATTATGGTTGCTGAAAATAGTCCCATCGGTGTTATTATTTGCATTATCGGCACATTTGTTACAGTTGGATACGGTTTTGTAACAAAAAGAAAAATGCGTAAATCGCAATAACGTCAAAAAGTAAGAAGCGCTTATACAGCCTCTTACTTTTTTTGTTACTCCGCTATAAATCGTAACACCTCTTCATACACTCCTGGTTTTGCAACTAATACGCTGCTCTTTTCTACGATAGAAAGCGAGGATCCAGCAAATGTTGTCGCCTTGCCTCCAACTTCCTCTACAATTATCTGTCCCCCACCAAAATCCCATGGTGATAATCTCGGTGTTACATATGCATCTATTCTTCCTGTTGCAACGTATACCATCTCTAACGCTGCACAACCATATGATCTCGTGCCTCTTGCTTTCTTAACCAGCGCCATCATACTTTCCTTATTCAGCAATGGATTGTCGGTAAGCCATATCGCATTTAAAGCTACAATACCTTGCTCTACAGTTCCTTTTTCCAATAAAGGTATTGGTACTTCATTACAAAATGCTCCAGCTCCCTTTACCGCATGGTATAATTCATCATGAACTGGATCATAAATGAGTCCAACCTTTCCGATACCGTTCTCATAAATTCCAATTGAAATTGCGAAATTTCTTTTTTGATGAACAAAGTTCATCGTGCCATCAATTGGATCAATTAACCAAACAACCCCATCAGACGAAGTTACCTCATCTCCATAACCTTCTTCTCCTAAAATATTATGGTTCGGGAATGTTTCTTTAATTTTCCCAATTAAAAACTGTTCTATTTCTCGGTCCATATTTGTTACTAAATCAGCTGCATTGGATTTCGTTTCTATAATAAGTGCTTTTTCCATTGATGCCATTAAAAACTCTCCTGCATCTCGAATCCACTGTTTGGCGTGTGCATCGATGTCTTTCCATACTTCTTGCATGTTTAAACACTCCGATCTATACTGTTCACAGAAAAAACGAACCCTTTATAAGGTTCGCACCAACTAATTTTTTATACATATACTATTATTACGCCTCTAAACGAATCATTTCAAGTCTTAACACTTCTAACTTTTGTACACACTCTTCTTTTTTCAGTTTATCATTTTCCATCATCGCATCATATAAAGTTGCTAATTCATAATCTAGCTCCAAACGTAGCACCGGTATTCTCTTTTCAGCATCTGTTCTCTTTAACGCATTAATCACCTGTCTCATATTATTTGCCTCCTCCCAATATTCGTCTGCCCTCGGACTAGAATTGATTCAATTTTCTGATTTTTTGTTTTATACTATACTATGTTGGATAAATCATCTATGCAACAAAATTATATTTTTTTATTTAAATTTTTTTGTGCTGTTTTTTTTATGAATAGTACAAGCTATGCTAAAATAAAAGCAAAATAGGAGTTGGAGGAACAATCATGACACTACAAACATTCAAGTCAACTGATTTTGAGGTCTTTACAGTTGATGGTCTCGAAGAACGAATGAGTGCAATTAAAACGAACATTCATCCTAAGCTGGAAGCTTTAGGGGAACAGTTTGCAACGTATTTATCCAAACAAACTGATGAGAACTTTTTTTATCATGTAGCAAAACATGCACGTCGCAAAGTCAATCCACCAAACGATACTTGGGTTGCTTTTTCAACAAATAAACGCGGATATAAAATGCTACCACATTTCCAAATTGGATTATGGGGTACTCATGCCTTCATATACTTTGGATTAATCTATGAGTGTCCACAAAAAGTGGAGACGGCTCACGCCTTCTTAGAACATTTAAATGATTTAAAAACAAACATTCCAAATGACTTCGTTTGGTCCATTGACCATACTAAACCAAGTGTAAAATTACATAGAACACTTGAAACAGAAGACTTACAAAAGATGATTGAACGTCTAGCTACTGTGAAAAAAGCAGAATTATTAGTTGGTATTCATATATCACCAGAGGAGTTTTCAGCAATGACCAACGAACAATTCCTTGCTAAGATTGAATCTACGATGCAATCACTCCTTCCTTTATATGCACTTTGTAATCGATAGTAGAAAACGGACAATTTATATTGTCCGTTTTTAGTTGTTATCACATTATATCACTTCAGTTTTCATTTTTCAAAATATTTTTTACATTTTCACAAGCTTTTGTTCTTCAGTTTCTTTTGCCCTTTGAATCGCACGATATATAGAATATCCACTTACTTCTTGGAACTCTTTATCAATTTTCTTCTCTTCTGCTTTAGATGGAACAATCTCTTTAAAACGACGGTATAATCCCATTAATTCTTCTCTTATAATTCCTTTTTCGTTTGCTTTCTCAATTGCTTCATAAAACTTCACAATTGCAACCATTTCCTCATTTGACCAATCATAATCTAGCGGATATTGATATTCCATTTTGCACCTCATTTATCATTTCTTCTTATTTCAATATGCTATCTTAAAGGAATTTTTTCTTCTTCATTATAGCCACTTTGCATTATACACTATTTATTCCTTATGATGGAATTGTCTTCCTCTATAAGATAATTGGAAATAACTATTTAACATACTCACTGTAAAAATATTTTTTTCTATACATCTATAATTATTGGTGATATAATGCTTTTGTTTTATAGAAAACAAAGTGAACCTACCATCTCAAAAACACTTTTGTGAATGGCAGAAAAACAAGCCTCATACTAAAAAGGACTTAACTTTTTTTAGAACAGGATTATATAAAACAAATATTACTAAATATTATGAAGAAGAAGGAGTGTATAGATTGTCCCAATACGAAACACCATTGTTTACCGCTTTAGTTGAGCACAGTAAGCGAAATCCAATTCAATTCCATATTCCTGGTCATAAAAAAGGACAGGGTATGGATCCTACATTTCGCGAATTTATTGGGCATAATGCATTAGCAATTGATTTAATTAATATTGCGCCGCTCGATGATTTACATCATCCAAAAGGTATGATTAAAGAAGCACAAGCTTTAGCAGCCGCTGCATTTGGTGCGGATCATACTTTCTTTTCAATTCAAGGTACAAGTGGTGCAATAATGACAATGGTGATGAGCGTTTGCGGTCCTGGTGACAAAATCCTAGTGCCACGAAACGTGCATAAATCAGTAATGTCAGCTATTATTTTCTCAGGTGCAAAACCGATTTTCATGCATCCTGAAATCGATCCAAAACTCGGTATTTCACATGGAATCACAATTCAATCTGTCAAAAAGGCACTTGAAGAGCATTCTGATGCAAAAGGCTTACTTGTTATTAACCCAACATACTTTGGCTTTGCTGCGGACTTAGAACAAATTGTCCAATTAGCACATTCTTACGATATCCCTGTACTAGTTGATGAGGCTCATGGTGTTCATATTCATTTTCACGATGAATTGCCGATGTCAGCGATGCAAGCCGGTGCAGATATGGCAGCAACAAGTGTTCACAAATTAGGAGGGTCTTTAACGCAAAGTTCTATTCTTAACGTGAAGGAAGGCCTTGTGAACGTAAAACATGTTCAATCTATAATTAGCATGCTTACGACGACATCAACTTCTTACATCTTGTTAGCATCCCTAGATGTTGCTAGAAAACGTCTTGCTACAGAAGGAACAGCACTCATAGAACAAACAATACAATTAGCGGAACAAGTTCGTGATGCTATTAATGCTATTGGGGATCTTTACTGTCCTGGGAAAGAAATGTTAGGTACGGATGCTACTTTTAACTATGATCCTACAAAGATAATTGTATCTGTAAAAGATTTAGGTATTACAGGCCATCAGGCTGAAGTATGGCTTAGAGAGCAATATAACATTGAAGTAGAACTCTCAGATTTATACAACATACTATGTCTTGTCACTTTCGGAGATACAGAAAGTGAGACAAATACACTTATTGCAGCATTACAAGATTTAGCAGCAACATTTAGAAATAAAGCCGATAAAGGTGTTCAAATACAAGTAGAAATCCCAGAAATACCAGTGCTAGCACTTTCTCCTCGAGATGCTTTTTATTCGGAAACAGAAGTCATTCCGTTTGAAAATGCAGCAGGTCGTATTATAGCTGATTTCGTTATGGTTTATCCGCCAGGGATTCCAATCTTTACTCCGGGGGAAATTATTACACAAGATAACTTAGAGTATATTCGTAAAAACTTAGAAGCAGGTTTACCTGTACAAGGTCCTGAAGATATGACATTACAAACATTACGTGTGATTAAAGAGTACAAGCCTATCAGTTGATAGGCTTTTCTTTCACCCTTTTTCCCTTTTCTCATACGATATGAAGTAATGTAATGTATAGGTGGGGATACTATTATGATTGTAATAGGCCGTTCTATTGTACATCCTTATATCACAAATGAATATGAGCCATTTGCATCTGAGAAACAACAAATTTTATCTATAATGGCAGGAAATCAAGAAATCTATTCCTTCCGAACAGCTGATGAACTCAGCTTTGATCTAAATTTGCGCGTTAATATTATTACTTCTGCATTAGAACTTTTTCAAAGTGGATTTCAGTTTCGCACATTTCAACAGTCTTTTTGCAACCCCCAGTATTGGAAAAGAACGTCACTTGGGGGATTCGAGCTCCTTCCAAACATACCCCCTTCCATTGCCATACAAGATATTTTCAAAAACGGAAAACTATATGGAACTGAATGTGCCACCGCTATGATCATTATTTTTTACAAAGCTTTACTATCCTTGTATGAGGAAGAAACTTTCAACCGTCTCTTTGCAAACCTTTTACTTTATACGTGGGACTACGATCAAGATTTAAAGCTCATAACAAAAACGGGTGGCGATCTAGTTCCCGGCGACCTCGTTTATTTTAAAAATCCACAAGTGAATCCAGCTACAATCGAGTGGCAAGGAGAAAATACAATCTATCTAGGAAACTTCTTTTTTTACGGACATGGCGTAGGTGTAAAAACAAAAGAAGAAATTATATACGCGTTAAATGAACGACGCGTCCCTTACGCTTTTATTTCAGCTTTCTTGACCGATACTATTACCCGTATTGATAGCCGTCTCATGAGCCACTACGCCTCTTCTAACACTCCACAGACATCGATAGGATTTATTCCGATTAGAGATGATGCAATCGTTGCAACAGTTGGTCATACAACTACAATTTATTAAAAAAGCGCCTACAGATGTATGCAGGCGCTTTTTCTTATTTAAGCTTTTGTATGTTCTTTATGGTCACATTCGCAATGAGATCCACATTTCCCGTATAGTACTGTTGATTTTTCATCTTCAAAATGTCCGATTGTTCCTTCACATACTTGGCATACGATTGTTCCCATTTTTCATTTCCCCCTAAGTTTATGGTCCTAAAAACTTTTAGCTGTCCATTTCCTATCAATTATTGGGCTTTTGTATGCTCTGTGTGATCACATCCGCAAGATCCACATTTCCCGTAAAGTACCGTTACTTTCTCATCCTCGAAGTGTGCAATTGTACCTTCACAATCTTGACATACGATCGTTCCCATTTTTCATTTCCCCCTAAGTTTATAATCCCAAAAACTTTTGTAACCGCTTAACTTTCTGTCTTTATTTTAATATGTTATACTTTTTACGTCAATAGGTTTTTAGTATAACACATTAAATATTTTTAATTTAAATTAGTATGCGATATTCAAACAAAAAAACAGCCATATTTATACGTACGACTGTTTTACATTAATTATTCTTCATATTCCGCATGCAAAGAAGTAGCTGGGACTAAAAATTTAAAAAACTGCGCTAACTCTGCCGCCTCCTCTTCTGATCCTAATTTAAAAACTTCCTGTATATGTTGCACATTCTCTACATCATCTCGTCCAAGTAAAGTAGATCTTCCTGTTTGCATGCAAACAATGAGTGGCTTTCCAAAAAACATATTTGTATAAATAACACCAAAATCATAACGAGTATCATGTGTCATAAACCCCAAAAATCGTACCTTCACACTTTCATGCTCATCATACAATTTTTCAAACATCGGTTTCCACCTTTCTACATCACCTTTCATTAGTATATTAAACAAAAAAAGGAATACTCCTTTTAATTGTCAAAAAATTCAGTAGGATGTAGAATGAGAGTATTCTACTAAGGTTAGGGGGAAACTTATATGCAACATGCCTTTATTACGCTTGTACCTAAATCCAATCAACAAGCTGTTTCAACAGATGATATAAAACAACTTTTTCAGTACTATAAAACAGTTACTTCCAAAACTGGTGTTCAAATCAATTACGCTTATACAAATACCGCTTTTCCTTATGAAATTTTGGATACATCAGCAACAACATTAAAACTACAATCTACTCACGATCGATATGACTCTATTTATGTTGGTGTTGGTATAGAAAAGGAACAATCTTTTATTCAGATTTCTTTACCACCTAATGCAACATTTGGTGATAAAGGAAAAGCAAATGAATTTTGCCGTTTTCTAGCGAAGAAATTAGAAGGAGAATTACAATTATTTAACGGAAGAACAATGTATTTCTATAAACGTTAATTTAAAAAATAGAAAATATAATTAAGAAAATTATGCAATTTGAACACGTAAGGAATAAAGCCTGCTTTCTGATATGTAATACAAAATATGCAATCACATATGCTAAATAAAGGAATACAAAAAATAGAATGACTTTGTAATGCAACTTATCACCATTTGACAATGATAATACAACAGAAAAACCACTCCATAATAAAAAATGATAAAATATAACATGTAATATTCTCATGGAATCTTCTCCTTTGACATGCTCTATTTTATTAATATATGGGATTATGTTTGAATCAATTACATATTATATGAAAGCACGTATACAGCTTTTGGATTCATATATGTTCTACCGATTCATTTAAAGTATTATATATTCATTCGACAAGTACCTATAAAGACCTTGCAAGCCATTTTATTAAAATAAAAAACAGCCCATCTCTTTAAATAAGAGATGGGCTGTTTTCATTACTTAAATTATTTTACAATGTGAATTGGCATTCCAAGAGCAACCTCAGCTGCTTCCATTGTGATTTCACCTAATGTTGGGTGAGCGTGGATTGTTTGAGCGATATCTTCTGCAGTCATTCCTGCTTCGATAGCTAAACCAATCTCAGAGATAATATCAGAAGCGCCTGCACCTGCAACTTGAGCACCTACAAGAAGACCGTCTTCTTTACGTGTTACAAGTTGTAGGAAACCGTCAGTGCTGTTTAATGATAACGCACGACCGTTAGCAGCGAATGGGAACTTAGATACAGCTACTGTCATTCCTGCTTCTTCTGCTTGTTTCTTAGTGTAACCAACAGATGCTAATTCTGGATCAGTGAAGCATACTGCAGGAATTCCGATGTAATCGATTGCTGATGCATGGCCACTAATTGCTTCAACAGCTACTTTACCTTCGTAAGAAGCTTTGTGAGCTAATGGTGGTCCAGGAACGATATCACCGATTGCATAGATGTTTGATACGTTTGTACGACATTGCTCATCGATTTCGATGATGCCGCGGTCAGTCATTTTAACTCCAACTTGCTCAAGACCGATTTCTTGAGTGTTTGGACGACGACCTACAGTTACTAATACGTAATCTGCTTCTACAGTTTGGATTTCACCTTTAACTTCAAAGCTAACTTTTACGCCAGTTTCTGTTTCTTCAACGCCTTTAGCCATAGCTTTTGTATGGATATTAACGTTACCTTTCTTTTGAAGAGCACGTTTAACAACAGAGCTCATAGCTTTTTCGAAACCAGCTAAGATTTCGTCACCAGCTTCTACTACAGTAACTTCTGTACCGAAGTTAGCATATGCAGTTCCTAATTCCATACCGATGTAACCGCCGCCGATTACAACAAGTTTTTTAGGAATTTCAGGTAAGCTTAAAGCGCCTGTAGAGTTGATAACACGTTTAGAGTATTTGAATCCTGGAATTTCGATTGGTGTAGAACCAGTTGCAAGAACAGCATTTTTAAACGTATACGTTTGAGCTGCATCTTCAGTCATTACGCGTAATGTGTTAGCATCTACGAAGTAAGCTTCACCGCGAATGATTTCAACTTTGTTACCTTTAAGAAGGCCTTCAACACCGCCAGTTAATTTCTTAACTACGCCGTTTTTCCATTCTTGAACTTTTGTAAAGTCAACTTTTACGTTCTCTGCAGTGATACCCATGTCATCAGAATGCATTGCATTCTCATAACGATGACCTGCATTGATTAACGCTTTTGAAGGAATACATCCAACGTTTAAGCATACGCCACCAAGGTTAGCTTTTTCAATGATTGCTACCTTTTGACCTAATTGTGCTGCACGAATTGCCGCAACGTATCCACCAGGACCTGCACCAACAACGACTGTATCTAATTCAATTGGGAAATCTCCTACTACCATTGTTATTACGCCTCCATTACTAATAATTGTGGGTCATTCAATAGACGTTTAATTTGGTTTAATGCTTTTTGAGCAGTTGCGCCGTCAATTAAACGATGGTCAAAGCTTAGAGATAATGCTAATACTGGAGCTGCAACGATTTCACCGTTTTTCACAACTGGTTTCTCAGCGATACGGCCGATACCAAGGATTGCTACTTCTGGGTGGTTGATAACTGGAGTGAACCATTGTCCACCTGCAGAACCAATGTTTGTGATTGTGCAAGAAGCACCTTTCATTTCAGCCGGAGCTAAACGACCATCACGTGCTTTACCAGCAAGATCATTGATCTCGTTAGAAATAGTGAAGATAGACTTGCGATCTGTATCTTTAACAACTGGTACTAATAGACCTTTGTCTGTATCAGCTGCGATACCGATGTTGAAGTAATGTTTATGAACTACTTCTTGAGAAGCATCATCTAAAGAAGTGTTTAACATTGGGTATTCACGTAATGCAGATGTTAAAGCTTTAACAACGTATGGAAGGTAAGTTAATTTAATACCTTTGTCAGCTGCAACAGCTTTGAACTTCTTACGGTGAGCAACAAGTTCTGTTACATCTACTTCATCCATTAATGTTACGTGAGGAGCTGTATGCTTAGAGTTAACCATTGCTTTAGCAATCGCTTTACGGATACCACTCATTTTCTCACGAGTTTCTGGATATTCACCAGCTGGGATTGGTTGTGCTTTTGGCGCTTCTTCTTTCGCTGCTGCTGGAGTAGCTTCTACTGCTGCTGGAGCCTCAGTTGCTGCTACTGCTTGTCCACCATTTGCAAATGCATCGATGTCAGCTTTAACGATACGGCCGTTCTTACCAGAACCAGCTACTTTATGAATGTCTACGCCGTTTTCACGAGCATATTTACGAACAGATGGCATAGCGATTACGCGCTCATTTACTACTTCTGCAGTTGCTGCTGGAGTAGCTTCCGCTGTTGGAGCTTCTACTGCTGCTTCTTCAGCTTTTGGAGCTGCATCATGATCGTCACCTTTAAATTTAAGGTTTTCGTATCCAGGAGCATCAAATTTAATTAATGTATCTCCTACAATTGCAACTGTTCCTTCTTCTACAAGTACTTCAAGTACTTTACCTTTAACAGGAGAAGGGATTTCTACTACTGCTTTATCATTTTGTACTTCAAGAAGTACATCGTCTTCGTTTACTTCATCGCCTGGTTTAATAAACCATTTTACGATTTCACCTTCGTGGATACCTTCACCGATATCTGGTAGTTTAAATTCAAATGCCACGGAATTCAGCCCCCTGATTCATTTCATTATTATGGAATATGTACAAAAGAAACCAGCATGTGCTGATTTCTTTTGCACATGAAAAGCTAAAAATTAGAAGTTCATTACTTTGTTAACAGCTTCAACAATATCTTTATGGTTTGGTAACCATACGCTCTCAGCTTGAGAGAATGGGAATACAGTATCAGCAGCTGCAACACGTACAACTGGAGCTTCTAAGTTTAAGATTGCACGGTCGTTAATTTCCGCTACAACGTTAGCTGCAATACCAGCTTGTTTTTGTGCTTCTTGAACTACAACTACGCGACCTGTTTTTTCAACAGAAGCGATGATAGTTTCGATATCTAATGGTTGAACTGTACGTAAGTCAACAACTTCTAAAGAGATACCTTCTTTTTCAAGTTCTTCAGCAGCTTTTAATGCAGCGTGAACCATAGCACCGTAAGCGATAACAGATACATCTGTACCTTCACGTTTGATATCAGCTTTGCCTAAATCAATTGTGTATTCGCCTTCTGGTACATCTTGACGGAATGAACGGTACAATTTCATATGCTCTAAGTAGATAACTGGATCGTTGTCACGAATCGCAGAGATTAAAAGACCTTTTGCATCGTATGGAGTAGATGGAATAACAACTTTTAGACCAGGTTGTTGAGCCACTAATCCTTCTAAGCTATCAGCATGTAGTTCAGGAGTATGAACACCGCCACCGAATGGAGAACGAATTGTTACTGGAGCAGTCCAACGTCCACCAGAACGGTAACGCATACGAGCTAATTGACCAGAAACTGAATCCATTACTTCATAAATGAAACCGAAGAATTGGATTTCTGGAACTGGACGGAAACCTTCAAGTGCAAGTCCAACTGCAAGTCCACCAATACCAGACTCTGCAAGTGGAGTATCCATTACACGATCTTCACCGAATTCAGCTTGTAAACCTTCAGTAGCACGGAATACACCGCCGTTTACACCAACGTCTTCACCAAACACAAGTACGTTAGGGTCATTTTTCATTTCAACGCGTAAAGCATCAGTGATTGCTTGAATCATTGTCATTTGAGCCATGGCTTACTTCGACTCCTTTTCTTTGTAAATTTCATATTGTTCAGCTAAGTTGTAAGGCATTTTTTCGTACATGATTTCCATTAAATCAGTAACTTTTTGTTTTGGAGCTTGGTCAGCCTTAGCAATTGCTTGTTTGATATCTTCTTTTGCTTCTTCGATTACTTTCTCTTCAACTTCTTGAGACCATAGGCCTTTGTTTTCTAAGAATGCACGGAAGCGTACGATTGGATCTTTTTGTTCCCATTCGTTCTCGATATCTTTTGTACGGTAACGAGTTGGGTCATCACCAGCCATTGTATGTGGACCGTAACGGAATGTTAAAGTCTCGATTAAAGTAGGGCCTTCGCCGTTTACTGCACGCTCACGAGCGAAAGCAGTTGCTGCGTATACAGCTAATGGATCCATACCGTCTACTTGAATTCCGTAAATACCTGCTGCTACTGCTTTCTGTGCTACAGTTTTAGCTGCAGATTGCTTTTCTACTGGAGTAGAGATTGCATAACGGTTGTTTTGAACAACGAAGATTGCTGGAGCTTTGAAAGCACCTGCAAAGTTCATACCTTCGTAGAAGTCACCTTGTGAAGCACCACCGTCACCAGTGTAAGTAATTGCAACAGATTTTTTACCACGTAGTTTCATACCTAACGCAACACCAGCAGTTTGGATGATTTGCGCACCGATAATGATTTGTGGAGCAAGTGCATTTACATTCTCAGGCATTTGGTTACCCATGAAATGTCCACGAGAGAATAAGAATGCTTGGTATAATGGTAAACCGTGCCATACTAATTGTGGCACATCACGATATCCTGGTAAGATGAAATCTTCTGCTTCAAGTGCGAAATGACTTGCTAATTGAGAAGCCTCTTGTCCAGCTGTTGGTGCGTAGAAACCTAAACGTCCTTGACGGTTTAAAGAAATAGAACGTTGATCTAGTACGCGAGTATACACCATACGGCGCATTAATTCTTTTAATTGATCATCTGATAATTCAGGCATAGCTGCTTCATTCACAACTTCGCCTTTTTCATTTAAAATTTGTAATGTCTCAAATTGAGCTGCGATAGCTTTCATTTGCTCATCAACATTAAATAGGGTCTTTTTTGTTTTAGTACCCATTCCGTTCACCTCTTCCTCTCTTGAACCATATTCTGAAACGCTTTCACTGTCTATTAGCTAGACTGAAAACGCAACAATGTAAACCAACAAATTTATTTGTCGGTTGAGAATAATTTTGTGTACCTAACAATCTGTACTAATGTTTTTTCAGAAACATATTAATACAATCTTGATCACGTTTTTTAGTTTACAACTATTCTAATTACGATGTCAATTACTTTGAATACGTTTTTTTATAAATAATCTGCAGGTTTCTTCTACACAAACGTGTTTTTATTTTTCACATCTGTATTAGTAAGCATTAACCTGCTGTTATATTATTCCCTTTTTAACTTGTTTTTTCTCTTAGAATAATATGTAAACGATTTAATTCTCTTTAGTTTTTCTCTCTTCTTAACAAAAATATACAAACTCTTCTTCCTTTTATAGGTAATTACCCATACATTTCTACTCTTCCCTCCATACATTATAGTAACCGCAATATTAGCGGGAAATGATAAAGGAGGTCATCTCATGTACGGATACTCATATTGCTATCCAACTTGTTCATATCCTTCCTACGGTTATGGCGATTCTTGTGGTGGGTCTGGACGCGGCTTCGCCTTAATCGTTGTGTTGTTTATTCTTTTAATTATCGTTGGTGCTGCTTGCATTCGCTAATGTAAAATGAAACAACTATGGAAAAAACAGACGGCTTTGCCGTCTGTTTTTTTATTACATACATAAATATTCTATAGTAAAACGCTTTTCAAAGCGCTTCCCTACTTGTCGATGACTTTTTTCATCTCCTTTGGTAGACTAAAGAAGAAAGGAGAGATTACATATGCTTACAATGAAAGATGTCATTCGCGAAGGAGATCCTATTTTGCGAAACGTTGCAGAAGAGGTATCAATGCCGGCGAGCGAAGAAGATACAACTGCCCTTAAAGAAATGATTGAATTTGTAATCAATAGCCAAGATCCTGAAATGGCTGAAAAATATAGTTTACGCCCTGGAATCGGATTAGCTGCTCCGCAAATCGGTATTTCAAAGAAAATGATTGCAGTTCACGTAACAGATACGGACGGTACGTTATATAGTCATGCATTATTCAACCCAAAGATCATTAGTCATTCTGTTGAACGTACATTTTTACAAAGTGGGGAAGGCTGTCTATCGGTAGACCGCGAAGTACCTGGTTATGTCCCTCGTTACACAAGAATTACAGTGAAAGCAACATCTATCAACGGCGAGGAAGTAAAATTACGTTTAAAAGGTTTACCAGCAATCGTATTTCAGCATGAGATTGACCATTTAAATGGTGTTATGTTCTATGACCACATTAATAAAGAAAATCCATTTGCTGCTCCTGACGATTCAAAACCTCTAGAGCGATAATAAAAAAAGGCGGGAGTAAATCTTCCGCCTTTTTTATATGAAATGGGTTCCATATTCACTTATAGCAATCCAGCCCATTTTAAGCCATGATATATGCCGTCTTCACTAACATCCTTTGTCACATGATTTGCAAGTTTTTTCAAGTCTTCATGACCGTTCCCCATCACAATACCTGTCCCAACTGCTTCAATCATTTCTAAATCATTTAAGCCATCTCCAAATGCATACACTTGTTCACGGTTAAATCCTAATTTTTCAATGAATTTCTCAATTCCTTTCGCCTTCGAACCACCATTTGGAATAATATCCATTGAATATGCATGCCAGCGAATGAAATGAAAGTCTGGATACTGATTAATAAACTTTTCCTCTTCATTCACTTCACAGAAAAGAAGCGTTTGATAAATATTACGTTTCTCATAGAAATCAGGTTCATATGCCGGATGCTCAAAATTTAAGCTTCCAAAACCTTCTTTCACATAATCATGATATTCCACTGATGCTCTCATTTCTTGATGATCAAGATATACAAGTGGATATCCTTCTTGTTTTGCAAATTGAGTAAACTTATGTAAGGCAGCTGGATGTAACGGGTTAGTAAATACTACCTCATCTTCAAATACAACGTACTGTCCATTAAAGCTAACATAATTGTGTATATTGAGTTCCTCACGAATATCTTCAAACATAAATGGCGCACGTCCTGTCGCAATTGCTACATGCACGCCTTTTTCTTGTAAATGTCTTACTGCATCTCGTGTAGATTGCGGAATCTTCTTATCATGATCTAATAATGTTCCATCAATATCAAAAAAGACAATTTTATCATTCATTTGTCAAAATCCTTTCTGTTACTCTATATTCCCATTTTGATTATCGCTTTTCAAATTCTAAAAAAAAGTATAACATATTAAACATCTGTGAAGAAAGCGTTCACTTTCTGACCTTATTTATGAAACCTGCATATATATATTAGTAAAAAATGTGGATACTTGTTCGTATGAATTTTCTTTTCTATTCTTTCTCATACTATACCTATAACTAACGGCTACTAATCGTTGCTATAGAATAACTTTCCCTGTATGAGAAAGGACAAGATTCAACATTCACTTTTGTCTTCTTTCTTATATCAGAGGCGGAGTTTTCACTAGTAATATGCATGTTTAAAATAAGGAAAGGAAGGAGTAATCATGCTGAAGAAGCTGAAGAAAAAGCTCAAGCGTTATTTAAAAGATCTAGTCCGTAAAAAGACAATCGCTTAAATTGTGCCCATTTCGGGCTTTTTCTTCATTCTCATTCGAAAAAACATGAAAATCGTGACTGTTTGCTTTATAATAAGTAACAGATAATGCAAAACATAGACAAGGAGAGGTTTTCCAAATGATTTTTAAAGTATTTTATCAAGACAAAATGACTGAGGTTCCAGTACGTGAAAATACAAAAGTTTTATATTTAGAGGCTACGTCTGAAAAGGATGTTCGTAAGAAATTAAATAAGTTCGCATATAATATCGAGTTCGTTCAGTCTGTTACTGGTGCTCATCTTGAATATGAAAAAGAAAACGCTGATTTAACATTAGCGGAAATCGTATAGTCATATGAAATTTCTAAAGAATGATCAGGCTGCCGTTTTTGCTTTAGGTGGACTTGGTGAAATCGGTAAAAATACATATGCTGTTCAATTTCAAGATGAAATTATTATTATTGATGCTGGAATTAAATTCCCAGAAGACGAACTCCTCGGAATCGATTATGTAATACCAGATTACACTTATCTTGTGCGAAACGAAGATAAAATTAAAGGATTATTCATTACACATGGTCACGAAGATCATATCGGTGGAATTCCTTACTTATTACGTCAAGTAAACATCCCTATTTATGGTGGGAAATTAGCAATTGCGCTAATCAAAAACAAATTAGAAGAGCACGGATTACTTCGTAAAGCAAAACTTTATGAAATTCAAGAAGATGATGTTATTAAATTTAAAAAGACATCTGTTTCCTTCTTCCGTACAACTCACAGTATCCCAGATTCATACGGAGTTGTTGTGAAAACACCTCAAGGACAAGTTGTTCATACTGGTGATTTCAAATTTGATTTCACACCAGTTGGTGAACCAGCAGACTTAACAAAAATGGCTGAAATCGGAAAAGACGGTGTACTTTGTCTCTTATCTGATAGTACAAACAGTGAAGTTCCAAACTTTACAATGTCTGAGCGCCGTGTTGGTGATAGCATTCAAGATATTTTCCGCAAAGTAGAAGGTCGTATTATCTTCGCAACCTTTGCATCAAATATCCATCGTCTACAACAAGTTGTTGAAGCCGCTGTTGAAAACAATCGTAAAGTTGCTGTATTCGGTCGCAGTATGGAAGCAGCGATTGAAATCGGACAAAACCTCGGTTATATTCGCTGTCCGAAAGATACATTCATAGATACATCTCAACTAAACCGCCTGCCGGCTAATAAAGTTGTTATTTTATGTACAGGTAGTCAAGGTGAACCAATGGCAGCACTTTCACGTATTGCTAATGGTACTCATCGTCAAATTCAAATCATTCCTGGCGACACAGTTGTTTTCTCTTCTTCACCAATCCCTGGTAACACAATTAGTGTAAGCCGTACAATTAACATGTTGTATCGTGCTGGTGCTGATGTAATCCACGGAAAACTGTCAAACATTCATACAAGTGGACACGGTGGACAAGAAGAACAAAAACTAATGCTTCGTCTAATTAAACCGAAGTATTTCATGCCAATTCATGGTGAATATCGTATGCAACGTATGCATATGAAGTTAGCAAATGATTGTGGTATTCCAGAAGAAAACTGTTTCATCATGGATAATGGAGATGTTCTTGCTCTTCGTTCAGATGAAGCAAGCGTAGCTGGTAAAATACCATCCGGATCTGTCTATATTGACGGAAATGGCATTGGAGATATCGGTAATATCGTATTACGCGATCGTCGTATTCTTTCTGAAGAAGGACTTGTTATTGTAGTTGTAAGCATTGATATGAAAGAGTTTAAAGTTGCAGCAGGACCTGATATTATCTCACGTGGTTTCGTGTATATGCGCGAAAGTAGTGATTTAATTAATGATGCTCAAACATTAATTACAACTCATTTAGAAAAAGTAATGGAGCGTAAAACAACACAATGGTCTGAAATTAAAAATGAAATTACAGACACATTAGCACCATTCCTATATGAAAAAACGAAACGTCGCCCAATGATTTTACCAATCATTATGGAAATATAAGAAAAAGGACAATACCTTCATGGTATTGTCCTTTTCTCTTATCTTAAAAAGTGTTTAAAACGATCTACTTCATCGTCATGACCAATTACAATTAATATATCTCCCGCTTGAATATTTTCCGTAGCTCGAGGAGATACAATAACTTCTTTACCACGTTTAATCGCTACAATATTCAATCCAAACTTCGCACGAATATCTAATTCGATTAAAGAATGACCATCAATTTTTTTATTTGCAATAATCTCTACAATACTATGCTCATCTGAAAGCTCAAGATAGTCTAATACATTACTTGATGCAATATTATTAGCAATCCTTTTTCCCATATCACGCTCTGGGTGCACAATGTGATCTGCACCTATTTTACTTAACACTTTTTCATGGTAATCATTTTGAGCTTTTACAGTAATATTTTTTACACCTAACTCTTTCAGAATTAATGTTGTTAAAATACTTGAATTTAAATTGTCTCCAATAGCAACGACTACATGATCAAAATTACGAATACCAAGACTTTTTAATACCATCTCATCTGTCGAATCTGCAATTACAGCATGTGAAGCTATATTTGCAAACTCATTAATTTTATCCTCATCTGAATCAATTGCCATTACTTCCATACCTAATTGAGCAAGTTCCCGGCAAATACTTCCACCAAAACGTCCAAGCCCAATAACAGCAAATTCTTTCTCTTTTTCACCCACAGGAATTCCTCCAATAACATCGAATACTATGTATTTTTATTGTAACATACTTTAGATTTGCTACAAAAACCTGTATATCATTCTTATTTTTGTTTTTGCATATAAAAATACTGTTGTAAATAAAATGCAATACTGAAAATTAACATACCAAATACAAATATATTTCCAAATGAACTAAATGTTTCAAAAACGAATAATAACGTTTCTTGTCCGAAGAAAGCAAATAATAATTGTGTAAATGCGAATAGTAATGCCAATATATAATGATGTTGATGGAATAAATAATGTGTTGCGCCTAAAAAAGCGATAAACGAAATGATGAAAATCCACCAATTTTCTAAAAATAGTTGCCAATTAGTAAATTGATATCCATTTACTAATATCGCAATAATCCCTATAACCGCCATCGTTGGCACACTCCAAAATAATGCTCGTCCTCTAAAGAAGAGAGTTCCTTTAACATCACCTTTTTCATGTGCAATGTATGTTAGTACTACCGTACTTATATACAAAACTGAAAGAATTGTTAAAACGATAATAAGCCAAAAATGCAATTGATAATACTCATGCTCTATGTTTGTCACGATAGCCGCTAACATACACGGGATTAGCATTCCAGTCCAGCCATCTACTTTTCTTTCATTCCAAAACACCGTGTTACCAATCCGTATTCCTAACAACATAAAAATAATGATACCTAGTACAAATAATGTCGTTTTATTCCCTACTAAACTCGTTGAGAAAGCAATCAATCCAATAAATAAAAAAAGCACAAACCCATTCATAATTTCTAATACAGGTGATAAATATCTCTTCACCCATTTATATGTTTCGTCATATTCATGATTATCTACTAAACGGTAGGCATAAAAACTTATCCCAAAATACACCGCCGCAATAATTACATACGCATATAAGACGAAACACAAGATTGCACTGCTAATTTGCACGTAATTCCCCACCCTTTTTTCTATGTTTCACATTGATTTTACACACTTTTTACACGAAATGTAAACATATATAAGCTAGTTAACTAATCATCTTCTCAATAAGCGATAATGAATAATGAGCAGCGGCTCAAAACCACTGCTCATTACTTTATCCATTTGTATGCCGATGAATATCCAAAACAAATATAAAAGATGTTTTCATCTTGGAACTAACAAGTACCCACTTTAAATTTTTGCAAATTTGGCGAGCAAGTTTACTTTCTAGTCCCTTTCCACTTCACATATTGATCTAAAAATGCGATAGCTTTCTCAATAGCCTCTTCATCTGGTTTTAATTTTGCGTGGTGTAAACCATATTCTGAATTTACCCCAAGCCAAAACATAAAGCCAGGAATCTCTTGAAGCATATAACCAAAATCTTCCCCTGTCATTGCCTCAGTACATGTAATTACATTCATATCAGTTTGTTCACTTACAAACTGCATAAACTCTCTCGTTAATGCTTCATGGTTATATACTTGATGATACATCGCCCCGTAGTCAATGGCCGCTTCACATTGAAAGGAAGCTTCTATACCTGCAACAATTGCCTCAATCCTACTTTTAACACGACTCATTGATTCCACTGATAACGTTCGGATCGTTCCTTCTAACCGAGACTTTTCTGCTATGATATTTTGAACTGTACCACCTGTTATTTTTCCGATTGTAATTACTGCACTATCAAGAGGATTCACATTACGACTAATAACGGATTGAAGTTGTGTAACAAGGTGACTTGCTGCAACAATCATATCATTTGCAGTATGCGGGTAGGCTGCATGTCCACCTTTCCCCTTTAAATCAACATATAACTCTGATGTATTCGCAAATAATAGCCCCTCTTTTGTTGCAATTGTTCCTACAGCATATTCAGGTGCAATATGAAGGCCAAGAATTATATTCGGCTTCCATTCTTTTAACTCTTCACTCTCTAACATAGGAAGAGCCCCTCCTGGACCTTCTTCAGCTGGTTGGAATAGAAACACAAGGTCATCATCTATTCTTTCTGTTACAGCTGCTGTTAGAAGGCCTAAACCGATTGTTGTATGTAAATCATGTCCACATGCATGCATCATTCCTTCATGAATAGAAGCGAATTCATATCCAGTTTCTTCGGTAATTGGTAAACCGTCTATATCTGCACGATAACCAATAATTTTTTCTGGATTCTTTCCATTTACTTTAACAATGACACCCGTTTTCCATACTTTCACTTCCACATACTCATTCGAAAGCGTTCCTATGTAATCTAAAATATACTGTTGTGTTTTCCACTCTTTAAATCCAATTTCCGGTATTTTGTGTAAGTCTCTACGTATTTGAATGAATTTGCTTACTGCCATTTTTGCACCTCTATCTATAAAAAGCGTAAGAGCCAGTTATGCTCTTACGCTTTTTTTGTTTTTATTTCTCTGGGTTTAATTGACGAAGCTCTTGTTTAATTTCAGTTTTTGCTTTTGTCTTCTCATCAATCTCTTTAATTACACGTGCTGGAGTACCCGCAACAACTGTATATGGAGGCACATCTTCTGTTACAACAGCGCCTGCTGCTACAACTGCCCCTTTACCTACTGTAACGCCTTCTAACACAACTACGTTAGCACCAATTACAACATCATCTTCAACAATAACTGGTTTTGCTGACGGCGGCTCAATAACACCTGCAAGAACTGCACCCGCACCTACGTGACAGTTCTTACCAACTGTTGCACGTCCACCAAGTACCGCGTTCATGTCAATCATAGTACCTTCACCAATTACAGCACCGATATTAATTGTTGCATTCATCATAATAACAGCGTTGTCGCCGATTTCAACGTGGTCACGAATAATCGCGCCTGGCTCAATACGAGCTTTAATACCTTTTAAATCAAGCATTGGAATCGCAGAATTACGACGGTCATTTTCAACAACGTAATCAACAATGTGCTTGCTATTTTCATCAAGAATTGTCTTAATATCAGACCATTCTCCAAATAATACACCAGATTTTTTATTTACAAATGCTTGTACCGTTTCAGGGAATGTTACTTCTTTTAAATCCCCTTTTATGTATACCTTTACAGGAGTTTTCTTTTCACTTTTTTGAATAAACGAAATAATTTCGTTAGCGTCCATCATTTTCATTCTTGTTGCCTCCTAAATCCATTTATAATGTTACTCTACCAAACGATAGAGCGAGTAGCAAGATAATAATCCTATTTTTCCATTTGAATTTCTTCTATAATTTCTAAAAACGCCCGTACTTGCTTCAATTGTCTGGCCGATTCACTCGTCAATAACCATGTTTCTCTCGTTAATTGAACAGGTGTTTTATACATATTTTCCTGTACTTCTTTTAAAACAGTAGAAGGTAAAAGAGCATAACCTATACCATTTAAAACGAGTTGTTTGCAAGTCTCAATTTGATCAACCACAATTGTTCTCTTAGGCGGATTAGAAAATAAACCATACCACCAATTTTGTATTTGTCCATAATAAGTCGAATCACTTTTAAATTGAATAAATGGTCTATTTGTTTCTTTTAACATCGAAATATCTTTTATTTCTTTATCCACTAAATAAAGTTCATCTTCAAATAATTGTTGTTTCTGACCTTTATATTCTTGTGTGCCTCTCAATATAGCAACATGAACGTCCCCTTCATAAAATTGCTTTTGCACTTCACTACTCCAGCCAGTAAACAGCGATATTTTCACAGAAGGGTATTTATGTACGAACTTCTTCAAAACGGGCGGAAGCCAATATTGACCAATAACTGATGCAACAGCTATTTTTAACGTTCCATGAGTTTCTGTTCTAAAAACAGCTAGCTCACTTTTAATATCCTCTTCCTTTTGTAGCATCTCTTTTGCATAATTTGCGACTTTTTCCCCTTCAGGTGTAATTGTCAATCCTTTTTGTGAGCGAATAAAAAACTTCATTCCCCATTGCTTCTCCATAGATTGTAATCGTTGACTAAGCGCAGGTTGTGAAACAAATAAACGTTCCGCCGCTTTTCTCATATTTGATTCCTGAGCTAACACAACCATCATTTGAAAATCATCAATTTGCAACTTTCTCCCTCTTTCCTTAGCTTCCATACACCTTATCTCAATAAGCTTTTCATCCTTAATTTAACTATATACTCTTATATTTTTTATCTTTTTAAATATAATACATACACAACTGATATGCACGAAAAAAAAGTGACTTCTCCGCTTCTATGAAGTCACTTTTCTCACATTATCTATTATGTTGTCTTACTTTTTTATTCAACAATTTTAAAATAGCTCGACGCGTTAAAATCCCCTCAAAATATCCCTCTTCATTGACAGCGCAAATAAAAGGATGATCAATTGTCATTTCTAAAGCTTTTGCAAATGAATCTTCTAACTTAAGAACCGGAATGTCTTCCTTCATCACCTGTTCTACTTTCATTTCGTCAAGTCGTTCAAACTCAATGCGCTCCAGCCCTAACATACCGTCTAAAATCATCGCAGTACTAATTAACCCATGTAATTTATACATCGGGTCTAAAACAGGTATCGCCGAATATCCAGATTTCACAAGAACGAGTAAAGCATGCTCTAAACCATTTCCCATTTGGACATGTGCTACTTTTTCTGATGAAATCATTAAATCTTTCACAAAAATTTGTTGAAACTCGTCTTTCGGAATACTAATCATGTTACATCCCCCATCTTCCCTTTTTCCTACTTTTAATCACCGACTCTATTCACATTTTATGATAGCGTTTTCACATTATTATTTTGTCCTTACTTTATTTCAATAAAAACAAAATTACACAGCTATTTTAGCATACAACACAAAAAAAAGACTACCATTCCGGTAGCGCTTAATACCCCTTATTTTTTAATCTGTAAAATAACCTTGTGATTTTTTTATATTGCGTCACATCTGTCCGTTTTAAACCATTCTCAATATCTGTAAGTTCCACAGCTAAAATTTCACTCGCATAATTTTGCTGAAATAAAATATCTAGTAACAAACTCTCTTCTTCTTCTGTTAAAACAACTTCCCTTTTCATATACCCCTCTCCTTATACTCGCATCGTTACTCTTATTATATAAAATTTCCAGCCTATTTAATAGATGTAATATTCAGTTTTTAGTGAAAGATATATAAAAATTGTTCTTTATTTCGTATATCGATTTGCATAACTAAACGCTGCATAAGCATCTGGCTTAATTTTTGCAGTTAATCCCATCGCTTGGATTTTCGCTGTCATATCTAGAATAAATTCTTTTGTTAAACCATCATTTCCGATATCCAAGTGAATTTCCATTATAAACCCAGCCCCATCTTGAGCATATGGATGCAATAAATCCCATATTGTTTGTATATGTTTTGGAGTAAATAGGCATGCGATTTCTTGGCTAAACTGCGTCTCTAAATATATTTTCTCACGTAAAGTTGCTGGCTTATCTTTCACTGATTTATGGTGTAAACACCCCCAGGCACCTTTTCCAACGCGATGAATATGAATTGCCGTAATAAACCTCGTATCCTTTTGATGTGCTTGTGAGTCTGTCCCAATGGATAAGCGATATAAATTTCGTGGATCCTTTTCAATGAAGCTACAAATACGGCTAAAGACCATATCAAAATTTAAATGTCTCTCTGAAACATTATAAAATGTATGTTCACCGGCCACATAGTCACGTCCTTTCAATTAGACAGACTTTTCGTATTCTCATTGTATGGGACAAAAATAAAAATTATAACTTCCTATCCTTTATTCGTTTCAATATTTCGTATTACACAATGACAAACTTGGCACGTATAAATTACATTTTGATTCGATTGAGCCGTTAATACATGAATAATCTCAGCAGAATTGTGACATTTAGGACAAATCACAACTGGTAAACGTTCCATACAACACACCTCCTCGTTATCTTTATCCCGCTTTTGCTATCTGTAAACAACCAATTGGTGATGGCTAATAATCAGTATCGGACGAAGAAGCCCTACTGATTACAATGTTACTTTATTACCATTGTAGGAAAAATGAAAAATCCCTATACATATATGCTAAAAAGTAATAGAACTAAAAAAGGTGTTGCCATATGGCAACACCTTTTTTATATGTATCAAGAAATGATATCGTAAATCTCAATTGCAACCATGTCGATGTTATCGAATTGATACACTTGAGGTTTTTCACCTTGTTGATACACTTCTAACTCATACATTTCACTTTTATCGAAAAATTTCACGCTACATTTGCGCTCACCGTTCACTTCAAAATAGCGTTGTGCTACTTCACCGCTTTCAGCTTGTTCTTGTAGACTAACAAGTCGAGTTAAAATTCCTTGGAGTAGAGACATGAAATCTCTCCTTTCTCTGATCTTCCTACCAATAGGTTTTACAGCTATACTCATTCTATCCGTCATAACAGAAAAAATGTTCCACAGTCTAGGATAAAGGTTATTGGCCAGAAACTCAACTAAAAATTTGTCGAAATGCGAAGGAAAAAACAGAAAGAACATCTTTTCCCTTCTTTATTGCGATTTTTATACTGGAAGAATATAATAAAAAAACAGAAAAAAGGAGGAATTACAATGAAAAAAATTGAGGTTTACACACAACCTGATTGTCCGCCATGTGTCATTGTGAAAGAATTTTTAAAGCATAATAACGTTGTATACGAAGAATTTGACGTAAAAAAAGACGCTGCTGCACGCAATCGTCTTTTATATGACTATGATTCATATTCAACTCCAACAGTTGTAATTGATGGAGAAGTTGTTGCTGGTTTTCAAATTGAAAAATTACAACAGCTACTCAATATTGAATAAGAATAGGTAAAGACCTATTCTTATTCAATATTTGTGGGTAGTAATAGCCCGATTGGTGCAGGCTATTACTCAGTGAGAGGTGAATATCCCCCAACGGTTAAAGTTTTACTTTATAATTGTTGTAATCTTTTTATTTCAGTTAAAAGCTCTTGACTTTCATGATATCCAGCCATTTTCCATTTTCCTTGATCTCTTTGCAATGTTACAATTTGATATTGTCCACTTTTTGCCCGCTCATATACATATAAAATTTTATGCTCTTCATCATATGACATTTTCGTTTCTGAATGAAAAGAAAACGGTGCTTCTTTTGCCGGAAGTAAATATTCACCACTTTGTTTATCACTTCTACTATTTTCATCTGTAAATACTTGAAGGAAATTCTCTGTAAAATATGGTGATAACGTTTCTATCATCTTATTCATCGGCAAATGCTTCCCACGAATTGAGAATTGGGTTTCATATCCTTTTTGTATCGTTGTAAACACTTCTTTCTGATCGATTTTCACTTCCTCTTTTCCTAAAACAGTTGTGACACTATAACCAACTAGAAAGGCAACGCATACAAATAGAACTAACCATATTCCATATTTCCTCATTTTTTCACCTTCCTTTTAAGAGAACTTGTCTTTGTAGTATTCATTGTAACAATGATTATGCCAAGAAAGGGCTGGTTTCGTTCGTAAAATCTTTACAACGATAGACAGCATTTTCATCACCATTTTCACTATTACCAATTTATGATAAAAACAAACAAAAAATGCACGAATCTCTTCGTGCATTAAAATAAAACATCTTCTTCATATAAATATTCATACGATAAATCTATAAATAAAAAGTTTTCATCATCAATTGGGAAAGAAAATGTTCGTACCATCTCACCGGTTTCAATATCAGCATATAAATCTGAAAGTCTTGCCTTATTTTCAAAACGCATTTTCATAATATTTTCTAGAAAATACGGACGCCAACTCCAGTTCTTCATATAATACTCGGGCATCACAATCCATTCCCCATCTTTTTTCATAACGTTTCCTGATTGTTGGAAACCATCTTCGTTACAAATAAATATGCGGAAACTATACTGCGATACACTTTGGCTAAATTGTAATAACCAATCATTTATATCTTCATTCTTTTTCTGTTTGGCTAGAACATCACCAATTCGATCACGTAACATTTCTGTCAAATTATAAATTTTTTGTAATTTCTTCTTCTCATGTTGAATAAATTGATGACACTCATTACCAAGTCGTTCTTTCAAAACGTTCGTTTCAATAAAATCAGGTAAGCACTCTTTCAAATAATTCCCTTGATAATATCTACCACCGTTTTTCCAAGCGTATTGTAGTTGATAAAAAGCATCTATTTCTTCATACAACAATGTCGCACCAATTCTTCTAGCAAGTAATGATAAAGAATATAAAATATCTTGATAAGATTGTAAAAGTGCAGTTTGCCTTAAGTTTGTTAAATCTACTTTTAAAATATCTGGCGCTAACACGCTAATACGTTCTAAATTACTTGTACCCGTTCCGACTTTATTAATCGAAATTTGAATACCATATGTACGATAATACATAAGCAAATGATTAAATTGCTCTATATCTTCTTTACATTCATGTTCTGTAATTTCTAAAACAATGTGTTTCAAATTTAAACCTTGCTCTTCATACATCAATAAAAGTTGAAGTAAACTTTCATCATCATCGTTCATTAATACGTTAGCATTCCGATGTATAAATAATAATAGTTTTTGATCACTTTCTAAATAACGATTTAAAGCTTTTTCTACTATAATGTTGTCCGCTTCCAGTTGAAACTCACTTGGAATAGAATCATCATGAAAGAAAGAAGCTAAACTTTGTATGCCCTCTTCTGTTTGAATACGTCCTACTACTTCATATCCGATTACAGTATGCTCATCAGCACTAAAAATAGCTTGATAATAAGGAAGGACTTTATCCAAGTTACTCATTACATCTAATGCATCTATCAACGTGCTTCCCTCCCTTTACTTTTCAAAAATTATAACATGATATTTACGGAAAAATAATAAAAAATCCCTTCAGTTTTCCTGAAGGGATTAGAGGGGTAAAATGCTAAGGGGAATTAGCAATTCTACTATGAAGAAAAAAGAGGTCTTAAATATAACGTATATATGACCTCTTGTAAACACCTTTCTTTCACATGTCACAATTCCGACACATTTAACCGTAGAAAAATGAATCAAACCTTCATTTTCTCATCCCTTTTAAAATGGATATTGATGTAAATGTTGTCCTCCATCCATTGTCATGCAAGTTCCATTTATGTACGCAGCTTCATCTGAACATAAATAATAAGCTAAACCTGCGATTTCTTCTGGCGTACCCAGCCTTCCAAGCGGAACACTTTGTATCGTACGCTTAGCCATTTCTTCTGAAATCCATAATTTATCAGCACCGCCCGTACGTTCAATTGGTCCTGGTGCGATGGCATTTACTCGTATTCCATATTTACGTCCCCACTCAACAGCAAGCGTCTTCGTCATTGCTAATACTCCAGCCTTCGCTGCAGCCGAATGAATAACTCCTGGACCTGCATCCCATGCATATGTTGCTACCATGTTAATGATATTCCCTTTTATCCCTTTTTCAATCCAATATTTTCCGACAGCCTGGCTACAGTAAAATGTACCATTTAACACAATATTAATGACCGAATTCCAGCCATTTACGGATAAATCTTCTGCTGGACAAATAAAGTTTCCAGCTGCATTATTTATTAAAATATCAATTCGTCCAAACTTCTCATCAATCTGTTCAATCATTTTCTGAATATCGTCCGTACTCCTTACATCCATTTGTACAGGTAATATTTGTCCTGGAAATTGTTCAATTTCCAACTTTGTTTCCTCTAGTTTTTCCTTTGTACGTCCTGTAATAACAACTCGTGCCCCTTCTTTTGCAAAACGAATTGCCATTCCTTTTCCCATTCCGCTTGATCCACCTGTTATAATAACTACCTTTTCTTTCACATACATCCCCTCCAAAAAATGAATACACATTCATTTTATCATTTTATTTGATAGAAATCTTTATATTTTTAAACTTTTCTGATATTTTAACGTAAAGAGGTTTCTTTTCATTTGTTTATTTCGTAATCTATACTACTTTTTTATTATTTAAAATATATTTTAAATAAACTGAAAGGAGATTTGAGTAACCTGCAAATGTAACAAACATATGTAATATAAGTCAAATAGGTATACTCATATTTTTATGAAGAAAATTACAAGAAGAGATTTTTTAAAAGTTGGCATGCGCACTTGTCTATATTCATTTATAACCACTAGTATCGGATACTATTACGCTAAATATATTGAGCCTCATTTACTCGCTTTGACAGAACATACACTTACATCACAGCTCATACCAAAAAGTTTTCATGGTATGAAGATTCTTCAATTTAGCGATTTACATCTTGGATACTATTTCTCTCTCCAACATTTATCTCAAATCGTTTCTAAAATTAATGATGTAAAGCCAGATATTGTTCTTTTTACAGGTGATCTCATTGATAATTATCAAACATATACTGACACTCCTTTCGTTGCATCTATTTTAAAAAATATACAAGCACCCTTCGGTAAATTTTCTATTTATGGTAACCACGATCACGGTGGATATGGAACGGAATACTACGAGCACATCATGCGTGAATCTGGATTTGAACTATTACTAAATAGCGAAAAGAAAATTCGTCTACTGGATAATAGTGAAATCTCCATTTTCGGGCTCGATGATATACTACTAGGTAAACCAAAAATAGAGGAGACACTACAGCACGCAAGGGAACACACTTATAACATTGTTCTTGTTCACGAGCCAGATATTGCACCTCAAATAGCGAAGTATCCAGTTAACTTGCAACTTTCTGGTCATAGCCATGGCGGACAAGTACAAATTCCTTTTGTAGGCGCTATTATTACCCCATCACTTGCTAAAAACTATGTTGAGGGCTTCTATACGATTCAAGATTTAGCTCTCTATGTCAATCGAGGCCTTGGAAGAACACGTGTCCCATTCCGATTTATGTCAAAACCTGAAATTACGATTTTCACGCTCCAACATTCGCAATAATTCGCCTATTTTCTTACATATCCTTTCTTGTACGCGCTCATCCACGTTTCATTTACCATATGATAAAAGTGAGTCCAATAAAGGAGGTTTGTTCATGTATCCATATTATCAACCAATCCCAGTCCGTTCAGCACCTATTGGTCCAGTAGGCGACTCACGCTTCTTTCCGTTTTTTGGCGTCCCATTTCTAGCTGGCATTGCTGGTGGACTGCTCGGCGGAGCATTGGCTTTCGGTCCTAGACCGTATTACCCACCATATCCACCACCTTTCCCACCGCCAACACCTTTCCCTTGTTATGGTGGACCTTGTCAACAACCATACTATTATTAATGTACTGTAACAATTCTACCAATGTTATTCCCTCTCTTGACCAATCTATAATCTATTAACATGCTTACAATAAAAACTATTCTCTCTACAGATTCTTCTATATTAGAGAACCTATAATAAGTAGAGAACAAAGTAAAAAACCTCTTAAAAAAAGAGGTTTTTTACTTTGTTCTCATTATTCAGCATCCGTGTTTTGATACGCCATTTTAAACAACTTCACTTGGCTATCAATTTCTTCTGTACTACTATTAATAACATAATAATAGTCACCAGTTTTATTTTGTTCACGCGTTTTCACATTATCAGCTAATGTAAGCTGTAAAATCGCCTTAATTCTCGCCTTCATTTCAATATCTAATATCGGGAAAGATATTTCTACTCGCTTTTCCATATTTCGCGTCATCCAATCAGCCGAAGATAAATATATCTTTTCCTCTCCATTATGATGGAAATAATAAATTCGGCTATGCTCTAAGTATCTCCCGACAACACTAACTACCCGAATATTTTCACTTACATTTGGAATACCAGGCCTTAAACAACATGTTCCTCGAACGATAAGCTCTACCTTTACTCCCGCTTGCGATGCTTCATACATTTTTTTTATTAATGGTTTATCTGTTAATGAATTCATTTTAGCGATAATATATCCATTTCCATATTGTCTATGATAACGGATTTCTTCATCTATTAAATCCATAAATTGCTCTCTTATATCAAATGGCGCAACCGATAAATGATGAAAATGTGGCTTTGTTGTATAACCACTCAAATAATTAAAGAAATTTGTTGCATCGACCCCAAAGTCTTTTCGTGATGTAATATACCCGAAATCAGTATATAACTTTGCTGTTGCGTCATTATAATTCCCAGTCCCAAGATGTACGAACCTTTCAATTTTTCCGTTTTTTCTTCTTACAACTAGTGTAATTTTACTATGTGTTTTCAAATGACTTACACCGTAAATAACGTGACAGCCTGCCTTTTCTAATTCTTTAGCCCAATGCACATTATTTTCTTCATCGAATCTTGCCTTTAACTCAACTAATACCGTCACTTGCTTTCCTTTTTCAGCCGCTACTTTTAGCGCCTGAATAATCGGCGAATCCCCACTTACTCGATATAATGTTTGTTTGATCGCAAGTACATTCGGATCGTCTGCCGCATCACGGACAAAATCAACTACTGGCTGAAACGATTCAAAGGGATGATGTAATAAAATATCATGCTCAATGGCTTTTTCAAATACATCTTCCGCATCCCCTAAGTCTTGAGGTCTTTGCGGAATAAGAGCCGGATATACTAAATGTTCATATAAAGGAGCTAGTTTTTTATATAAAGAAAATAGACATGTTAAATCTAGCGGTCCATCCATTATATACACATCTTCATCTTTTACTTCCAACACCTCATATAATAATGCTAATACTCTTTCATCAATATGCTCTTTGCCAACTTCTAAACGTACAGCAGCTCCCCACTTACGCTTCTTTAATTCTTTTTCAATTACCTTTAATAAATCCCTCGCACCTTCTTCATGAATTGTTAAATCCGCATTGCGTGTAATACGGAAACGAGTAACAGATGATACATTATATCCTGTAAATAATTTATGAGTAAAACCACTAATTACATCTTCTAATAAAATAAATTTATGCTTTTGCCCTTCACTCGGTAAAAATATGAAACGTTCGAGTAATGAAGGAACTTGTACAATTCCTAACTTCGTACGGTTTTCTTCCTCCACTTGTTTCTCATCATATAAAAGAGTAGCTAAATTCAAACTTTTATTTAATAACATTGGAAATGGACGATATGCATCGATAGCTACAGGTGTTAAGACTGGGAAAATTTGCTCATCAAAATACTCTTCTATAAATTCTCTCTGTTCCTTCGTTAAATCATGGAATGTTAAACGCTCAATTCCTTCTAGCTCCAGCGCTGGCAACACATAATTTTTAAACGTATTATATTGTACAGTCATTAATTCATGGGCCTTTATCGCAATTTTGTTTAATTGCTTTTTTGGTGTTAAGCCAGCCTTATTTTCTGGTTGGTTAAACCCAGCACTCACTTGATCCTTCAATCCTGCCACGCGTACCATAAAGAATTCATCTAAATTTGAGCTGAAAATGCTAATAAACTTTAATCTTTCCAAGAGCGGATTCGTTTCATCCTGTGCTTCTTGCAGTACACGTTCATTAAATGCTAACCAACTTAATTCTCGATTATTGTAATAAGCTGTATCATTTAAATTAACTATATTCCCCTTCAACATTTCCATCCTCTTCACACTTCCCTTGAAACTTTTTTACTATAATTTAGTTACTTTCATTTTAGCAAATTACAATATTCCAAAGTGTTAATTTTTTGTAAAGACATCCGTACAACTTAACAGTTTGATTCGAAGGATAAGTGAATAGTCGTTTTCAACACTCTTTCCAGCTGCTTTTTTTGCTTTTCAGCTTGCACTTTTTCCGCTAATGCCGATTGCTCACATACAATTGTAAATGTTAATCCCTCTTTACTATCTGTTATAGATATCGATTCAACAAGCGATCTTTGCCTTATATTTAAAGCTGCTGAAAATTGTAAAACAGCCCCTAATAGACGAATTTTTTTTTGTTCATTTTTATCGAACCATCC
Organism: Bacillus cereus group sp. BfR-BA-01309; assembly: GCF_022664315.1. Lineage (NCBI taxonomy): Bacteria > Bacillati > Bacillota > Bacilli > Caryophanales > Bacillaceae > Bacillus > Bacillus cereus group sp. BfR-BA-01309. Next base: position 191,484 of record NZ_JAKUHE010000002.1, read on the forward strand.
TTCAAATGGGGACAAGTGTTGTTTGAATAACATTTTTGATTTATAAGACGCAATAAGCGCTAATCTAACTCGCTCTTTATGCATCATGCCATCGATTGTTTTATTCGCTAATAAATAAAACGTATGTAAGCGGCTCGCTTCTTCGTCTATATATTTACCTATATTAAATACTTTCGCCGCTTGATGGAATACTTCCCAGTCTTTTTCTGACATAGAAATTAGCCCTGTTTCCTCAAGCTGTTGACAAATCAATCTTCCATGTTTAATAAGCTGAATTACAAATTCCATATCCATTTCATATTCATGTGATAATAAATGCAGACTTTCTTCGACTACGTTCGGATAATATGAAATCCCCAAATCTTTTGTCAACTCTTCATAGAAAACACCTTCTCGTAACCCTTTTCTACTTAATACAAATGCGGGTGCCTCTATAACGTTAACAAGCGTATGAAAAACTTCGACTGCTGGAATAATTGTATCTGCTCGATCTTTTGCCAATCCTTCCAATTTTTGAAGTTCTATGAACGACAATGCTTCCAATTCTTCTTTCACATTTTTAATATCTGCTTCTTTCATTTTATATAAATGTACCCCTGCTATAGGATAACAAATTAAATTTTGATGGATTTTCACTAAGTTCCTCGCACTACCACCAATTGCAATAAGAGGCAATTTCTTATCAATTAACCATGGTAATGTTCGAAATTGATATTCTAAGTACGTTTGAATCTTTTCCAACTCGTCTTCAGTAGGTATATCCTCTTTAATAAATTGTTGCTTTAAAGAAAGTGCTCCAAAAGGAAAGCTATGGTACTCTAATATTTCTCTATTTCGAAAGTATGTAACTTCCGTACTTCCTCCACCAATATCTACTGTAACTCCTTCAGAGAACGAAGTTGAATTCATAACTGCTAAATAGCCGTAACGTGCTTCCTCATATTCTGATAATACTCTAAGAGTAAAGTCTGTTTGTCCTTCAACAAGCTTTTTAATAGCCTCTTGATTCTCAGCCTGTCTAATTGTTGCTGTAGCAACACAAAGTACATGATGCAACTGGTGGAATCGTGTACTTTCTTGAAATTGAAATAATGTTTGTAACAATACCTCTATTCCTTCTTCAATCAACACACCATCGATTAAGTAATTCCTTAACCGAGCAACTACTTTCGTATTTTCAATCTCCTTATAAAAACCACCGTTTTGCTTTTCATAAATAACTAAACGTATTGTATTAGATCCAATATCTATAATGGCATATTGCTGTTTTAATATTTCTTTCAAACTTCTCACTCTTTCATTATCAAATTTCTAAAGCACATTCTATTACTATTATACAAAATAGTTGTTTTTTGTAACAATATTGCTTTAATATTGAAAATATATACAATCACTTTTTGCATATAATAAAAATCTATTTTATTTATGTTATAATAATGAAAAATTGAAAGGAGATTCCATATGAAACCTTCACAACCACAATCTCAATTACAAAACCAACATTCTATTAATCGACTAGCCCAATCTATTTTCGTTGTGAATCGTCATGCTAAAGCTGCAACTAATCCGAAGTATTTATATTGGTTAAAAAAGACGGCTTTAGAACGCTTAATTGCTGAAAAAAAAGCTATTAAAGAAGGATTACATTTTTCTAGAAATCCACGCTTTAGCCAACAACAATCGGATGTTCTTATCCGTTTAGGTGATTATTTTTTCCATATTCCTCCTACAAAAGAAGATTTTCGAATCCTACCACATCTTGGTCATCTTGAATCCTCCTATCGAAATCCGAAAACAAACTTATCTTTAACAGTAGCAAAAAAGACACTTCAAGATTATATTGGTCCTGAAGCACTGAAACAAGAGAAAAAATTAAGTGAACCTGTCCCATGGTATAGTCGTACTTATACAAAAAAATAAAACAGTTTGGCCAATTGTAGGCCAAACTGTTTTATTTTTTCTCTTCTTTAATTTTAATATTTGCTTGTTTATAAAAAGCTATTTTTTCTGCATTATAAGATTTCGTAAATTCATTAAACTTGTCCTTTTCTGATTCAATATCTTTATAAGATTGATTTACTACTTTTACTTTTTCACTAATATCTTTTAATTTTGTACCTTTATCTTGTAGCATTGTATATAATTCTTTTTCTTGTTTTAACGATTTACTATAGCTATCATACATTTTGTTAAATGAGTCATGTCGTTTCTCATACGTGCTTTTCACTTTATCCGCTTGATCTTTCAATTTCTTATCTTCAATTTTCTTCACATACTTATCTGCTGATTTCACTTCTTCTTGTGCCTTATTTAAAGATTCTTTTTCTTTTGTTAGCACTTTTTCTCGTTTATCTGTATTTTTCACTGCTTGATTCAGTTTTTCCTTAACAGTTTGATTATTATCTTTTCCCTCTTGAACAATCTGGTTATATAATTCTTGTCCCTCTTTCTCTAAAGTTTCAAGTTTTTTTGCATCTTCAAACATTGTTTTTTCTTGCTTTGCAGCATTTTCAAACGAAACATATAATTCCTCTTCTGGTTTCGGCCCGAAACAACCGGCTAATAAAGTCATTGATAATGCAGTTACAATTGCTAATTTACTATACTTCAACATCTTTTCCTCCTACTTATATACGATCATCGTGTAAAAAGCTATGAAAATTATATACCCTTCTATAAACTCCACACTCGCACCTTTTTTACGAAAATCATTGATATTATTTATTAATACTTATCAAATTGTATTGCTTGAAATTACATTTTACGTCTTTGAACTTAATAGCAATTTCGTATCCATCTTTACATATACTTTTACTTGGCACTTTTTAAAACTTGTTCATACTATGTATTACATAAAAGTACAACGGAATTCATCACAGCCATAATAATTTGAAGAACAACAGTAATAATTCACCTGATAAAAGATGTTCGTTGTTCTCTCACGTCTATCATTCTATCATTCCCTTTCCGCTTTCTATCAAATAATTTCTTTGTTCATTTTACACAGTTTAAACGCAACCTTGCAACAACTTACAATTATTCTTATTATTCCCTAAAAAGGAAAAGTGTAGAGCATGCTTTCCTCTACACTTTTAAAATGAAACACATTGTGCAAAATGCATTGACACATCCATCATAATTATATGCTTATTCTATATATTTTTAAAGACTTTTATTACAATAAAAGTTCTTTTTGTAATAAAAGTCAAAAAAATGTTACATTTAAAACTTCTTCATTTCATATTTCTTTAAATCAAAGTTTCACTCATTTCCTTACAAATCCCTATGTTGGTACAATTGATTTTGTGCCTTTCTTAACAATTCTTCAAAAGTTTTTCCTTCTATTGGATAACTAGCAGCTCCAAATAATAGGGTTATACTTAACAAACCATTTTCTATTTCGCTTTCAATACTTTTCATTAATCGGTTTGTTATTGTCGACTTTTCATGTCCGTTATCAATCGCCACAATAACATACTTATTTTCATCCCACTTAGTAACGACATCTCCTTTACGAATTGTCTTTACAATCGTACTCTCCAATTTTTGTACTAACACCTCCAATTTTTTTTCTTGCACTGTTTCTTTTAGTCCTTTCCATTCTTTCACAGAAAGAATGTACACTGTAATATTATGAGAATCCCGCTCTGATAAAGCAGCTACTTTCTCAAAGAAATCATCTACAAAATTATTACTTGCCATTCCTCCTACTTCCGTATCCAGACGCCCACTCGCTCTTTTATCATACCAATGTCCAAAATAATAGCTGAGTATCATTTGCAATATATAAATAATAAAGACGGTATAAAATGATCGCGAATCCAGTTTTGTAATTACATCCTGAAGCGCAATCCATTCTGTAACTGCCACTGTATTCCCAAGTAATAATCCACTAATTTTCCCTTTATGTTTCATACTTTTCCTCCCTTCTATACCAATATATGTTTCTATAACAATTATGTTTTTCTACAAAATAAAAAATGTACATATTGAGTGTACATTTCCGCTTAAGCTTGTCTACCATTTCTATTCCATTTCATATATATACCATATATCGTTTTTAGGAAGAGGTGATCTGTATGCTACAAAAAGAAAATCTATCAGATATTATACGTTTACTAGCAGGCTTTCTATTATCATTAAAATTACTGTTTAATTCTTTCGGAGTGAGCTTTATTACCAACGATCAAATAGACGCTATTGTAAATGTTGCTTCCTTTCTTTTCATCCTATATTTTGGTTATACAAATAATTATGTAGGAAAAAAAGGAATCGAGCAAAAAAAAGTACTCAAAAAACACAACCTCCATTAAAAAAAGGAACCTTTCGTACAGGTTCCTTTTTATCATTGCCGCACTACAACTTCATTTGTTTGCAGTGGACCATATGATACTCCTTTATATTGAAATGTATATGTAGCCTGAAATAATGCGTTTTTAAGTGCTTTATCTTTATTTGCTTTTATTTTACAAATTAGTTCTACCTTCTCATTTGGTAACAAATTATCAATCCGCCATCTTACAAGCTGGAACAGGAACTCACTCATCCCCTTATCAGCCTTTAATGAGTTTGGAATATAGGCAAAATAATCTCGAATCATATGACTTACTACAACTCGTGAAATCATTTCCATTCCTTTATTTTCAACTTCCATTCGAATAATAAGTATGTCATTTACATCATAGGTCAGTTCATATGAAAATTTTTCTTTATACATACTACGGATTTGCAATGTAACTGCTACATTAGGACATTCGTTTTCCTTTTTTGAGCCATCAATCCATAACACTGGTTGTAGCGGTATTGAACGCCTTCCTTGATCCGAAATTCGTTTCCATATTTTCATAATAATATTCACCCCATTTCAGATGCATCATATCCATACGACCTTATTCTGCCTCTCTACACCATATTAATAAAGCTTGTTACAAACGATATATAGTTATTATTCTTCCTTTTATCCTATTCGACAATGTAAAGAAAAAACCATTTTTCCTCTGTTCACAGACGGTATTCTTACTGAAATATTTTTTTACAATTTCCTTCATTGACTTTATACCAATATTAAGTATTACTCACTCTTTCACAGTCCATACAACAGAATATTTTGACGGAAGAAAAAGTTTGCCTTTTAGTCAAATTTGACTATAATATTCTTTATGGCTTGTGCACTTGTGTAAATTGATTTGAAAGAACTATACTTTACATTTTTATGCGCTGCACTCAAAACTTCATATAGTTTACTTATTATTAAAGGAGGGTTATATTTGGAATCTCAATTATCAAAAAAAGACTCCAACAATACAAAATTTGTTGTTGCAGGTTTATTACTTGGTATTTTAATGGCTGCAATGGATAATACAATCGTTGCAACAGCAATGGCAACGATTGTTGGAGACCTAGGAGGATTTGACAAGTTCGTTTGGGTCACGTCTGCATATATGGTAGCAACAATGGCAGGGATGCCTATCTTCGGAAAACTTTCTGATATGTACGGACGGAAACGCTTTTATATTGGTGGTCTTATTCTTTTCTTATTCGGTTCTGCACTTTGCGGAACAGCATCTAGTATTGAGCAACTAAGTATTTATAGAGCAATTCAAGGAATCGGTGGCGGTGCTCTTATGCCTATCGCCTTCACAATTATGTACGATATATTCCCACCAGAAAAGCGCGGAAAAATGACAGGGCTATTCGGTGCGGTTTTCGGGACATCTAGTGTATTCGGTCCTTTATTAGGTGCATATATTACAGACTATATAAGTTGGCATTGGGTCTTCTATATTAATATTCCATTAGGACTTATCTCCTTCTTCTTCATTACTAAATACTACAGTGAATCTCTAGAATTTAGAAAACAAAAAATCGATTGGGCTGGCGCTATTACACTTGTTATTAGTATCGTGTGCTTAATGTTTGCCTTAGAACTTGGCGGTAAAGAATATGCATGGAATTCCACTGTAATTATCGGTTTATTTACAACAGTTGTTATTATGCTTATTGTTTTCTTCTTCGTAGAACGAAAAGCAACTGAACCTATCATTTCTTTCCACCTATTTAAAAAGCCTTTATTCGCAGCTAGCCAAGGCGTTGCCTTTTTCTATGGTGCCGCTTTTATTATCTGTACAGTCTATATCCCAATCTTCGTTCAAGGTGTTCTCGGCGGTTCAGCCTCAAATGCTGGATTAATTTTAACACCTATGATGGTTGGCTCTGTAATTGGAAGTCAAACAGGTGGACAGTTAGCTTCTCGAACAAGTTATCGTAACATCATGATGGTATCTGGTATTTTCTTCGTAATTGGTATTTATTTACTAAGCACGTTAACAATGGATACACCTCGTCTACTTGTAACGCTATTTATGGTTCTCACTGGACTTGGAGTTGGTTTCTCGTTCTCAGTTTTAAGTATGTCTTCTATCCACAAGTTAGAAATGCGAGACCGTGGTTCTGCTACATCAACAAACTCATTCTTCCGTTCACTCGGTATGACTCTTGGTGTAACGATTTTTGGTACCATTCAAAATCATACTTTTACGGATAAACTAAACACTGTATTCCCTCCTGAGCTAGCAAAATTAGCTCCAAAAGGTGGAGACACAAGTTTCTTATTATCACAAGGTGCTACCGAGAAAATTCCAGCTGAAATATTAACTGGTATTAAAGAGGCTCTAGCAACATCTATTGCCAGCACATTCTTCTGGGCACTTATCCCCGCTGTACTAAGTATTATTTGTATTTTACTTATGGGAAATGAACGCCTCTTTACGGGTCCAAAAACGAAACAAAAACAAAAGCAAGTAAGTTAGTATAGAAAAAAGAAACGGCATACCCTTTATGAAAAAGGGTATGCCGTTTATAATATGTATAAAGTTTTTATTTATAGGAGTTGAGATAGCATGAGCATGAAATTAGTCATTCTCGGCTTGCTACTCGAAGGGGATAAACATCCATATGAAGTGCAACACATCATGAAAGAAAGACAAATGGATTGTTATATTAAATATGCAAAAGGATCACTTTATTACGCCTTCGAGCAATTAGAAAAGCAAGGTGCAATTAGTATTACAACTATTGTTCGAGATACGAATAGACCAGATAAAACAATCTTTCATATAACAGAAGAAGGTAAACAATTATTTCACAAGTTACTATTAAAACAATTCGAAGCAAAAAATCAAATATATAAACCAATTTATTCGGCACTCTCTTTCGCTCATTTTGGTGATGACCAAGAGTTAGTTCCGATTTTAGAAAAAAAGAAAAATGATACCGTTCAATATTTACATAAAATGCAAACTATTTATGATTGTAGCAAAGGACAAATCCCACGTGCACAACTATATATTTTACAAAGTGTTATTGAACATATTACAGTTGAATTGCAATGGTTAAATACCCTCCTTACAGATGCAGTTGCAGGACGCCTTTCAGAAATTGATAAAAATGAAGGTTGAGGTTATAAAGAAGCAACTGTAAAAAAACAATAAAGTTATTTCATTTTAAAATCTTAAACAAGCATAACCCCGTTCTAATTTAGGACGGGTTATGCTTGTTTAATTTTGGTTATAAGATACTTCACTGCGCTCAAAAATATAACAAGGATTTCTTCATCACCATAGTCCCATAATGGAAGATTATTTCTTAAAACTCTATATAAAAAGGTTGTCGATTTTCATCCAAGCTATATTCAATTCTTTGTCTGAAATTCATAAAATTCACCATCTCTAACGCCTGCTCAATAGGATAAAACCCTACTTCCAAACTTTCTGGTGTAGTCGTTAATTTACCTCCAACTGCTCTAGCTAAAAACAATGTGTTACATATTGAATGGTTCACATTTTGAAATACTCCACAAAATTTTAAAACTTCAATATCAATACCCGATTCCTCTTTAGTTTCCCTTATTGCAGCATCTTTCAAAGACTCTCCTTCTTCAACTTGTCCACGTGGCATTTCCCACCCTCTTCTAGGTCCCTTAATTAATAGGATTTCTTTTTGTTCATTCATTACAATTGTCGCTGCTGAAACTATATGTTTTGGCGGTGAATAAATATTTTGTTTACTTTGTTCCAAATGAAATTCCCCCATTTCTATAAACTTAGTATATTTATCTTTATACAGGAACCTTGTTCTGTCTTGTGATAACTTACTATTTCAAAATGAGCCATCCAATTCCCTTCCTTATTCCAGAATACTGACAAATTCCTACATAACATAACTGACATCTTATCTCTGTTCAGGTACTCTCTTCTTTATAAGTTTACTCGTACTTCATTTCAATTCTGCTCAATTTTCTCCGTTTTAAAAGTCAGAAAAATCCTAATAATTAAAATAAAAAACTTTAGAATTTTCTTATTTTAAAACAGTAGACAAAATTCCAAAAATTGTGTTAGAATTTGTTTCAATATCATATCGCTTGTTAAATTCCTTTCAAAAGGAAAATAGGTACACGAAAATTTCGTTTCGTGTTTAAAAGGGAAGATTGGTGAAAATCCAACACGGTCCCGCCACTGTAAATGCTGAGATTTCTTTTTAGTGCCACTGTGAAAACGGGAAGGTGAAAGAAATTATATGAAGCATAAGTCAGGAGACCTGCCTGTTTTAACAACACTGATAGATTCACGGATGATGATGAGGTGTTAAAACAAAAAGGAAGGCTTATTTTCTATGCCTTTATACTTTTTGTTATAGGTATTTCCTAGTAAACGGAAATGCTTACTTTCAATTAGGGAGGAATTTGAAATGGCAATTCAAACAAGTAATTTAGGTTATCCACGTATCGGACTACAACGAGAGTGGAAAAAAACATTGGAAGCTTTTTGGTCCAATAAAATCGATGAAGAACAATTTTTAACAACGATGAAAGAAATTCGCCTTCAACACGTTAAAGTACAGCAAGAAAAAGGGATTGAACTCATTCCAGTTGGCGACTTTACATATTATGATCACGTTTTGGATACTGCTTATATGCTAGGATTTATCCCATCACGTTTTTCTGAGTTTACATCTTACCTTGATGTATATTTCGCAATGGCGCGTGGCTCTAAAGATCACGTAGCTTCCGAAATGACAAAATGGTTTAACACAAACTATCATTATATCGTTCCTGAATATGAAGAGGGATTACAAATCTCTTTAAAAGATAATCGTCCACTTCGCTTATACGAAGAGGCAAAACAAGAATTAGGAGTAGATGGAAAGCCTGTTATTTTAGGACCATATACTTTCTTGAAATTAGCTAAAGGTTATACACAAGAACAATTCGCTACTATTTTAAAACAATTAGTTGCACCATACGTACAACTGCTTTCAGAACTACATGCAGCTGGTGCACAAGTCATTCAAATTGATGAACCGATTTTCGCTTCTTTAACGAAAGAAGAAGTGCAACAAGCAAAAGAAATTTATGAAGCTATTCGTAAAGATGTTCCAAATGCGACTCTTCTTTTACAAACATATTTTGATAGTGTAGAAGAAAACTATGAAGAAATTATTACATTCCCTGTATCCGGTATTGGATTAGATTTCGTTCATGGTAAAGAAGGTAATCTAAATGCTATTTCAAAATACGGATTCCCAGCTGATAAAACTTTAGCTGTCGGTTGTATAGATGGCCGTAACATTTGGAGAGCTGACCTTGATGAAGTTCTTACGTTATTTACAACGTTACAAAAACAAGTCCAAACGAAAGATTTCATCGTTCAGCCTTCTTGTAGCTTATTGCATACACCAATCGATAAAACAGAAGAAACTCACTTATCGACTGAGCTATTTGATGCGTTAGCATTTGCAAATCAAAAATTAGAAGAGTTAGTTCTTATTCATTCCGCTCTGACTCAAGGTACAGAAAGCATTAGTAATGAGCTGGAAACATACCGAAATGTACATCATACAATTCGTTCGTCTGCTGCACGTAACCGAGAAGATGTTAAAGTAGCACGTACAGCACTAAAAGAAGAAGATTTTTCACGTCCTCTTCCATTTGAAAAGCGATACGAATTACAACAAGTTGCCCTAGAGTTACCATTGTTACCAACAACGACTATCGGTAGCTTCCCGCAAACAACTGAAGTTCGTCAAACGCGAAAAGAATGGCGTAACGGTGTTATTTCAAATGAACAATATGAACAATTCATTGAAAAAGAGACAGAAAAATGGATTCGTTACCAAGAAGAAATTGGTCTTGATGTCCTTGTACATGGTGAATTCGAAAGAACTGACATGGTCGAATATTTCGGTGAGCGTCTTGCTGGTTTCTCATTCACTAAAAACGGTTGGGTGCAATCATACGGTTCCCGCTGCGTAAAACCACCTGTTATTTATGGTGATGTAGCCTTTATTAACGGAATGACTATTAAGGAAACTGTTTATGCACAAAGCTTAACAGAGAAAGTTGTAAAAGGAATGTTAACTGGACCTGTTACAATTTTAAATTGGTCCTTCGTTCGAAATGATATTCCAAGAAAAGAAGTTTCGTATCAAATTGCATTAGCTCTTCGTCACGAAATTGAATTACTTGAATCTTCCGGAATTCGAGTAATCCAAGTCGATGAGCCAGCACTTCGTGAAGGAATGCCACTAAAAGAAAAAGATTGGGACGCTTATATTACATGGGCAGTACAATCCTTCCTTTTAGCAACTTCTTCTGTAGCAAATGAAACACAAATTCATACTCATATGTGTTACAGTAACTTCGAAGATATTGTTGACGCGATTCGCGCATTAGATGCAGATGTGATTTCTATCGAAACTTCAAGAAGTCACGGTGAATTTATTGATACATTAAAACATACAACATATGAAAAAGGCATCGGTCTAGGTGTATATGATATTCATAGCCCACGTGTACCGAGTAAAGAGGAAATGTATAAAATCGTAGAACAATCTTTAGAAGTATGCGATCCTAAATATTTCTGGATTAATCCTGATTGTGGTTTAAAAACGAGAAGAACGGAAGAAGTTATCCCCGCTTTAGAACACATGGTGCAAGCAGCAAAAGATGCTCGTTCCCTACTAAAAACAAACGCATAACAAAAATGGGTTATCCTTTTTGAGGATAACCCATTTTTTATTCTTTACTTTCAAAAAAGAATTCGTATTGTATTTTATATAATTCATCATCCGTTGGTTCTTCAAGAGGAGTTGCCTGTAATACAACTGTATACTCACCATTTGGAATAGGGATTTGAAATTTATTTGAAAGAATACTTGTTACAATGATACATTCATTTTCAACTATAAAAGGAACTGTAACTGTTCTAATCGCTTCTTCTTTTTCAATATGTTTCCCTGGGGTCACTTTTACTTCACAAGTATAATCAGAGAGTGCTTCAAAAATAACAGTTCCATCCGCCTTCGCATAACCTCTTTCAAAATCTTCATCTGTCCAGTCAACGTAAGGCTGCTCACCGTCATAGTTCATCAACATTAATTGCGAATACGAAATTGTTAACTCCATCGTTCCCCTTCTCCTTCATTATGAAATATGTAACTACTACTTTACGTCAAATTTCACACGCGTACCATCTGGGTATTTATCTAACTTATTTCCTACCCAAGACCCTGCCCCGCGGTTATCTGCCGGACTTATATATTCAATATGTGCTCCTTTTCCGCCTTCTTTACACATCGCCATTGGCCATTCATCACGATCATACCCTTTTTTTGATGGGTATGGAGCTAACGATAATTTTCTTCTATCCGCAGCACCGCCACGGTCGATTGTACAAACTTCTGAATGTCCTTCTTTTATAGCATCCGTAATATGTTTCCCTGTCTCTGGATATCGCTCTTTCGGAAATTCTAGAACTTGATCATACGCATTTGTTTTTTTGATACTTGTTTCCTCTGGAACAAGTACTTCATAAACCGCTACTACAATAGAAAGAATTGCAATAATTGAAATGATAATACCTTTTAATTGCTTCATGTATACCTCCATGATTCTCTACCAGTTTCTTTTCCTCAGTTATTATAACAAACTTCTCCTGTATATGTTTTCAGACATTATTTTAGCTCTTCTTCGTCATTCCGCCAAAAACTCTCATTTTTTCTTCATCTTTTCACTAATGCTGTAGAAAACTAATAACCTTACGACATTCTTTTTCAAAGGAAGTCCTCGTAAAAGATTGAAATGATATATACGATACTTTTTGGGGAGGAAATATTATGGAAGCTACCTATAAAACGAAAGATGTCACGAATAAAACAGGCATCCCAAAACATATAGTTCGCAAATATAGTCAACTGTTAGAGGAACATGGTTATATGATTTCCAAAACAGCTGATGCTCGTATTTATAAATTGGATGATTTAAAACTATTAAAATCCATACATGAAAGAGCTGCTACATTGCAAGAAGATATTTCAGAAACGATACCCCTTATTTTAAAAGAAAAAGAGTCCCCACCTGTGCCAGTTATACAAGATACGCAAGAAATACAACCGAAAGAAAAAGAAGATGGGCGTAACTTTGAGGAATTCATGTTAAAACTTGAAATGCTCGCTCAATTAAATGAAGCAATTATTCATCAAAATTCTACCCTTATTACTCAAAATCGTTTAAAAGACGAAAAGCTAGATGAATTGATGCAACAAGTCTATGTAAAAGAAGGCTCTCAAGAAAAAATGCTACAAGAGTTAGTAGATCATGCCGCTCAAACAGATGCTCTGCAAAAAGAAAAGATGGACTTATTAATGAATCATATGTATAAACGAGAATCTAAGCAAGAAGAAAAAATGAATAAACTCGTAAATCAAATTTATAATAAAGACAGCAACCGCGATGCACAACTTATGCAAGTGATTCGTGAAATTCAAGAAACAAAACGATTAGTCGCAGCTTCAAAAGAACAAAGCTTTTTCCAATCATTTAGAAGTTTATTTAGCAGAACAAAACAAGAAAAAACAACTGAATAAAATAATATATTTTTTCCTATATAAAATAAAAAGTTACCTTCCAACGGTAACTTTTATTCCTTATTTCGTACAGCTGGCAATATAATAATCGCTTCAGTCCCTTTCCCACTTTCGCTTTTATATTCCAGCGTACCATTATGCGCTTGTAAAATACTAAATGTTACCATAAGCCCTAATCCTGTCCCTTTTTCTTTTAAAGAATAATATGGTTGTCCTAGCCTTGCTAACTGTTCTTTCGTCATTCCAACACCACTATCTTTAACTCTTATTACAATCGTTTCGTCTTTTTGCATAGCCGTTACTTTTAAATATCCTTTATTTCCTTGAATTGCTTCAATACCATTTTTAACAACATTCATAATAGCTTGCTTCAATTTCGTCTTATCACCAATCGTATAAAGACTTTCAGAAATCTCAACTTGCAAATATACACCTTGCATCGCTGCAAATGATGACATCAGAGTTGTCATTTCTATCAATTGAGCGGATAAGCAAATGTGTTCTTTTTTCTCAATTTGTGGCCTTGCTAAATTTAAATAATCTGAAATAATTTGTTCTGCCCGGTCCAATTCAGCTAATACGAGACGCATATAATCCTTATTCTTCACATCTTCCGTACTTTCTAGCAATTGAATAAAACCACGAACAACAGTGAGCGGATTTCGAACCTCATGTGCAACACTTGCTGCCAGCTCACTTACAATATTAAGCTTTTCTGACTTTTGCATCTCTGTACGTAGTATTGCATTTTCATTTAAGTATTCTGTTAAGTACACCTGAAATACCATTGTCATAACCATAATAAGCGAAGCAAATATATATCCGCTATATAGGTGCGAAATATGCGGTGTAAACCCCGATTCTAACAGAACGTTAATCATGCCAATCACTAAAGAAACAAGTACGTACAATGATGAAATCATAAATGCTAAAATTAGCTTCTTATCCCTAGAAAATAGCGACCATTTCTTTGATAAAAATAATGGAACTATTAATAGAAATATTACTTCTATCACTGGAAGAAGATTCATTCCTTTTAGCGCCCATTCATATGCAACAAAAATAACGGCCGGGATTAAACCAACAATCCCACCATATAGAAAACCACTAACGATCGGGATTGGGTGAAAGTTATACCCACAAATGTCACCAAAACAAATAGAGTATGTCATGGAGAGAACGAGTGTAATGCTAGATAGAAACATAATAAAGTAGCGGTTCGGCTTCGGAGGCATTTCTTGATAACGATTTAGGCGAATCGCTTCATATAAAAATAGTGGCAAAATAATGATGGCAATTTGGATCATTAAATCACGGATAAGCTCCATAGCCTCTCATCCCCTATATGTATTTTGATATGATTATATCATTTTACGGGTTTATTTGTTTTAAAATTTTGATTTTTCTTAACATTTTTGTTAATTCTTTGTTAACAACACATAATAATTGTTACAGATTTTCGAAATGAATGTAAACCCTGTACCAAATTTCTGCCGGGCAGTATACAATGAATACGGATTACAAAGAAAATAAAAAATACTTCATGAGACGGACAACTATAGCAAAATACAGCATATAATCCATACTATCTATGTTTACAAATAAGTGATCATTATTTTAGTAGGAGGAAGATAAATATGGCGGGTACTACGCTTGTTTTAAAAGAAGAAAATTTGGTCGTTCTAGAAAATGTTGAAAAATCAGTATATGAAGAGTTACAGCATAAAACCGGAGAAGAAAATTGCACATGTGCTGTGAATGAATCAGTTGTTCACCTTGGCAAAGTATCCTCTGTACTTTGGAATGAAGATGAAATAGATTGGGAGTACGGATATTAAAAAGTCGCTTACAGCGGCTTTTTTTCTATTCTCCCCCTCTTTCTACATAACATATACGCAAGCGAAATCATAGAAAATATGTTAAAATGAACTTAATTTTCAAACGGAAGAAAGGGAGATACAATGGAACAATTCATTAATCCTAGAGTGAAGGACATCCAAATTTCTGGGATCCGTCAATTCTCTAACATGATTCAAAACTATGATAATCTTATCTCTTTAACAATTGGACAACCCGATTTCCCTACACCTTCTCTCGTAAAAGAAGCGGCAAAACGGGCTATTACAGAAAATTACACAAGCTATACACATAACGCCGGTTTATTAGAATTACGCAAGGCAGCTTGTAACTTTGTAAAAGATAACTACGATTTACAGTATTCACCTGAAAACGAAACCATCGTTACAATTGGTGCTAGTGAAGCAATTGATGTAGCATTCCGAACAATTTTAGAGCCAGGAACAGAAGTTATTTTACCTGCCCCTATTTATCCAGGATACGAACCAATTATTCGATTATGCGGCGCAACACCTATTTTTATCGATGTTCGTGAAACTGGCTTCCGTTTAACAGCCGAAGCACTAAAAAATGCTATTACAGAAAAAACAAGATGCGTCGTTTTGCCGTATCCTTCTAATCCAACTGGTGTAACTTTATCAAAAGAAGAACTACAAGATATTGTAGATGTTTTAAAAGATAAAAATATTTTCGTCCTTTCTGATGAAATTTATAGCGAACTTGTATATGAGCAAAAGCATATGTCTATTGCCCATTTCCCAGAAATGCGTGAAAAAACTATCGTCATTAACGGTTTATCAAAATCTCATTCTATGACTGGCTGGCGTATCGGTCTATTATTCGCACCAAGCTATTTAGCAGGACATATACTAAAAGTTCATCAGTACAACGTAACGTGTGCTACTTCAATCGCTCAATATGCTGCAATTGAAGCGTTAACAGCTGCTAAAGATGCACCAAAAATGATGCGTCATCAATACAAAAAGCGCCGTGATTACGTATATAATAGACTCATTCAAATGGGCTTAACAGTTGAAAAGCCAACAGGTGCATTTTACTTATTCCCATATGTTGGACATTTAACATCTTCATCATTTGATTTTGCACTTGATCTTGTAAAAGAAGCTGGATTAGCTGTCGTTCCTGGGACAGCATTTTCTGAATATGGTGAAGGCTATCTTCGCTTGTCCTATGCGTATAGTATTGAAACTTTAAAAGAAGGCTGTGATCGATTAGAGGCCTTTCTACAACAAAAAGCTAAGAGTTAAACTCTTAGCTTTTTTTATGCATAATGATCGCAAGTTTGGCGCTTCAGTAATTTATGAGGAATAATAATACACTTTGCAGTAGACTCCGCATTCTCTACTTTATCCACTAAAGCTTTTGCTGCCTCATACCCTAGTTGATATATATTCACATCAACTGTCGAAAGTGGCGGACTCGCAATTTCTGATAATAAAGCATTATTAAAGCTTACAATAGAAACATCCTTCGGTACAACAAATCCTTTTTTAGAAAGTGCACTTAACACACCAAGTCCAATTAAATCATCCGTTGCCACAATTGCTGTCGGTGGTTGCTTCAGCCCCATTAACTCCTCAACGGCTTGTTGACCACTCTCCCTTGAAAAATCAAAATGTAAAATATACTCTTTTGGTAATACAATGTCTGCTAATTTTAAAGCATCACTCATACCAGCCAAACGATCTCTCGTTACAAGTAAATCTGATCCACCGCCGATAAACGCGATTTGTTTATGACCTAATGAAATCAAATATTCTGCCACTTCTCTTGCAGCTGTATAATTGTCATTATCTACATATGTAATTTCATCTTTTCGATCATACGGTTTCCCAATTAAAACAAACGGGAAATTTTGTTCATGCAAATATTGAATAATCCGATCATTCTCTCTTGAATATAAAAGAATAATGCCACCAATTTGACGTCCCTGTACCATCTTTACAACACCATTAAAAATTTCATCTTCCGTTTCACCTGTCGACATATAAAGCGCATATCCTTCCACATGTGCAAATGAACTAATCCCTCTTATAACTTCTGGGAAAAACGGATTTTGAAAAGCTTTACTTGCAGAACTTGGCATAACAAGTCCAAGTGTTTTCGTTGTTTGGTTAGCTAGATTTCTTGCGTTTAAATTGGGATGATACCCTAGTTCACTCATTACTTTCCGAACACGGCGCTTTGTTTTTTCACTTATACTTGGATTATCAGCAATTACACGAGAAACGGTAGATGGTGCTACATTCGCCTTCTTCGCCACATCTTTAATTGTAACTGTCATAAAAATCCCCCTCCTCTCACTTCTCTGTCATTTTTTATATTTTAATCTTGCACCCGTTGCAAGTAATAGGAGAAGTCATTAACTTTTATTGAGTCTATCTTGTAAAACCTATCATATTCTCCCTCTCCATGTATTGTAAGGGATATAGCTCTTTTTTCCTATACTATAATATACTATTTATTTCACTTCTTTTCATATGTGATGTCAAATCTCTTTTCATCGCCCTATAAAATTTTTTATAGGGCGATGAAAAGAAAAATGGGACGTAACGTCCCATTTTTCATCCTTTCGTACCTCCAGCAGTTAAACCAGAGATAAAGTATTTTTGTAGTGATAGGAATAAAATTGAAATTGGGATTGCAATCAATACTGAACCCGCTGCGAACGTTGTAAATTCATTACCAAATTTCTTCGCTACCATTTCATATAAGCCAACTGCTAATGTATAATTTTCTGGTGTGCGCAAAATAACACTCGCTAAAATGAAATCTGTAAATGGACCGATGAAAGTAAATAACGCCACAACCGCTACGATTGGCTTTGCAAGTGGCATAATGATTTGCCAAAAAATACGGAAATGTCCTGCCCCATCCATACGAGCTGACTCATCCAATTCTTTCGGAATCGTATCAAAATATCCTTTCATAAGCCATGTATTCATTGGAATTGCCCCGCCTACATAAATTAAAATTAATGCAAGGTGCGTATCGATTAACCCTGTTAACTGTGCTAATACGTATAGAGCGATTAGCGCCGCAAAGTTCGGAATCATTTGTAGAATTAAAAATGTTAATAAACCATTTTTTCTCCCAACAAAACGGTATCTTGAAAATGCATAAGCTGTAAAACTAATTGCTAACACTGAGAAAATCATCGTTATAACACTTACTTTTAATGTGTTTTTATACCATAGTAAATAATTACTATTCTCTAAATCTAATAACTTACGATAATGATCTAACGTTGCATTTTGCGGAATAATACTTGATCCAGATAAACTATCACCCGGATTAAACGATGAGCCAATAATCCATAATAACGGATAGAAAATGATGGCACACATTACGAAAATAACGAAATAACTTAATGAGAGACGTAACATCTTTTGTCTTTTAATATTCATTTACATCATATCCTCTTCTTGGAATGATTTTGTTCTCTTAAATTGCCATAACGCAACTGTAATAACGATTAACGATAATATCATTGTAAGAGCTGCCGCTTTCCCGTACTGCGCTGAAGTCATCGTTAACTTATAAATCCATGAAATTAAAATATCCGTTCCACCTGCGTCTTGTCCAGCTACAGCAGGACCTCCACCATTAAATAAATAGATGATACTAAAGTTATTAAAGTTAAACGTATATTGCGTAATTAATATTGGTGCTGTTGCATATAGAACAAGTGGCAATGTAATTTTACGAAACTGTTGCCAAGCTGTAGCTCCATCTACTGTAGCAGCTTCATATAACTCCCCTGGAATCGATTGCAGTATACCTGTTGTCATTGCAAAGACGAACGGGAATCCAAGCCACGTTTGAATCATAATTAAAGCGATTTTTGCCCAAAACGGATCTGTCATCCAAGCAATCTTTTCGATTCCAAATAACGCCAATACTTGATTGTTAATTGCTCCAAATGTTTCATTAAACATACCAGAGAAAACAAGAATAGATACGAATGCTGGGACCGCCCACGGTAAAATGAAGATTGTTCGAATAATTGCCTTCCCTTTAATACCAGGCTGATTTACGATAATCGCTAAGAAAATACCAAGCGCAACTTGTAATGTCGTTGCAACGAATGTCCAAATGACAGTCCAAGAAAATACGCTTAAAAATGTCTCTCTCCACATCGGTAATGTAAAGATATCAATAAAGTTTTTGAAGCCCACCCAATCTACTAATTTAGCTGGAGGAGAGTGGTATAAATCATAATTCGTAAATCCAATTAAAATTACGAAGATGATTGGAAATACAACTACAAAGATAAGTAATAGAAAACCTGGTGAAACCATTAAATATGGAAAACCTTGATCTAGTAAATTACGGTATTGCTCTTTTACAGAGTTTAATGGGGTTCCTATATCACGTTTCTTCCCGTTTTGGTATGCATCATATAAATTAAATGCATATATTCCGAGTCCAAACACGATGACAATGAGTGCCAAGATTCCTTCTACTAATAGAAAGACAGAATGGTCACGTGGAACTTCTGTACCAAGCGTTACAATTCCCCATAATCCCATATTTAATAAATCAGCAAATGCTACAATAAATGAACCTGTTAATACTAGAAAAATAAGACCTTTTACAAATTGTTTATTATACATTTGGCCCATGCCTGGAATGATTGATAACATGGTTGCCATTTTCCTATGTTTTGAACCGTTTAAGCCGTTTGCTGGTTCCAATGTTTGCATGTTCCTTCCCCCTTTTTTCTGGGAGAGAATTCGTGCCTCTCATATTAGAGGCACGAATTTCACCTTATTTTTGCTTACTATGATTTGCCTCAATATTACCTTTAATTTGCTTCACTGCATTATCAAGTGCTGCTTTTGGTGCCTCTTTCTCCGTAACAACTAATTGAAGCGCATCTCCAGCTGGTTTCCATACTTCTTGCATTTCTGGAATGTTTGGCATTGGAATTCCATTTTCAGATTGCGTTGCAACTGCTTTTGCAGCTTCATTATCTTTAATAATTGGATCTTCCATTACTGATTTTACTGGAGGAATTTCTTTTGTTTTCTCAAATCGAATTTTTGCGTTTTCTTCATTCGTTACCCATTCAGTGAACTTTGTAGCTAAATCATTTTGTTTAGAGAAACTTGTTACATGCCATCCTTTAACCCCAACAAACGTTTTCATTGGTTGACCATTTGGTAATTTAGGCATTGGAGCAACACCATAATCAATTCCGTTCTTTTCCATCGCTTGGAACGCCCAAGGTCCGTTCATGATAGATGCTGCTTTTCCTTCGTTAAATAGTCCATCAGCAGCAGGTCCACCAGATTCACCGATAATACCTTTCGGGAATAACTTTTCTTTGTACCATTTTTGAAGGTATTCCGCACCTTGTACTGCTCCGCTATTATTTAATCCAACATCACTTGCATTTGGCTTTCCATCTTTTTCACCAAACACATAGCCACCCATACCTGCCATGAATGCATTAGCAAAGTAGAAGTTATCTCCTAGTGTTAAAAATCCGTACTTGCCATCCTTCGTAAATTCTTTCGAGAAGTTAAACAGCTCGTCCATCGTTTCTGGTGCTTTTGGCATTAATTTTTTATTGTAAATAAAGATTGGTGTCTCAATTGCTTTTGGTAAACCATATAATTTCCCGTTATATGTCTGTGCTGCTATTGATGAATCAGTAAATTTACTCTTTACAGCATCATCAGCTTTCACTTCTGAAAGTAAACCTTCTGTTACTGCGTTTCCGATTTGATCATGTGGCAATGTTACAACATCTGGTCCAGTCCCCGCTGGTCCATCAAGGCGTAACTTCTTCACTTGATCTGTCATTTGCATTTCAACAACTTTTACTTTTACTTTATATTTTTCCTCAAAACTTTTCACTGCTGGTTCTAAAGCAACACCTTTTTTATCATCTTCCCAAACGAGAAGATCGTAATCTTTCTTTGCTTTACTTTCTTCTTTCTTCCCTGAATCTTTCGGTCCACATGCAGATAACATACCAATTGATAATGCTGAAATCGTTAATAATGATAATGCTTTCTTCATCCCAAAAACCTCCCTAAGTTATATATGTACCTTACTATTTGAAAACGTTTGCATTGAATAGTTTAATAGAAGCGCAAACAATATCTCAATCTATGAAAACGTTTGCGCTATTTGTCTATCATTATACATTCTTTTATTCATTTTGCAAATATTAATTTTTAAAATATTATTACTATACTCCTTATACATTGACTTTATATGAAATGAATACTACTCTTATAAGCAATATTAAAGCTATGCAAAAGGCAATCGTTTGCAACATATGCTTTATTATTACACGTAAGGGAACAATAAGTATGGAGATATTAAAGGGGGATTTTCTATATGCTTAAAGAAGCCATTTATCATAGGCCAAAAGATAATTACGCATACGCTTACGATGAAAAAACGATTCACATCCGAATACGTACTCAAAGAGACGATATTCAAAGCGCCACTCTTATTTACGGTGATCCTTATGACTGGAAAGACGGGAAATGGATTACATCAAATACACCGATGAAAAAAACTGGTTCTACCGCATTGTTTGATTATTGGTCCATTTCTATCGAACCGAAATTTAAGCGCTTACGTTATGGATTCGAATTAAAAAATGATACAGAAACGCTTATTTATTCAGAACGCGGATTTTTCTCTACCATTCCAAATGATGACGTTGGTAACTTTTTCTGTTTTCCATTTATTCATGCAAATGATGTATTCAAAGCACCTTCTTGGATTAAAGAAACCGTTTGGTATCAAATTTTCCCAGAACGGTTCGCGAATGGTGATCCTGCACTAAATCCAGAAAACACTCTTCCTTGGGGCTGTGCTGAGCCAACTCCAACTAATTTTTTCGGTGGAGATTTTGCTGGTATTATTCAAAACCTTGATTACCTTGTGAAGCTTGGAATTTCAGGGATATACTTCACACCTATTTTCAAAGCACATTCAAACCATAAATATGACACAATTGACTACATGGAAATCGATCCGCAATTCGGGACGAAAGAAACGTTCAAAGAACTCGTTCAGGCATGTCATACACACGGTATAAAAGTAATGCTCGATGCCGTGTTTAATCATAGTGGATACTTTTTCGATAAATTCCAAGACGTGCTAGAAAACGGTGAGAAGTCTGCTTATAAAGAGTGGTTCCATATTCATGAATTTCCAATTAGAACTGAGCCACTTCCGAATTACGATACTTTCGCGTTTACACCGTATATGCCTAAATTAAATACAGCACACCCGGATGTAAAAGAATACTTACTTGAAGTTGGGCGTTACTGGGTAAGAGAATTCAATATAGACGGTTGGCGCCTTGATGTAGCAAATGAAGTCGATCACAGTTTTTGGAGAGAATTCCGAAGTGAGATAAAGACATTAAATCCTGAAGTATATATTTTAGGAGAAATTTGGCACGATGCACTTCCATGGCTACAAGGAGATCAATTTGATGCTGTAATGAGCTATCCTGTTACAAACGCTCTACTTTCTTACTTTGCTAACGATTCCATTAAAGCAAATGAATTTATGAAACAAATTACAGAATCTCTCCATTCCTACTCTATGAATGTAAATGAAGCAGCGTTTCATTTATTAGACAGCCATGATACACCAAGAATATTGACAACATGTAACGGAGATAAAAATAAATTAAAGTTACTTTATGTATTCCACCTTTCTTTCATCGGCTCTCCTTGTATTTATTATGGAGACGAAATTGGTATGGACGGCGGTATGGATCCAGCTTGCCGCAAATGTATGATTTGGGATACGAAAGAACAAGATCATCTATTATTTACACATATACAAACATTAATTTCATTACGAAAGCAATATAAAGCATTTGGAGGACATGGTACTTTCCAATTCATCGAAGCAAATGATGAACATAATTATATTTCTTATACGAAAACATATAAAGATGAAACTATCTTTTTCGTTTTAAATCCGACTGATAGTGAAGTTACTGCTTCACTCCCTCTCCATGTTACCGGAAAGAAAATCATTAACATTTATACAAACGAAGAATTTTCAGCGGAAGCAAATGCATTACAAGTTACACTTCCTCCATATGGATTCTCAATCTTAAAATGGTAATAAAAAATCCTTATACCAAGTGGTATAAGGATTTTTTATTACCATTTTAATTTAAATACCATCGCTTCATACGGACGTAATGTCATTTTATCTATCGATCCATTCTCTACGTCGTAATTGTGTATGAATAACTCTGCTTCACTATACTTAATGTCCTCAGGCAATTCAAATACACATTCTTCCGCCGTAAAGTTTGCAATGACAAGAAGTTTTTCTTCTCCATATGTTCTTACGTATGCAAAAATAGAAGGGTTATTCTCTAATATTAAATCATATGATCCATACACAATAATCTCATTATTTTTACGTAACTCAATTAATTTTTTATAGTAATAAAAAATTGAATCTTTATTTTGGATCGCTTGTTTCACATTGATTTCTTTATAGTTAGGGTTTACCGTAATCCAAGGCTCACCTGTTGTGAATCCAGCATGATTCTGATCGTCCCACTGCATCGGTGTTCTAGCATTATCTCGGCCTTTTATATAAATAGACTGCATCACTTTATCTATATCTTCACCGCGCTCTATCACTTTTTCCTTATACATATTTAATGTTTCAATATCTCGATATTCATCAATCGATTCAAATCGAACGTTTGTCATTCCGATTTCTTCTCCTTGATAAATATACGGTGTTCCTTTCATCATATGAAGTACCGTCGCTAACATTTTAGCAGATTCAATGCGATACATTTCATCATTACCAAAACGAGATACAACGCGAGGCTGGTCATGGTTATTCCAATACAGGCTATTCCATCCAGTATGCTCTAATGCTTTTTGCCATTTCGTTAAATTCTCTTTTAAAGTAAGGAGTGAGCATGGTTTTACATCCCATTTTCCGCCTTCTCCTGAATCTAAATCCATATGTTCAAATTGGAATACCATCTGCAGTTCTTTTCGTTCTTCCCCAGTGTACATTTTCGCCTCTTCTGTCGTTACACCAGGCATTTCACCAACCGTCATAATATCATAATGAGACAATACTTCTTCATTCATTTCATGTAAATATTTATGAATGTTTGGACCGTTCATAAAATGCTTATGACCTGAAACATATCCCTCTTCTTCTGTTTCAACAGCTGGTAAGCCCTCTTCTTTAGAAATAAAATTAATAACATCCATACGGAAGCCATCAATTCCTTTTTCTAACCAAAACTTCATCATTCCATAAACATCTTGTCTTACCTTTTCATTATCCCAATTTAAATCCGGCTGTTTTTTAGAAAACAGATGTAAATAATATTCATCTGTCATTTCATCATACTTCCATGCTGATCCACTAAAAGCTGCTCCCCAGTTGTTCGGCTCTTTTCCTTCTTTTCCAGGACGCCATATATAGTAATCTCTATATTTATTATCTTTTGATTTACGTGATTCAATAAACCAATTATGTTCATCAGAAGTATGATTAACAACTAAGTCCATCATAAGTTTCATATTACGTTCATGCATTTCATGTAATAGCTCATCCCAATCTTCCATCGTTCCGAACTCATTCATAATTTTACAATAATCACTTATATCATAACCATTATCATCATTTGGAGATTCATAGACTGGCGATAACCAAATGACATCAATCCCTAATTCTTTTAAGTAATCTAACTTTGAAATAATACCACGAAGATCACCAATACCATCACCGTTACTATCCATAAAGCTACGAGGATAAATTTGATATACTACACTTTCTTTCCACCACTGTTTTTCCATTATGCTACCCCATTTCATTAATAATTCGATTTTCTTTTTTAAGGCGCAAACGTTTTCATTAATGAATGATAACAGATTCTATCTTAATTTAAAATAGCGCTTACAACTTTTGTTCATATTTTTTCTAAGAAAACATATGAAAATTACTAATATTCCTCTAACAAATGAAAACGTTTTATTTTTTTGTTTATTTTTTAAATCTATTAGTTTATAATGAACTCAAAGAAAACGTTTGCATAATTATTTCTAGGGGGAAATACCATGGCAGAACTGAAATTAGAAAACATTTATAAAATATATGATAATAACGTAACAGCTGTAACAGACTTCAATTTACACATTCAAGATAAAGAGTTTATCGTATTTGTCGGTCCTTCTGGATGCGGAAAATCTACAACATTACGAATGGTGGCTGGGCTTGAAGATATTTCAAAAGGAGAGTTTTCAATTGATGGTAAGCTGATGAATGATGTCCCTCCAAAAGATCGCGATATCGCAATGGTCTTCCAAAACTATGCTCTATATCCACATATGAGTGTGTATGATAATATGGCATTTGGATTAAAACTTAGAAAAATACCAAAAGATGAAATCGATCGTCGTGTGAAAGATGCGGCAAAAATTTTAGGACTGGAACAATATTTAGATAGAAAACCGAAAGCGTTATCTGGTGGACAACGTCAACGTGTTGCGTTAGGTAGAGCAATTGTTCGAGACGCGAAAGTTTTCTTAATGGATGAGCCTTTATCTAACTTAGACGCGAAATTACGTGTTGCAATGCGCTCAGAAATTTCTAAATTACACCACCGTCTTGGAACGACAACAATTTACGTAACACATGATCAAACAGAAGCAATGACAATGGCTTCACGCCTTGTTGTTATGAAAGACGGAAAGATTCAACAAATCGGAACTCCAAAAGAAGTATATGAAACACCTGAAAATATTTTCGTTGGTGGATTTATCGGCTCTCCAGCGATGAATTTCTTCCGTGGTAAATTAACTGAAAACGATTTCGTTATAGACAATACAATAAAGCTCAAAGTATCTGAAGGAAAAATGAAGATGTTACGTGAACAAGGCTATGTAAATAAGGAAATTGTTTTAGGCATTCGCCCTGAAGACATTCATGATGAACTCTTATTTTTAGAAGCTTCTCAATCTACTACTTTCAAAACAAAAATCGAAGTTGCTGAGTTACTTGGTGCTGAATCTATTTTATATATGAAACTTGGAGATCAAGATTTTGCAGCACGTGTTGATGCAAGACATACATTTTCACCTGGTGACGAAATTAAACTAGCATTGGATATGAATAAAGCGCATTTCTTTGATAACCAAACTGAGCAACGTATTCGTTAAAAAATAACTTTCTACTATATAAGATACAAAAAAACCGTCCACATATTTTGAGGGCGGTTTTCATTATTATACGAGGGCTTCTACTGTATGAAATGATTGTCCTTTCGTGCCAATAATACCGAAAATCGGTAAGTCACTCAGCACCACTTCTTCTTGCTGTTTCATAAAAGATGACGTTAATTGTTTTATCTCTATCCAAACGTCATTAATACAAAGTACATTGGAATCGTTCTCTTGTTGGCGAGAAAAAATAGAATCTATTTTATATAAACCAGCATTTTGAAAAAGCATATCAATGCGACTGAATGCATTCAAAGTAACACTGATAACGCGTTGCCAATCTCCTTGCTTTTCCATATCATAGGATACAAAAAGTGCTTCTCCGCCTAGATTCGTAATTTCCTCCACTGTTGCTTGTCCACTTTCTTGATCAATGTCCGTCACAATTACTTTTGCGCCTTGTTTAGCCAACAAAAGAGCTGTATTACGTCCAATACCGATGCCACCGCCAGTTACGATAGCAACTTTTCCTGCAAGCTTCATTTTCATTACCCCTTCTATAAGTCTTACCGTTATTCAGTATACTGCTTTATAAGATTAGTCTGCAAGCAAGAAAAGTTGCTCATTCGTTTGTAAACGTTTACTTTTTTGTTTCTTCTTTTTTCTTACTATTACGCTGATCAAAAACTAAACCGATGAAAATTAAAATCCCCCAAAAGATTACGCTACCTCCAGTCATTTCAATTTCCCCCTTATTATATAAAGATATTATTTTAATTATTATAACATTTTCTTAATTTTCAATCTATTAAAACCGAAAATGATATGGATTAACTTTTTCTTATTATATATCCTTTAAAATATATTTGAATAATAAAAAAAGACCCTCTTATTTTATGTATAAAAAGGTCTCTGTTTTATTATACAAGACTTATCACTTTTGTTTTTGTAATTAAATCTTGAAAACCACAATTATCTTTGCGGAATAACATCATATATACGTTACATAATATCGGAATTCCAAGTAGCAATATGTTCGGTAATAACAATACAAAAAATCTTATAATTAATGTTTGTAATGTTAATTTTTCACTCTTCAATGAAATTAATTTTATTCTCGTTACCTTTTTACCAAGTGTAACACCGTTCCAAATAAAGGGTACCAAAATAAAATATATCGCCATTAATATAAAAACTACTGCGAGATCATATCTATAATCACCAAAACTAATATTAAAGCGATTAAAAATAGCACTATAATTTCCGGTCATAATAGCTACTACTGCACCATACATAACCGAGATTAAAAACATGTCAATTAGGGAAGCACCTATGCGATTCATTACAAGCGCTGGACGATGCATCTTTAACTTCATTTTATGTCGACTCCTTCATATCCTTCTTTACCCGTCTCATCGTACCACTTCTAAAAAACATTGTAAACTAGCGTTTCTCTTACTTTTCTTGTACAATGTGTTACAACAGCATTATAAAGGAGGTTCCCATATTGAAAAAATGGATAATCCTATTCGTCGCATTCCTATTAGCCGGTTGTGCTGGAAATACAAATCATATAACTTATACGATTAACGATGAATACGAACTCATACGTACTTCTGGAAATGCATTTGAACTTTTCCCATCGCAAGATGCTGTATATGCTACACAATACATTCCTGCAAAACTTACAGACATAGCTTGGGATGATAAATACATTATTGCAAAACAAATTGAGGAAAAATCAGATCCGAATAACCCTGACGGGGCAATTGCAAATAAAAAAAGTGAGTATTATTGGATTATCGACGTAAAGCATAATAAACGGTTTGGCCCGTATAATGAAAAGCAATTTAATGAACAAAAAGATGCGTTTAAAATTAAGGTACCTTTTCAAAGTGTAGATTCATACATAAAAGAACAGAAAAAACAGTCAGCATAGTTGTTTGAGCGCTGACTGTTTTTTCTTACATATTTTTAAAAAACTCTTACTCAGAAAGTGAGATGTTAAAAGTTTGTGGCTCTTTTACAACATCTTGCGTTTCTATATCTGCTGCGATTACATTATCTGTTGTAAACTTAATATCCTTTACCTTTTCTTTTCCATCATCAAGTATTAAGCCGATAATACCATCTCTTGTTTCACCAGGCTTATAGTCTTCTCTTGATACATTTTTTGTACCAACGAGCGTATCTTCATCATATAAAAAGTTTTGAGTTGCTACTTTAAAATGTTGCTTATCATTAATCGTAACATCATTCATAGAGAAAAATTGCATATTTTTATTCCCGCTATTTTCCACCTTATATGTAATTTCAACGTAACGAATCGTATCACTAATCTCAGTACCACTGATCGATGCATATAACTCCGCATCTTCTTGACTTACTTTATCTCCTAATCTACGCTTTACTTCTTCAGGAGTTAATGCCGTATATACTTTTAATGTATTTTTTGCATCTTTACTCATCTGCGATAAAGAGATTACTTTCACATCTTGTACGTGAATTTTCATTGGTGCTACTTCAAATGTTTGATTCACAGAATGGATCTGTTCTAATTTAAAAGTACCCCATCCTGTTTCTTTCACTTTTTGTCCTACTTTTTTCAGCTCACGCCCACCATATTCTTTTGTTTCAGGAATAGATTCTTTCTTCTTCGGTTCAGCTTTCTTTTCTTCTTGATGGAAGCAACCACTTAACATAAGAAGAAAACTACATAAAACAAAAATACTTTTCCATGCTTTCATCATATAATTTCTCCTAACACTATCATTCAGTAATGTAAATTAGTCCCTTGCTTTGTAAACTATAGAAACAATGAGAAGTCCACAAAACGAACTTGTCAGTCCAGATACTATTATACCTCCTATTTGGAAAATATGAAAATAGGGATCTATAAACGCATGAACGATAAATACTAGAGCTGCGACAATGATTGACGAAACCCAATACTTCCTTTTTTCTGAAGCTATCATAATATCTTTCCCTGTTTCATCTTTATACTTCCATAGTACGTATAATAGTAATAATAAACCTACACATGTACTTCCGTGTTGCATGTATTTATACATTGGAATACTATGTAATTCTCTTTGTAACAATGCTATTTTCATAACAAAGTAGCCTGTATGATGAGTAAACGCATCCCAAACGACATGCGTGAGCATACCAAATAAAGCGGAATAGCAAAATACAAAGAAATCCTTCCATGTATGAAGCCCCCACCTCTCATCTACTGCATATGTATAGTAGCCAGCAAACGGTTTAGGTAAATGTGTTATAAACGGCTTTTTTAAAATGTAATGATATATGTATGCGAGTAGAAATACAAGCGGTAAATTTAAATATAAGAACCCAAGCCATGTATGGCCAATAACACCATACGGTCTAAAGTGTAAAAAATATTCAAAATCAGGCGCCATACTCCCTAATATAAGAGCCGTTACTGAAACATATTGAGAACGCTTTTTCACCAAAGGAAGAATTGCTGCTGGATGTGCAAATGTAAACGGCATGTTTTAACTCCTTTTCAAATCTTCAATAGGATACCATCTATCATAACGAGAGAATTGATCTTGATGCAATATTTATTTTCACATTGGAATATGGTAGTTTACATGTTATAATCCACATGAAATATTCAGAAAATAAGGAGGGGTTCACGTGTCATTAACACTTGTCTTTTTTCTTGTTCTGTTTATCTTTTTTATGTACATACATTGGCTTCTTTCTATGGAAGCACTACAAAATTATAAAGTGAAACTTTAATCAGTGGGGGTTTTCTTCATCCCCCACTGATTATTAGTTGAACCAATCTGACTTTTATGGGCAGTTGATCCCCCATCTAACTTCCTTGCTTTCGCTGAATTTTGAGGTGGGGGTCTTACTGCCCATTAAAGCGGGATAAAATATATGCCTGCTCTCGTTGGTTTTATAAGCGTTCTTTTTATTTTCATATGGAAGAGAATGTCTTTTGGCTGGGAAGGTATCGTTTTTGGTGCACTTCAATATACAATTTTATTCGCAAGTTGTCTTACACTTGTATTTGCTGCTTTTTTAGAATCAAAATCCGTTATGAATTGAGGTTTATATATTGATTGACGTACCCTTTTTAAAAAATGTCACATTAAAAAAAGAAAATATCCCTAGTTTTTCCGCATATCCTTACTGTTTACCCGCTATCCGAACATTACAATCTCTAGCTTTTCATCCAAATGTAACATTCATTATTGGAGAAAACGGAACCGGTAAATCAACATTACTCGAAGCAATTGCTATTGCCTTAGGATTTAATGCAGAAGGTGGAACGAAGAATTTTCGCTTTAGTACAAACGATTCACATTCATCTTTACATGAATACCTGCGAATTTCCAAAAGTTTCAATACACCCAGCGACGGTTTCTTTCTTCGCGCTGAATCATTTTATAACGTTGCTTCTTATATTGATGAAATGGATGCCGATCTAGAAGCACGCGGAAATCCAATTATTGACTCATATGGCGGTACCTCACTCCACAAACAATCACACGGTGAATCATTTTTCTCCTTATTTATGAATCGTTTTTCAGGACAAGGTTTATACATTTTAGATGAGCCTGAGGCCGCTCTATCACCAATGAGACAACTTTCCATGCTCATTCGAATGCACGAACTAGCGGAACAAGGTTCACAATTTGTTATTGCGACGCATTCTCCTATTTTAATGGCTTATCCTGAATCTACTATATACTCTTTAACACAAGAAGGGATTCATGAATCCACATTAGAAGACACTGAGCATTATCAAACGATGAAACTGTTCTTTGAAAACCGTGATCGACTATTCCAGCATCTATTTGAATCGTAAAAAAGAAGCAGCAATCGCTGCTTCTTTTTTATAGTGCTTCTATAAATAACGCTACCCCAATACCGCCGCCGACGCATAGAGAGGCAATTCCTTTTTCTAACCCGCGTCTCTTCAATTCATGAATTAAACTTACCGTAATACGAGCTCCTGTACAACCGATTGGATGTCCAAGTCCTACACCACTACCGTTTACATTCACTTTTTCACGGTCTAAACCTAATTCTTTCTCTACAGCTAAGTATTGAGCCGCGAAAGCTTCATTGATTTCCAGTAAATCAGCATCTTCTAATGACCAATCTACTTTTTCTAATCCTTTACGAATTGCTGGTGCTGGTCCAATACCCATAATTTTCGGATCTACTCCAGCTACTGAGTATCCAACAATTCTAGCTAACGGTTGTAAGCCTTTTTCTTTCGCTTTTTCTTCGCTCATTAATACTAGAACCGCACTTCCGTCATTCAGGCCAGATGCATTCCCTGCAGTTACTGATCCGTCTTTGCGGAAAGCTGGTTTTAATCCTGCTAATTTTTCCGCTGTAATATCTGCACGTGGATGTTCATCCTTCGAAAATACTACTTCTTTTCTACGTTCTTTTATCGTAATAGGAACAATTTGATCGTCAAAGTATCCAGACTCAATTGCTTGCAGTGCCAATGTATGGCTACGAAGCGCAACTTCATCTTGTTCCTCTCTTGTAATTTCATATTGGTCAACTAGATTTTCAGCTGTTTCACCCATCATAATATGGTGAATCGGATCTTCTAATACTTCCCACACCGTATCACGAATTTCTCCGTGCTGTAGACGTTGTCCCCAGCGGTGCTGTTTTAATGCATAAGGGCTTGAACTCATTGCTTCTACTCCACCTGCAATAACAACATCACTTACACCTAATTGAATTTGCATTGCAGCTGACATAATTGCTTGCATACCTGAAGAACATTGGCGTTGGATTGTATAACCCGTAACTGTGTCAGGAAATCCTGCCGCTAATGCAGCTGTTCTTGCAGTATTTGCTTCATCAGTTCTTTGAATACAATGACCTAAAATTACTTCATCAACTTCGTGTGGTTCTACCCCGCCTCGTTTTACAGCTTCCTGAAGTACAGGAACCGCTAATTCTACTGGCGTTACATTTTTTAGCGCTCCTCCAAAAGTTCCAATTGGCGAACGAACTGCAGCTGTAATAACAACATTATGCATTTTGCACTTGCCCCTCTCTTATGTACCCTAGTCAGTTTTTAGGTGAAATTCCATAAGATGTATGTCTACATCTATCATACTATAAACATACTAAAAAATCAAAATATTTAATATAATAAAAATAGAAGGAATTAACCTTCTATTCTGTTAATGCATATAAAAATTTTTGTAAAATTTTCTCTGTCGTTTCATTCAATTTTGGTAACTTATCTACCTGAAAATATTGAAGCTTCAATCCCTCATGATCAAGCCTTAATTCTCCACTCACATGATGCCCCTGATACAGATGAATAACATTAAAAATTTCATCCCCATTAGGATAACGGAAATATACTTCTTTTCCTGATAAGACACCTAGAAATTGCATTATTTTTGCAGTTAATCCCGTCTCCTCAAATAATTCTCGGCGAGCAGTTTCTTCTGTCGTTTCTCCTAGCTCCATCGCACCGCCAGGTACACCCCAATCATATGTATCTGAACGATATTGAAGCAATACTTCTTGATTATCATTTAGTATAATTATTGCTGATCCAACGAGAATAAGTGGTCTTGTCCCAACGACTTTGCGTAACTCTTCAATATACCCCATTATGTAAACTCTCCTTTCCTCACCCTCCCTTATCATAACAAAATTTTTCTCCTTTTGTTGATGTAATTTCCAAGAAAAAAAAGGAAGCTTTCGCCTCCCTTTTTCATCCTTATTTCTTAAAACTTTCATATTTTACAGCTTCAAAAGCTTCTTCAATTTCATCATTACGATAATGAACATATGTAAAACGTCCTAACTCTACTAATCTTGCTATTTCTTGTAACGCTTTATGTTGCTCATATGTTTCCTCCAGCTTAATATGTACATAAAACTTCATTAATGGATGTTCATATAAAGGTTCTCCCACCTCTACATATACATCTTCAACCCCTTGTACAACTCTTACATAACTTGCAAATTGATAAAGAGCTTCTCTGTCTGAAACGATTTTTAATGTATACATATATTCTCCCCCTTTTCTTTACTATATCAAAAAGATGATCACACTACGTTATAGAACTATGAAATTTTTTCGACTTGTAATAAATAAGGCGTTTATCCATACATCGGGTCTTTTCCCAACATATATTATAAGAAGAATTTTTTCAGTTGAGGTGTTCCTTATGGATCCATACGTCAATATATGTATTTGCATTACTCCAGGCGCCGATATTTCTGATGACCGTATCGCAAAAGATTTAGCAGTTGCAGAGTCAATTTGGCACCCGATTACATTTCAAATTAAAGACGTAATTATTTTAAATGAACTTTTTCGTTTTTCTGACCGTGAAATTAGTTATAAAAATTCTATTCAAAGTCAGGAAAAATTAGCATCCTTTTTCCAAACGTGTGTAAATGAAGCTCCTGAATGCGACCTTTACATTTGTTATATTGGCAGTGATTATTTCAAAGAAACAGCAGTAATTGCCTGCGCTTACTCTTTAGCAAAACAACAGCAACTTACTGGTTATATCGTTTTAACAAATTCGGCTGCTCCTATGAAAAATATATATACGCTCGCTCATGAAATCGGTCATATTTTATTTACAAGACGTATTCATGGAAAACTTACTCACGCAGATCCTCATTCCCCAACTGGCTCGGAGCACCATCCTTCTCCATCAAATCTTATGTATCCAATAGTCCCGCACCCTGAAAATGTCCATATTCAGTCCCTATTAACGAACGAACAAAAAACACTCTCTTTACAAAGTTCTTTATTACAAAGAAAAAAACAGTAACCGTCATGTTACTGTTTAAAAACAACTTATTCCAATTAACAAACGAAAGCACGGCTGCAAAGGATACACTACACATCTAAACCGAATCCCTCTAAAAATCAAAATATAGTATTTCTTTGGAAATAATTTTTTGTATATCCAGAGCAGCCCTTTTCCTATAATAAAAAAATTCAATTCGTTCACTATTAATATAAAGCTAGCTTACAGTTTTTTTCTCCTCATTTTTTAAAGACCATCGCATTAATACATATAAACTTCCGTACAGAAGTACAGATTCTAACATTCCCCAGTATGGATTTTTCTCTCCTAACGCTTTAAATAGAAACATAATGACTAGCGGTACGATAACAGCTAATATTCCAATCCATCCAAGTATGTACGCTTCACCAATTAACAACACTAATAAGACAATTCCAGCTAGTATATAACTTTGCATAGTAGTTAATTGTAATACAGGTGTCCCGTACCATTTATTCATAAACATTAATAATACTAGTAATAAAATTGGTAGCAAAGATGCTACATAAATAATGCTAAATTCTTTTATTTTGCTCTTAAATGAAGACATTTTAAAAGCAAATATAGTCCCCACAATAGTAATCATTAAAACAATTGGATACCCAATCAACTGTACATTTGTTAATGTAAATTCATGATTAGGATTTTCAAATAATATATTAGTTAGTAGCCAATATCCGCCAATACCAATTATCATCGCAAGAATACTCTTTATACTCCCGCCTTTATCCTTTTCCATCTCTTTCGCTAATTCTTCCGCATACTCTTTTGGTGAATCACCAAATATATCCTTTACCGTCTTTCCCTCTTTCTCGCCTTCTATTAAATGAAGTTCTGCATCTTCTAGAAAGGCGTCCACATCTTCCTCTTTCATTCCTTTTGTTATTAAATACACTTTCGTATCGATTAAAAACTTTTCTCCCTCTTTAGAAATCTGCATGATAACCCCTCCCTTATTTAACCGTTTCTCTTCTATTCGTCTTCAACATAATTTCAAGGAAAATTAAAATAAACAAACTTCCGTATAAACATATAATTTGAAATAATATTGGCATGAGATCTTCCGAAGTAAATGTTTTAAACAGTAACATAATTGAAAGTGGAATGATTAAATATAAGTTTTTAAACCATCCTTCAAAATATATATTTATTGCTATTGTAATAATAAAAATAGCTCCAGCTAATATATAACTTTGCGTTTGGGTGAATGTAAACATTTTTGTAGGATAAATCACATCTAATATCGTAACAACTCCTATTAAAAACATTGGCGCAACCATAACTAAAAACCACATAGAAAACCACGTTTTTGTAAAGCTTGTTACGAAGGTCATTTTACGAAGTAGAAAATTAGGACCCATAACAACTAAAATCAATGACAAACTATACCCCACGCACTGAATAATTGATATCTGTAACATTCCGTTATTCACTATTAAGATAGAAGCAATGATCCAAAACGATACGATATTCATTACTGTAAAACCAATTTGCTTCCACGTTTCCTGTCTATCCTTTTCCATTACTTTTACAAGTTCATTTGCATATTCTTTCGGTGAGCTTCCAAAAATATCTTCTACACTTTTCCCATCACTCTCACCCTCGATTAAATGAAGTTCTGCATCTTCTATAAAATTTTCAATATCGCTTTCTTTCACACCCTTTGCCACTAAAAATAATCTCATATCTAATAAAAACTTTCGTGCTTCATTTGATAGCATTATTTTTTTCTCCCCTTCCCCTCAAGTAGACGCTCTACACTACTTTGCATCGCTTCCCAGCGATCCATAAATTCATTAAGTGCTTCCTCGCCTTTTTCTGTTAATGTATAATATTTTCGCTTTGGGCCAGATGGAGATTCCTTCATTACACTTGTTATTAATCCTTCCTTTTGCATTCGTATTAATAACGGATAAATACTTCCCTCACTCGCCATTGTAAAGCCATACTTCGCTAGCTTTTCACTCATTTCATAACCGTATATTTCACCTTCAGAAATAATAGCAAGTAAGCATCCTTCTAAAATCCCTTTCAGCATTTGACTTGTCGACATAATTCGAATCCTCCCACTATCTTGTTTTACAAGATAGATAAGCGTAAGTATCTTGCTTTACAAAATAGTATAGCAGAGACTATTTTGCAAAACAAGATAGCTAACAATATTTTTCCAAATCTTTGCAGGAATTTTATTATCCGCCCTCTAAATAGAGCAATATGAGAACTTTATTACGAAGGGATGTTTTTCACCATGGTTACAAATCGTGTTGTCTTTTTAACAGGTGCTGCAAGTGGTATTGGTTATGAAATGGGAAACGCTTTTGCAAAAGAAGGTGCAAAAGTTGTGATTACCGATCGTCTTGAAGAACGTGCAAAAGAAGCTGCTGACCAATTACAAAAAGAAGGCTATCAAGCTATCGGTTTAAAATGTGATGTTACATCTGAAGAAGAAATTACAGCTGCAATTTCTCAAACGGTTAATCATTTCGGTTCATTACATATATTAATTAATAACGCAGGAATGCAGCACGTTTCACCAATTGAAGATTTTCCAACCGAAAAGTTTGAACAACTTATTAAAATTATGCAAATCGCTCCTTTTATCGCAATTAAGCATGCCTTCCCAATTATGAAAAAACAAAAGTATGGCCGAATTATTAATGTAGCCTCCATTAATGGCCTCGTTGGATTTGCAGGGAAATCAGCCTACAATAGCGCAAAACATGGCGTAATTGGATTAACAAAAGTCGCCGCTTTAGAAGGCGCTACTCACGGAATTACCGTTAATGCGCTTTGCCCTGGTTATGTGGATACCCCTCTTGTACGTAATCAACTACAAGATTTAGCGACTACACGAAATGTACCACTTGAAAATGTTTTAGAAGATGTTATTTATCCACTTGTACCACAAAAACGCTTATTGCAAGTACAAGAAATCGCTGATTATGCTATGTTTTTAGCGAGCGAAAAGGCGAAAGGTATAACTGGTCAAGCTGTCGTTATCGATG
Source organism: Bacillus cereus group sp. BfR-BA-01309 (assembly GCF_022664315.1). NCBI lineage: Bacteria > Bacillati > Bacillota > Bacilli > Caryophanales > Bacillaceae > Bacillus > Bacillus cereus group sp. BfR-BA-01309. The sequence goes on from NZ_JAKUHE010000002.1 coordinate 228,321, forward strand.
GTGGTTATACCGCTCAATAAAAATAAAGTTTGCTCCCGAAGAGCAAACTTTATTTTACTTTCTATCGTGAGGACCTTCCTACTTTAGTAATTGTTTAGGGAGTTTCTCGATCGCAACAATTACCCCATCTAATTTGCTTTCAATACGATGAAGTAAATATAATGTTACAACAATTGGAAAACCTACATTACCTACCATCCTGATCCACTCTTCCATCTTTCTCTCCTCCTTTCATTATATAAATAAGAGAAAAGAAAACATTTAGGCATAAAAAGACAAGCTATTATGTATTAGCTTGTCTTTCAAATAATGATGCAATTTCCTGTTCATAATCTCCTCGTATAATACCTTTCTCGGTAATAATACCTGTAATTAATTCATTCGGCGTTACGTCAAATGCAGGATTATAAACATCAGTTCCAATTGGCGCCACTTGTTTTCCAAAAATTTTCGTAACTTCTGTTTCATCTCTTTCTTCAATAACAATTTCACTACCTGTTTGTTTCGTAATATCAAATGTCGATAGCGGAGCTGCAACATAGAACGGGATATCAAAATACTTTGCTAATATAGCTAAATTCATTGTTCCAATTTTATTTGCTGTATCTCCATTTGCGACAATTCGGTCCGCTCCTACTATAATCGCGTTTATTTCTTTCGTTTGAATAGCATGAGCTGCCGTATTATCTGTAATAAGTGTTACATCAATATTTGCCTGTTTTAATTCCCAGGTTGTTAAACGCCCACCTTGTAAAACCGGTCTCGTTTCACACGCATACGCATGTAAACGTACACCTTTTTCTTTCCCAATATAAAACGGTGCTAATGCAGTACCATATCTAGCAGTTGCAATACTGCCAGCGTTACAAATTGTTAAAATGTTATCATCGTCTTTAAAACATGTTAATGCATGTTCTCCAATACTCCGGCATACGGCTTCATCTTCTTGCTGAATGAGAAGCGCTTCTTCTTCTAATTTTTTTTGTGCTTCTTTTATTGTAGTAATTTCTCGAATAGATTCTCTCATACGATCGATTGCCCAAAATAAATTGACTGCTGTTGGGCGTGACGTTCCTAAATAATTACAATCTCTATTAAACTTCTTTTGAAATTCTTCAATATGTACAGTGTTATATTTTTGGGATGCAAGCGCCAAACCAAATGCAGCTACAATTCCAATTGCAGGTGCCCCTCTTACTTCTAGCATGATAATACTTTTCCATACCTCTTCAATCGTCGTTAATGTTTTGTATTCTGTACTGTGTGGCAACTTTGTTTGATTTAATACTGCAATAGCATCCCCTTTCCAACTAACAGACCTCGGAATAGTAACAATTGTACTCATGCTTTTACCCCTCCAGAAACTGTCTGTTGGAATAGTGTTCGGAACAGTTGAATATCAGCGTTCTTAGATTCATATTTTATTAGTTCTTTACCTAAGGATAACGCTTGTTTCTTAGCTTGAATTCTCGTTTCTTTATTTGCTATTTCATCTAAATCAGCTACATGCGCTAAGCCAATCGTTCTACGGATAAGCTCACATCCAGCGAATCCAACGGCATCCGTAAAAATATTTTGCAAAATAATTGGCAACCATTGTTTCTCTTTCGTATATGCTTCTACACCTTCTCCAATCCATAACTTCGTAAAAGTTTCTACAAAATAACTCCATGTTTTTTCAATATGGAAAAATAGCACATTTCTTTTTGCCTCTTCACGTGATAACGCATTTAATAATAAATTTGCAATAAATTGCCCAAGATCGAATCCAAATGGACCATATGTTGCAAATTCTGGATCAATCACTTTCGTTTCAGAAGGTGATGAAAAAATACTTCCCGTATGTAAATCTCCATGAATAAGTGCTTCTTTTCTCGTTAAAAATTTATATTTATACTGTGCCACTTTTAATTTGACAGTTTTGTCACTCCATAGTTCATCTACAGCTAGCTGCAAATCTGGTTCATAATCATTCGTATCGTAATGGCCAAACGGATCTGTAAACACTAAATCTTCTGTAATTTTGCAAAGGTCTGGGTTTACAAATGCACCTTCTAGTACCCTTTTCTCTTCTGACTCTAACCCGAAATCTGAAGTATAAAACAACACATGTGCTAGAAAACGACCGATATGTTGGGATAAAAGTGGGTACTCCTCTCCATCTATAAATCCTTTTCTTGTAATTGTTAGTCTTGATAAATCTTCTATAACTGTTACTGCTAACTCTTCATCATGACTGTACACTACCGGCACATATTCCGGCACATACTTCGCAAAAATTTGTAATGCTTTACTTTCAATCGTCGCTCTTTTTATAGACAATGGCCAGCTCTCACCAACTACTTTCGCATATGGCAGTGCTTGTTTTATTATAATAGACTTCTCTCCATCATCTAATTTGAACACGTAATTTAAATTGCCATCTCCAATTTCATGACAAACTACATTTGCTTTCTTTTCAAAATAATCGTGTTCTTTCGCATATTGTATAGCTGTCGTTTCAGTTAATGAATAATATCCCATCGTCTTCTCCCCCTTTTTATTCAGAGGTTTTTCTAAAATAGAAAAACCTCTTTCCACAAAGAAAGAGGTTTGAAGTTTATCTTCTCCCCTCTTATCTGCCAGAAAGTTTTACTTTCTGCTGGAATTAGCACCGTGCCTTTTGGCGTAAATAAACGCCCCATTTCACAATGGTATTACGGTCGGTTGCTGGGCTTCATCGGGCCAAATCCCTCCACCTGCTCTTGATAAGAGTTGTATAATTTTTTGAATTTTTAACTTTATGTTGAAGACTATACCAAGAATAAAAATCACTTGTCAACATTTTATTTGTATAATTCTGGACGACGATCTGCAAAAACTGGAATTCCTTTGCGTACTTCTTTAATTTTCTCAAAATGAAGCTCTCCAAATAAAATTGATTCTTCTTCATTCGCTTCTACAACAACTTCACCCCAAGGATCGATAATTAAAGAATGACCCGCAAACTCATTATTCGGATCCTTTCCTGCCCTATTACATGCAACAACATAACACTGATTTTCAACTGCTCTTGCTAGCAATAGCAAACGCCAATGTGCTAAACGAACTAATGGCCATTCTGCTACAACAAATAGAACTTTTGCACCTTTAGCAGTATGAACACGCATCCACTCCGGAAAACGAATATCATAACAAATTGTACCAGCACACTCTATATTATCTAACTTAAATTCGCCTGTACTATTTCCAGCGATTAAATATTTATGTTCATCCATGAGCTGAAATAAGTGCACTTTGCTGTATTCATTGACTAGCTGACCTTTATTAGTTACTACATACATTGTATTTGTAACACCTTGATCTGTTTGCTTCGCTATAGAGCCACCGACAATATGTACACCATATTGTTTTGACCACTCTTTCAGCTTTTCTTTCGTTTCTAATCCATCCCTATCTGCAATTTCAGAAAGCCTAGTTAAATCATATCCTGTTGTCCACAGTTCTGGTAAGACAATCACATCTGGTCTTTCTTTCATCGCTTCACTTATTTTATTTTTAGCATTTTCAATATTTTTTTCTACATCTCCAAAGACAATATCCATTTGAATACATGCGACTTTCATTTTGTCAGCCCCATTCTTAATTTTTTCTTTACAAAATACTGGAAAGATTATATCATTTGTCACTAGAATTGTAACAACTTTCAAAAGAGGTGGAAAGTATGAAATTATTTCAACCTTCTGAGATAGTAACATCATTGCCAACACAATTTTTCGCTTCACTTGTTGCAAAAGTTAACAAAGTCGTTGCAGCAGGTCACGATGTTATTAATCTAGGACAAGGTAATCCAGATCAACCAACACCGCAGCATATAGTAAAAGCTTTGCAAGACGCTGCTGAAAAGGCCATTCATCATAAATATCCGCCATTTCGTGGACATGAAAGTTTAAAAGAAGCTGTGGCAACATTCTATAATCGTGAATACGGCGTAGAATTAAATCCAAAAACAGAAGTTGCTATTTTGTTTGGCGGAAAGGCCGGATTAGTAGAATTACCAATTTGTTTTACAAACCCTGGCGATACCATTCTCGTTCCAGATCCAGGATATCCAGATTATTTATCGGGGGTTGCTTTAGCAAAAGCACATTTTGAAACAATGCCGCTACTTGCAGAAAATAATTTTTTACCAGATTATACGAAAATTGATGACACTATCGCTGAACGTGCAAAGTTAATGTTTTTAAATTATCCAAACAATCCTACTGGTGCTACTGCATCAAAAGATTTCTTTGATGAAACGATTCATTTTGCTAATGAACATAATATATTAGTCGTTCATGATTTTGCTTACGGTGCGATTGGATTCGATGGTCAAAAGCCTGTTAGTTTCTTGCAAGCAGACGGTGCTAAAGATACAGGTATTGAAATTTACACTTTATCAAAAACTTTCAATATGGCTGGATGGCGTATTGCTTTTGCTGTGGGAAATGCAAGTGTCATTGAAACAATTAACTTATTACAAGATCATATGTATGTTAGTATTTTTGGTGCAGTTCAAGATGCTGCCCGTGAAGCACTATTAAGTTCACAATCTTGCGTCGTAGACCTTGTAAATAGTTACGAATCTCGCAGAAACGCTCTTATTTCAGCTTGTCACTCAATTGGTTGGGATGTAGACATTCCAACAGGATCATTCTTTGCATGGCTTCCTGTACCAGAAGATTATACCTCTGAGCAATTTTCTGATATTTTACTAGAAAAAGCACACGTTGCAGTTGCCCCTGGTGTTGGATTTGGTGAACATGGCGAAGGGTATGTCCGTGTTGGTCTCTTACATACCGAAGATAGATTACGAGAAGCCATTAATCGAATTGATAAATTAAATTTTTTCAAAAAGTAATTGACAACACGAAAAATATCTGACAAAATTCAGTTATCTTAAAAATTTGAACATTTCTAAATACTTCTTATCAAGAGCAGGTGGAGGGACGAGCCCGACGAAACCCGGCAACCGATCTACAATTGTAGACACGGTGCTAATTCTCGCAGCGTTATGCTGACAGATAAGGAGCTGGTTGTAAAAAAACCTCTCCTTAGCTGAGAGGTTTTTTTATTTAACTAGGAGGTTTTAACAATGAGCGGAATTATAGCAACGTATTTAATCCATGATGATTCACATAATTTAGAAAAAAAGGCCGAGCAAATTGCACTCGGTTTAACAATTGGCTCTTGGACTCATTTGCCACACTTATTGCAAGAACAATTAAAACAGCATAAAGGCAACGTCATTCATGTTGAAGAATTAACTGAACACGAACATACCAATTCGTATTTACGTAAAAAAGTTAAACGCGGGATTATTAAAATTAAATATCCGTTATTAAACTTCAGTCCAGACTTACCAGCAATTTTAACAACTACATTCGGAAAGCTATCACTTGATGGCGAAGTGAAGTTAATTGACTTAACCTTTTCAGACGAGTTAAAAAAGTATTTCCCTGGTCCAAAGTTCGGTATAGATGGTATTCGAAATCTTTTACAAGTGCATGAACGTCCCCTTTTAATGAGCATTTTTAAGGGAATGATTGGACGAAATATTGGGTATTTAAAAACGCAATTACGTGATCAAGCAATTGGTGGTGTAGATATCGTAAAGGATGATGAAATATTATTTGAGAATACATTAACACCACTTACGAAACGCATTGTATCTGGAAAAGAAGTTTTACAATCCGTATATGAAACATACGGTCATAAAACGTTATATGCCGTAAATTTAACAGGTCGAACTTTTGATTTAAAAGAAAATGCGAAACGCGCTGTGCACGCTGGAGCTGACATTCTATTATTTAACGTATTTGCTTACGGACTAGATGTCCTACAATCACTAGCAGAAGATGATGAAATCCCAGTTCCTATTATGGCACACCCTGCTGTAAGTGGCGCTTACTCAGCATCCAAGTTATATGGTGTTTCATCTCCATTATTACTCGGAAAGCTATTACGTTATGCTGGGGCTGACTTTTCATTATTCCCATCTCCATACGGAAGTGTTGCACTAGAAAAAGAGGAAGCTCTTGCTATCTCAAAATATTTAACTGCAGACGATCCATTTTTCAAGAAGAGTTTTTCTGTTCCGTCTGCTGGTATTCACCCTGGTTTCGTTCCCTTTATTTTACGAGATTTTGGTAAAGATGTTGTTATTAATGCTGGCGGCGGGATACATGGACATCCAAGCGGGGCGCAAGGCGGTGGTAAAGCTTTCCGTACTGCAATTGATGCTACTTTGCAAAATACACCACTCCATGAAGTGGATGATATAAATTTGCATAGTGCACTACAAATATGGGGAAACCCTTCTCATGGGGTGAAATTATGAGTATTCAAGTATTTTGTGATTTCGATGGCACGATTACAAATAATGATAACATTATGTCCATTATGGAAAAATTTGCGCCACCAGAAGCGGAAGAAGTAAAGAATAGAATTTTATCACAAGCGTTGTCTATTCAAGAAGGTGTTTCTCAATTATTTCAATTAATACCTACTAGTCTACACGATGATATGATTCAATTTTTAATAGAAACTGCTGAAATCCGTAGTGGCTTTCATGAATTTATACAATTTGTAAATGAAAATAACATTTCTTTTTACGTTATATCAGGTGGAATGGACTTCTTCGTCTATCCACTCTTACAAGAAATCATTCCAAAAGAGAAAATTTACTGTAATGAAACAGACTTTTCACGTGAATTCATTACCGTTAAGTGGCCTCATCCTTGTGATCACCATTGTCAAAATCATTGCGGATTATGCAAATCATCGTTAATTCGTAAATTAAGTGACTCGAATGACTTCCATATTGTGATTGGAGATTCAATTACTGATTTACAAGCTGCGAAACAAGCAGATAAAGTATTTGCTCGTGACTTCCTTATTACAAAGTGTGAAGAGAATGCTATTGCTTATACACCGTTTGAAACATTCCATGATGTTCAAACTGAATTAAAACATTTGTTGGAGGTGAAATCATGAAACAACTTTTTCGTCAGTGGTATGACTTAAGCGAGATAAAAAAAGAGTTAACAATACGAAATTGGTTTCCAGCAACGAGTGGTAATATTTCTATAAAGGTTAGTCATGAGCCACTTACTTTTCTTATTACAGCAAGTGGTAAAGATAAAACAAAAACTACTCCAGATGATTTTCTATTAGTAGATCATCTAGGGGTTCCCGTATTAGAGACTGAATTACGCCCTTCAGCAGAAACAATATTACATACACATATTTATAACAATACGAATGCCGGGTGCGTACTTCATGTTCATACAACTGATAATAATGTCATCACAAATTTATATAGTGATGCAGTCACCCTTCAAAATCAAGAAATTATTAAAGCTCTCGATATTTGGGAAGAAGGCGCAACAATTCGCATTCCTATTATCGAAAACCATGCCCATATCCCAACGCTTGGTGAAAACTTCCGCAAGCATATACAAGGAGATTCTGGAGCAGTATTAATCCGTAACCACGGTATTACCGTATGGGGCCGTGATAGCTTTGATACAAAGAAAAGATTAGAAGCTTATGAGTTTTTATTCCAATTTCATATAAAACTATTATCAATTCAAGGAGGCGTTTCTAATGGCGCAAATTCGTATTCATGAAGTAAATACTCGCATCGAAAATGAAGTGGAAGTATGTAAATTTCTACAAGAGGAAGGTGTTTTATATGAGAGATGGAATATCGCTCATCTTCCTACTCATTTACATGAAAATTATTCGTTAACAGATGAAAACAAAGCTGAAATATTAGCTGTGTTTTCAAATGAAATCGCTGATGTTTCAGCGCGCCGAGGTTATAAAGCACATGATGTAATTTCCCTTTCAAATAGCACACCTAACCTTGACGAATTATTAATTAATTTCCAAAAAGAACACCATCATACTGATGATGAAGTTCGCTTTATTGTTAGTGGGCATGGCATCTTTGCCATTGAAGGAAAAGATGGAAAATTCTTTGACGTTGAACTGGAGCCAGGCGATCTCATATCTGTTCCTGAAAATGCAAGACATTATTTTACCTTGCAAGATGATCGTCAAGTTGTAGCTATTCGTATTTTTGTTACAACTGAAGGCTGGGTTCCAATTTATTAAGGTAGTTAGTTGAATAAAAGGACTTGGATCCCCTTTTCCAACCTTTTATTCACTCTACATATATACATCCTCCTATAGAACAGGCTTATTTCAAAAAATGAAATAAGCCTGATTTTTTATTTTCTCAAACATATGAGTCCTTCTATTCAAAAACAATCTCTCCTTCTATTTTTTAAGTGATTTTTTTAACACTTTTTGAACATTTATTGAACTTTTTTTGAATTTTTTCTGAAAATTCTGTTTTGTATATGATATACTACAATTAACTAATAAGGAAAAGAATATCGCAAACAGAGGGGGATAATCATGAGTTTACTTATCGCACTTATACTAGGGGTTACGTGTGGAGCACTTCCTGTTATTCTAGGAGCTATTATGGAAGAGTTGGAAGTTGGTGTTTTAGGTTTTGTCGCATCTTGTGTAAGCGCTTTATTTTTTGGCTTATTCGGTGCTATTCCTGTTTCAATTCTGTGTGCATTTTATATAGTACGCCATGCTCGTGCAAAACAATTCGGTCCTAATCATATCGCACAAGTTATTCCATTCCCAATCGAACGATGCCGCCGAGCTTCTAGCTTATAATTATAAAATTAAAAATAAATAAAAGTCCTCAAATGAGGACTTTTATTTATTTTCTTCTAGAAATTGAAACAATTCTTGTAGGTGCAAGACGTCTTCACTATAGCTAACAGATACGTGACATATGCCCTCAATCTCAGCTTGCATATATAGATCAACTCCATCTCGATCATATTTCAATGCCAAATAAAATTCCATTTCTTCTAACATCTTTTTTGAAGATCGAATAACATAATGCCCCTTTTCATCTCTTCCATATTCGAATTTCGGCTCAAAATCATATTTTTGTTTAAAAGCTTCTTTTTGTTTTTCATTAATTTTTATACAAGTTGCTCGTTGTACAGTATCAATCATCTCATCAAATTTTTGAAGATCCATCTCATTTACCCCCTTATGTACTTTTTGTATAACACTTGTGTTCCGCTATTCTCTTCCCCATCTTTCATTAACTCTTCATACAATTCCTTCGCCAAACTTAAACCTGGTACTGGTAATTGCAATTTTTCCGCCTCATCTAAAGCAATCTTCATATCTTTCATAAAATGCTTTACATAAAACCCTGGTTCAAAATCTCCCTTTAACATTCGAGGAGCTAAATTACTCAATGACCAGCTACCTGCTGCTCCCGTTGAAATACTTTCTAATACTTTATCTGGATCTAGTCCAGCTTTTTTCGCATAAGCAACAGCTTCACATACTCCAATCATATTTGAAGCAATCGCTATTTGATTGCACATTTTTGTATGTTGTCCACTTCCAGCTGGCCCTTGCAACTGAATATTTGTTCCTAACTTTTCAAATAAAGGTAAACATTTTTCATATATTTCTTTCTCGCCACCGACCATAATTGCAAGTCTTGCTTCTTTCGCACCAACGTCTCCTCCTGATACAGGTGCATCTAACGTATATACATTCTTACTTTTACCAATTTCATTAATACGTTTTGCCAATGTTGGTGTAGATGTCGTGAAATCAATTGCTATCGTACCTTCATTTGCATTCTCCAAAATTCCATCTATCCCAAAGTATACTTCTTCTACATCATGTGGATATCCAACCATAGTCATTACAACATCAACTTGTTTTACTAACTCTTTCGGTGTATCACACCAATTTGCACCATCTTGCACTAAAGAGTCTGTCTTCGCTTTTGTTCTATTATATACATATACTTTATAACCGTCTTGCATTAAATGACGCACCATACTTTTTCCCATTACACCAATACCGATAAAACCTATTGATACATTTTTACGTTCCATTTTCTCATCCCCTTTGTTCTAATAAATCACTTACCATCTTTCGAAACTCATTATTAAAATCATCATCTATACTATTTTTCACATTTGAAAATAAAATAACAAAAGTGCCTTTTTCTTTATTAAAATTATTGAAAGTATTCCAACCAGATAGTACACCATGATTATAAAAATAATCCGGATATATGTAAAAACTAAATGCATATTTTCGTTCTGTTGAAGGTGAAAACATCGCTTGTATACTTTGTTCAGAAAGAAGTTTCCCATTTATAATCGCTTCGTCTAATTTCTTCATATCGCCAACTGTCGTATACATCTCACCGCATCCGTATAACCACTCCATTAACAATTTTTGTGCAGGTTCAAGGACATTCTCTTTCTTTACATATCCTTTAGTAAAATGCTGATCTCCCTGAGCCATATTTCCCATACCAGATTCATGCATTTCTGCTTTAGTAAATATATTTTCTTTTATGTAATCTCCTAAAGGTTTTTTTGATATGCTTTCTATAATATAGGCAAGCACCATATAATTATAATCTGTATATCTCCAACCTGCGCCTGGTGGAAATTCTAATTTTTGACTTCCAATCCAATTTACTAAGTTTATACGAGAAGCGGCATTCACTTTCCCTTTTCCGCTTTCTGGTAAACCTGATGTGTGTGTTAACAAATGATATAAGGTGATATTTTTATCTACCGGAAAAGAGGGAATATATTTATTTACATTGTCTTGAATATTTAACTTCCCTTGTTCCTGCAGCTGTAAAATAGATGTGGCCACGACTGTTTTCGTAATAGAACCGATACGATATTTGGTTTGAGGCGTATTTTCTATCTTATATTGAACATCAGCATACCCATATCCTTTATTCAATATAACATGCTCTTTATCTGTCACTAAAACTGTTCCATTAAATTGCTTTCCTATTAAATATTGATCTAACTTTTGAGATATACTAGCATAATCAATTTGTTGTTCTTCTTTTTCTCCTATATTCTCTTGTACTTCTGATTCAATAGTAGGATTCACCTTAGTTGTTAATACAGTACTTTCCTTTATATTGGGATTATAGAGAAAATAGTATACTCCACCACCAACTACAGCAGACAGCAAAGCCATCGTCATTATTTTTTTTATCATATTGTTCCTCCATAATTCCTTCGTTCAAAATCCCCCTCACATTCTATTATCGAACAATAAAAAAAAATCGCAACAATTTGTTGCGAAAAATTATTTTTTTTCTTTTCTATATACACATACTTGATTTTTTCCATTTTTTTTCGCTTCATATAATGCAATATCTGCTCGTTGCATTAATTCTTCTCTTGTTATCCCTTGTTCATATAATGCAACTCCAAAACTGGCTGTTAACTTCGAGATTCCTGAGAATTGCTTTGTTTCGATGAAAAATCGTAATGATTCCGCAACCTGAAATGCCTCTTTTTCTACTGTATTCGTTACTAATATAATAAATTCTTCTCCTCCCCACCTTGCAAATACATGTTGCTGCTCCACTTTAGATTTCATAAGCTCTGCAAGCTGAATTAACGCTAAATCACCAAAATCATGACCATACGTGTCATTTACTGTTTTAAAATTATCTATATCAAATAAAATGAGCGCTATTTTTTCATCGTTACGCATTGCATTATCCCATTCTGCCTCTAGTATTTGTTGGAACTTCAAACGATTATAAATCTCTGTTAACGAATCTATCATCGCAAGCCTTTCTTGTTCTTGATAGATTTCATCTAATTCTGTAATCTCTGTGCACTTCACAATAAATCTTGATAAATCTTCTGGCAGTGGTGTCGCACGCAATAAAAAAGTTGACACTTCTCCTTCATAATTGGACATCTTAATTCTTCTATCATATGATAATGTATCATCTAACCATGTTATATCATGGGTTGTTGAATAGTATCCATTTTCTCTAATAAAATGTTCAGCAAACACTAAATGTTGCTCACGATAGGCAAACAAATTTTCATATCCGAAAAACTCTAAAAAGTTTGTATTACAATCAACAATCTCATCGTCTTCTACTATAAATAATAGATCGTTTTGAAAATCAAACATCATTTGAAGTAGTTCTTGTTGCAAACTTACTTGCCGTACTAAAGACAACTGATACAAACTCTTATTCACTTCCTCTAACACCATTTGTGGAGTCACAGGGGCTATCACAATATTACGTATTCCTAACGTAAGCACCTCTGCAAACTCACTTGTTATCTGTTGATCCCAAATGACAATAAATGTACTCTGTGGATTATACATATTCTTTATATATTTTATTTGAGGAAAATCTGTTACATACATAATTACAATATGTGGTTTAGTCCTCTGAAACAATAATTCTCCTTCTTCAAAACTATTTGCTATAAACATACATTTTGGATGAATATTTTCTATCGTTTGTTGATGTGTACATCCATTTTCTATATAAAGGACATTTAACTGAAGATCTTGTAATACATTTTGGAAAACCGTATTCTCTAATAAAAAATGTAGTATGTTCATCACTAGTCTTCACTCACTTCATATATCTTGTTCTACTGAATTCCTCACAAACATTTTATAAAAGGCTGCTCTCAAAAAATTTTAATGAGTGAGGGATACATATTAACAAGCTAATTGAGAATGTTCTCTTTTCTTTTTCACTCTATAAATTCCTTTTTTAGTGTATGATTATCGGAATTGTATCGTTTGTATGAATGCCCTAGCTTCCGCTTTAAAACTTGACAATTAAAATAAAGATATTATATTCTTAAATTCGATAACTTACAAAATGTAAGTAGAATATATTACATGTATTTTTTCATAATTTGATATGTAATTTGGAGGATATATAATGACAAACGATAATTTTTTTAATGTTCTATATGAACGCACATCTACACGTGCATTCAACCCTGAGAAAGAAATTTCATCTACAGAGTTACACGAGATTTTAAAAGGAGCTGCTCAAGCACCTTCTGCTTGGAACTTGCAGCACTGGAAATTCCTCGTATTCCAAGGTGAAGATGTACAGAAACGATTACATCCAATTGCTTATAACCAGCAACAAATACTTGATGCTTCTGCTGTAGTCGCTATTTTAGGTGATTTAGAAGCTTATAAAAACGTTGAACCAGTTTATGGTCCAATTGTAGAACAAGGATTTATGAAAGAAGAAGCTAAAGAGCGCTTAGCTAAAAATATTGAGTCTGCATATGCTCGTGAGCAATTCCCAAGAGATGCAGCCTTTTCAAATGCATCTTTAGCAGCAATGCAACTTATGCTTGCGGCTAAAGCAACTGGCTGGGATACTTGTGCTATTGGTGGTTTCAACCCACAAGCACTTATAGAAGAATTCAATGTTTCATCTCGTTACGTACCAATTATGCTTATTACAATTGGTGAATCAACTTTAAAAGGCCACCCTGCACCACGAATGAGCGTAGAACAAGTGAGTGAATGGGCAAAATAAGAAAGTGAACCTTTAATCAATACGAGGGTCTTACTGCCTGTTAATACGGGATAAAAAAGAAACGAAGGTAATTTCATTACCTTCGTTTCTTTTTTGTCACACATCCGTAATATTACAATGTATAATTCGACATCTACACATAAAAAAAACAGTAAATTTTATGCTATTCCCATAAATACAAATGGCGTTTCGTGTCGAAATTTGTTAAAACGCCGGAATATAACCGTGTGTTTTTGTTACAATTATGATACAATGATAACAAATAGATAACAAGAGAGGGATTTTCATTGAGTTCATACGGAAGCTTTATCGCACTTTTAAGTTACATAGTAACTGTACTGCTGTTATATTTTATTGGCGATGCTGCAAACATATCAGTGTTACAATTCCCAAAAGAAGAAGCGTTTCAATTAGAAGCAGAAAAACATACGGCAAGATCCATTGCACCACTACTCTTAGCTCTTCCTGTATATATCATCGTTTTATATAAAAGCAAAAAAGTGTAAAGGCTACCTATTTCATTCATTTCGGTGGTCTTTACATTTTTTTGTGATATCTATCCTATTTTAAACATCATCCCGTAATAAACACCCAGCTAGTCTTTTAAAATGAGAAAATCCCCTAGAAAAAATTCCACTCTCTGTCCAGTCACTCACTACCGAACTTACATAGATTATAAGTGTGAAGGGGGTGATGAGGATTATGTTTGGATCATTTGGATGCTGTGATAACTTTAGAGACTGTCATCATCGTGAAAGAGAGTGTGACCATCGTGAGAAAGAGAGAGAGGTAGTTAGACCACAACAACCAGCTGTATGTAACGTGCTTGCTAGCATTTCAGTTGGAACAGAGCTTTCTCTTTTAAGCATTAGAGGTAACGGCACATTCAACAATGTAATTTTTGAAGGTTTCGCTAATGGTGTTGCTCTTTTCTCTGCTTTAGCTCGTAATAACGATAACAAAGATAACAATAATAAAGACGATAAGAACAATCAAAACCGAAATACTTTTACTGGTATTTTACGTGTATGCCCAACTGATATCGTTGCTATCGCTATCTAATTCTGTTCCTTATCCTCTATAGTAAGAAAATAAGATTTACTTTTCTCATAGAAAAAACCTGAGACCGATTTCAAATCGACTCAGGTTTTTTTATTGATTATATGCTTTTAACTAGTTCAACAACTTCTTCAGCAGTTGACATCATTAATGCTTTTTCTGCTAATGTTTCCATTTCTGCTTTTGACAACTTGCTTAGTTGTGTTCTTGCAGGAAGAATAGATGTTGCACTCATACTGAACTCATCTAAACCTAATCCTAATAATAATGGGATAGCAAGTGAATCTCCCGCCATCTCACCACACATACCAGCCCATTTTCCTTCTTTATGAGCCGCTTCGATAACCATTTTTACAAGACGTAAAATAGATGGGTTATACGGTTGGTATAAGTAAGCTACTTGTTCGTTCATACGGTCTGCAGCCATTGTGTATTGGATTAAATCATTTGTTCCGATAGAGAAGAAATCAACTTCTTTTGCGAATTGATCTGCTAATACTGCTGAAGCTGGGATTTCAACCATCATACCCACTTCAATAGAATCAGAAACAGTTGTACCCGCTTCTACAAGTTTCGCTTTCTCTTCTAATAAGATTGCTTTCGCTTGACGGAACTCATCAAGAGTTGCAATCATTGGGAACATAATTTTTAAGTTACCGTATACGCTAGCACGAAGTAATGCACGAAGTTGTGTACGGAACACATCTTGCTCATCAAGACATAAGCGAATTGCACGGTATCCTAAGAATGGGTTCATTTCTTTTGGTAAATGTAAGTATGGAAGCTCTTTATCTCCACCGATATCAAGTGTACGAACAACAACAGGTTGACCTTCTTTTACACCTTCAAGAACTGCTTTATACGCTTCGAACTGCTCTTCTTCTGTTGGAAGATTGTCACGGCCCATGTATAAGAATTCTGTACGGTATAAACCAACGCCTTCTCCGCCATTATCGATAATACCTTGTACATCATTTGGTGTTCCGATATTTGCAACAAGCTCAACGTGATGTCCATCACTTGTTACAGTAGCTTGGTCTTTTAATTTTGCCCATTCAGTTTTTTGCTCTTCAAATTTCGCTTTCTTTTCTTCAAAAGAACGAAGAGTTTCTTCTGATGGATTTACAATTACTTCTCCATCTAAACCGTCGATGATTACGATGTCGCCGTTTTGGATTTTCTCCATAACAACTTTCGTACCAACAACAGCTGGAATTTCCATAGAACGAGCCATAATTGCAGAGTGAGATGTACGTCCACCGATATCAGTTGTAAAACCTTTTGCATACTTACGGTTTAACTGAGCTGTATCAGATGGTGTTAAATCTTCAGCAATGATGATTACTTCTTCAGAAATTGTACCAGGGTTTGAGAAGTTAATTCCTAGTAAATGTGCAAGAACGCGTTTTGTTACGTCACGAATGTCCGCAGCACGTTCTTTCATATATTCGTTATCCATGTTTTCAAACATAGAAATAAACATTGATGCAACTTCATCCATTGCAAATTCAGCATTTACTTTTTCGCTATTTACTTTATCTTTTACTGGGTTTACTAGTTCTGGATCATTTAACACTAATAAATGTGCTTCAAAGATCGCAGCTTTATCAGCACCTAGCTCAGCAAAAGCGTGGTCCTTAATAGCTTCTAATTCAGTTTTTGCTTTCTCAAGCGCAGCGTCTAAGCGTGCAATTTCAGCAGCTTCGTTTGTAATTGATTTCTTTTCAATGTTAAATTCAGGATTCTCAAGTCTGAAAGCCTTTGCAATAGCAATCCCACTTGATGCAGCGATCCCTTGAATGTTAAGAGTCATTATTCTCCTAATCCTTCGTTTTTCATAGTTTCTTCGATAGCTGCTAGTGCTTGAGCTGCATCATCACCATTTGCAGTGATTTTAATTTCTGCGTTTTGTTGAATACCTAAAGACATAACGCCCATGATTGATTTTAAGTTAACGTTTTTTCCGTTATACTCTAAGTTAATGTCAGAACCAAATTTGCTTGCAGTGTTTACAAGTAGAGTTGCTGGACGAGCATGAATTCCTGAGTCGCTAGTTACTTTAAAGATTTTTTCCATGATAATTTATCTCCTTTAAATTACAGTATTTTTTTAGTTGTATAGACGTGAGTACTACATCATCTATTGTATATAATAGGCGATGTTCGGTCAACCACATCGCCTATTATAATTATAAACATTTTGCGTCAAATTCCTACTGAATGTCAATAATAGCGTTTTCGCCCTTCTTAACATTTCCATCTTTTTTCAATTCGACTTGTTGTCCTTGTTGTAAATTCGTAAAGACAATTGGTGTAATGATAGATGGTGCATTTTCTTTTACAAATGCAAGATCTACTTTTAATAATGGTTGTCCTTGTTTCACTTTGTCGCCTTGTGCTACAAGTGCTTCAAAACCTTCACCATTTAATTTTACAGTATCAATACCGAAATGGATTAAAATTTCTTTTCCGCCTTCAGATTGAATGCCAATCGCATGCTTTGTAGGGAATACGTTGACAATCTCACCATTAACTGGAGAAACTACTGTTCCTTCTGTTGGCTCGATTGCAAATCCGTCTCCCATCATTTTTCCTGAGAATACTTGATCAGGTACTTCTGTAATCGGTAAGATTTTCCCTTCAATTGGTGAAACGATTGTTTCGTTTTCATCAACTTGCTGAGGAGCTTCTTCTACTTTTACAGGCTCTTCTTTTTCAACATGAGGTGTACGACCTGACATAATATCATGAATTTGTGATTTTAATGTGTCAGATTTCGGTCCGAAAATAGCTTGAATGTTATTTCCTACTTCAAGTACACCAGCTGCTCCAAGCTCTTTTAAGCGATCTTTGTTTACGTTCTTTTGTTCGTTAACTTGAACACGTAAACGAGTAATACAAGCGTCTAAAGAAGCAATGTTTTCTTGACCACCAAGTGCTACTAATACTTCACGAGGAAGTTCACCCGCTTCAGTTTTTCCTGCACCGTCATTCGCATTTGCTACTTCACGACCAGGTGTTTTTAAATCCCATTTACGGATTGCAAAGCGGAATCCGAAGTAGTAAATAACTGCTAGCACAAGACCAACAATAATTACCCACCACCATGCTGTACGGCCTGGTAGTACTCCGAATAACATAAAGTCGATTAAACCACCAGAGAATGTCATACCAATTTTAACACCTAAAATTTGCATTGTCATAAATGATAGACCAGCGAATACGGCATGAATTCCGAATAGTACTGGTGCTACGAATAAGAATGAAAATTCAAGTGGTTCTGTAATACCTGTTAAGAAAGATGTTAATGCAGCAGAGCCTAAAATACCAGCTGCTAATTTTTTATTTTCTGGACGTGCTTCATGGTACATTGCTAATGCTGCTGCTGGAAGACCGAACATCATGAACGGATACTTACCAGTTGTAAATGTACCTGCTGTTAATTCTACACCGTCTTTTAACTGTGCCATAAAGATTTTTTGATCACCACGGATTAATTCGCCAGCTGCATTTGTATACTGACCGAATTCGAACCAGAACGGTGAATAGAAAATGTGATGTAATCCAAATGGAATTAATGAACGTTCAATTAAACCGAATATGAATGCTGCTAATGTTCTATTTGCATCAATCATTTGATGTGAGAACGTATTTAAGCCACCTTGAATGTATGGCCAAATGAAACACATGATAATACCTACTACTAAAGAGAATGTTGCAGTTGCGATCGGTACGAAACGCTTACCTGCGAAGAAACCTAAGTATGACGGTAATTCAATGTTGAAGTATTTATTGTAGCAATATGCCGCTACTATACCGACGATAATACCACCAAACACTCCCGTTTGTAGCGTTGGAATTCCTAATACGTTTGCATATGCTGGATCAGCAAATCCAATTTTTACTGGATCTGCTCCAGAACTTGTTACTTTCACTAGCTTATCTACTTCTAAGAACACACTCATCGTTTTGTTCATAATTAAGTAGCCAACGAATGCTGCTAATCCAGCTACTCCGTCTCCACCAGCTAAACCAATTGCTACCCCAACTGCGAATAATAATGCAAGGTTAGCGAAAATAATATCACCAGATTGTTCCATAATTTTTGCTACCATTACGAACCAATCTGCTTTTAAAGCAGGAATAACATTTGTTAACTGTGGATTTTGAAATGCATTACCAAATCCAAGTAAAATACCTGCTGCCGGTAAAATCGCTACTGGAAGCATTAACGCTTTTCCGACTTTTTGAAGAACACCAAAGATCTTCTTAAACATGGAAACCCTTCCTCTCTTATCTATATTGATACCTTCCGACAAACGCCAAAAAGACATGAGGAAAAAAAGATAGAACGATAGCTATACAAAGGGTAGTATATCCCTTTCTCAAGCTTACATTCCTTACTTTTCTCCACTCATGCCTGATCGAATCAGTAACACGTGTCAAAAATAGGTTTACGTATAAGTTCACTATAATTAAGGCAAACGTTTTCGTTACTTACCTTAATGTGTTTGTCGAAATTTGTATAACTTTGCAATAGTTATTATACATAACTATTGTAAGCGATTCAATGATTTTTTTTAACGTTTTCATTTTAGACAAAAATATATGTCTTTTTACACATGCTCTGCTTTCACTAAGCGCTGCAGGTGCATCGTTAAATATATGCTCTCTGCTTCATACACAGGAAGTTGCAATTCTTTTTGCATGACCTTAACGAGCTTCCAAGCTAAATTATAACAGACGGGATATTCCGCCTTTAATAAATCAGCAAAGCTTTGTGATTCCTCTACTTTCTCCCCTTTTTTCACCCGTTCAATAGCATATTGCAAATGACGGATAAGGCGTAAGTAGTGGATACTTTCTTGGTCTAATGTAATTTGTAAGTTTGTCTCAATTAAAGATACAAGCTGTGCAATAAGACGGGAGTTTTGATTAACTGAAGATAAATCTGAATTTGTAAGTGAACTGTATATATGGAGTGCAATAAAACCAATTTCTCCTTCTGGCAATATAATTTGCAAACGAGAATTTAAAAGATCTACAACACCTTCAGCAATTTCATATTCCTCTGGATAGAGCATTTTCGTTTCAACTAAAAAAGGATTATCAATTGTAAGTCCTTGTTTTAATCTCTTAATTGCAAAAGAAATATGATCTGTTAAAGCGATATGAATATGTTCATTCAATGGTGATTTTGCTTTTTCTTGAATGTAGAACATAATATCATTCATTAATTCAATTAATTTTTCACTCACATGTGGCACTAACAGTTTGTATTGTTCACGATCACGTTCATTTTTTAAAACAAACATTTTCTCAATTTGTTCTTGCTCCAATACGTCTTTCGCTTTTTTCCCAAATCCAATTCCTTTACCAATCACTACTACTTCCTCGTGTTCAGGATGGCTAGCAATGATGACATTATTATTTAAAACTTTTTTAATTTCTAGATAATTATTCATATAACACCACCCTCGTACTTAAATAGCCTGCTTTTATGTTACAGAACATTCTTCTTTGTCGTCAATGTAAAACATCTACCATTTCATAAAAATTCATTTTTTAGACATGTTTATATATGATGCGTATAATGTAAGAGCAACTGTACATAGAAAGGGGATAACAACATGATTAAAATGTTTGTAAGTGATATCGATGGTACAATGATGCAACACGGAGGATTAATTGACGAACAGGATTTTGTAGCACTTCGTAGTCTTGCTGAGCAAAATGTTATTCTTTGTTTCGCTTCTGGCCGACTTGATAATGAGATTGCAGAATTAATGAAAGCTGTAAATTCAAATTTCCATCGCATTAGTGTAAATGGTGTTTTCGTGTACACACATGAAAACGAGCAACTATTATCCGCAACATTCGATTCGAGTATTCTACCTGATCTGTTAGCAATGACAAATGAAGATCCTTATTTTCGTTATGTAAGTGATGAGCATAATTATTACATTGAAGAAAAAACACCGTTTATTCATGAGCTCGAACAACAAGTCACGATGACTTCTGTTGAAGAACCGCATCTATTACAGAAAATTGATGATACAATTTTTCCAAATAAAATCTCTGTCGGTGGAACAAAGGAAAGCTTACAAATCCTTCAGAAAAAAATTGATGAAAAATTCCACGGAAAAGTTAGTACATTCATTTCAGCAGAACAATGTTTAGATGTAATGCCACCTAATATTAGTAAAGGGGCTGCTATTTCTGTTTTATTAAAAGAGTTTCAAATACAGCCAGATGAAGTTGCTTGCATAGGGGATTCTTATAATGATATCCCAATGTTTTCTTTAACTCCTCACAGTTTTGCTATGTCTCAAGCAGATGACGCAGTAAAAGAACACGCTCACTATGTAGTAAATACAGTTAAAGATGCTGTTAACCACGTAATTGCTCATAATAAAAATACGACTCACTCCTTGTAAGGATGAGTCGTATTTTTTCTTTACATGTTAAACAATTTGACATTAACTGTACTTCACGAACTGAAATATATTATTTGTTACGTGCGATGTTTGTAATAAACTTATAACGATCCCCACGATAAATACATTTCACATACTCTAACGGTACTTCACCTTCTGAATATGACCATTGACGCATTACAAGCACTGGCGCCTTTTTAGGAATATGCAGATGTTCCGCTTCATTATCCGTTGCAATTGAAGCTTCAATTGATTGAGTAGCGCTAACAAGTTTAAAGCCCAGTTTTTTCTCTAAATGTTCATATAAAGATTGTTGCAATATTTCTTCGTTAATATCTTTTACAAGAGCTGGCGACAAATATGTCGTCTCAAAAGCAATCGGTTCATCATCAGCTAAGCGAATACGCCTCACTTCATAAACCGACTCTCCCTCCTGTATTCTCAACCGGTCTGCAATTTTCGCAGTAGCTGGAACTAGGCGGAAACTAAGTAATTGACTACTTGGGTTCATCCCACGAGAAATCATATCTTCTGTGAATCCCGTCATTCCTTGCAATTTTTGTTCCACTTTCGGAAGTTGGACAAACGTACCGATTCCACGTTTCCGATATAAATAACCTTGTTCCACTAAATTATTAATCGCCTGTCTGATTGTCATACGACTCACTTCGAACTTATCGCAAAGTTCATTCTCAGATGGGATTTTATCTCCCGGCTTCCATTCGCCGTCCTCAATTAGCTGTTTCACCCACTCTTGAATCTGATAATAGATCGGAAATGGTGAATACTTGTCGATGTTCATCAGCAATCGCCTCACTGCATAAAGATAGAGCTTCTTGATCAGCGATTACGGTTACATTCGGATGACGTTGTAAAACTGTAGCAGGACACGCTTCACTATATTCACCTTGCAATAATTCTTTAACAGCTTCTGCCTTTTTAGAACCCATAGCAACAAGTAGAATTTGTTTCGCTTTCATAATGCTTCCAATTCCCATTGTAATCGCATGAGTTGGCACATCTTCTTCTTTTTCGAAGAAGCGAAGGTTTGCTTGGCGTGTAGATTCTGTTAATTCAACAATGTTTGTTGGAGAATTAAACAGTGTTCCTGGTTCGTTAAATCCGATGTGACCGTTTTCACCGATTCCAAGAATCTGTAGGTCAACTGGGTTAGCAGCTAGAATGCCCTCATAACGCTTGCACTCTTCCTCTAAATCACTTGCCATCCCGTTTGGTACATAAGTTTGTTTAAATGGAAGATGATCAAACAACTGTTCTTGCATAAAATAGTGATAGCTGTTTTTATCTTCATGTGGTAAATTTACGTACTCATCTAAGTTTACAGTGGTTACACGGCTTGTATCAAGTTTATTTTTTCGCATTTCTGCATAAATACCTAATGGAGAGCTTCCTGTAGCCATTCCTAATGTTGGATTTTCTTTTGTTTTTACAACTTCTTCAATTAATTTATAACCTGCTTCTGCTAGTTCTTCTGGAGTTTTTACAACAAGAATATTCATTTAATTACTTCCCTTCCTTCATATGAATTCCTAAACGAACCGTATCATATACATGTAAATCTTCATTCATCACAACAAAGTCTGCATCTTTTCCTACCGCTAATGCACCTTTATGATTTAATCCAAACTCTTCTGCTTGGTTAACTGATGTCATTAGTACTGCATCTTCGATTGAACAACCTGTAAATTCAATTACATTTCGGAAAGCTTGATCCATTTTTAGAATACTACCAGCTAACGTTCCATCTTCTAATCGAGCACTACCATCTTTTACATGTACTGGCTGTCCGCCAAGCTCATATAATCCATCTTCAAGACCTTTTGCACGCATTGCGTCAGTAATAACACTTACTTTTTTCGGTCCTTTTAATTTATATGCTAATTTCACCATATCAGGGTGAATGTGAATACCATCTGTAATTACTTCAACCATTACATCTGGATTTAATAACACATGACCAACAACCCCTGGTTCACGGTGATGTAATCCACGCATTTGATTGTATAAATGCGTTGCATGTGTAATGTTTCTATTTTTTAGTTGCGCATCAATTGCATCTGTATGCCCCATTGTGCCCACAACACCAGTTTCAGCAAGATACTGCTCAAACTCTAACGCACCTTCTTCTTCAGGTGCATATGTTACTAATTTAATGAGATTCCCGCTTGCTTCCTGCCATTGTTTAAATTGCTCAATATTCGCAGGAACAATATGTTCAAGTGGTTGTGCACCTGCACGTTTTTTTGAAACATACGGTCCTTCTAAGTGAATATATTCGAAATGTGCTCCTTTTTCTTTCGCTTCCTTCGCAGCATGTAGTGCTGCTTCGATTGCTTCTGGAGCTTGTGTCATTGTTGTTGGGAAGTAAGTTGTAACTCCTTCTTTTAACATTTCTTTACCTAGAGTTACTAATCCATCGCTATTTGCATCCATCGCATCAATATCGTATCCACCATGAATATGAACATCGATCATACCTGGAATCACAATTTTACCTGCCGCATCTAAAACCGCTTCATTTTCTTGTGATACATATTGAGCCATCAAACCAATTTCTTTAATTGTTTCTGCGTAACGAATAAATCCGTTTTCCACTACTTCTTGACCTGTATAAATTTTGGCATTGATGACAACTTGCGTTTTCATTTTCATCGATCCTTTCCCATGAAATACCTACTTGTTATTATTACCTTATTCGCCTAATTCCATCTTAATATATGCACGAGTAGTTGTCTAGACATTCGAATGAAATTTCCTTTTTGTTTAACAAAAAGGACACTTGCTGCGTCTCTCTCAATTATAATATATGTTATTCAGTTTTCCAAAAAGGGAGAATATCCTCGTATCCTATTACTCATTTAAGTAATGGCATTAATCCACTAGTGCCTATTGTAATATGCTCGCCGTCTGTTTCCATTTCTACTGTACGTTTATTTGTTCCATATATCATTATACCATGTCTGTTTAAGCGTCTCACTACACTTTGGTGCGGATGCCCATACGGATTTCTGCTTCCATATGAAAGAATTGCAAACTGTGGCTCTACTTTCTTAAGAAACATTTCACTTGTTGAAGTATATGAGCCATGATGCCCCACCTTTAACACATCTGCATGTACATCAAATTGCTTTAATATTTCCGTTTCCGTCCGCACATCAGCGTCACCCATTAGTAAAAAATCCGCTTTTCCGTATCGTACCTTTAACACAATTGAAGATTCATTATTTTCATCTTTTGATTTCCCATTGTTTAATACTTGTATGGAAATATGCGGATCTAGTGGTATGTATTGTCCCTCTTTTACTGAAACGAAAGGAATTCCTCTTTTTTTAATATGATTCCGGTATGTGTGATACGTAAAAGAACTATACGTTTTTCCACTATCTAATATAAGTGATACCGGCATTTGCTCTACAATCGGAATCAATCCTCCAATGTGATCCATATCAGGATGCGTACTGACGATAACATCTAAATGATTAATCCCTTTTTCGATTAGTTTTTGAATGATAACCTCACCGGCTTCATAAGGTCCCCCGTCAATTAACATCGTTTGTCCATTTGGCAATGTAATAAGTGTTGCATCACCTTGGCCAACTTTTAAAAAGCTCACTTTCATTTTACCAAAATGTTGCCGCTGCGTATGTAAAGGAGACGTGGTATGAATAGACATCATATATCTTTTGGCCGATGTACTATTTAAAGAAAAGCATAACAAAACAGAAACTAACAATAAGATACTTCGCATACTTCTCATAACTCGTCTCCTTTTTTCATTTAGTATGGCACGGTATAAAATTGATATACAAAAAAAGCTTAGCAAAATGCTAAGCTTTTATTTCGATATCTCCTGTAAAGAACCAAAGAATAAATCTGCTTCATTCATTTGTTCATTCTCTTCAGAAAGTGCTGGTAAATCATCTAAGGTTTTCAGTCCAAATGTATCTAAAAACTCTTTCGTTGTTCCATATAAAATAGGACGCCCGGGCCCTTCTGCTCTTCCCATTTCTTTTATAAGTAAGTGTGAAACTAACGTTTGTAACGCCTTATCGGTTTTTACACCTCTAATCTCTTCCATTTCAGTCCTTGTAATGGGTTGACGATATGCCACAATCGCTAACGTTTCTAGAGCAGCCTGAGAGAGTGAAGCAGCTGTTGGGGTATCTATTAATTTTTGATAGTACGAAGCATGTTCTTTCTTTGTAGCAAAACGATATACTTTTGCATACTGTACAATTTGCAAGCCTCGGTGTGTACCTTCACATTCTTGTTGCATTTCTTCTAAAATATCGATTACTTCATTTCCTTCAATTTCAAGGACTTTCGCTATTTGTTCTGGATAAATCCCTTCATCACCAGACACAAATAAAAGCCCTTCAATGATTGATTTCTGTTCTGCTCTATCCATTTTACGAGCTCCTTCCTCCTATTTTTCCCATAAAAATACACATCAAAAAACCGAATCACAATTCATGCGTTCGGTTCAATATTTTTTCTCTTGTTCCAAACGATACATTCAAACCTAGCATGAGATATAACTATTTCTATCTCATTTACCATACTAACTCTATGCAAATTTAGTAGAGCTTGATACGAAAATTTCATCAAAATTATGTTCTTGTTCAATTATAATTTGTTGATTTTTCATAAGCTCAAGAACCGCTAAAAATGTTACAACCATTATTTCCCGTTCATCATCAACAAACAAATCATAAAAACTTTGACGACCACCTTGTATTTCTAACTGCTTTAAAATATCAGTCATGCGCTGTGAAATTGGTATTTCTTGACGAGTAATACGTGTTGTTACAGGTTTCTTTGCTTTTTTACGGCGCATTAATTTTTGAAATGCCGCTAGCATATCATATAACGTAACATCAAGAGGCAAGTTTGTCTCCTCTTCTTGTTGCAATGATGTAAAATCAATTGGCGGACGTGTATATAGCTGTGCTCTTTCTAGTTCTCTTTCTTTTAGTTCAGTAGCAACTTGCTTATATTTCTTATATTCAATTAGCCTCTCCATCAATTCTTGACGAGGATCATCTATAAAGTCATCACCGTTATCAAGTACATCTTCTTCATGTTTCGGCAACAACATTTTACTTTTAATTTGTAATAAAGTCGCAGCCATTACTAAATACTCACTTGCAACATCTAATTGTAGTTCTTTCATCGTATGTACATAAGATAAATATTGCTCTGTAATTTCCGCTACAGGAATATTATATATGTCAATTTCATAACGATGTATTAAATGTAACAATAAATCTAAAGGCCCTTCAAAAGCCTCTACTTTAAAATTATACTGCACAAAGCATCCCACCACATTTTTTCTATAACATCATAAGTATAGAGCATACTCATGTTCTATCCAACCTTTTTAAGAAATTTAATTAAAAATAGACCGATGCCTATGTCATCATGCCCATCGCTTCATATGATAACAGTGTAGTAAGAACAATGTAGGAGGTCAAAAAACTATGGGTCACGTTGATTGCGGTTTTAGCGGTGGGTTCGCATTACTTGTTGTATTGTTTATTTTACTAATTATTGTAGGGGCAGCTTGCTTCTGCTAATATGAACAATAACGGCTAGGGACATTTCCCTAGTCGTTTATTGTTCATATTTCTATGATACACTTGTATTTATAACCGTTAAACAGGGGTGAAGAACATGTATCCTACCGAATACATACAATTTTTAATTCATTTTCACGGAGATTATGATTATTTTGAATGCCATGAAATACTGGAGGAATATTGGAAAGAAAAGCCAAGAGGAGATCGTGATCATTATTTAGTTGGTCTCATTCAAATTGCAGTTTCTTTATATCATCAAAGACGCTCTAACTGGAATGGCGCAGAAAAGATGATGAAAAGCGCTATAACGATTTTAGAAAAAAATAGTGCACCTTTACTACGTTTAGGAATAAATGCCACACAACTTCTATTTTTACTCAAGGATAGATTGCAATCTATACAGAAAGAAGAAAATTTCATCCCGTTATTTTTACCATTATCAGATACAGCATTAGAAAAGCATTGCATGGAATTATGTCAGAAACAAAGCCTCTCTTGGAAAGACGTGAATGCTTCTTCTAATGAATATATAGTACATAAGCACACATTACGTGATCGAACAGAAGTCATCACTGAACGAAACGAGCAATTACAAAAAAGAAAGCAGAGATAATAAACTACTTATCTCTGCTTTCACGAATGTATATTTTGTTCAAGCTCTTTACACTTTTTGCAAAAACTTGCTGTTTGCTCATTTCCGCAAATTGTAAACTCAAGAAATTTGCTCTTTAACTCTTGTACCATCTTCGTCCCAATACCCATATGACGATGAGATGGGTTCACACTCAAATGCTGAATTTCCAAAACTTGATTCTCTTTTTTTACAATCCCCATTATCCCAACAAAATCTTCGTTTTGTTTCCACAAATACAATTGCCAATCATCTTTTGCTTCA
Source organism: Bacillus cereus group sp. BfR-BA-01309 (assembly GCF_022664315.1). Taxonomy (NCBI): domain Bacteria; kingdom Bacillati; phylum Bacillota; class Bacilli; order Caryophanales; family Bacillaceae; genus Bacillus; species Bacillus cereus group sp. BfR-BA-01309. Next base: position 255,767 of record NZ_JAKUHE010000002.1, read on the forward strand.
TAATCTTTCATAGTCAATTGTAATGTTTTCACATCTTTTTCCGTTGGCATAAATGAAAGAAGCCCCATTGCAATCTTTTCATAACTTTTTTTAAAACGAATTAACATAACCCTTATCCCTTCTTACAAAAGTTACAAACTATTAATCCCCTCAACCACTCTTTTCATATCACATTCATTTTACAATATTTTCAACAGAGTGAGAAGGGCTTAAAACAACTTGATAATCATACAAAGCGAAAAGAAGAAAGTCAAATATATGTTTCAATACTATTTTTTCTAAGTAGATAGGAGGCGAAACGTTGTTATATGAAAGCGAAAAGATACAGCCACCGCTCATTATCACTTCAATATTCATCACCTGAGAGCAAGTGAATTCTAGCGAAATGAATGTAATAAAAAATATTTATTGAAACATGTAATCTAATGTATTCTATGTAATATGTTAAAATTTTGTTCTCATAAGCGCCATATTTTCACTACAATAACAGTACTACTTGTATCATGACCGCAAACGAAATCCCCATTCCTATTAAAAATAAACAAAAAAGAGAGCCATAGCTCTCTTTTCCCATTAACTTATTCTTCCCAAACTTTAACTTCTTTCATTACATCGCCTTGACGCATGTTTAATACTGTTTCAATACCACTTGTTGCTTTACCGAATACAGTATGTACACCATCTAAATGTGGTTGTGGCTCATGAACAACAAAGAATTGGCTACCGCCAGTGTTACGGCCAGCGTGAGCCATAGAAAGTGATCCTACAAGGTGTCTATGAGGATTTCCATCAGTTTCACATGGGATAGAGTAACCTGGGCCACCTGCACCTGTTCCTGTTGGATCTCCACCTTGGCTTACGAAGCCAGGAATAACGCGGTGGAATGTCACACCATCATAAAATCCTTGCTCTGCTAGTTTTTTAAAGTTTTCTACTGTTTTTGGTGCCTCTTCTGGGAAAAATTCTAAATCGATTTTTTCACCATTTTCCATTAATATGTATCCTAAAGTTTTCATATGTATATGTCTCCTTTCAACTATCTCAGCACTATATTACCACATTCATGACTAGAAACAAAAAGAATCCGACAATCTACATACTTCTTTTTTGAAATGTGGTAAAAGCTAGGTGACAAATAAGAAATATATACTATAATAACTGTGTTGCTCGAAAATTTTAGAAAGAGAAAGGGAGCGATTTTTCGTGAAAACGAAATTACTAGCTCTGCTATTAGCTGTAACGGTATTTATGATGCCAACAGCTTCGTTTGCAGACATCATCGAAGGAGAATCAATTGTTACACTAGGAGAAAACTTGTCTGAACAACAAAAACAAGATCTGTTAAAAGAAATGAAAGCACCAAAAGATGCTACAATTATTACTGTGTCTAATGCGGAAGAACATAAATTTCTAGAAGGGATTGTTCCAAAAGCGCAAATTGGTACGAGAGCAATTTCCTCTTCTATGATTACATACACAAAGCCAGGATCTGGTCTCATTGTACGTTCAAAAAACATTAATTCGATAACAGATGCAATGTACACAAATGCACTTATTACAGCAGGTGTAAAAGATGCAGAAATTCAAATTACTGCACCATTTAAAGTTTCAGGAACTGCTGCTTTAACCGGTTTAATGAAAGCCTACGAAACAACATCGAACAAAGCAATTCCTGAGGAAGTAAAAAAAGTAGCTAATGAAGAAATGGTGCAAACAGCCCAGCTCGGCGATAAAATTGGTGAAGAAAAAGCAGTTCAACTTGTTGCAAAAATTAAAGAAGAAATTGCCAAAGAACAGCCAAAAACGACTGAAGATTTACGTTCATTAATTAAAAAAATTGCGGATCAACTTGGTATTACATTAACGGATGAACAGTTAGATAACTTAGTTGCGCTATTTGATAAAATGAAAAATCTTAATATCGATTGGAATCAAGTTGGCAGTCAGTTAAATAAAGCAAAAGAACACGTTTCTGCCTTTTTAGGATCTGAAGAAGGGCAAGGTTTCCTAGATAAAGTTAAAGATTTCTTCTCAAGTATCATTGATTTTGTTAAATCGTTATTCAAGTAAAAAGAAGCTCGCTAGTAGCGAGCTTCTTTTTTTATACAAGTAACGGCAATTTCATAACAGCTTCTTCAACCGAACGAACAACATGATTTGCCTTCTCCTTCACATATGGATGAGCATGATGAAGAGTAAATGAATGGGGGGTTACTTCAAACATAGAAATATCATTGAAAGAATCTCCAATGCATGCAACTTCATTTGCTTCAATTTGCAAATGTTCCATCAGTCGCCTTAAAGCACTCCCTTTACTTACTCCTCTTGGCATAATATCAACATAGCGTTTACCAGACATAAAAACTTCTGCTTCGCTCTGAAATGTATCTCGTAATTCTTGATCTAATGCTACAATTGTCTCCTCTTCCCCAAAAACAAACAATTTCGCAGGATGTACAGTCTTACCAAATTCCTCTTCTAACGCTTCTATCTCAGCAATATGCACGCCCATATACGTTTCAAAATTATGATGATGTTCATTCTTTCTTTTTGTATACCGTTGCTCATTTGCACAAACAATATCTACTAGTCCCTTTTTATGGATATATCGATATATTTCCTGGGCAATCCCATCTTCAAAACTTGATTCATGAAATATTTGTCCATCCGGCAGTAACATCGTCGCTCCATTTAAACTCGTTGTGTAATACGGGAATGCAAACCTATTTACAACTTCATCAATTCGATGAGTAAAGCGGCCAGAGGCAAAACAAATATTTGTCCCTTTTTCAGCTAACCAACTAATTGCACGTTCATCTTCTTTTTGCATATGATTCACATTGTAAACGAGCGTGTCATCTAAATCACTTACAAATAATTTAATCATGTCCTCTTCCCCTTCCATACACAATATCTACTCTAAGTGTACACAAAAAATGTTTGATTTTTGTTAAAAAACAATAAATTTTTGCTAAAAAAATAAACGGGTGTATAATCCCGTTTATTTTTGTCTTTTTACATTTTGAGGTCTTACAATACTTGGACGTACTTTTAAACTAGACATTGTTGGACGAATTAGAATCTTCGTTAAAGCTCCCCAATCAAATGGCAGAAATGGCCATAAGTATGGTGTTTGTAAACTCTTTATCGATGTTAAAAATAAAAGTAATATTGTCATACCTATTACAAATCCCATCTCATGGAAGAGACCGGTTAAAATAATAACAAATAATTTTCCAATCTTATTTCCGAGTCCTAATTCATAACTCGGTGTTGCATATGCACCAATCATAGAAACTGCTACATACAAAATAACTTCTGGTACAAACAAACCTACATCAATTGCTATTTGACCAATTAATATGGCGGAAATTAATCCTGCTGCAGACGATAACGGCGTTGGAGTATGAATGGCTGCCATCCTTAAAAACTCAAGTCCGATCTCGGCCATCAACACTTGTAATAAAATCGGTAAATGCGTCATCTTATTCGGTCCAATGAAAGCAAGATTTGCTGGTAAAAGAGTTGGATCAAATACAAATACTAACCAAAATGGTAGTAAAAACAAGGAAAATAAGACACCTAAAAAGCGTACCCAGCGTAAAAATGTACCGACAGCCGGATTTTGTCTAAACTCTTCTGCATGCTGTAAATGGTGGAAATATGTTGTTGGAGTAATCATAGCACTTGGTGATGTATCAACTAGTACTAGCACATGTCCTTCTAATATATGATTCGCCGCCACATCCGGTCTTTCTGTATAACGAATAAGTGGGAATGGATTATAGCTTTGCTTTACAACAAATTCTTCCACTGTTTTATCCGCCATCGTAATTCCATCGACATCGATGTTATTTAATTCTTGTTTTATAATCTTAACTAAATCCGGATTTGCAACATCTTGTACATATGTAATACAAATATCCGTTTGCGATCTATCTCCTACTCGAATCATTTCATTTCGAAGACGCGGGTCACGTATCCTTCTACGGATTAACGCTGTATTTACAACAATATTTTCAACAAATCCATCCCTTGCACCACGTACTACCTTTTCTGTATCTGGTTCTGTCGGCGTTCGGCCCGGATAACTACGAACATCTATTGCAAACGCTTCTGTTTCACCTTCCACAAATATAATGATGAGTCCTGATAATACTTGGAGCATTACTTCATCCATCGTTTTCACTTTACTTACTTGTTGATGAATTAAACGATTCTCTAAAAGCTTCACTGTATCTTCTTCTACATTCCTTATTTCATTTGTATCCACCGCTTCTTCTAAAATAGGGATAATATAATTCGTATCACAAAGTCCATTTACAAATAACACACCAATTTCTTTATTTAAAATTTGAAATTTACGTATGCCAACATCATATGTAACCCCTAGTCCAACTGTTTGCTTTAAATAATTTTCATTATCGCTCAAAAAAGATGAGATAGGGATATCCACTTTTTTAGGCTTCGTCATAAAATCCACTCCTTTCCAAAATTAATTGAATTGCTTTTCTAGTAATAGGTGATCCTCTCTCCCATTCGTCATTTCCACACATCTTACCAATATCACCAACTCCAACAATGACAGGGACATTCAAATCATCTAAACAATAAATTGTATCTCCGCTAATCCTGCCAATTTCACCATCTGGAAGTCCAAATTTATCAACACCGTATTCGGTTAAATCCCCGTTTCGATCTACACTTACATCTACACGTGCCCATTCCCAATGATGTGTATTAGACGCTACCGCCAAAATCCCCAGTACATCAATTTGTTTATGTGTAGCTACATATTTTAAAGCTTTTTCACCAGATCCTTCTCCAATAAATCCACTGTCATCAAACATAACAAATACAGGGTCATATGGCGTTTGCATAATAAGCTCAACAACTTTCTTCCCTGTCAATTTGGTTGGATTACTTTGTGATGCTGAAATACACCTTCCCCCAAATTCCTTCGTTAAAAGCTCAATTGTTCGCTTTGCATATTCATCTCCATCTGTGACCAAAACAACCCTTCGTCTCATTTGATTTATCCTTTCGGTTTACATATAAGTGCTACAAAAAATGAAAATAATATCGCTGCTGAAATGCCTGCAGACGTTAAACTAAACATACCCATACCAATCCCTATATATCCGTGTTTTTCTGCCGCATGCATTGCCCCGTGTAATAGGGAATGTCCAAAACTTGTAATAGGAACTGTCGCCCCAGCACCTGCAAACTTTATAAGCTTATCGTACAATCCGAATCCATCTAAAGCTGCTCCTAGTACTACAAAGGTAGCCATTAAATGGGCTGGTGTTAACTTTGCAAAATCTAACAATACCTGTCCAATTACACAAATAGCGCCTCCTACAAGAAATGCATATATAAAATCCACAATTCACTCTCCCTTCACTCTCTCAAATACAACACCATGTGCAATTGTTGGAATGGTTTCTTTCTGTTGCATCATCATCGGGCTTAATAACGCACCAGTTGCAACAACAAAAATCCGTTGTAAATTCCCTTTTTGCATCTCGCTTAATAAATGACCATATGTGACAACAGCTGAACAAGCACAGCCACTACCACCAGCAAATACTTCTTCTTGATCGGAATTATAGATCATTAATCCGCAATCATTATATATATGCCCAAGATCATATCCTTCTTCCAGTAACAGTTGTTTCGCAATCGGTGTCCCAATAGCTGATAAATCACCGGTAACAATCAAATCATAATCTGCTGCACTTCTCTTCAAATCTTCAAAATGTTGTTGAATTGTGTGAGCAGCAGCAGGTGCCATCGCTGATCCCATATCTAAAGGATTTGCAATCCCTAAATCTTGCACTTTTCCAATCGTAGCTGCCGTAATTTTAATGGCACTTTTTTCTTTACTAATTAATATAGATCCCGCACCTGTAACAGTGGAATTTGCTGTTCCTGGTTTTTGTCCCCCATACTCTGTTGGATAACGGAACTGTCTTTCAGCCGTCGCATTATGACTACTTACTGTCGCTAAAACACGATTTGCGAATCCACCATCTATAAAGGCTGATCCAACCGCTAAAGTCTCCATCGAGGTTGCACAAGCACTAAACATCCCTAAAAAGGGAATCCCCCACTTACGCGCAACATAATTTGCTGTCACTGTTTGATTTAATAAATCACCCGCTAGAAAGAAATCAATTTGTGATGTTTTTACATTTCCTTTTTGCAAGACTTGTTGAATTGAATCTGACATTAATCTTCGTTCAGCAAGTTCCCAATTTTCCTCTCCGCAATGTAAATCATCGTATGAAATATCAAAATCCTTTCCAAGAGGGCCTTCAGCTTCTTTTGGACCGACAGCAGTACCGGTTGCATTCACATAAATATCATTTTGAAATACCCACGTTTGTTTTCCGGTCAACCTCATACTAGCCCCTCCTTTAAGACATAAAAATGTTAAAAGTATATCTTATTAACCCAATAACGTATGCACCAACGACTCCAAAAACGATAACACTTCCCGCTAGCTTAAACATATTTGTAGCAACCCCAAGCACAATTCCTTCACTCTTATGTTCTAGCGCAGCGCTCGCCATAGAATTCGCAAATCCCGTAACAGGTACTGCTGATCCCGCTCCAGCAAATTGACCGATTTTATCATATACACCACAACCTGTTAAAATCGCCGATAACAATACAAGCGTTGCAACTGTCGGATTTCCTGCCTCTTGTTCACTGAAATGAAAATAATGTATATAAAATTTCATCAATACTTCTCCGACAGTACAAATGAGTCCACCTACAAGAAATGCCTTAAGACAATTTATGAAATAATTTGGTTTCGGATGGTACTCCTTCACTTTATTTATGTAATCATCCTTTAGTTTTCGCCCTGTCATTTATATATTGCCTCCTACTTTACGAAATAAATCCAGTGAAACAACGAGCCTATTACTTTCCCGAGTACAAGAGCAACGAGTAAAACAACAATTTTCCCTTCTACCCCTACTCGTTTCGCTAAAATAGGTAAAACATTTAACACTTCTGTTAATGCGGCTGCAAGCATTCCAACGAATGTGCCACAAAATATTCCTAATATAACAAGCCAATATTGTGACGTTTGAAATGTAATGTTTTTCAAACTACACCAAGCCCCTGTTAACGTACCTGCAATAACTGCCCACTCAAAATATTGAATGTGCTTTCCACTTCTCGTTAATTGAGCTAGACGAGGGATTATACCAAGTACAGCTAAAAATGCGACATATCCGCTACCTACTGCAATCCCTCCCGCTAAACCAATTAAAATAACAAGCCCAGACTCAATCATCGGCAAGTTGTTTCATATTATCCTTGTTTTCATGAACAATTACATATTGGTCAAGCGACTGCTGATACTGGAACATCTCCACTTCTAACGGACTCGGCTCTTCATTAATTCGCTTTTGAAATACATGATTAAAAAATAAGACCATACCTAACCCAAGACCTAATGAATAAGGAATTTGAAATAAAAGTGGTTGTGCCTTAAATTCTCCCGTAATCATGTAATATAGGCGCTGGTGCACTTGTTGCATGCTTACATCTTCATGAAAATAAATGATCGCAAGGGCCGCTCCAATGAAAAGTAACAACCATACAAGTCCGAAGAAAATTGGATGTACTTTCTTTTTTTCATATATAATTTCAACAAGAGTTTGTCCAGAACCGAGTAAATTAATTTGTATATGAGCTGCTTTTTTCCTAATAATCTCAATTATTTTCATCACATCAATTACGACATGCGTCTTATCATGAGCTGTTATTTTGTACACTACCTCATCCTGTAACGACTGAACTACGAGAGCATCTCCCGCAAGTTGAGCAACATCACCCAGCTTCACTTCATACGTAGGAGAAACTTGTAATCGATTACGCATTTTAATATAAATTGTTTGTTCCAATTTCCATTCACCTCTTCACTCTTCCTCGTAGTTGTAGTATGGTTATTGAATTTTTTTCTAATACAATTTTTTCATAAAAAAACATCTGTACCATTTCGGTACAGATGTTTTTTAGTTTATGCCTTTTTCTTAAATAAATTTGCAATACTTAATGCGAGTCCTCCCCAAATGACTACCATACCAATAACCATCATCATAATCGCTGATCCACTCATTATGAAACACCCCGATCTTTCCATTCTTTTTCAAGCTTAGCAGAATCTGAATGTATTTGTGCATTCCATTTCTTTAGACTAATGATTAGCGCAATGATAAGGAACGCTGCTGCAATTGACCAACCATATGTTACGACAAACTCCGTTGGATAATCTCCGTAGTTCTTTTTAATATTTTGGATTGTACCATCAATTAACATGTACCCTAACATAAGCGGGGTAATAACGAGTAAACTCACTCTCCAAAATGTCCCTAACTTAATATCAGATACGAAGTTTGCGTGATTTTGATAAACTGGTAAACGGCGTAGAATGAGCCCTATCGTAACTACTTCCGCTAATGCAATTGAAATTAATCCGAAGTTATTAGCGAAATAATCAACAACATCTAGGAACATAAGCCCGCCACGTGTTGCAAAAACAAGAGAAACTAGTACGAGAAGCGTCCCCATAATTCCAATTGTTTTTTGGCGGCTTAAGCTGAACTTTTCAGATACGGCAGCAAAACATACTTCCGCAAGCGAGATGAGAGATGTAATTCCGGCAACCGTTAATGATAAGAAAAATAATACGCCAAATAACGGTGACATCGGTAATTCATTAATAATTTGCGGGAATACTACAAATGCAAGTCCTACACCAGCACTCGCTACTTTATCAACTGGTACTCCCATATTGTTTGCCATAAATCCAAGAGCTGCAAAGACCCCAATCCCTGCTAATAATTCAAATCCTGAGTTTGCAAAACCAGTAATAAAGGCATTATTTGTTGTATCTGAGTTTTTCGGTAAATAACTAGAATACGTAATCATAATTCCAAATGCTAAAGATAAACTAAAGAAAATTTGACCATAAGCAGCAAGCCATACCTTTCCATCAAAAATACGACTCCAATCTGGTTTGAAAAATGCATCTAATCCTTGCATCGCACCTTCCATCGTCACTGCACGAACTACGATAATAAGGAACATAACTACTAGTAAAGGGATGAAAATACGGTTAACTACTTCAATTCCTTTTTTAACTCCTTTGAATGCAACACCAAGCACAATAATCCAAACGAGAGCTAATGGAATTAATACTTCCGGCACAAGCCCCCCAAACTGCCCTGGCTTATCTGCAACATGTAAGTACTCTTTAAATAAAAATGATTGCGTGTCTTTCCCCCATGCTCCAGTAATTGCAAAGTACGTATATGAAATAGACCAAGCAATAATTACTGCATAATATGTTGAAACGATAAACGTTACACACATTTGCCACCATCCAATGAATTCAGCACGCCGATGAATACGGAAGAACGTAAGTGGCGCTGAACCACGGTGACGATGCCCAAGAGCAAATTCAAACGCCAATAATGAAATACCAGTCGTTAATAATGCGAATAAGTACGGTAAAAAGAATGCGCCTCCTCCATTTTCATACGCTGTATAAGGAAAACGCCATATGTTTCCTAATCCAACGGCAGAGCCGACCGCTGCGAAAATAAATCCAGCCCTCGTTCCCCATTGTTGCCTCGTTTCCATATTTCCTTCCCCCTTTGTGACAAGTTCATAGTTGGATTATATTTTAAATTTACTAAATTATCAATAAATTCTGTAAACTTTTACGAAAGTTTACAATCTACTCCTATTTAAAGCCATAAAAAAAATCGAATAGATAGCTATTCATCTATTCGATCTTTCATCTGTTTTAATATTTTCTTTTCAAGTCTTGAAACTTGTACTTGCGAAATGCCTATGCGCTCTGCTACTTCTGATTGGGTTTGATCTTTATAGTAGCGTAAATACACAATTAAACGTTCTCGCTCATCTAGTTCTCTAATTGCTTCTTTTAAAGCAATTTTATCAAACCATTTCGTTTCAGATTGATCAGCAATTTGATCTAAAATAGTAATCGGATCCCCGTCGTTTTCATACACCGTTTCATGTATAGATGAAGGAGCTCGACTCGCTTCTTGCGCAAGAACCACTTCCTCTGGCGTTAGTTCTAACGCTTCGGCTACTTCATTAATCGTTGGGGCCCTTCCGAATTCTTTCGAAAGCTCGTCTCTCATCTTTCGAATTTTATTTCCTGTTTCTTTTAAAGATCTACTTACTTTCACTGATCCATCATCACGTAAAAATCGTTGTATTTCTCCAATAATCATTGGAACTGCATATGTTGAAAATTTCACGTCGAAAGATAAATCAAATTTATCTACCGATTTTAAGAGCCCAATACATCCAATTTGAAATAAATCGTCTGGTTCGTATCCTCGATTAAGAAAACGCTGCACAACCGACCATACGAGACGCATATTACTTTGAACGATTGTATCTCTCGCTTGTTGATCTCCATCTTGACTTTGTTGAATTAACGCTTTTAGCTCGTGGTCCTTTAACTGAGGTTTCTTCTTCTCATTTTTGACCTCTATGTCCATAGGCTATTCTCCTTAATTGCATAGAGCGTTACTATTTGATAAGTATTTTGTCAAATGGATTGTTGTCCCGAAAGATTCGTTTGAAATAACTTCTACTTCATCCATAAAATTTTCCATGATAGTAAATCCCATTCCGGAACGCTCTAATTCAGGTTTAGTTGTAAAAAGGGGTTGTCTTGCTTCATCTAAATCAAAGATGCCAATCCCTTCATCTCGAATCGTGAGTTTCACCATTGCTTCTTCCAAAATTACAGAAATATAAACAACACCTTCTGCATTTCCTTCGTACCCATGAATAATTGCATTTGTAACTGCTTCTGACACAACAGTTTTAATCTCCGTAAGTTCTTCCATCGTTGGGTCTAGTTGCGCAATGAAAGCAGCTACTGTAACGCGAGCGAACGATTCATTTTGACTTAATGCTGAAAATTGAAGGTTCATTTCATTTCTCATTTATGCCACCCCCAACGTCGCGAGCGCATGCGCTTCACTTTCTTCTAAACGAACAATTTTAAATAAGCCCGACATTTCAAATAAACGTTTAACAGGTGGTGAAATTGCACAAACAACCATTTCTCCACCTAATCCCTTTACATGCTTATATCGGCCTAATATAACACCTAAACCAGAACTATCCATAAACGATAAGTTCTCTAGGCTCAAAACAATATGATGAACACCATGTGTCTCAATCATATCTGTTACTTTCGTTCGCAACTCTTCAGCAGTATGATGATCTAATTCACCCGCTAGTCTCACACATAGGACGTCACGTTTTACTTCTAATTGCATGGAAAGACTCACACGATTTCCTCCTTATGCTCAAACTTTACTCATTTACATACATAAAGATTTTCGTGATTCAACATAAGAATCCTTCCTACCGACAAAAGAAGAACTATTTCGCCATAAAGTGAAACCATTCAGCAATTATTTACTTTCATACGAATAGAAAAGCGGCAAAATGTTTGCCGCTATTTTGATGTTGAAAACATCCCAAAACTTCTTTTAAATAACTCCCACCAGCTCGCTGCAGCAACATCTTCTTTTGCTACAATTGTTTGTTTTAATAAAACATCTTTGTCTTTTTTAATAACAAGTGTACCAAGTGCATCGCCCTTTTTAATCGGCGCTTTCACTTTCTTTTCAGCAATTACTTCTTTCTTTACTTTGTCCATATTTTCGCCCTTCTTCATAAGAAGAGACACATTGTCTGACGCAACTAAATCTACTTTTTCTTTTTTCCCTTTTCCTACTTGGACAGTCTTAATTTTTTCGCCTCGTGTATACAATTTCTTTGTCATATATTGACCAAATGCATAGTCAAGAAGCTTCGTTACTTGATTGTTCCGTTCTTTCGATGTAGGTGCACCCATAACAACTGAAATAACACGCATCCCATTCTTTTCAGCCGATGCTGTTAAACAATATTTTGCTTCTGTCGTAAAGCCCGTTTTCACGCCATCTACTCCAGGATAAAAACGTACTAACTTATTCGTATTCACGAGCCAAAACTTCTTATCCGTATCTTCACGTAAATAGTCTTCATATTTACCTGTATATTTGCGAATAAGTGGGTACTTCATTAATTCTCTCGCCATTATAGCCATATCATTTGCTGTAGAATAATGGTCTTTAGCCGGAAGACCTGTTGGGTTTTGGAAATGAGTGTTTTTCAGTCCTAAATCTTTCGCTTTTTTGTTCATCATATTTACAAAACCTTCTTCTGAACCAGCGATATGCTCCGCTACTGCAACAGACGCATCATTTCCAGATGCAATGGCAATACCCTTTAGCATTTCATTTACAGTCATCTCTTCACCAGGCTCTAGAAAGATTTGTGACCCACCCATTGAAGCTGCATGCTCACTTGCTCTAACTTTATCGGTTAGTTTTAGTTTTCCTTTTTCAACTTGTTCCATAATTAATAGCATTGTCATAATCTTCGTCATACTAGCAGGTGGTAATTTTTCATTTGGATTTTTATCAAACAAAACTTTACCTGTATCTTGTTCAATTACAATTGCTGACGACGCTTGTTCCGCTAACTTCGGCGTTGTTTCTTCTGTTTTCTCCTGCTTCGTTTTCTCAGATTGTGCGAAACTAACTGAAGTACCAGAAAGCAATAACATGAAACAAACAAGTATTCCAAAAACTCGCTTCATGACTAACCCTCCATTCTATATCAGGCCTATTTTTTCCAATTTCTCATTTTTTAATACCATATTTTTCTAATATTTTCAGTTGACAAATACATTCATCACCTATATTGTATTAAGTGTATTACACGCAGTAGTACACTTAATACAAGCCAGAAAGGAGACATTGCTCTTGCATATTCAACTTGATCCAAGAAGCAACACTCCGATATGGGAACAAATTGTTCAAAATATAAAAGAACTCGTATTAAAGAACATGTTAGCCCCAAGTGACAAACTACCTTCTGTACGCGAACTCGCTTCTTTACTCGTTATAAATCCAAATACAGTGAGTAAAGCGTACCAAGAGTTAGAGCGACAAGGGATTATTGAAACATTACGAGGAAAAGGAACATTTGTATCTCAATCGATTACCCCAACATTAGACGAAAGGAAAATCGCTATGGTTGAAAAGCAATTTCATCAATTACTATTAGAAGCCTCTTATCTTGGTGTTACGAAAGATAAAATTCATGATTGGATAGATTCATACTACAAAGAGATTGGAGGAAATGCGGATGCTGAAAGTGACAAGCTTGAAGAAAACAATTGATAATCAAACAATTTTAGATGATGTTTCTTTCACATTACAAAGAGGAAGTATCATCGGATTACTCGGAAGAAACGGTGCGGGGAAAACAACTTTATTACGAACGATGGTCGGCATTTTAGATCCTGATGAAGGGACTGTTACATATGAAGATACAAACATTCATCAGTGTCCAGAAATAAAGCAAAAAATCGTATATGTTCCGGATTCTACTAACATATTGAACGGATATACGGTAAAAGAAATTGTAAAGTTTTATAAAGAAGTTTATACCGCATTTGATGAAGCATATTTCTATGAACTGTTAGAACGTTTTAACTTACCAAACAAACGAATTCGTAGTTATTCAAAAGGAATGAAAGCACTGCTTGCCATCATTTTAGCCGTTTCTACAAAGGCAGAATATATCATTTTAGATGAACCGACAAACGGACTTGATCCTATTGTGAAAAGGCAAATTTTACAGTTTCTCGTTGGAGAAGTTGCAGAAAAAGAGATTACCATTTTTATCTCAACCCACCATTTAGATGAAGTGGAACAAATTGCAGATACAATTATTATATTAAAAGGCCATACTATCTCGTCTATTACATCACTAGACGATGCCAAATCACGATTTGCAAAAATACAAGTTGCTTATGAGCGGTCATTACCTCAAAAACTAGAAAACTTAAGCAATATTAAAATATTAAATCAAACAGGAAAAGTATTTACAATCTTAATTGAGGGAAATGTAGCTACAACACTGGAGAAGTTTTATAAAGAACAACCTATACTCATTGAAGAATTAACAATGTCACTTGAAGATGTCTTCGTTACGACACTGGAGGAGGATGGGTATGTTTCATAAGGCGTTGTGGATGTGGAATTGGAAACGCGGGAAATATGCTGTGTTACTATTCTTCTTTAGTTCGCTTTACATTTTATCTTTTGGATACTATAGAAGCGCTCAGGTACAACTTACTAATTACTATAGATTGCAAGAAAAGGGAACGTTCTATTACTATTATGAATTTTGGTCAAAGACAGGTAATAATTTTTGGCTAACTTTTCTTATTATTTGCTTAGCTTGTCTATTTATAGGATGGGAACGTAATAACCAGTCTAATACCCTAATGGCAATGCCATTTACAAGAAAAGATATTTTCTTTTCTAAATGGGCTTTCGGTTCATTCTGGATTATAGGGTCTCTCCTTGTAAACTGGATCCTTATGTACGCTATTTATAGAACAACCATTCATTTTGATTACCAATCATTCAGTCCGTTTCATCGATACTTTCTTTATGCAATTGTTTCTTATGTTGCAGTTTATACAACTGCACTATGCATCGGTACATTTACTGGAAGCATCGTTTCACAATTCGTTTTTTGTATCCCTTGGCTTCTAATGGGGCTTACATTTATTTCATTAGTATACAATTTTACAACAATCCATTTACAAGCTACAAATACTAAAAAATACAGCTTATACCAACCGCTTGATGAAATCAATCAAAAAACAAATATAGTTGCACCAATATATCGGTTTTCTATCACTTACGATTATGATCCAGTAGCACGCAAGAAAGAAAAAGATCCAACCACTTTAAGAGATCCAGCATCTTATCACTATTATTCGGCTAAATCGATGTTAGTCCCTATTTTTTACACAATAGTTAACCTATTACTTGGCACATATTTATACACACGATCACCAAATGAAAACGTTCAAAAGATATTTATTTTCCAAAAGCATTTAAAAATCTGGATATGGGGGACAACCATTTACTTTGCATTACTAGGTAGCTATAAAATGAATCAATTTCATTTCTTACCTAGCTACTATATCAGTTTGTTCCTCACTGGAATCATTACTTATGTTGTATTATCACGACTAACAAATTATAAAGTTTTTTAAAGGAGAGATCCTATGTTTCAAAAAGCATTATGGCTAAGAACGTATCAACAAAGTAAATATGTTGTATGGCTATTGTGGCTCAGCAGTTTCTATGCTTTATCATATACGTACTATATGGCTTCTATTGAACAACAACAATATCTACAGATGAACAAAGCGTGGAACTATATATATCATTACCACTTTAATTTAACACTTTTAACCCCTGTCATGTTGTTAGGTAGTATGCTTATCGTTCTAGCCTGTACTTTAATTGGGTGGGAAAGGCAAAATAACTCTAGCGACTTGTTATGGTCTATGCCCTTTAAACGTTCACACCTCTATATAACAAAGTGGTTGTTTGGAATCTGTAATATTGTTGCAATTGTCGTTTTAAACTGGGGATTATTTGCCTTTATGAAAAAAACAACTTTTCATAATAAATATCAAATCTTTTCCCCATTCCATACGTACTTTCTATACATGTTAATTGTGCTAATTGCTATTTATACACTTGCATTATGTATAGGAACGATTGCTGGAAATATCGTATCCCAAGGGATTATTACTGCTATTATAATCGTTTTTCCATTCTTACTACCATCTCTTATGGTAGGGGTAATTAGTGTTCATTCTAGCGCAGATGGGGAAAAGATTCATACTAAAATAAACAATATAACGGAAAATTTACGTATTTCTAGCCCAGCAGAAGAATTTAATATTGTATTTGATTACAATCCACAAAATGCTTACACCGATCCTAAAGGCGTTCGTCATGATGAACCAAATTTTTCATACATTCCTTCAGCCAAAACATTGATTGGACCTATTGCACATATTATTCTTTTATTACCACTTGGTATATATTTATATGTTCGTTCTGTCAATGAGCGAAATGGTAACTTCATATTATATCCGAGACTACAAAAAGCAGTTATCCTATGTGCTATTTTACTTATTGGAATCGTTGGAGGTTTAACATTAAATAGTACTCACTCATTGTCCAGCTTTTACATCGGATTTTTAGTGACTAGTTTCATTACGTATTTCTTCCTACCTAAAATATTAAAATGGAAGTTTACTTGGAACAGTAACTAAATTCAACAAAATCATATTTTTGCAATTGGTATTGGAGGGATAACATGTTTTATAAGGCTTTATGGTTACATCATTACAAGCAAAGTAAGTACATTCTTTTACTCTTTGCTTGTAGTAGTTTTTGGTTTTTACCTATTAGCTATTTTAATGATTTGCAGATTCAACTAACAAATCTTTCAGCAAACCATTTAAACTATTTCAGTTATAGTTTAAATGGGGATACTCTTATCATCCCCTTCATCCCAACTTTCATATTACTCGCTTGTTCATTAATAAGTTGGGAAAGACAAAATCAAACAGATTATCTGTTATTCGCAATGCCATTCACGAGAAAAGAACTTTTTCTTTCTAAATGGCTGTTCGGGGCAATTGCAATTGTATTCATAATGAGCCTTAATATCATCTTAATGTATTTTATCCTAAAGATTAATCTATTTAACCAATATCAATCTTTTGGGCCAATACTTACATTATTATGTTATGTTACCATTACATGGATTGCGATTTTTACAATAGCCATTTTTATTGGAACAATTGCTGGTAATGTCATTTCACATAGTATATTAAGCTTAGCTTTTATTATATTACCATCTGGATTAAGCGTGTTACTGTTTCATTTCACTTGGATTCACACAAATATATCTACAACTGAATTTTTCCTTAAAAAGGCGAATTACACATCATATGTAGAGAACATTGAAGTTTTTGCACCTACTAATAATACTTATATATCCTATACATTTAATCCAGAAGTAAAAGAAGTAAAAATTAATAATCTAAAAGAATCCGTTAAGGTGCACCACCAATTCCAGCCCATCTGGAAACTTATCACTCCGATTCTGTATATTCTCATTCTTTTACCATTAGGAGTATTTTTCTATAATCGGACAAAAAATGAAAATAACGGTAAAATATTATTATTCACTAAACTACACCGTCTATTTATACCGTGTGTCACAATATGTTTTGCGCTATTAGGAGGCTGGTTAACAGGTGAAAAAAATGATCCGATATTAAGTTATTACGCTGGATTCATAATAATAGGAGTATTTAGCTATGTAATACTTAACTATTTCATAAATAAAAAATTTTTACTTCGTACGAAATAACCTCCTCATAACGAGGAGGTTATTTCACATTCTCTCTTCTTTTCCCATACTCTTTTTCTTGCTTCGTTCCAAACCCATCACCATTCGCCACGATTTGATCTGTTGGAGCAACTATGCTTTCAGCAATTCTCCATTCTCCCCCTTGCTGAATAAACACTTGCATAAAATAATTCATTCCATTTAATTGATACGAATTTTCTTTTTTCACTTCGTAACGTGCTGCAACATAATATACTTGCACATTCTCAGCCTCAAACTTAGAAATATATTGTGATAATCTCGGGATGTACTGCGATGCTTTTTGAAGTGGCAGTTGTTTTACTTTTACAAGAGAAGACTTTGTTACATTACTGATCGTATCTTCATGCCGAATGTTATCACTATGGTGAAATAAAATAGCATTCTGCATTGAACGAATCCATAGTTTTGAATATAAAACAGGTTGCTTATTTGAAATATGTTGTAATTCTTTTTGAACGACTTGAAGAGGCGTTGCGGCATCCGCGAATTGATGAAAGCAGAAAAAACTTCCAATCATAATAAGAAGCATAGAAATACGTTTCATAATTTTTCACTCCGATTCTTTTTAATTAAAGTATTGGAGTTTCAAAATGTTTTTATTCAAAAGAAAAAGGATAGGAAAGCTTTCGCTTCCTATCCTCATTTATTATAATACGCGGCCAAATAGCTCTAACACCATTTCTATTTCTTGGTCGCTCCAACCTTTAAATCTATCTTTATAATATTCTTTACGCACAGCTTCAAGTTTTTCAGTTACTTCTCTTCCGTGTTCTGTAATTTCTAAGTACACGATACGACGGTCTGAATTTGAACGCTTTCTTTCTACAAACCCTTTTCGTACGAGACGATCAGTAACAGCTGTAATATGACTGGAGGTTACGTTTACTTCACTCGCAATTTGCGAAGCCATCTGTGGACTGTTTAAAAATAACGCGCGTAATACAGAAAATTCATTGTATGGCATATGTTCTGCAAAACGTGTATTAATATCATTTTGTAATAAACGTATCATCTTTCGAAATGATCCGGATAATTCTAAAATCAGTGTTTCTCTTTTTTCGTTCACTAGCCTCGTCCCTTTTTTATCATATTTACACATATTATAATCTATAAATACCCTCGTTGTATATGCTTTCTTTCTGTAACATTCCCATTTATGTAACTTTTTCATACAAATTTCTTTTTTGTTCACACATATACATATAAATAAGGATGGTGATGGAAGATGCAAGGTGGAATGAACCCTTATTTACACAATGTACGTACAGCTAATACTGGAAAAGAAGCTACCATTACAGTGCAAGGTGAAGGTGTTGTAAAAGCAAAACCAAATGTTGTTATATTAACGATTGGTATTCGTACAGATCATAAAAATGTAAAGCAGGCACAAGAAGAAAATGCAGTGCAATCACAACAATTATTAGATGCACTAAAACAACTAGGTATTGCCGACAAAAATATAGAAACCATTTCATATACGATTACGCCCCAGTACGAATATGTAAATGATAAAGCATTACTACAGGGATACCGTGTGGAACATTTGTATGAAATTACCGTTTTAAATGTACAAAAAGCAGGGGAAGTATATGATATAGCCGTTTCAAATGGAGCAAACTTAGCAAAAGGTTTACGTTTTCGAATATCTCACCCAAATAACTATTATGAGCAAGCTCTCATTCAAGCTCTGCAACAAGCGGTAGAAAAAGCTCGTGCTATTGCGAGTACATACAATTTAAACATTAATCCTGTTCCCCTCTCATTCGTTGAAGAATCTGCCCAATTACCACGGGAAGTGACGTCCTTTGCTACTTTACATGCGCAAGCAGCTCCGCCCATTCAATCGGGAGAATTAGAAATCATTTCAACAATACGGGCGATTTTTACGTATTTATAAATAATTTCATTTATAAGTAAACGTTATCATTTTCCTTGTTGTAAAAACATGATGTTCTGATATAATAAAGGACGGTGAGCTCTTACAAAAGAGATATCACGGGTGGGAGAGGGATATGAAAAAGAAGGTTTAACATGAAAGGAATACTTGAAAGAACATTTAAATTAGGTTTACACGAAACATCACCAAAACAAGAAGTTTTAGCTGGAGTTACGTCATTTTTCACGATCGTATATATTATGATTGTAAATGCATCAATTTTATCCGATGCTGGCATTCCTCTTGAAGCTGGAATTTTAGCAACTGTTTTCAGTTCATTTGTCGGATGTCTGCTCATGGCATTTTGGGCAAATGCACCTGCTATTCTTGTCCCTGGTATGGGTGTAAATGCATTCTTCACGTACACTGCTGTGCATACGCTCGGATTAACTTGGCAGGAAGCATTAGCGGCTGTCTTCATCTCTGGTATTATTTTTGCAATTGCTGCGTTTACACCAATCGCTCGCGTGCTTTCAGTATCGATTCCAAAGTCATTAAAGGAAGCTATTACTGTCGGCATCGGATTATTTTTAGCATTTATCGGATTGCAAAAAGGTGGTTTAGTCGTTTCGAATCCAAATACTGCTGTTGCAATGGGTAAATTAAGTAGCCCTGTCGTTCTTGCGACAATACTTACTCTTATCATTGCACTTGTACTATTTATTCGTAACGTACGTGGAAGCTTTTTATGGACGATTGCAATAGGAACTGGTATTGCATGGCTATTTGGTCTTGTTGATACAAGTCAAATCGGAAATAGTTCATTCTCATTCGCGAGTTACGGCGATGTGTTTGGAGCTATGTCATTTGGCAAACTTTCTTCCTTACCGTTTTGGATTGCAACATTCTCCTTAAGCATGGTGCTTATTTTTGAGAACATGGGACTTCTGCACGGTTTATTAGAAGATGACCGTAAATTCCCACGTGCTTACCAAGCCAATGCAATTTCAGCAATGACATGTGGTCTATTTGGCACAAGCCCTACCGTATCGACAGTAGAGAGTGCCGCAGGTATTACTGCAGGCGGAAAGACAGGTCTGACGTCTATCGTTACAGGGTTGTTATTCTTTGCATCACTGTTTGCACTTCCGTTTGTCAAACTAATTCCTGATAGTGCCATTGCACCAATCTTAATTATTATTGGCGGCCTGATGATTACAAGCATTCAGCAAATTCCTCTGAACGATTTTTCAGAAGGATTTCCAGCGTTCTTAATTATCGTCATGATCCCGCTCACATATAGTATCGCTGATGGCATTGCGTTCGGATTTATTGCTTATCCTATCTTAAAAGTTGCTCTTGGAAAGCGTAAAGAAGTCGCACCGTCTATGTATATCGTTACATGCTTATTCTTAGCCATGTTTGTATTACATGCTATTGGTTAAAAAAACACCGAGGAATTTTCCTCGGTGTTTTTTTACTTAAACCATCCTTTTTTATAAAACCAAGCCATCATGCCACCGCCAATTAGTGCCATTAGAAGTAGACAAACAAAATAACTATATTGTCCACCAAGCTCTGGCATATGCGTAAAGTTCATTCCGTATACTCCCGCAATAAATGTTAATGGCATGAAAATAGTCGAGAATACAGTTAATGTTTTCATAATGTTATTCATATGATGTGAGTTTAATGAAAAATAGCTATCTCGAATATCTGCCGTCAACTCCCGGCTTGCCTCAATCATTTCTGTCAGTTTCAGTAAATGATCATGTATATCTTTAAAGTAAATTTCATGATCACTGATACCGTAAAAACGAGTCGAATTTAAAATACGATACAATAAATCACGCATCGGAATGATTGTACGCCTTAGTTTCGATAAATCTGCACGTATATCAAATACTTCTTCTAACACACTTCCTGCTGTCTCGCCCGTTAAATTATCATCAATGGCATTTAAATGATCCTCAATGTAATATACAGGCGCAAAATAGTCGTCCACAATTTGGTCGATAATAGTATGCGCTACGTGTAAAGGACTATTTTTAATACGCTTCTTTTCTCCAAGTGTTTTCCATACTCTTTCGATTGCATTATTATGAGAAAAGTGGAAAGAAACAATATAACGATCACTTATAAATAAATCGATCTCGTGCGGTTCTAATCCATCCTCACCAAATGCATGAAGAACTAAAAAGTTATATCCATCATAAAAATCAACTTTTGGCCTCTGTACATATTCTATACAGTCTTCAATCGCAAGAGGATGGAATTTAAAATGATCTTGTAAAATGTATGTATACTCTTCTTTCGTTGGCTTATATAAATCTAGCCAATACCATACAATATGGTCTTTCTTTGTTTCCTCTAGCGAAACATCATATAATACTTCATTTGTTTTTGTTATTGCACAAATTCTAATCATAATTTCACCCATTATTATTATAAACAAAAAATAGCAAAAAAAGCCAAGGAGAAATACTCCTTGGCCTTTTTTTATTACTTCGTTACAATACCATGCACTAAAGTTGGTGCATCTACGTGGTCTGTAGAGATCTTCATGTTCTCATAAATTTTTGCTTTTACATCTTCCACATTTTCACGGTTTGCGTAAATGGTAACAAGGGATTCACCTTTTTTCACGCTGTCCCCTACTTTTTTACGAAGCATTAAGCCAACCGCTAAATCAATTTCAGATTCCTTCGTCGCACGTCCTGCTCCTAAAAGCATTGCTGCTGTTCCGATTTCATCTGCAACGATTTCTGATACATAACCGTCTTCTTTCGCTTCTACTTCAATTTTAAACTGTGCTTGTGGTAATTTAGAAGGGTCATCAACAACAGATGCATCGCCGCCTTGCGCTGATAAGAACGTTTTAAATGATTCTAGCGCTTTACCGTTGTTCATGACTTCAATTAATTTCTCACGTGCGTCTTCTAAAGATGAAGCTTGTCCAGCAAGGTATACCATTTGACTTCCAAGTGTTAAACATAACTCTTCTAAATCTTTCGGTCCTTTACCTTGTAACGTATCAATTGCTTCTTGTACTTCAAGTGCGTTACCAATCGCCTCACCAAGTGGTTGACTCATATCAGAAATAACAGCCATCGTATTACGACCAACATTATTACCAATGCGTACCATTGCTTCTGCTAAACGTTTTGCATCTTCATCTGTTTTCATAAATGCACCTGCTCCAGTTTTTACATCAAGAACAATTGCATCTGCACCAGCAGCAATTTTTTTACTCATAATCGAGCTTGCAATAAGCGGAATTGAGTTTACTGTTGCCGTTACATCACGAAGTGCATACAATTTTTTATCCGCAGGTGTTAAGTTTCCACTTTGACCAATAACTGCGATTTTATTTTCATTTACAAGACGCATGAATTCATCATTTTCGATTTCAACATGGAATCCTGGAACTGCTTCTAATTTATCAATTGTACCACCAGTATGTCCTAGACCACGTCCAGACATTTTTGCAACCGGTACACCTAAAGCGGCTACTAATGGACCTAATACAAGTGTTGTTGTATCACCAACGCCACCTGTTGAGTGCTTATCTACTTTTACTCCTTCAATAGCTGATAAGTCGATTGTATCACCGCTATTTACCATTGCCATCGTTAAATCAGCACGTTCTTGATCGTTCATATCTTGGAAGAAAATTGCCATTGCAAGTGAACTTACTTGATAATCAGGAATATCACCATTCGTATATCCTTCAACAATAAAGTTAATTTCTTCTGTTGTTAATGCATGTCCGTCACGTTTTTTTGCAATTAGGTCCACCATTCTCATTGTGAGGTCACCCCTTCATTTGTTTTACGATTGCTTTTACTAATGCTAAGAAGTTAGCTTTAACACGTTCTGTCGTTTCGATTACTTCATCGTGGTGAAGTGGCTGATCTAAAATACCAGCTGCCATATTTGAAATACAAGAAATACCAAGTACTTTCATACCAGCATGACGCGCTACAATTACTTCAGGTACTGTTGACATACCAACTGCATCTCCGCCAAGTGTACGAAGCATACGAATTTCAGCAGGTGTTTCATATACAGGACCTGTCATTCCAACGTATACACCTTCTTGTACTTTAATATTTAAGTCTGCTGCGACTTGTTTCGCCATTTCACGAAGCTCTGTCGTATATGATGTAGACATATCAGGGAAACGTACACCCATCTCAGAATCATTTGGTCCGATTAATGGATTTGTACCCATGAAGTTAATATGATCTGAAATTAACATAAGATCGCCTGGCTCGAATGATGTATTTACACCACCAGCTGCATTTGTTACAACAACAGTTTCTACACCTAGTTCTTTCATAACACGAACTGGGAATGTTACTTTTTGCATGTCGTATCCTTCATAGAAGTGGAAACGTCCTTGCATTGCTACTACTGTTACACCTTGAAGTGTACCGAATACTAATTGACCTGCATGTCCTTCTACAGTTGATACTGGGAATTCAGGGATTTCACTGTAAGGTACTGTTACTGCGTTCTCGATTTCATCTGCTAATACACCTAGTCCTGATCCAAGGATTAGGCCTACTTGTGGCGTTTCTTGAAATTTCTCTTTTAAGTATGAAGCTGATTTTGTAATAAGTTCACGATTCATTTGTTTATCCCCCTATTTCTTTAGCTCGTTTAAGAAGCTTGTTCCGTGTTCTGGCATTTTCACGCCGAAGTTTTCTGCTACCGTTGCACCAATATCAGCAAATGTTTGGCGAAGTGATAATTCTTGTCCGCCTTCTTTCATGCTTGGGCTATATGCTAATAACGGTACATATTCACGTGTATGATCAGTACCAGGATGTACTGGATCATTACCATGGTCTGCTGTAATTAATAATAAATCATCTTCTTTTAGTTTTTCAAATACTTCCGGAAGACGTGCATCATAGTCTTGCAGCGCTTCTCCATATCCTTGTGGATCACGGCGGTGACCGAATAATGCATCAAAGTCAACTAAGTTTAAGAAGCTAAGACCTGTAAAGTCCATGTTTAATGTATCTACAAGCTTATCCATTCCATCCATGTTAGACTTCGTACGAAGTGATTCAGTTACACCTTCACCATCATAGATGTCAGAGATTTTACCGATAGCAATCACATCGTAGTCACTATCTTTTAATTCATTCATTACCGTACGGCCGAATGGTTTTAACGCATAATCATGACGGTTTGGTGTACGTGTGAATTTCCCTGGTTCTCCAACGAATGGACGAGCGATAACGCGACCTACCATGTACTTTTCATCTAACGTTAATTCACGTGCAATTTTACAAATTTTATATAACTCTTCAAGTGGCACTACTTCTTCGTGTGCTGCGATTTGTAATACGCTATCAGCAGAAGTGTAAACGATTAAAGAGCCTGTTTCCATTTGTTCTTGACCAAGTTCATCAAGAATCTCAGTTCCAGAAGCTGGTTTATTACCGATGATTTTACGACCTGTTTTTTCTTCTAATTCATCAAGTAATTCTTTCGGGAATCCTTCAGGGAACACTTGGAATGGTGTATCAATGTAAAGACCCATGATTTCCCAGTGTCCTGTCATTGTATCTTTACCAGTAGATTTTTCTTGCATTTTTGTATAATATCCAAGTGGTTTTTCTACTTTAGAGATACCTTTCATTTCACGAATGTTACCAAGACCTAATTTCACCATATTAGGCATTTGTAATCCATTCATATGTTCAGCAATGTGACCGATTGTGTCAGATCCTAAATCACCAAATTGTTCAGCATCTGGTGCTTCACCGATTCCAACAGAATCCATTACGACTAGGAATATACGTTTATATTTATTCATAACTGCGACCTCCTATAAGTTCAGTTCTACTTCTTGTAGTATGTTCAAAACGCTATAAAGTGAAACTGTTCTCCATAAGAATTATCTTTCGTTCTCATTGTCAAACAGTACTTCTTTAAATGATTCTCTAACCTATTTCGTTTACTTTGAAACGACTCAAAAACATTTCTAGTTTTTTCTAAGTCAGATGTCAGACATCTGATACGGATATCATACCATGTTTACGCTTTCTTTTTAATACATTTTCGTAGATTTTCTCATTTTCTTCACACTTCTATTGTAATCCATTATGCAAAGAAGTGCTAATTATTTCATGATTTATTTCTTCATATAAAATGAAAAATTAATTAGCTCACAAATAACGAGATAAAGTGAAACTTTAATCAGTGGGGGGGTTCTTCATCCCCCACTGATTATTAGTTGAACCAATCGGACTTTTATGGGCAGTTGATCCCCCACCTAACTTCTTTGCTTTCGTTGAATTTTGAGGTGGGGTCTTACTGCCCATTAAAGCGGGATAAAAATAAAAAAAGCAGCTCTAAAGAGCTACTTTTTATTTTACTTCTACTGTTTCTTCTTTATGTTCATGCAATTCACCTTTTTTAACATGAACTTTCACTTTGTAAGAACCGTTTTCTTTGAAAGTATGTTTCGTTTCATACTCTCCTTTATTTCCTTCTTTCGCTGGAATAAATTCGTGCTTTTCAACACCATCTTTCCAAATCTCAAGTTGTACTTCAGCACCAGTTAACGCTTCTTCTTTTTGTTTTAAATGAACTTTCATAGTCGATTCAGCGTTTGCTTTTATGTCACCAGCCATAAGGTGGATCATTGTATCGCTTTTATGATCGCCATGCCCTGCACCGTGATCACTATTTTCTTTTTTCGCATCTTCTACTTTTGCATTTCCTACAGCCACTTTATGTTCTGGCATAACATGCATATCGCGTGCATTTGTATGAGGAATAATATGATATACTCCATCAGTTTCAAATGTTTTCTCTACTGCATAAACACCTTTTCCTTTATGCTTACCATCTAACATCTCGTGTTTCTCGTCGCCATCTTTCCAAATTTCAAACTTTACGTCATCAGCATCCGTTACTCTTTCTTTTCCTTGCGTAACAAGTGCTTGTACTTCTGTTTTTTCACCAGGTTTAATTTCTTTCGGATTCGTTTGAACCGCTACGTTTATACTTTCAAGTTTCTTTTCTTTTTTCGGTTCTTCTTTGTTTGTATTACAGCCAGCCAATGCTAACATCGCGATAAATAATGTCATAATAAGTTTTTTCATCATCATTTCCTCCTTTATACCTTATTTAGTATAGAGGAAATGCATTGTAATATTCCAGTCTTCTGCTGAAAACAATGTACGAAATGTTTGTGAAGTTTCTGTGAAACGCTCTATCCTTCTGAATCTATGAAAAAAGAGCATAGTAACTATGCTCTCGGATGAAACTGTTTATATACATCTTTTAATCTAGCTTTTGAAACATGCGTATAAATTTGCGTCGTTGAAATATCTGCATGTCCTAGCATTTCTTGCACCGCTCGCAAGTCTGCTCCATTTTCTAATAAATGCGTAGCAAAAGAATGGCGCAACGTATGTGGTGTAAGCTCTTTTTCAATATTTGCTTCTTTCGCTAATCGTTTTAAAATTTTCCAAAATCCTTGTCTTGATAATCGATTCCCATGATGGTTTAAAAAGAGTGCATCTACTACTTTTTTACCCATCAATTCTCTTCTTCCCTTTTCAATATACTTTTGAATTGCTTCCGTCGCTAAACTTCCTAGTGGAATAATTCTTTCTTTATTCCCTTTCCCTATGCAACGAACAAATCCCATCGTTAAATGTACATCTTCTAAATTTAAAGCAATTAATTCTGAAACACGAAGCCCTGTCGCATACAATAACTCTAGCATCGCTTTATCACGAACCCCAAAAGCACTCGTCATTTTTGGTGTCTGAAGTAACGCTTCTACTTCATCGATTGATAGTACTTTCGGTAATTTCCGTTCTCCTTGCGGCGTTTCAATATGTACGGATGGATCGTGCTCTACCGCTCGTTCACGAAGTAAAAACTGGTGAAACGAACGAATCGATGCAATATGACGTGCTAATGTTTTCGAAGATTTTCCATTTTCTTTTAAGTGCTGCAGAAAATTAACAATGTGCAAGCGTGTCACTTCATGAAAGCTTTTCGCCTGTTCTACATTTTGCAAATACTTTACATAACTTTTTAAATCACGTTCATAAGATACTACTGTATTTTTCGCAAGCCCTTTTTCGACAACCATATAATGAATAAAATCTTTTAATTGATCTTCCAATCTACACTACTCCCCATTTTCATAGAAAAACATCATTCTATTTACGAAAGCATCCTTTGCTGGCTCTTCATTCCCTGATACTTTTTCTACAGTCTCTTCTTGTGGCTTTTCATAACGATGATAGCTTTCATATTCTTCATTTATCCATAGTATAGCGAAATAAAACAAAATCGTACAACTTGTAAATAATAAAAATACTTTTATTCCATCAAAAGTTAATTTTAAAGCTCGGCGCATTGTAAACTCCTCCAAAATATAAGTTATTACAACATATGCCAAGCTTTCACCAATTTATACCTTATTCAAATAAAAAACCTCTTCCTAGATAAATAGGAAAAGGTTATTTTTCATCCGTTTCATTTTCTTGACAATTTTTACAAATCCCATGGAATGTTAAACGATGATCTTTCACCTTAAAGCTCCAGTCACGTTCTACTTTCCTTTCCACTTCACCAAGTAAATCTTCTTGTATTTCTTGTACAGCACCACATTGTGTACAAATCAAATGATGGTGGAAACGCTGCGCACCTTCTTGGCGTAAGTCATAGCGTGAAACACCGTCTCCGAAGTTAATCTTATCGACAACTTTTAACTCAGATAATAGTTCTAAAGTTCGATAGACGGTTGCTAGTCCGATCTCTGGCGACTTTTCTTTTACAAGGAGGTAAACATCTTCTGCGCTTAAATGATCTTCTTCATTTTCTAGCAGCACACGAACTGTTGCTTCACGTTGCGGTGTTAACTTGTAGCTCGCTGCATGTAATTGCTTCTTAATTCGTTCAATTCTTTCTTCCATTCGGTACTACTCCCTCCTCGCCACTCTTACACCATTATATCAGAAGAAGGGCTTCTGTCAAAAGAAAAACAATAAAAACAAATTGATAATTATTCTCATAAAGTATTTATTGTTTATTAATAGCCTCAACGACTTCTTTCATTAAAACTGGTGATGCATAAGCTTCTACACTAGAAGCAAGAGCTAACACCGCTCCAATTATAAGAAAGAAGCATGTATAACGAATTAATAACGGTAATAGCGGCTCGGTTATTTTCCGAATAAATTGATGCCTAATCATGCGCAAGGAAAAGCTTGCGGCAATTGTTGTCATAACGAGAAATACTGGAATAATAATGAGGTTTTGTGGCAATACAGAAACGAATGCTAATAATAATCCATTCCATCCATGCTGACTGACTAAAAAACCTACTGTAAATCCGACAACTACTCCTTTTACAAACAATAAAATAAAAATAAGTGGCAATCCAATAATTGAAATCCCCAAAATCCAAATAAATCCAATGTATTTTAATTGCGAAAAGTAACTTTCTCGGAACATTTCGCTTGCAATAGCAAATTCCCCTTTAGAAACTTGTCCAAAAAAACGTTGTAAATAAAATGATAAATCTTGTTTTTGATTTAATTGTAGACTATTTACGAGAATGGCCCCAAATATTACTCCCATCAATAATAAAACAGCGTTAAATATATATAATGAAGAGTTTTCCTGTATGTGAGACATTACACGGTCTTGCCAAGTTTTTCTCCACATTTTTCTTCCCTCCGTTCACACTCTTACTAAAAATGTATGAAAGAAAGAAAAAAGTATGACGAATTAACATTGAAATTCCGCTCTACTTTGCTAAACTAAAAAGTAGAGAATAGGAGGGATTTCACTTGAAACCATTATTATTAGATTTTCCAACATTATTTCAAACTGAACGCTTACAAGTTCGTAAGCCATTTCCAGGTGATGGTACAGAAGTGTATGAAGCAATCCAAGCTTCTCTAGAAGACTTAGTACCGTGGATGCCA
Organism: Bacillus cereus group sp. BfR-BA-01309; assembly: GCF_022664315.1. Taxonomy (NCBI): domain Bacteria; kingdom Bacillati; phylum Bacillota; class Bacilli; order Caryophanales; family Bacillaceae; genus Bacillus; species Bacillus cereus group sp. BfR-BA-01309. Next base: position 285,032 of record NZ_JAKUHE010000002.1, read on the forward strand.
ATTAACGCTGAAACAGAAGAAAGTGCTGAAGAAATCGTTCGTAACGCTCACGGACAGTTTTTACTTCGTGAAACACTTGATTTTCACTTATACGATAAAGTATCTGGTACATTCATCGGGGCTATAACGCTTAAACCTGAAAACTGGGATATTCCAAAGTTTTCACTTCACTTCTGGCTGCATAGTGCTTATACAAAACAAGGCTATATGACTGAAGCTATTAAAGGTGCCATTCAATTTGCCTTTGATAAGCTAAGTGCTAGAAGAATTGAAATTCGTATTGATGCAACAAATACAAATGCATGTAACCTAGCAGAACGTTTAGAATTTATTCTAGAAGGTACAATGGAAAATGATTTCATAGCACCAGATGGTAGCTTACGTGATGCACGCGTATACGCAAAAATCAATTAAAAAACACTCGCCTTTGGCGAGTGTTTATTTTTGTAGTTGTAAATATTGTACTGCAAACATCGTTTTTGCATCATGAATACGAAGATCTTTCATAAGAGTAGTCGCTTCCTCTAACGATACTTCCATCAATTCCACAAACTCATCTTCATCTAACTCGGCTTTATTTTCTTTTTTCGTCAAACCTGTCGCTTTATATACATATAAAATTTCATCTGCAAATCCTGGAGATGTATAGAAAGAAGTAATAAGCTCCATATTTTCACATACATATCCTGTTTCCTCTTCTAATTCACGAACTGCTGTCACCTCAGGTTTTTCACCAGGTTCTAACTTGCCGGCCGGAATTTCTATAATCGCCTTTTCAAGCGCTTTACGATACTGCTCAACAAGCACGATTTTCCCCTCATCAGTAATAGCAATAATAGCAACTGCACCAGGGTGATTTACAATTTCACGTTTACTCATTGCTCCATTTGGTAATACTACATCATCAACACGAACTTTTATAACTCTACCATCAAAAATTGGTTCAGTTTTTACTGTTCTCTCTGCAAGATTACTCATACTACTTCATCTCCCTGTTCTATTTCCTATTCTTTCCTCATACATTTTACCACATTGAAAGGAGCGTGATAGAAATGAAAGTTTATATTTTACCAAATCGCGTCACTTTAGTCGGAAAAGCATGGCAAATTCGCCATAAACTAAAACAATATGGCAAAGAGTATACAACTGTACAAGAGTGGATTACAGCAAATAAAAAGTAAACGTTTGTCAACCTCTTTTCCCTTTCGTACAATAAAGGTAAGGAGGTTGACCTATGAAAAAACGTCAATTAGGAAACTCAGATTTGTTTGTTACAGAAATGGGCCTTGGCTGTATGTCTCTCGGTACATCTGAAACAGAAGCTATGCGTATTATCGATGAAGCAATCGATTTAGGAATCAATTTTTTTGATACAGCGGATTTATACGATTATGGATTAAACGAAGAATTTGTTGGAAAAGCATTAAAAGGGAAACGAGACCAAATTGTTCTTACAACGAAAGTTGGAAATCGATGGACAGAAGAAAAAAACGGCTGGTCTTGGGATCCTTCTAAGAATTACATAAAGGCTGAAGTGAAAGAAAGTTTACGTAGACTTCAAACTGATTATATTGATCTTTATCAACTTCACGGCGGGACGATTGAAGATCCAATAGATGAAACAATTGAAGCCTTTGAAGAATTAAAAAAAGAAGGTATCATTCGCCATTACGGTATTTCTTCTATACGTCCAAATGTCATCCGTGAGTATGCAAAACGTTCAAATATCATTAGTGTGCTAATGGAATATAGCCTTTTAAATCGTCGCCCTGAAGAATGGTTCCCACTTTTCAGTGAACATCAAATTAGCATTATTGCTCGCGGACCACTTGCAAAAGGAATTCTAACTGACAATAATGCAAGAAAGATAGAAAGAGTAAAAGAAAAAGATTACCTTTCTTATTCTTACGATGAATTATATGCAACACTCGCAAGTGTAAAAGAAATAACCCAGGAAAGCTCTTTAACAAGAACAGCTATTCAATATTGCTTACATAACGAAACTGTTGCAGCTGTTATACCTGGTGCAAGCTCTATCCAACAACTGCAAGAAAATGTACAGGCTAGTAAACAAACACAGTTAACAACAGCAGAATATATACAACTTCAGCAAATTGCTAAATGTGATACTTACGCTTTACATCGTTAAAAAGACGCTACCATACTGGTAGCGTCTTTTTATAGCGTATCATATTTATCAGGATTCGTTCCTACATGTAAATTACGATTTAACGTATTAATTTGATTCATCTCTTCTTCTGTTAGTGCAAAATCAAAGATAGTAAAATTCTCCTTAATACGAGATGGTGTAACAGATTTAGGAATTGTCACGACACCGCTTTGAATATCCCATCTTAATATAACTTGCGCAGGTGTTTTTTCATATTTAGTAGCAATGGCCTGAATAATCGGGTGCTCGAATACTTCCCCGCCTCTCATTAATGGGCTCCATGCTTCCATTTGAATTTGCTCATCTTGACAGAAATTACGCAATTCAAATTGCGCTAACATCGGATGAAGTTCTACTTGGTTTACCATCGGCTTTACTTTACAATTTGGTAATAATAGCTCTAAATGATGTTTATGAAAATTAGAAACACCAATCGCGCGCACTTTACCTTCTTCATACAGTTTTTCTAACGCTCTGTACGTATCGACATACTTTCCTCTTATTGGCCAATGTATTAAATATAAATCTACATAGTCCATTTGTAATTTCTTTAAGCTTTTTTCAAACGCCTCAAGTGTTTCTTCGTATCCTTGATCGTCGTTCCAAACTTTTGTTGTAATAAATATGTCTTCTCTCGGAATTCCTGATTCACGAACCGCTTCTCCGACACCGCTTTCATTTTCATATACAGTCGCTGTATCAATCGAACGGTATCCAACTTCTAACGCTGTTTTTACTGCTTGTTTTACTTCGTCGCCTTCTTTCGCTTTATAAACGCCTAGACCAATCATCGGCATTTTCACGCCATTATGAAGTGTAGTTGTTGGAATGTGCACAGTCGTCTTCCTCTCATTCTTACATTTTTTATAAGCCACCACTTTATTTGAACAAGATTCAACCAAAAAGTCAAAACATATGTACAGTTTACATAATAATTTTATACACTAAAACGTGAACTCAATTATTCACATTTCCTTCTTTCCATTCTTTCGCTTTTTCATCAACATGACGTACAAATTCAGTTTTCCCTTCCGAATATAACGTGCCATCATATGTATACTTTTCAGCTAATTCTTTCTTTAAAGTTGCATATGCCTCAGCTTCTTCGCAATGGGCCATCATATAATCACGAAATGCTAAATGCCTTACTATCTCAGGATTTCCTCTTTCAAACACGTGTAAGTGATACGAACGTTTTTCCTCCGTTCCATGAATAAAATAACGACGTCTTGAAATACCATTTTCCCCTTTTGCGATGTAACCAAGCTCTATAAAACGTTCATTCCAATGATCTACTCTGTCGATACTCTCTACTTCCATAATCATATCTATAATTGGTTTAGCTGCCAGTCCTGGCACTGACGTACTTCCAATATGATGGACTTTCACCATTTCTGGCATCGCCGATTTTAATCGTTCGGACTCTATTTGAAATTTTTCGTTCCAATGATTTTCATGCGGAACGACTACAATTTTTCTCATTTTACACTCCCCTTTTCTTACAAGCTCGTCAAAAAAATGATCAGCGATATACACTGATCATTTTTTTATATTATTTAAAGTCTTTCCAAGTAAGGCTACTTTCACTTAGCAGTTCTTCAAATGATTTATTCTTTTCACGTTCTTTTTGTTCTTGACGCTTTCTTTCCAGTTCAGCTGCCTCTTTTTTCTCTTCTCTCACTTGCAATTCTTTCTTCTTATTCTTTAATTGCTGCATGAGTGAATCATTTAATTGATCGCCTAATGTAAGCGACTCTTTCTCTGGTTTATTTACTTGCGATTGTCTTTGCATTTGTCTTTGTTTCTTTTTCTTCATGCTACTCACCTTTTACTTTTTTCTCCATTATAGTAGATACACAATGAACTCGACAATAAAAAAGGTTCTTTACTCTATTATTCACCTTTTGTAAATATGTTAATTTTTCGAAAAAACTAAATTTTTATATAGATATAATCCTATGAATCTATTAAAATTATGTCGTATGATGTCAGATTATAAAAAAAGGAGAAATGAATTATGTGGAAAAAAATCATTCCTACTGTTGCCGTTTTAAGCACCATTACCTTTTCAACTGTATTTGCCGCTCCCCCATCCCAGACTCCAGCTGAACAAAACCGCTACGTAGACGTACAAATGCTTGGTATTAATGATCTCCATGGACAACTAGATACTGTTAAAAAAATTAATAACAAAGAAGCCGGTGGCGCTGATTACTTAGCTACTTATTTAAAAGAACGTAAAAAGCAAAACCCGAATACACTTCTCGTACATGCTGGCGATATTGTCGGAGCTAGTCCACCAGTTTCAGCATTGTTACAAGACGAACCAACGATTGAATTTTTGAATGACTTAAAATTCGATGTCGGTACAATCGGAAACCATGAATTTGATGAAGGTATCGATGAAATGAAACGCCTCATTTACGGTGGATATCACGAGAAAACGGGGAATTTCAAAGGTGCTAACTTCCCTTACGTCGCTGCTAACTTCTATAACAAATCAACTGGCCGCTTATTTTTACCACCATTTACTGTAAAAATGGTAGATGGTGTTCCTGTAGGGTTCATTGGTGTTGTTACAACTGATACACCAAATGTCGTGATGCCTACTATGCTTAAAAATGTACAGATCACTGACGAGGTAGAAGCAATTAATAAATCAACGCAACAATTAAAGCGTCTCGGTGTTAAATCCATCGTCGTCCTTGCCCATGTCGGCGGAACAACTGATGAATCTGGCGTGACAAATGGAGACCTTACTCGAATTGCAAATGAAACAGATCCAGAAGTTGATGTTATTTTCGGTGGGCATAGTCACACGTATGTAAATGGTACTGTAAATAATAAACTAATCGTCCAAGCGAACTCTTACGGAACAGCTTTCTCAGACGTAGATGTAACAATTGATCGTAAAACAAAAGATATTGTAAAGAAAAAAGCTGAAGTGATCACAACATATCATGAAGGTGTGGAACCTGATAAAGAAGTAAAACAAAAAATAGATCAATATAAAGAAAAGATCGCACCACTTGTAAATGAAGTTGTAGGAAACTCTACAGCACCTATCGACCGTAAACAAAATGATGCTGGTGAATCTACTCTTGGGAATGTAATTGCCGACGCACAGCGTCAAACAATGCAAGCTCAAATCGCACTTATGAATCCTGGTGGCATTCGTAATGACTTAGATGCTGGCGATATTACTTGGGGTGAATTATATGGTATTCAGCCTTTTGGAAACCAATTGATTAAAGTAGATTTAACAGGTCAAGATATTCGCGACATTTTAAATCAGCAATGGCAAAAAGGAACAACAAGAATGCTTCAAATTTCAGGTATTCAATATACGTGGGATGCAAATAAACCAAACGGTGAAAAGGTTACGAATATACGCTTAACAAATGGCGAGGAGTTATCTCCAACTAAAACATATAGCTTAGTTGCGAATGCTTTCTTAGCTTCTGGCGGTGACGGATTCGTATCATTTAAAAATGGGAAGAATTCAGAAACTGGTCCAAACGACTTTGAAGCGCTAGTCGATTATGTAAAACAATTAAAAGAACCAATTCAGCCTATTATTGATGGTAGAATTCAAAAAACAAATTAAGTATTTCCCTAATATGCGATCCAGATTTTTATTGTAAAGGGTACACTTATACTTACTTAATCCACAATATTAGTAAAACCTAAAAAGGATACTCGTTCTTACAATGAACTTAGTATCCTTTTCTTTAGTCATCCAAACGTGCTGTTTTGTTAAAGTCATATTGCTGTAAAAATTGTTGTAACGCCTCTTCTACAAGTTTAGATTTTTGAATTCCTTTCGCTTCTGATATAACGTCTAGTTTTGCTAATATTTCTTTATTAATAGAAAAAGTACGTTTCTTTTTTTCTGTACTTATACTCATAATTGGCGCGATTACTTCTTCTCTCTTGCTTAGTAATTCATAAATACTTTGTAATTGTTCATAAATTAATAATTGATAATCCGTTTTCGCATATTGAAGGGCTGTTGCTTCTTGGAGTTGTAAGTGACGAGGTTCTTCTCCATCTCCTACAAAAATACGTTTCTTCTGTTCTCCATCATATTCATATCCAATCAATCTTAACTTCTTTGATAATGTATACGGGCTTATTTCAAGACGTTTTGCTATGATAGCGATGGATTCACGTCTATTTAAGCAATCTATAATTTCTCCAATCGTCACAATTTCCCTCCTCCCGTGTTGAAATGACACTAGTATGATATGTTACAATGATTTTCTAACAGTATATGCAAAACAAATAGCCTGTGCGATTCATACGATTTCAGAAAAGGAGGTTTTCAATATGCTTTTTCGTAGCCATACCCCACAGTTTTATAATGAAAATAAACAACTCATTCCTAATAGTATTGCTACGATGGAAAGCGTTATGATTCATAATCGAAAACAAACTCTCCTTATTCGCGGGCAAAACATAGAGCGACCTATTTTATTATGCTGCCATGGTGGACCCGGCATGGCACAGATCGGATTTATTCGTCATTTTCAAAAAGAATTGGAGAAACACTTCATCGTTATTAATTGGGATCAGCGCGGGGCAGGTAAATCCTTTTCAATGAAAGATTTCGGAGTGAATTTTACAATTGAACAATTCGTTTCCGATGCAAAAGAAGTGATTCAATACGTACTTAAAAAGTTCAATAAACAGAAACTATTTCTCGCTGGTCATTCTTGGGGAAGTATTATTGGGCTTAACATAGCACATCAATATCCACAGTATATCGAGGCTTACATCGGTATTGGGCAGATTGTACATATGAAACAAAACGAAGAATTGCTATATCAGCATTTAATTCGTTCTGCAAAAAAACATGATCATAAAAAAGCATTAGCGTCCCTTTTAAAATTAGGCAAACCACCATTTTTAGATACGAGACGCCTTATTATTCAAAGAAAATGGCTTGGCACATTCGGCGGAGCAATCCAAAACGGATCTTCCTTTTCTTTCATACGAAAAGGCTTCTTTTCTCCTGAATATACACTATTAGATTGGTTCAAGTTTCTCGCAGGAAATTTAAAATCTGGTGTTTTATGGGAAGAAATGCTGACAATCGATTTCTTTTCTTCTATTTCAAGTTTATCTATTCCGGTTTATTTTTGTTCTGGTCGCTATGATTATCAAACTCCTTATGCACTCGTTCAGGAATATTGCGATGTGATAGCAGCACCCATAAAAAAAATGATTTGGTTCCCAAATTCAGCACATTCTCCTGATTTAGAAGAACCAGAATTATTCGCCAATTCTTTACAAGCAATTAAACAAGAGCTAGCTTTTCAGCATTAGTAACAAAGGCTCTTTTACATTTCATAGAAAACAATTTATAATAATATGTCGCAACTATGTATAAATATAGCAAAGTGCTTCATATTTACTTGCCTTAGCACAATAAAAATTTAGGGAGATTACATTTATTATGAATGCTGTACTCGTCGCAGTAGCAGTTATGCTATTGCTTAGTTTGTTACGTGTCCAGGTCATTGTCGCCATCATTGTTGGAGCTTTAACAGGCGGAATTATCGGCGGACTCGGTATTTCAGAAACGATTAACACTTTTACAACTGGCCTTGGAAACAGCGCCCCAATCGCTTTAAGTTATGCAATGCTTGGCGGTTTCGCTATTTCCCTTTCCAAAACAGGACTTCCAGATGCCATGATTCAAACTGCATTAAAATGGATTGGCAATGAACAAGACACGAAAAAACAAGTTTATTCTAAAATACTTATTTTATTCATCATTTTAACGATGGCTTGCTTCTCACAAAATGTGATTCCTGTTCATATCGCTTTCATCCCCATCTTAATTCCAGCACTATTAAAAGTACTAAATGAGCTGAAAGTGGATCGCAGACTTGTTACATGTATTATTACATTCGGATTGATTACTCCTTATATGTGGATTCCAGCGGGGTTCGGAAAAATTTATCATGACGTATTGCAAACAAATGCTGCACAAAGCGGCCTTACATTTGATGTTACACTTATTCCAAAAGCAATGACTATTCCAGCAATCGGTATGATTATTGGATTATGTGTAGCGGTATTCATTACGTACCGGAAACCTCGTACGTATGAAACAGAACAAGTTCATACTACTGCAAATGAAATCGTTCCCTACACAAAACGTAGCATTACTTTCGGATTATTATCTATCATAGCTACATTAACTGTTCAATTAGCAACAGAATCAATGATTTTCGGTGCTTTAGCAGGGATTATCGTCTTATCAGTAAGTGGTAGTCTACCTCTTAAAGAAGCAGATGCAATATTAACAAGCGGCATGCGCATGATGTCCTTTATTGGTTTTGTTATGATCGCTGCCGCTGGATTTGGCGCTGTTCTTCGAAAAACAGGACATGTTGAATCTCTTGTGCAAACGAGTGCACATATAATTGGAAATAACAAACCACTCGCTGCATTTCTTATGCTTGTGATTGGACTTCTCGTTACGATGGGCATTGGTTCATCCTTTTCAACCATCCCTATCTTAACAACAATTTTTGTACCTCTTTGCATGCAGCTTGGATTTAGTCCAATGGCTACAATTGCAATTATCGGTACAGCCGGAGCGTTAGGGGATGCAGGATCACCAGCATCAGATAGTACACTTGGACCAACATCCGGTTTAAACGCTGATGGTCAACACCATCATATATGGGATACATGTGTACCAACGTTTCTACACTATAATATACCGTTACTTATATTCGGCTTTATTGCCGCCATTACATTATAAAAGGTGCGTTTTATACGCACCTTTTACTTTTTTATTTTTCCTTTTAATTGTTGCAACGCTATTTTCCCATTTTCTTCGACACAACTCTCCATTTGCATGAATGACGGACCTGTCCACTCACTGTCTATACTCCCGTTCAGTCCAATAATTCTCAATTTATCTGGTATACGGATATTTAAATTTTTCGCTGCTCGCATTAACTCAAAAGTAATCTTATCACTTGAAGTTACAATGCCATCTATATACGGATAAGTTTGCAATAATGTAATAAACTGTTTATTCGTATACCCTTGTACACATTCTTCTCGATAAGAGATTCCTTCCTCCCAAACAGTATCTAAAAACCCTGATATGTGCTCTTCCATTTCTTCACTATCTTCTCCCTCACCGAAATAAGCAAGGAAGTGACAGCCTTTTTCTTTTAATAAAGAAACCGCTCTTTGTCCACTTTCATAATCATTTGTATGGGATTTTTTTTCGTCGATCACAACAAACGGAAATGGAATTTCTCCTATACTTTTAAAAACTGATTTTGTTAAAATAACACCTGCAACGTTATTTTCCTTCAACATATGTATGTATCTATCTTTATTCTCTATATTACAAACAATGATTTGATATCCTTCTTTATATGCTATTTCCTCAATACAATGTAGCAAAGTGATGTTTGATGGGTTATATAAATTATCTACAAGTAATGCAATTATCGTTGAATTCTCTTTAAACAATGGCTTTGCTGTACTATTTGGCCTATAATGTAATTCCTCAATTGCTTCCTTTACTTGTTTTACTGTGTCCTCATGAACGTATCCTTTTTCATTAATAACTCGTGAAACAGTTGCGACTGAAACACCTGCCAATTTTGCAACATCACGTATAGTTGCCACATCGTCACCCCTTAATATGGTAATAGATTACAATTTTACGGTAACCTAAATTACAATATTCGTCAAGGTTAATAACTTATATTTCTGAAAATTGTTACATCATCATACTAAACGATACTCTAACTGAATTTCATGTAAAATTGGGATATTATCATACCCAATACGTGGAATTTCTTTCTTGATTTTTCGTGCCTCTTCTACTGCATTCACATATAAATTTGTCATCACAAAATTACGTTTTTGGTAAAAACGTAACGCATTCATATTATCATTTGTTGTTATGAGCCAAACCCGCCCGCACCGTTCTTCTTCTGCAACTTGTAATACACAATCCACAAGTTTTGTCCCTATTCCTTTTCTTTCTTCAAAGCTATCTAACGACACAATTTCACACATATTTCCGGTCACTTCATACGTTATAATTCCGATTATTCTGTCATCCGAGAGCGCAACAAATCCTGGCAACTCTTCTAACTGATGCCCCTTCCCACGTGAAACCATCAATGAACTCCCCCAGTTCTCACACATGAACATTCGGATTGTTTCTTTCATCGCTGGCGTAATTTTTTGTATATACACCACTTCCTATTTCTCCCCTTTTCTATCATTGTGATACAATATAAGTGTATCACATGTAACGGTATTTGGAGGATGAGGTAAAGTATGAAACGTTTTTTTGCAGCATTGTTTACTATACTAGGTGCGATAACTGCCCTTGGGATTTTCTTTACAAATAAAGTGATGTACTTAAAGAAAAAAACAGAGGAAGAAGTACTCGAAAGAGAAACGAAAAAACATTTTCGTATAGAGGATTTTGATGCTCTTCATAAAGAAGAAATTCACATTCCTTCGCAATTCGGCTATGATCTTCATGGATATTACATTCCTGCTGGTCATTCCAATAAGTTTATGATTTTTTGTCACGGCGTAACTGTAAATAAAATGAACTCTGTAAAATATGCACGGTTATTTTTAAACAGAGGGTATAATGTCGTTATTTATGATCATCGTCGTCATGGTAAAACTGGCGGAAAAACAACAAGCTATGGATACTATGAAAAACATGATTTAAAATCAGTAGTTGACTGGCTAAAAAGTCGTTTTGGAACAAATATAACACTCGGTATTCATGGTGAATCTATGGGAGCTGCAACACTTCTTCAATACGCAGGACTTGTAGAAGATGGTGCTGATTTCTATATTGCAGATTGTCCTTTCTCTGATTTCTATGGGCAATTACAACACCGTTTAAAGGTTGAATTCCATTTACCTAAATGGCCTTTATTACCTTTAGCAAATGCTTTTTTAAAAGTGCGTGACGGTTATACGATTCGCGAAGTTTCACCAATCGATTGTATAAAAAATATTAACAATCCCGTCCTCTTTATTCACAGTAAAGATGATGATTATATTTTAGCTGATATGACGAAAGCACTATATGAAGCAAAAGAAAACAATAAACAACTTTATATTGCAGAACGCGGCGCACACGCTTGCTCTTATAACGAAAATAAAGAAGAGTATGAAGCAGCCGTTGATCAATTTTTAAACTCATATGTAAAAGAAACAAAAAACAGGCTTGCATAAGCCTGTTTTTTTATTGCGCTAAAACGTCTGTAACTTGTTCCATATTTTCAGAAATCCATTGCATTGCATCATCTAACGTTGGAAATTCTGTCGTTTGAAATGTTACCTCATCTTGAAGTAACCAAACATCCTTTGACTCTTGTCCTACACCTGCAATGGACCAGTGTAACAAACTATATGGATGATTATCATTCAAAAATGATGCCCACGTGCGCTCATTTGCAATATTTCGTAATGTACGTAATTGTTTATCCATCTTTCGTCACCTTACTCTAGTCAGTTATAAAAAACATTATAACACTCTCTTCTCTCCCAAAGAAAGTGCTCATTTGATATTGTCAAGTACTTCTCTTGATTATATGATGAAATTAAGCGTTTGGGAAGGAGGGATAGCGTTGGCTAAAGTACAAATTAAAGTAAATGATAATGGCTCTTTTCGCGTTACAGGGGACGTGGAATTAGTCGATTCACAAGGGAATGTATTCCCAGCAAAACCGGCATTTTCTTTATGCCGTTGTGGTTTATCAAAAAATATGCCTTATTGCGATGCTTCGCATAAAGGTAAATTCGAATCTGTTGTTAGAGCACCAGAGGTAGAATAATTCCACATGTGACATGCACATTTTTTTGTGCATGTTTTTTCTTTTCATTAACTCTCGTCCTCCCTTTTCCTTACAACATTTCTCATACTTTTGTCCTCATTCCAACTTACGTATATTTTCACACAATTCTTCACATTCGAATATTTTTTACTAGCCTTTTATCTTTTTTATGCTATAATTTGAGCAAACAACATCCTTCGGGGTCGGGTGAAATTCCCAACCGGCGGTGATGAAGTGCAAACTTCTAAGTCCGTGACCCGTTTTCAACTCGAAAACGGTGGATCTAGTGAAACTCTAGGGCCGACAGTATAGTCTGGATGGGAGAAGGATATGTTTTCTAGTAATTTTATATAGCGAATACACTTTTATTTCAGTATGCATATTTTTAAAGTTTCATTTTGAATCTTTATATATGTTTTATTTTGTATACTTATGTTTCTATACTGGAATAAAAAGATACGACTAGCGTTTGAAAAATTCGATATTTTGCTAGGTTTTTTCCTTATGCAATAATATCAATCATCGTTAGGTTTCTTTCCTATACTTTCGTATTCGAACTATATTTCTAGAAATCACGTCTCCCAAACCCCAAGGATATAAAATCCTTGGGGTTTTTTGATTTTTTTCAGGAGAGGTGAAGAGAATGACAGATCAAGAATATATGAGGATTGCCCTGCAGTTAGCAGAAGGAACATCCGGACAAACAAGTCCCAATCCTATGGTTGGTGCTGTTGTTGTAAAAGATGGAAACATCGTCGGTATGGGAGCCCATTTACGTGCTGGTGAAGAACACGCAGAAGTTCATGCTCTTCATATGGCTGGTGAGAAAGCAAAAGGAGCTACCGTTTATGTAACACTTGAACCGTGTAGCCATTTTGGAAAAACACCACCTTGCTGTGAATTACTCATCGAAAAGGAAGTTAAGCGAGTTGTAATTGCTACTCTTGATTGCAACCCTCTCGTTTCTGGTAATGGAAAAAAGAGATTAGAAGAAGCTGGCATCGACGTAACTACCGGTGTTCTTGAAGCAGAAGCCACCTTATTAAATCGTTTCTTTTTTCACTACATGAAAACGAAACGTCCATTTGTAACAATAAAAACAGCAATGAGCTTAGATGGAAAAACAGCAACTGTCACTGGTGAAAGTAAGTGGATTACAGGTGAAAAAGCACGAGCTGATGTTCACCAATATCGCCATACACATGATGCGATTCTCGTGGGAGTAAATACAGTTATAGCTGATAATCCGCATTTAACGACAAGAATTCCTAACGGGGGTAAACATCCTATACGCGTTATTTTAGATACCCATTTACGAACACCACCATCTTCTCATGTTATAACAGATGGTTTAGCACCGACATGGATTTTTGTCGGCAAGGATGTAAATAAAGAGAAAATAGCTTCTTATGAATCTGAAAATGTAGCTATATTCCAAATGAAAACGAAGCAAATTGAAATTGAGGACCTCCTTTTCTTTCTTGGAGAGAAGCAAATTCTTTCTATATTCGTTGAAGGAGGCCAATCGATTCATGCAAGCTTCTTACAAACAAAGCATTTCAATGAAATTATAACTTATATAAGCCCGATATTAATTGGTGGGAATGATGCCCCTACTTTATTTGGCGGAAATGGTTTCGCAGCATTACAAGATGCACTTTCCTTGGAAATTCAAGAGATGAAACAAATTGGCGATGATATAAAAATCGTTGCGAATGCCCGAAGCGAGGTGACGGAATGTTTACAGGAATTGTAGAAGAGTTAGGAACGATTGCAAACATGCAACAAAGCGGAGAAGCGATGAAGTTAACGATCCACGCAAATAAAATTTTATCAGATGCTCACTTAGGTGATAGTATCGCGGTTAACGGTATTTGCTTAACTGTAACGAGTTTCACAACAACTTCATTCACAGTGGACGCAATGCCTGAAACGATGCAATCCACATCACTTCGCATGCTTAAACCACACTCTAAAGTAAATTTAGAACGGGCGATGGCTGCAAACGGACGATTCGGTGGACATTTCGTTTCAGGACATATAGATGGCATCGGAACGATATTAAACAAAAAACAACACTATAATGCCGTCTATTACAAAATAGCTATTGCTGATGAATTGCTGCGCTATTGTTTGCATAAAGGATCCGTTGCTGTTGATGGAACGAGTTTAACAATATTTGATATAGATGAATCTTCCATCACCATCTCACTCATCCCGCACACAGTAAGTGAATCTGTTATCGGAGAAAAGAATGCCGGTGACATCGTAAACATTGAGTGTGACATGATCGGTAAATATATCGAACGCTTTATTTCTAAACCTGTAAAACGAACAGGTTCAATGAGCGAAAGCTTTTTACAAGAAAACGGATTTCTATAAGGGGGAAGCATGATGTTTCATCGTATTGAAGAAGCTCTAGAAGATTTAAAACAAGGAAAAGTCGTCATCGTATGTGATGATGAAAACCGTGAAAATGAAGGCGATTTTATCGCTTTAGCAGAGTATATTACGCCGGAAACGATTAACTTTATGATTACACATGGGCGTGGCCTCGTTTGTGTACCGATTACGGAAGGGTACGCAGAACGTCTACAGTTAGAACCAATGGTAGCTCATAATACAGATTCGCATCATACTGCATTTACTGTGAGCATTGATCACGTTTCTACAACAACAGGAATTAGCGCTCACGAACGTGCAACTACGATACAAGAATTGTTAAATCCTGCATCAAAAGGTGCTGATTTCAATCGTCCTGGACATATCTTTCCATTAATCGCGAAAGAAGGTGGTGTCCTGCGCCGCGCTGGTCATACAGAAGCTGCTGTCGATTTAGCACAGCTTTGCGGAGCAGAACCAGCTGGAGTTATTTGCGAGATTATCAATGAGGACGGTACGATGGCACGCGTACCTGATTTACTACAGTGTGCAAAACAATTTGATATAAAAATGATTACAATAGAAGATTTAATTTCTTATCGCCGCCACCATGAAACATTAGTGACGAGAGAAGTGGAAATTACATTACCTACAGATTTCGGTACTTTCCATGCAGTTGGCTATTCTAATTCATTAGATACGAAAGAACATATCGCACTCGTAAAAGGTGATATTTCAACAGGAGAGCCTGTACTTGTACGCGTTCATTCAGAGTGCTTAACAGGTGATGTATTTGGCTCATGCCGTTGTGATTGCGGACCACAACTCCATGCTGCACTTGCTCAAATTGAGCGTGAAGGAAAAGGCGTTCTTCTCTATATGAGACAAGAAGGACGAGGCATCGGCCTTCTTAATAAGCTTCGCGCTTATAAGTTACAAGAAGAAGGATTCGATACTGTAGAAGCAAACGAAAAACTTGGATTCCCAGCTGATTTACGTGATTACGGTATTGGTGCTCAAATTTTAAAAGATTTAGGTTTACAACATTTACGATTATTAACAAATAACCCGCGAAAAATTGCTGGCTTACAAGGTTACGATTTAGAAGTAATCGAGCGTGTACCGTTGCAAATGCCAACAAAAGAAGAGAATAAAACGTATTTACAAACGAAAGTAAACAAATTAGGACATTTACTAAACTTATAATAAAGGGAGAGATTCATTATGGTATTCGAAGGTCATTTAGTTGGTACAGGATTAAAAGTTGGGGTTGTTGTTGGACGTTTTAATGAATTTATTACAAGTAAGTTACTCGGCGGAGCTTTAGACGGATTAAAGCGCCACGGTGTAGAAGAAAACGATATCGATGTTGCTTGGGTTCCTGGCGCATTTGAAATTCCTTTGATCGCTAAAAAGATGGCTAGTAGCGGAAAATATGATGCTGTTATTACGTTAGGAACTGTAATTCGCGGTGCTACAACACATTACGATTACGTTTGTAATGAAGTAGCAAAAGGGGTTGCATCTTTATCACTACAAACAGACATCCCCGTTATTTTCGGTGTATTAACGACTGAAACGATTGAGCAAGCAATTGAACGTGCAGGCACGAAAGCTGGTAATAAAGGCTATGAATCTGCCGTTGCTGCGATTGAAATGGCTCACTTATCAAAACAATGGGCATAAAAAAATAAAGAGAGGCCGCGGCCTCTTTTTATTTTTTTACTTTTTTCCGTACATCTTTTATTAATTCATCCATTGTTTTTCCTTCTGTTTGTATACGAAGCGTTTGTGCTGTTCTCCATACATTCTCTCTTTTCTTCGCTTCTTCTATAATAGTAATTTCTTTTCGCACTTCCTTTAAATCTTTACCTTCTGTTTTCAATCCAAAATGTTCAGCCTTCGTTCGAAAATGTTGTTCAATTCGTTGTTGCATCTCTTTTTGTTCAGGATTTTCGGCAGCCTTAACTGGATCAGTACTTATTGCTTTTAATAAAATTAGACAAGTCATAATCGCTAATATATATTTGTGCATGTAAAATCCTCCAACCCAATATAAATTACATATTTACTATGTACAATTGGGGCTTGGAAAATTCGTCCACCAAAATTCTTTTTTTTACTCAAAAACCAATAGTATCAAGCGTTTACAACTATTTATTACATTTTATTTACAAAAAAAGCAAACTCTTTTACAAGTTTGCTTTTTTTCTATCTTATAATGCACATTCTTCAATCTCAAATCCTAAATCTTCAATCATACCCCAGTCTGCAGTCGGTTCTTGCCCAGCTGTTGTTAAATAATCCCCGACAAAGATAGAATTTGCTGCAAATAAACCGATTGGTTGTACAGAACGTAAATTGATTTCACGCCCCCCTGAAATGCGAATTTCTTTCGTTGGGTTTACAAAACGCATCATTGCCAGCACTTTTAAACATTCTACCGGCGTTAATTCTTTTTGTCCTTCAAGCGGCGTACCCTTTACAGCAACAAGGAAATTACATGGAATTGAATCTGCATCTATACGTTGTAATTCGAATGCAATTTCAGCGCGTTCTTCTATTGTCTCGCCCATTCCAAAAATCGCCCCTGAGCATGGTGAAATACCCGCTTGTTTCGCTTTTTGAACTGTATCAACACGATCGTCATACGTATGAGTGGAGCAAATACTTTCGTAATTATTCGCATGTGTATTTAAGTTGTGGTTATAACGATGTACACCCGCTTCTGCTAAACGTCCTGCTTGATCTTCGTTTAAGAAACCTAAACAACAACAAATCTTCAAATCTGTCGTTTCACGAATCTCCTTAACGGCTCCAATTACGTGATTCACCTCTTTATCCGTCGGACGACGACCAGATGCTACAATACAATATGTACCCGCTTTACGGCGAATTGCTTCGTGTGCCCCTTCTACAATCTTTTCCTGCGTTAGCCATGCATATTTATCAATTGGCGCCTCTGAAATAATAGACTGTGAACAATATCCGCAATCTTCAGGACATAATCCAGATTTCGTATTAATAATCATATTTAATTTTACTTTCTTACCAAAGTGATGATGGCGAATGATGTAAGCAGCATTCATAATTTCTAAAACTTCTGTCTCATCAGCTTCTAATATCGCTATTGCATCCTCTTTCGTAATCATTTTCTCTTCTACTACGTCATATGCGAGTTTTTTCCAATCCCTTTTTGTTTGTACTTGTTTCATTTCATCTCTTCCCCTCTTTTGTTATGTGCATAAATAAAGCGTGATACGTCGCCATTATCCCTTCATTTTCCGTGAAGTCTCTTTCGTATATGCGAAGCATCGCACGAAAGAGTGAGGGACTTTGACAATAGGATTCTTCATTACTATTAGTCGCTCCTACTTTTCGAATAGAATGTAGAAACTCCCTAGCTTCTGTAAATCTCTCTATGTAACATGTTTCAGAAACATGCACATCCCCTGTTTCTATTTCACATATATGGCGCAACTGATTTTTTGAATAAAAACGTTGCCCAATCGATGTTTCATTTTGTATATTTTTTTCTTCTTTCGCCCGTTGGAACGAAGCATGTAATTCTTGAAATGTTTCATGTCCAAACGTTGAAAAGAGTAATATCCCATCTATAGACAAATGATGAAATAAATTTCTTATCACTTGTTTTAAATCATTTAGCCATTGAAATGTGGCATTCGAAATAATGACATCATACGTTTCTTCTAGTCGTAATCTGTCGATATCCTCACAGTAAAACATTACATTTTTCACATTTTGTCTAGTTTTCGCAACCTCAATCATACTTTCAGCAAAATCAATGGCTGTAATATGCGCTTTCGGAAATAAACTTGATAATTGCTCTGTAACATATCCTGTCCCGCATCCAAGTTCTAAAATACGTATCGTTGAATTTGCACTATATCGCCGCTTCAATGTAGAAAGTAATGACTGTGCCATCTTTTTTTGTACATTTGCATATTGATCGTAGGATACAGCTGCCACGTTAAACCGTTTTTGTAGTAACGTTTTGTTGATCATGTCGTATCCCCTCTACAAATTGAATTATCTCTTTTTCGCAATATTCGAAATTCGTCACACATAATGCGTGTCCAGCCTCACTTACTACCTTAAGCGTGGCAGTCTCATTCTCAGCCATACTACGCGCTGCAGATAATGGGCATATGACATCCTGCTCTCCGTGAATAAGTAGTATAGGTACTTTAACTTCTTTCAGTTCTTCCCTCATATCTGCTTCGATTAAATACTCCAAACCTAATTGCAAAGACTGAATAGAATCACCTTTAAAGCGTTTTATCATATCTTCAAACCTTTTATTCTCTTTCAGCTCATCTTTTGTAAACATATTTTCATAAAACCGCTTGAGCGTATCTTCTTTCTTTCTCGCTACATTCTTTTTCAGCCGTTCTACATGCAAAGCATTCCATCCACTCGTATAGTCGCTCGTATTTGTAAATTTAGCAGTGCCACCAATTAATACGATACCTTTCGCCTTAATCTTTTTATGAGCTTGAACTGCCGCTAACGCTCCTAGTGACCATCCAACTAAAATCACATTTTCATCTTTTGCTACATCTATTATTCGCCCTGCAAATTCACTTTGTTCTTTCACATTACGCCAATTGATACATTGAACAGAATACCCTTTAAAATACGGCAGAACTAAAGTCCAAACACCTTCTTCCATTCCCCACCCAGGAATAAAAATAATCTTTAGCTCTTTCATACTAAAAACCCCTCTTCTTTACCAATACGTATAATGTGCTGAATAGCCCAGTTCAAATCAGCTATTGTATGTTGAGACGTAACTGCAAAACGGACCCGTGAACTATTCACTGGAACCGTTGGTGGACGAATTGCAATTGCTGCAATACCTACTTCTTGCAACCTTTTACTAAACCGTAAAGCTGTTTCATTTGAACCGACTACAATCGGTACAATATGAGTTGAGCTCTTCCCAATATCAAAACCAGCTTCTTGCAAATGTGTCCTAAAATAGGCTCCATTCACTATAAGTCTCTCTCTTCTTTTATTATCTTCTTTCACAATTTCAATTGCTTTTTGTACCGACCCTAACGTTCCTGGTGGTAAAGCAGTAGTAAAAATAAAGCTTCTCATCATATTTTGTAAATACTCTATATAAATTGTATCGCCTGTCAAATACGCACCATAACACCCTAAAGCCTTGCTAAACGTCCCCATGTGTATATCAATTTTTTGAGCAACATCTTTTTCTATATGAGACAATCCTGCTCCATTCATTCCATATATTCCACTCGCATGCGCTTCATCAACTATAATCATTGCTCCGTATTTCTCTTTTATGTGCACTAACTCTCGTAAATATGCAGTATCACCATCCATACTAAAAACAGTATCCGTTACGATTAATTTCTTCTTTTTTGGCGGCGCTACTTGCAACAGCTTCTCTAAATGATCTAAGTCATTATGACGATATCTTTTATGCTCTGCTCCGCTTAATATAATTCCATCAACGATGCTTGCGTGATTTAATTTGTCACTAAACACAATATCGTGACGACTAGCTAATGAAGAAATCACTCCAACATTTGCCGTATATCCACTATTTACAACTAAGGCTTTTTCAGTGCCTTTCCAATCGCATATATTTCTCTCAACCTCTTCATACAGTGAATAATTTCCTACAACGAGCCTTGATGCTGTCGCCCCAGTTCCATATTTTCTTGTGTATGCTATAGCAGCTTCTTTTAACCTTTCATCTCCAGCTAACCCTAAATAATTATTTGACGCTAAATTTAGCATCCTTTTTTCATCTCGAATAAGCCATGTCTCTTCTGCTCGTTCTGTTACATGCAAATTGCGATACTGCCCTTGCTCATTTAATTGTTGCAATTTAGATTGAAGATGTGTGCGCCACGTTTGATTCATTTCGGATAAACTCCTCTAATTTTGAAATCATTATATACTCTTTAGCAGATTCCAAGACTTCTTCTTTTGTAAACGCACCTTCAAAGAATGGTAATAATCCTAAAACCGGTACCCCACTTAGTTCTTCAATCATTTCTTTATTTTCTTGTACTCTTTCCATTTCACATTCTTTGCAGCCGGATAAAATTACACCTGCTACTGTTAAGCCCTGTGCCTTCGCATAAGCAATCGTTAAAACGGTATGATTTACTGTTCCTAATGTAGGACGTGCTACTACAATAAGAGGAAGCTGTAATTCTTTTGCGAAATCAATTACTAAAGCATCTTCTGTATACGGAACAGCCAGTCCGCCTGCTCCTTCTACAAGTAGACTATTAAACTCTTTCAATCGTTCATTATAGTGATCCATAATGTCCTTTAAATGTACTACTCTTCCAGCTCTTTTCATGGCAAGTCTCGGAGCAAGCGGTTCTTCAATAGAATAAGGGCAAATTTCATCTTCTTTTGTCGGTACACCCGATAATGCTTTTAGCCTTGCTGCATCTCCCTCTGGATTAGATGCAACATGTCCACTTTGCAACGGTTTATATACCCCTATGTTATATCCCAATTCTCTAAATACACCTGCTAATGCACCTGCAACTACAGTTTTTCCCACTTCAGTATCCGTTGCTGTTACAAAAAAACCACTCATTATACTCCCTCCGTAACATCCGAGATTGCTTTATATAAAATACGTAACATATCATCAATCTCATCAATTGTAGAAGCAAGAGGAGGCATAAATACAATCGTATTACCGAGCGGTCGCAAGATCATGCCAAGCTCTCTTGAGCGTTTACACACTTGAACACCGACTCGCTCTGTCCATTCAAACGCTTCTTTCGTTTCCTTATTCTTCACAAGTTCAATTCCAACCATTAATCCGCACTGACGAATATCCCCTACATGTTTATATGCAAAGAGCGATTCTAATTGCGTCGCCACATATTCTGTTTTACGTGCCACTTCTTCTATTAAATTTGTTTTCTCATATAGTTCTAAATTTGCAATTGCTACCGCACACCCTAACGGATTCCCTGTATAACTATGACCGTGGAAAAACGTTTTTTGTTCTTCATAGCCTCCTAAAAAGGCATTATAAATTTCATCTGTCGTTACAGTGATTGCAACTGGTAAATATCCGCCCGTTAAACCTTTTCCAGCTGTTAAAATGTCCGGCGTTACATTTTCATGTTCACATGCAAACATTTTCCCGGTACGCCCAAATCCAGTCGCTACCTCATCTGTAATAAATAAAACATTATATTTTGTACATAAATTACGTAGCCCTTTTAAGTATCCTGTTGGCATTGTAATCATACCGCCAGCACCTTGCATTAAAGGTTCTACAATAATCGCCGCAATTTCTTCATGTTTGTCTTTCAGCAACTCTTCCATTTCTTCTAAATGTTTTTTCACAATTTCCTCCTTATTATTTCCATAAGGAGAACGATATGTATATGGATAAGGCATTTTAATTGCCTCAAATAAAAGTGAACTATACACTTGGTGAAACAAGTCTATTGCTCCTACTGAAACAGCTCCAATTGTATCACCGTGATACGCTTCTTTTAATGTAACAAATCTTTGTTTCTTCGGTTTTCCTTTATGCTGCCAATATTGAAAGGCCATCTTAATTGCAATTTCAACGGCACTAGAACCAGAGTCTGAATAAAATACTTTCTTCAAACCTTCTGGTACAACTTCAATTATTTTTTCTGCTAATAAAATAGATGGAACGTTAGCAAGTCCTAGCATAGTAGAATGGGCAATTTTATTTAATTGCTCACGAATTGCTTCATCTAATTCTGGTACTTGATGTCCGTGAACATTTAACCAAATAGATGAAACACCATCCCAATATTCATTTCCATTTACATCGTATAGCTTTCTTCCCTCTCCACGTTCAATAATGACAGGATCTTCTTCTAAATAATCTTTCATTTGTGTAAACGGATGCCATACATAAGCTTTATTTTTCTCCGATAATTCTTCATATGTATAAGACGATTTTTCAGTCGTATTACTATTAACAGTCACAATTGTCACCCCTAATGTTAACTAGTTTATAAATATAGTTAACATTAATTTTAAATGACTGTCAATTATTTTTAAATCAAATAGTTCTTAAAAAAGAACAACTTATCATACGATAAGTTGTTCTACTTTCCATGTTGTATCTTTCCGATTTCTAAAATAATCTCTTCATCTTTTTTTCCTTCTGTATCAATTCCAAGTTGCTTAGCGTGCTCAATTAATAAATCATGACGCTGCTCAAATCTAGCATTATCTAATTCTTTCGTAACTTCTTCTTTTGTTTTCCCATCAGTAGAAACCCCTAGTTTCTCAGCTGCTTTTTCTATCGACTTCTTCTCTTCCGTTTCTTTCACTTTCTTCACTTCTGACTGCTGTATTTGCTTTTGCTTCGCCTGCTGTGATTCAGCTGCAAAAGCTGTGTAAATTCCAGCACTTCCGCCAATGACTAGTAAGGTGGTAAAAAGAATTATTTTTTTCTTCACTCTTTCCTCCCCTTTCAAATTCATTATAACGTACAAATTTAGAACATTAAAAACATTTAACCTTTATTTCCCTAAAAAAATATTGCACATTTTTATTGACATATAAGTTCAAAATGTGATAAAAATTTAACTAACATCATATGAATCGGCATTGATAGGATTTAGTAGTATTTCGATTTCTGATTTCAGAGAGCTGGTGGTCGGTGCGAACCAGTACAGAGCGAATTATGAATTACCCCCTGGAGCTTCTTTTGCGAAACGTAAGGAGTAGTGAAAGACGGTTATAGACCGTTATATCTAAAGAGTGGTGAAACGAAACTGTTTCACAATTTAGGGTGGTACCGCGAATTTTTCGTCCCTGCATATATTGCAGGGGCGTTTTTATTTTATTAGCGCATATCATACGACCCTTTATTTTGTGATACATTCATTTCACAAGCTAGGGTGGTACCGCGATTTCTTCGTCCCTGCATAATTATATGCAGGGACGTTTTTTTATCCAATCATTTCCGTATTCTATTGAAGGATCAACAATTACCGGTAATTTGTCACAAAATTCTAATTTTTAGAAGGAAATAAACAATATTGGCGAATTTTATATAAAAAAGAGCTATTTTAGATTACTTAGGAGGGAAAAACAATGGTTTCAAAAATTGAATCTGTTCTTTTAACATTATTTATCTTTTTCTGTATTGGCTTTAGTGTTATTCAATTAGAAGTTTCACCACACATCCCAATTTTATTTGGTATCGTTCTTTTATTAGCATTTGGATTTATGAAAAAAATCTCTTGGTCTACTATGGAAAAAGGGATGATCAGTAGTATTTCAGCTGGTATTCCATCTATTTTTATTTTCTTACTTGTAGGCGTATTAATCAGTGTTTGGATCGCTGCTGGAACAATTCCAACTTTAATGGTGTACGGCTTCCAGCTTGTATCTCCAAAGATTTTCATTCCGACTGTTTTTGTTGTTTGTGCAATTGTTGGAACAAGTATCGGTAGTGCCTTTACAACTGCCGCAACTGTAGGACTTGCCTTTATGGGCATGGGTAGTGCTCTCGGATACGATCCGGCTCTAATCGCTGGTGCAATTATTTCTGGTGCATTCTTTGGAGATAAAATGTCTCCTTTATCTGATACAACTAACTTAGCTCCTGCTGTTACGGGTGTAGATTTATTTGAGCATATTCGTAACATGCTTTGGACAACAGTTCCAGCATTCATTATTGCTTTTATCGCCTTTTTCATTTTAGGAGGCGGCACTAGTGGAGACGTTGACTTCACAAACTTTATTAGCACATTAGAGAAAAACACAACGATTTCTATCGTTACACTTATTCCTATTTTATTACTATTCCTATTCGCATTTAAAAAAGTTCCAGCCGTTCCAACATTGCTTGCAGGAATTGTGATAGGAATTATTATTCTCTTTATCTTTAAACCTAGCACTTCTTTAGCTGATTTAATGAAAATTATGCAAGACGGCTACGTTTCTAAAACTGGTATTAAAGACATTGATAGCTTACTATCTCGCGGTGGTCTACAAAGTATGATGATGTCGATTGCACTTATTTTCCTGGCTCTTTGTATGGGAGGATTATTACAAGGAATGGGTATTATTACGCAGCTCATGAATATCATCTCTAGCTTCGTAAAAAATAGCACACGTTTAATTATTTCTACTGCTTCAACTGCAATTGGTGTAAACTTCTTACTTGGTGAGCAGTACTTATCAATCGTTTTAACAGGACAAGCATTTGCTAATAAATACGATGAAGTCGGTTTAGAGCGTCGTAATTTATCACGCGTATTAGAAGATGCAGGTACAGTTATTAACCCGCTCGTACCATGGGGAGTAAGTGGTGTATTCTTATCGAACGTCCTTGGCGTTCCGACATTTGATTACCTTCCATTCGCAATTTTCTGTTTAGCTTGCCCAGTCTTAACAATTATTGTTGGTTTCACTGGATTTGGTCTTTCATGGAAGAAAGAAAAAGCAGTAACAATTTCATAATATACTAAAAAGGATTACCTGAATCGGTAATCCTTTTTTTATATTTCTCGACTATCTATTTGCTTTCTTTCTTCTAAATAACAGAAGTAATCCCGCTCCAACAAACGCCAAGCCTGCTCCAATTGTAGAAGCAACACTTGTACCTGTTTTCGGTAAATCACGTTCTTCTTTATTTTCACTTACAGTTATTGTTTCTTTTGAGTTTTGATTTTCCGTTGTAGTTTGTCCAGATCCTGCATTATTACCTTCATCTGTTGGCGGTGTCGTTGGATTTTCTCCATTATTTCCTTCACCTGTTGGTGGTGTCGTTGGATTTCCTCCATTATTTCCTTCACCTGTTGGCGGTGTTGTTGGATTCTCTCCACCAGTTTCCTTATCATCATCGTTCTTCTTCGTTATATCAATTGCATATTTAGCAAATTCATTTTCAGATGGTCCAACATATGATATTTTTCCATCTTTTTTTATATACTTTTGTGCATTTGGTGAAGAATCGAACGTTGTATTTAATTTATCTGCAACAATCGGTTTAAACGTCCAATTTTTATCTGCTGCTGGATCAATAACTGGTGTTTCTTGCATATACTTCACAATGATTTGACGTGTTTCATCTTGTGATTGATATACAACTTCCCCTTTACTTACACCCGGGAAAGTTTGGCTACTTCCGCGGTAGTTATTTGTAGCGACGATGAACTCTTGATTGTCAGCTACTGTCTTACCTTCATATGTCATGTTTATAATACGATTCGTATTTGCATTTACAACTTTTCCATCTTTATCGTATTTCGCTGGTTGTGTTACATCAATTTCATATTTTAAGCCATCTAAAATATCGAAGTTATATGTAGGATAGCCTATATTTACTAATGGTTGTTCTTCTGTTTTCTTTGGATCGATTTGATTAAACTGACCTGCAGACATTTCAAGCCATTCTTTAACTTGTGCCCCATTTACTTTTACAGCATATAACGTATTTGGATATACATATAAATCTGCAACGTTTTTAATTGCTAACGTTCCAGCTGGAATATCCGTATAATATGTAGCACCGTTTCGGCCACCTGCTTTAAATGGTGCACCTGCAGATAAAACTGGAATTCCTTTATATTTGCTGTACTGTCCATTTTCAGCAAATAACTTTTCTACATACCATTTTTGTGCATTTGTTACAAGTTGTACAGAAGGATCATCTTGTACTAATGAGAAATAACTATTAATTGGCGCTGTCGTTTTTCCTACAGCTGTATTCACATAATCAATTGTCGCTTGGTGATCATCTTTAATTTCATTAACTAATTTTTCATCAGATTGTACTAATGGGTTCCCTTTACTATCAGCAATCGGACGAAGTTGCGGCTTCGATTGCTCTTTTTGTACTTCCCATTTTCCGTTTACCTTTTTCAATTGCATATCAATAATACCTAAGTTACTTCCAAAGACACCAGGCATTACAACTGGAACACCATTAAATACATCCTTCACTTCAGTATGTGAATGTCCCATTAATACTGCATCTACACCAGGAACCTCTGTTAAATAATACGAAGCGTTTTCCATACCAACGTTGTATCCACTCTTATCAACACCAGAATGCGCTAGTGCAACGATAACATCTGCACCTTCTGCTTGCATTTTTGGCACCATTTTCTTCGCTGTTTCAACTATATCTTTTGCTTTCACTTTTCCTTCTAAATTCGCTTTATCCCAGTTCATAACTTGAGGTGGAACAAATCCCATTACGCCAATTTTCACTTTTTGTTTTTGACCTGATTCATCTTCTACTTCTTTTTCAAAGACATGATATGGTTTAAAGTAATTTTGATCGTTCTCTTCATTATTATCTTTATCATCTTTATAGACGTTCGAGTTAATAACTGGGAACTCTGTTTTACTAATTACTTTATTTAAATAGTCTAAACCGTAGTTAAATTCATGATTCCCAAGAGAGATGACGTCATACTTCATTAAATTCATTAAACGATATAATGGGTGTGTATAACTAGGATCCACAGGCTTCTTCGGATCATTTATTTTATTCGCTACGTAATCTCCAAGCGGTGTCCCTTGTAATGCATCCCCATCATCAAATAGGACAGAGTTCTTCGCTTCTTCACGTGCTTTATTAACAAGTGTTGCCGTTTGTACGAGACCTACTTTATTA
Organism: Bacillus cereus group sp. BfR-BA-01309; assembly: GCF_022664315.1. Lineage (NCBI taxonomy): Bacteria > Bacillati > Bacillota > Bacilli > Caryophanales > Bacillaceae > Bacillus > Bacillus cereus group sp. BfR-BA-01309. The sequence continues at coordinate 312,093 of NZ_JAKUHE010000002.1, forward strand.
TCTGTTTTCGTTTGATAATAATCGTAATTCATTAAGTTAACGTGAATATCTGATGTTTCTAAAATTCGTAAGTTAACCGTACTCTCCCCATTGTTCTCATCCGCATAAGCTGTTGTTGGCAACACTTGTGGTGCTATTACACCAATAGCAAGAGTTGCTCCAGCTAGCATTTTTTTTGACTTTTTCACAAAAAATCCCCCTTATACAATTACCCAAAATCATGAAATGAATCTCTATTTGTCTCTAACCATATACCTTTTTTTCTTTTATTAGAGACAAGATTTCCATTTCATCCTGCGCTAATGAGTAGTCCCCTTTAACGCCCGATTGTTGAAATTTTAATTAGAAGGAAATAAAGCCCTACTCATTAAAATTTCACCTTATCTGACATTATCATATATAATGTACTTTCATATCGTCAATATTTTTTGACATACTTCTACAAATTTTCTGTAAAGTTATTATAAACTTTTCATAAATATATAATATGCCCTTACATTGTTAATACTGCTGAATATGATACAATTACCAATTACAAGGAGGATGAATTTATGAAAAAAGTCATCTTAACAATTGTTTGTCTCCTCCTTCTAATCATTTCTTATTCTTATTTTGAGAAGAACGATGAGACAAAACAAAATGAACCTGAAGAAAAAACAGAAAAAACATCTACTCCAAGTTGGATTGATAAACAAACAAACGATTCCTTTTATCATCTCGTACTAGGTGATTCGCTCGCCAAAGGATATGGGTCGACACAAGGGGGATTTGCTGAATTAGCTTCTAAACAAATAGAAGCACAAATTCATAAACCAATTACCGTAGAAAACCTTGGAATAAACGGTCTTACAACAGATCGTCTCGCAAAAAAAGTTCAATCAGAAGATGTAAAACAAAAGATTAGAGCAGCAAATATCATTACGATTAATATTGGAGGAAATAATTTATTTCGCTTAAATCGTGATGTCGGTGTTATAGACGGTATTAAAATGTTAAATAAAGAAAAAGCTCATTTTGAAGCGGATATAAAAACTATTGTAAAGACAGTTCGCGATCAAAACCCGGACGCTTTACTCATTCTCTCAGAGCTCTATAACCCGTTACAACTCGATGACTCCATCGCCAGTTATGCAGATATGTTTTTAGATGGCTGGAATGAATCCGTTTATTCCATTTCAAAAGCAAATCAACCATCTATCGTTTTACCAATTCGTAAATTAATATCAAATGATAAAAAAGATTTACTCTTTGACCAAGTACACCCAAATGATAACGGCTACGCGATTATTGCTAATACGTTTACAAAGCAAGTGTTATCCTACAAATATTAAAGCGGTCATGAAACAATTCTATTTTTATACCCTGTCTTTTTTGTTACAATGATAGTGTGGAAGGGGGCCTTTATATGGAATCACGCGAGTGGGAACGTATTGTTGATCATCTTCTTTCGCTAGTGCCTCTTTTTTATCGCAAATTTATGCTTCCTGGAGAATTTTCTTCTCAAAGACATATGCCGCCATCACATACACAAGTATTACTACTTCTGCATGAAAATGGCACATTAGCAGTTTCCGAAATCGGCAAGCGGCTAGCGATTTCAAGGCCTAACATGACACCTCTATTAAACAAACTAATTCAAGAAGAACTAATAGAGCGTCATTATAGCGAAAAAGATCGACGGGTCATTTTAATTTCCCTAACAGCTGAAGGGAAATTGTTAGTAAATCAATATCAACAATTCATTTTAGACAAATTAAAAGAAAATTTCCAAACTTTATCTGAGGAAGAACGTGAAAAACTCATTCACTCTCTTCAAACCATTCAAAATTTAATTTTGAAAACAAACGCATAAAGCTGCTTCTAAATAGAAGCAGCTTTATGATTCGTAATAATTACCGTAGTATACATTTGAATATGGCCATGTCGTTAAATATGGTTTTTGTTCTTGCGTAGATTGTTGTGGCGGTATTTGTGGTAATTGCTGTAATGGCTGTTGTCGATATAATTCGTATTGTCTATTCATATCATAAACCGGATAATAATTTACATATGGATATACTTGCGGTACGTAATAATAATACATTCGTTCTCTCCTCCTTTTTCTTAAACATATTCCGAGGAGAAAATGAATGTGACACTCTTTATATTTGCACGAGCGGTTCTCTCACTCGTTTCTTTCTGTTCTTCAAACGTAACTTACGGTTCTTTTCATATAAATAATGCACAACGAAATATGAAATTCCCCCAAACACAACTCCTATTATCGTCATACCAATCAATACATACACTTCACTCTGTAATAAGCTCTTTAACATTGTGAAAATATGGCTTGAAAACAAGTCAGATATCGTAAATGGTTCATGATGTATTTTTTTCACATGAAATGGATAAATCATTTTTCCTAACGCATAAGCAACTGGGAATAAAAATACCGGTAAAAACGATATTTTCCCAATAATATTGCCAATAACCGCAGCAGGAAAAGATCCCTTTGCTAATCGAACGATCGGATAAAATATGACATATACGAGCGATGCCGTATATATGACCAGCATCTCTAAACCAAACCCAATTGCAAAACCTAACGATACTTTCTTTGCTCCTTCTGGTGATCGAAGCAACTTATAATATTGAAACTTTAATATTCTCCACATCCGCTGAAAAAACGAATATGTTTTCTTAGGTGCTTTCAAATTCATCATCTCTTTAACTATATTTTTTCTATCTAGTATGTCCTTACATGATATGAAAAACAAATGTAGTTTACTCCTTTTATTATAAATGATATAGAGATGATTAACCAAATATACATACGACATTTCAATGTAAAAAAGTACACCTCCAATTGTTATTCATGTCTAACAACTGGAGATGCACCTCATTTAAGAAAGTTCTTCTACATTTTTAAATAAACTTACTAATAATGCTTTTTGCGCGTGCAATCGATTACCAGCTTGCTCAAACACGATAGACTGTGGTCCATCTATAATTTCTCCTGTTACTTCTTCTTCACGATGGGCGGGTAAACAGTGTAAGAAACGATATGTTTGCTTCGCATGCATAACAAGTTCTTTATTGATTTGGTAAGGTTGAAATAAAGTATATTTCTCTTCTTCTCCTTCTTGCCCCATGCTCATCCAAACGTCAGTATAAATGAAATCTGCTTCACTCACCGCTAATTCAGGATTATGCAAAATTTCAATTTCAGCTCCTGTTTCTTCAGCAATCATTAATGCTTTTTTTACAATTTTCTCATTCGGTTCATATCCTACAGGCGTCGCAACAGTCATATGCATTCCGACTTTCGCACTCGCTAACAACAATGAATGACATACGTTATTCCCATCACCTACATAAGCTAATTTAATTCCTTTAAATGTCTTCACTTCTTCATAAATCGTCATTAAATCTGCCAACGCTTGACAAGGATGGTGATCGTCCGTTAATCCATTAATAACAGGTATGCTCGATTCTTTTGCAAGCTCTTCTACATCGGCATGTGAGAACGTACGTATCATGATCCCGTCAATATAATGAGATAATACTTTCGCAGTATCTGAAACGCTCTCCCCTCTTCCAATTTGCATCTCTTTCCCACTTAAAAACATGCCATGTCCTCCGAGCTGTACCATTCCTGCTTCAAAAGATACACGAGTACGAGTTGAATGTTTATCAAAAATAAGCCCTAATATTTTCCCTTGTAATAAAGGCTCTTGCTTATTCTTTTTTAAATAGATAGCGAACTCAATTAAAGAAATGATTTCTTCTTGCGTCAGTTCTTCTAATGTTAAAAGATCTTTCGTATTTAATTTCGGTACTTGTACAGTTGACATGGAATTTCCCCCTTATATGATTGATACGTTTTTTGTACAAACTACTTTTTTTATCATATATACTGCCTGCTCTAACTCTTCATTCGTTACAATAAGTGGTGGTAATAGTCTTATCACATTAGGCCCTGCTTGTAATACGAGAAGTCCTTCTTTCTCTAGTTGTTCTATAAAACTTGCAACTTCATGCTTACACTCAATCCCGATCATAAGCCCCTTACCACGTATATTTTGAATACATTCAACATGTCGTAATTCCTCTCGCAACTTCTCTAATACGTATTCGCCCTTTTCCTTTACTTCTTTTAAAAACGATGCTTTCTTACTTACTTGCAATACTTCTTTCGCTGCAGTCATTGCAATATAATTTCCACCAAACGTTGAACCATGTGATCCTGCAGTAAACGATGTTCCAAGTTCTTTCCGGCCAATCATCGCTCCAACGGGTATGCCATTTCCAAGCGCCTTAGCGGCAGTAACGATATGAGGATCTATTCCCATTTGCTCGTAAGCAAATAATGTCCCTGTTCTTCCAATCCCTGTTTGTACTTCGTCTATAATAAATAAGGAACCGAACTTATTACATAATGTTTCAATTGCTTTCAAAAAAGATAGATCAGCAGGAATGACTCCTCCCTCTCCTTGAACAACTTCTACCATTACCGCCGCTACTTCTTCATTCATTACTTCCTCTAACGCCTTTATATCGTTAAAAGGGGTATGTAAAAAAGACGGAAGGAGCGGACCAAATCCTTCTTTCACTTTATTTTGCCCCGTCGCACTCATCGTTCCGAATGTTCTACCGTGAAAAGACTGCTGACATGTTATGACGAGAGATTTTCCAGTATGCTTACGAGCTAGCTTCAAAGCAGCTTCATTCGCCTCTGCCCCGCTATTACAGAAAAAAACAGAATCTAACGCTGTATTTTCTGTTAATAATGACGCTACTTCTTCTTGTAAGCTATTTGTAAACAGGTTAGATATATGCCATATATCATGAAGTTGCTCTTGGACAGCTTTCATAACCGTAGGATGACAATGTCCTAAATTACATACGCCAATTCCTGATGTGAAATCTAAATATTGCTTACCATTTGCATCAATAACTTCCGTTCTCCTTCCCTTTACAAGCTCAATATTTCTTCTCCCATACGTTTGAAAAAGATGACTTGTCATACGATACTTACTCCTTTCGTTACCGTCGTTCCGATACACTCACCCGTAACTCCAGTAAAATCTTTTGTACCGTTCACAATACTTATCTTTTGCACTCCCATTTTTAATGACGTTAGTGCCGCCTGTACTTTCGGAATCATCCCGCCTGTAATAACTCCTTTTTCTATTAAAGTAATAATTTCCGCTTCATCCGTTTTCTTTACTAATTTCCCTTCATGTAATATCCCATCTACATCCGTAATAAAAATGAGTTCTTTTGCGGATAATGCGGCCGCAATTCCAGCTGCAGCTGTATCCGCATTTATGTTATAAATCTCATTATCATGTATCCCGACCGGAGCAATAACAGGAATATAATTCAAATTTATCAATCCTTTTAGTAAGGCTGTTTCGACATAACTTACTTCTCCCACATATCCTATTTCTTCGCTGACAGGTTGAACTTGAAGTAATTTGCCGTCACATCCTGAACAACCTACTGCAAGTAAATTATGCCTTTGCAACTTCATTACAAATTTTTTATTCGTACTTCCGCATAGCACCATTTGAACAATATCCATAACTTCTTTTGGTGTTACTCGTAACCCATCTCTTTTTTCTATTTTGATGTTACAATCTTTTAATTGCGCATCAATTTCTGGGCCGCCACCATGGACAATCACTACTTTATACTTCTGTTGCAATTTCTTTATACAATCAAAAAACACATCATTTAATTGATCCAACATACTACCGCCGCATTTCACTACAATATAATCGCTCATCTTCCCTCTCCTTATGTACGATAACAAGCGTTTATTTTCACATATTCATAGCTTAAGTCACAGCCCCAAGCTGATCCGTTCTCTTCTCCTAAATGTAAATGCACATCAATCATAATTTCATGTTCTTTTAATTTCTTTTTCATTTCCTCTTCAGAAAACATTTGAGGTTCACTATTTTTTAACACTGCGATAGATTGAAGAGTAATATCAATTGTATTTGGATGAATCGCTACTTCACTTTGTCCCATACTGCTAATAATTCGGCCCCAATTTGGGTCTTCACCATGTATTGCTGTTTTCACAAGACTCGAACCGACTATTTGCTTTGCAATTTTCTTTGCCTCTTCATTCGTTCGGGCTCCTAGCACATTTACTTCTATTAACTTCGTAGCACCTTCACCATCTTGTGCAATTTTTTTTGCTAAATCTTCACATACCTTCTGTAAAGTAACTACGAAAGTTTCCCAATCTGCATGTTCCATATTGATTGGTTTCGTTTCTGATAATCCACTTGCCATAACGATGACCATATCATTCGTAGAAGTATCTCCATCCACCGTAATTTGATTAAATGTATGATTCGTTATTTGTGATAATGCTGTTTGCAATACGTCATGCTCTATATGAGCATCTGTCGTAATAAAACTTAGCATCGTTGCCATATTTGGGTGAATCATCCCTGAACCTTTGGCAACACCAGCAATCGTCACTTTTTTCCCATCAATAATCATCTCATAGCACGTTTCTTTCGTTATAAGATCCGTCGTTAAAATTGCTTCAGAAAAAGAACGTGCTTCACTTTCTTCCTTCGTCGGGATAAGAGTTGCAACTCCCTTTCGAATTAAATCCATCGGTAACGGAACACCAATTACACCTGTTGAAGCTATTGCAACGTAATGTTCTTTCACTCCAAAATGTTCCGCCCCTAATGCACGCATCTCGTAAGCATCTTGTAAGCCTTTCATTCCTGTACAAGCATTTGCATTTCCGCTATTGACGATAATAGCTTGTAATTTCCCCTCAGCCGCTATACTTTCTTTCGTTACTTGCAACGGGGCTGCTTGTATTTGATTCGTTGTATAAACAGCGGCACATGATGCCGGCACTTCACAAATGATTACACCTAAATCCTTTTTTTCTTTTTTCAAACCATTTGCAGTACCGATTGCCAAAAACCCTTTTGGCGTTACAATGGAACCATTTTCTAATTTTGTAATAGACTCTACTTTAATCATCATGTCCCCCTTATAGATAAAGCGGCATATGTTGTAAGCCTGCTGTTTCTTCTAGTCCCGCTACTATATTTGCATTTTGAACCGCTTGCCCAGCCGCACCTTTCATCATATTGTCTATAACTGAAACGACTGTCACTCTTCCTGTTCTTTTATCGTAAGCTATACCCATATCACAATAATTTGAGCCCCTCACTTCTTTCGGACTTGGAAACTCTCCTTGTGTGCGAATTCGGATGAAAGGCGATTGTTCATACGTTTCTTCATATAACTTTTGAAGCTGTTCTATTTCTATTTCTCGTTTTACTTTCGCATAAAGTGTAATCATAATCCCTCGTGATATCGGTATTAAATGTGTACTAAATGTGATTGGCTTCGTTTCCCTATTCCACTCTGCAAGCATTTGCTCAATCTCAGGAACGTGTTGATGCTCATTTACTTTATAAATACGTAAGTTATCGTATAACTCAGGAAAGTGAGTCATCGTTGTTGGCGTTTTTCCTGCTCCAGATACGCCTGATTTCGCATCAATAATAATAGAATCTTCTTCAATTATGCCGCTACTTACTAACGGCAATATCGCTAATAATGCAGCTGTAGCAAAGCATCCTGGATTTGCAATTAAATTTGCATTTTGAATTTCGGACCTTTTCCATTCACTTAACCCATATACAGCTTCCCTAAGAACTTCTTCTTTTGCAGCTGTCCTTTTATACCACTGTTCATATGTCGAAGGATCTTTCATACGAAAGTCTCCAGATAGGTCAATTACTTTTAAACCTACTGCTAATAATTTCGGAGTTAACTCTGTTGATACTCCTGCTGGGGTTGCTAAAAATACAATTTCTGCTTTCTTCTTTATTTCCTCCGCATCAATTTCTTGTAACGTATGAACAAGAACATTTTGAAAATGTGGATATACATTTGTTATACACTCGCCAACTTGCGAAAAAGAATGAAGAGATGCTATCGAAAAATATGGATGTTGCTCTAATAACCGAATTAACTCAATACCTCCATACCCAGTTGCTCCAATAATTGCGACTTTCATATGCTCCTCCTCATATTAATTCTTTAAATTAAGTATGATTATAATATTGTATATTTATAGAGTCAATTAAATATTTATAAATTTTATAAACTTAAAAAAACTTAATTTTACTAGAAAAACAATATACACATCCGAATTTTTATACATAAATATTGCATAGTAGTTTTTTTGTTTCACTTCAAGTACAATAAAACAATACATACGTACATACAGGCGGGGAAAAACATGAATGAGAAATTCATTGAGAAAATGATTATAAAAAGTTTTCAACAATATCAATGTAATCCTATGTCAAATGAGGATCAGGAAATGCTAATTAAACATATTCAAACGATAATTCATTCAAATACTGAAATTGATGTATACGAGGCAGTTGAGGATATCGTTTACGATTATGTGACTGGAAAATAAAAAAAATAGGAGATTTCCATATGGAAATCTCCTATTTTTTACTTAATGATTTGCCTGCAACACGCTCAAATAAACCTGGGAAGAGAGCATAAAGTTTTGGACCCATGCCCATCCACTTCGGTAAGTTTACTTCACGCTTTTTCGTTTGCATCGATTTTACGATTTGCTCTGCAACATATGTTGGTTTTAACATGTATCGTCCCATATTTTTCACATATGTACCGGATTGATCAGCTATTTCAAAAAAGTTCGTATCTATCGGACCTGGATTAATCGCTGTTACGAAAAGATTTGTACTAGATAACTCCATGCGTAAACTATTCGTAAACCCTAATACTGCATGTTTCGTCGCAGCATACGCACTCGATTTCGGAGTTGCAATTTTCCCAGCAAGTGAAGCAATATTAATAATATGCCCTTCGTTTCTTTTCACCATATAAGGTAGTACCGCTTTCGTACAAGCTACTAATCCAAATACATTTACTTGGAACATATCTTTCACTTCATCCATTGACGCCTCTTCAAACGTTTTAAAAATACCAAATCCCGCATTGTTTACTAATATATCAATACGTCCTACTTCTTGTAATACCTTTGAAAAAACAGATTGTACTTCCGTCTCTTCACTTACATCTAATACATAGTAATAGCAAGGCGTATTATAGGTTTCTTTAATTTTCTCTGCTAACGCTTTTAATTTCTCTTCTGTTCTAGCCATTAATACTGGAGTCGCCCCCAGCTCTGCAACTTGCATTGCAACTTGCTCTCCAATTCCACTAGAAGCACCTGTAATGACGATTACTTTATTTTGTAAACGTCCTGTCATTGCTGTCACCTACTTTGCATAATAAATCAATTGTTGTGAAGATTCATCAATCATCACTTGTTGATTATATGCTAAAAAGTCTAATTGTCCAACAGTTTCTGAAATAGTAAGTGGCAATTGTTCCTTATATAATACTGGAAATAGTTTTACACATACTTCAAATGCTGTCATTGGTTTTTCCTTTAATAACTCAAGCACTTTAAACGCACGTGTTTCTTGCTTTTGTAATCTCGTTTCAATAAGTTGTTTCACATTTAGAACATCTTCTCCATGTCCTGATAAAATGCGTGAAATATTCATTTCACTTAAACGTTTTAACGTTTGATTATATTGTAATAATGGGCGTGCCCTTTCTGTTTGTCCTTCATATGGTGGTTCTAATATGGGATTCGAAGAAATATGACTAATGAGAGCATCCCCGCCAATTAATATTCCATCAGATTCTCTATATAATGAAATATGAGTGGAAGCATGACCTGGTGTTTCAATAACTGTAAACCCAGGTAAAGAATCAATACGATCTCCCTCTCTCACAGTATGCGTTAACGATCTATTACAAGAATACTTCAGTGTCTTTGACGTCAATAACGCCTCGTCTTTCAAAAATGCTGCTGGAACACCAAATTGCAAAGCTGTCTCTCTAAAAAACTCATGATAGCGCTTTAGAAATTCTGGATTTTGCGTGATCCAAGGCTCATTCCAAGGGTGCCCAATAATGTTCGTCTTCTCAGAAAATATATTTAAAAGCCCACAATGATCCGCATGATGGTGCGTAATGACTACTGTTTCAATATCTTCTATCATATATCCTAATGCACCTAATTGACTTTCTAACGCACTTCTTGCCCCTTCTGTCTTCGTCCCTGTATCAATTAATGTTAATGTCTCCCCCTCAACTAAAAACACATTCACAGTTTCAACTGCAAATGGCACAGGAATCTCCATTCGGTGAATCGCCGTCATGCTTAGCCCCCCTGTCTCTTTCCGGTTCAAAAATGAATACTTCTTCAGTTTACATCTTCTATATATATTTGTCATTATTTTCAGATAAAAAGAGGTGTTTCCTATAAAAAAACGAATGTATGTACATTTATAAGAATTTCTAACCAAATTTAAAGGAGGAACATCATGTCTATTCAAAACATTTCCTTTCTCGGTGCAGGCTCTATTGCTGAAGCTATTATTGGTGGCTTGTTACATGCAAATGTTGTGAAAGGCGAACAAATTACTGTAAGTAATCGTTCTAACGAGACAAGGTTGCAGGAGCTACATAAAAAATACGGCGTCAAAGGTACACATAATAAAAAAGAGCTACTTACTGATACAACTATTCTTTTTCTAGCAATGAAGCCGAAGGATGTTGCAGAAGCACTGACTCCTTTTAAAGAAGATATACATAATAACCTGCTTATTATTTCGTTATTAGCAGGTGTTTCTACTCACTCAATTAGAAACCTACTTCAAAAAGATGTTCCGATTATTCGTGCGATGCCAAATACATCTGCAGCTATTTTAAAGTCAGCCACTGCTATCTCGCCTTCAAAACATGCAACAGCGGAACATATTCAGACTGCCATAGCCTTATTTGAAACGGTTGGTCTCGTCTCTGTTGTAGAGGAAGAAGATATGCATGCTGTCACTGCATTATCTGGAAGTGGACCTGCTTATATTTATTACGTAGTGGAAGCGATGGAAGAAGCCGCAAAAACAATTGGTTTAAAAGAAGATGTTGCAAAGTCACTTATTCTTCAGACGATGATTGGTGCTGCTGAAATGCTAAAAGCAAGTGAAAAACACCCTTCTGTTTTGCGAAAGGAAATTACTTCTCCTGGCGGAACGACCGAAGCAGGCATTGAAGTATTACAAGAACATAAATTTCAACAAGCACTTATTTCTTGTATTACACAGGCTACGCAACGATCACATAACCTTGGGAAAACATTAGAACAACTAACAAAAGATAAATAAAAAATGGAGCTCAATCTTACTTGAGCTCCATTTTTTTATAAACATATATTGTTTAGTTATTAGTCTTCCCGAAAATCTCTTCTTGCAGACGGCGACCAGTTGGTGTTGCTGCAAGTCCACCTTCAGCTGTTTCACGAAGTGCTACTGGCATCGTTTGTCCGATTCTAAACATTGCCTCAATTACTTCATCACATGGAATTGTACTCGTTACGCCAGCTAATGCTAAATCAGCTGAAATCATTGCGTTTGCAGCTCCTGCTGCATTACGTTTTACGCAAGGTACTTCTACAAGCCCTGCAACAGGATCACATACTAAACCTAGCATGTTCTTTAATGAAATCGCCATCGCCGTAGCTGCTTGCTCCTGCGTTCCACCAGCCATCTCAACTGCAGCTGCAGCTGCCATGCCACTTGCTGAACCAACCTCAGCTTGGCATCCTCCCGCTGCACCAGAAATACAAGCGTTATTTGCAACAACCATGCCGAAAGCTCCTGCTGTAAATAAGAATTCAATCATTTCTTCACGTGTAGGCTGCAATTTTTCTCTTAGTGCAAATAGTACACCTGGCACTGTTCCAGCAGACCCTGCTGTTGGCGTTGCACAAATAATTCCCATCGCTGCGTTTACTTCATTTGTTGCAACAGCTTTACTCACTGCGTCCAAAATCGTATCTCCAGATAAGCCTTTTCCGCTATTCATATAGGATTGAACTTTTACAGCATCTCCACCAGTTAAACCAGTTGGTGATTTCACTCCGCGAATACCACGTTCTACTGCTTGCTCCATTACGACTAAGTTCTTTTCCATACCAGCAATTACTTCTTCACGTGAAATATTTCTTGTTTCCATTTCACATTGAATCATAATTTCTGCGATTTTTACATTTTGTTCTTTAGCTTGCGCCACTAGTTCCGCTGCGTTCCGAAACATGGTGTGTCCCCCCTGCAATTATTCCATAATAGTTACTTGACAAATATTTTGTTGCGCGTTTATCTCTTCAATCACTTCATCTGCTAATAATTCATCTGTTTCGATAACCATAAGCGCTCTTCTTCCTTTTTCTTTACGAGAAACACTCATTGTACTAATGTTAATCTCGTGTTTCGCAAGGATTGAAGCTACTGCTGCAATAGCACCAAAGCGATCGTTATTTACAATAAGTAGTGCTGGACTCGTGCCTGTTAATTGAAGATCGAACCCGTTTAATTCTACAACTTCAATTTTACCGCCACCAATTGAGCAAGCAACAACTTCAATTTCTTCTTCACCTTTATACAAACGAATTCTCGCTGTATTTGGGTGAGGTGCATTTGCATCTTCTTCAATGAATTCTACTTCAATTCCGCGCTCTTTTGCTATGTCTAGCGCCTCTGGAATACGTAAGTCATCTGTTTCAAACCCTAATATCCCACCGATCAGTGCTACATCTGTACCATGCCCACGATACGTCTTTGCAAATGATCCATATAATGAAATGCTTACTCTTTCTGGTTCATGACGAAACAGCTGGCGAGCAACTTGCCCCATTCTTGCTGCGCCTGCTGTATGTGAACTTGATGGACCAATCATAACTGGACCAATAATATCAAATACTGAGCGATACTTCATCATAACTCCCCCTAAACCTCTATGAAAAAATTTTTTACTATTCTATTAAGCTACCAAATCGGTTGCTTTTCCAGTTGTACTACGAACTTATTCCGCTATACGAATTGGATTGTTTTTGAGTAACAGTGAAACAATATATCCTGAAATAATACTAGTGACCATAATAAATAAGAAACTTCGCATTACCTTCATTTAAAAATAATATAAGCTAATCCAGAATAAAGTCTGGTAGCAATCCAAAGTTTAACACAGAACCACTTACAAGGATAGCATAAACAAGTGAAACTTTAATCGGTAGAGATCTTATCCATCCCACTGATTATTAGCCCACAAATAGCGGATAAATTATAATCTGCCCTCATTATAGCTTGTTTTTAATAAAACGCTTACTTTTAATGAATTTTAAAAGTTCTGAATAACAATCCGTTTTTGGTATTTGTACCACTCGTATGTCGTCTGACTTATATAACAGTTTCTCTAAATAATCGGTACTATGTATTTTTATCCTATATCTTCACATCATAAAAATTTTCTGTTTCATCCCATATAAGTATAAAATGATAACAGATTTATTTTAATTTTTTTTTAGAAATAAAAAAATGGCGACCTTTTGTCACCATTTTTTACACCATTATTATCTATCCACTGGAAATGATTTCAAATCCGTAGCTATTTCCGTATTAGAAAATAGCTCTCTTGCCTCTTTCCATAATTCCTTATATGTATCTCCTTGATAACGAGAACTAATATGAGTCAATATTAATCGTTTTGCATTTGCCTGAAGTGCAATACTCGCAGCTTGCTTAGATGTAGAATGAAAATAATCATACGCTTGTTGTTCATCTTCTGCCGCAAAAGTTGCCTCATGGACAAGTACGTCAGCGTCTTGTGCCAGCTCTCTACTCGCTTCACAATATCTTGTATCACCTAAAATGGTAATAATTCTTCCCTTTTGAGGCGGACCAATAAAGTCTTTTCCATTTAGTATCGTACCATTTTCTAATTCAACTACTTCTCCATCTTTTAAACGTTTAAAGAGCGGGCCTGGTTTCACACCCATCTCCAGCAATTTATCGACTAAAAGAGCACCTTGTATATCTTTCTCTACGATTCGATACCCAAAACATTCAATGCCGTGTGACAATCTTTTCGTTTCCACGTGAAATTCATTATCTTCAAATACAGTACCTTCTTCTGTTATCTCAATAATTTCAAGTGGATATTTTACATGTGTCGTACTTACTGATAATGCCACTTCAATAAATTGCTTAATTCCTTTTGGTCCATACACTGTTAAAGGTGTAGTCCCTCCTTGAAATGAACGGCTTCCTAATAAACCAGGTAAGCCAAAAATATGATCACCATGTAAATGCGTAATAAATATTTTTTCAATGCGGCGTGGGCGTACTGATGTATGTAATATTTGATGTTGCGTCGCCTCGCCACAATCAAATAACCAAGTCTGTCCTCGTTCTTCTAACAATTGCAAAGCAATTGCTGAAACGTTCCTTCCTTTCGAAGGAACACCTGCACCAGTTCCTAAAAATACAAATTCCACTTTCTTTCCTCCAGCTCTTTATATAATCTACCTTTCATCTTACGGAATGTTATTTCAAATGGCAAATCGAATTTACATAACCAATCATCTAGACAACTATATATCACGAACGTTATACTCAAAAAACTTAGTAATCGTTCGTGTTTTATGTTAAAATGATTATACTACATTTTAAGGGAGCGTTTTATTATGAAAGAAGCATTTCGTTTACAAACTGATTTTTCATCTTCATTTGATCGCTGGGTAAGTTCTTTCGTGTCTGATCACCCAGCACAATTAGAATGGACGACTTTGAAAGAATTAATCCATGAATATACAACAACACATACAAATGATTCGTTACCAACATATATTTCTTCAGCTTTAACATATTACGCACAACGCGTTTCAACAACAAACAGTTCAGAAATTGTTATTTTTGAAAATGCTACAATCTCATAATCTATAAATAAAAAGCACTGTAATCAGTGCTTTTTATTTATGTTCATTACAGTATTTATTTTCCAACCCTATTTCAAAAATACTTCGCTTATTTCCTACTATATAGCCATCATAAACCTATTTGATTTTTCAAAAAAAGATATTGACACTATAAATTTACAGTGCTAACATTCAAATTGTAATTGAATATGGTCTCTGTTAGGTGAGGCTCCTGTATAGAGAAACGCTGCTGCCCAAAAATGTCGAGAGACGCCAATGGGTCAACAGGAAAGGTCGGAATGAAGGCCTTTCTTAACGTAGCTGGTTTCAGTACCTATGCTATACAGTGCTAAAACTCAACGAGGGAGAGGTGCATGTATTTTTGTCGTACACAAAAACTGTTTTTATCTATGCTTACTAACAGTCTTTGTTGTGGACTCTTTTAACTGCGAATTCAGACCTTTACTCGTTTTGAGTAAAGGTCTTTTTATATATGCACCTTACTATGAAACAAACATAGCATATTCAGAAACTACTAAATTGTACGGAGGTGAGGAACAGTTGGCAATTGATGATTCGGCCCAGATACCCATATGTTTCACATTAATATTTCATCATGTAGGTAGGAAAGAAGCTGTTCCTCCTAATTTTAAATAGTCGAGTAACAGATTGTTTCCTCCTTCATGAAAAAGGAGGAACTACCGATGTTAAATTTACAAAGACAAGAAACAAAACATTCATACGATCAAGATCGCATGAAAACAAATAACAAATTATTGGTGGAAGTCGCAACACAAGGTGCAAACAAGGCGTTACAACTTTTAGAAACAACAGAAGATGGACTCTCTAAACAAGAAGCGGCTCGTAGACTTACTTTATATGGCCCGAATGAAATCGCTCATAATAAAACATCACCGTGGTACATTCAATTTCTACTGGCATTTAAAAATCCATTTATTTTTGTTTTATTAGCTCTCGGCGCACTCTCTTTTTTCACAGATGACATACAAGGAACCATTGTCGTATCTGTAATGGTAATGCTAAGTGCAACGATTCGCTTTCTACAAGAATTTCGTTCTCAAAAAGCTGCGGATCAGTTAAAAGCTATGGTTCGAACAACGGCAAGCGTCTTTAGAATAGATGGATTTGTACACGAAACAAAAAACGTAATGAATTTGAAGCAAAATGATTCAACCGAAATTCCAATTGAAGAACTTGTACCTGGCGATATTATTTCACTTTCAGCCGGTGATATCGTTCCGGCTGATGTGCGTATTTTATCAGCTAAAGATTTATTTGTGAATCAGTCTTCTTTAACTGGGGAAGCACTTCCTGTGGAAAAGTATGAAAACTGCTACCATACAGAGAATAAACATATGTTACCGAAAAACATGAAAAAAAATTACAATCCACTCGATATGGAAAACCTTTGTTTTATGGGTACAAATATTGTAAGTGGTAGTGCAAAAGCTGTTGTCATCTCCACAAGTACCG
Source organism: Bacillus cereus group sp. BfR-BA-01309 (assembly GCF_022664315.1). NCBI lineage: Bacteria > Bacillati > Bacillota > Bacilli > Caryophanales > Bacillaceae > Bacillus > Bacillus cereus group sp. BfR-BA-01309. Next base: position 328,432 of record NZ_JAKUHE010000002.1, read on the forward strand.
ATACGCATTTCGGCTCTTTAGCAAAAAAGGTAATCGGCAAACGAGTAGAAACAAGCTTTGATAAAGGTGTAAACAAAGTAAGCTGGCTCTTAATTACATTCATGCTTATTATGGCGCCTATCGTTCTTCTCATTAACGGATTCACAAAAGGGGATTGGCAAGAGGCTTTCTTCTTCGCTATCGCAATTGCTGTTGGTCTCACACCTGAAATGTTACCTATGATTGTAACTGCTAATTTAGCAAAAGGTGCCGTTAACATGTCTAAACAGAAAGTAATTGTAAAACAACTGAATTCTATTCAAAACTTAGGTGCTATGAACATTCTTTGTACCGATAAAACAGGTACTTTAACAGAAGATAAAGTCGTACTTGTCCGGCATTTAGATCCAAACGGTAATACATGTAATCGTGTATTACACTTCGCCTATTTAAATAGCTTCTATCAAACAGGATTGAAAAATTTAATAGATAAAGCCGTTATGAAACATACAGAAGAAAACCAAAAGTTTAATCCATCCATTTTTCAAAAACTAGATGAAATTCCATTTGATTTTGCACGCCGGCGTATGTCTGTCATCGTGAAAGATATTTCAGGTGAACATACAATGGTTTGTAAAGGGGCAGTAGAAGAAATTTTATCTATTTGTAACTACACTGAAGTAGATGGAAAAGTTGTTTCTCTTACCGATGACATGCGCTCACATGTAAAAGAACTAAGTGAGACATTAAATAGTGAAGGTATGCGTGTTATTGCTGTAGCTTATAAAAAAGATAGACCAATAAATGATACAGAGTACACGGTACAAGATGAAAATGATATGATTCTCGCTGGATATATCGGCTTTTTAGATCCACCGAAACCATCTGCAGCTACTGCCATTCAAGCATTACAGAAACATGGAGTACAAGTAAAAATTTTAACTGGCGATAACGAAATCGTGACAAGAAAAGTTTGCAAAGAAGTTGGATTAAATATCGGTGAGCCTGTCCTTGGTTACGAAATCGATTCTTTACCTGATAAAGCATTAGCAAAATTAGCCGAAGAAACAACTGTATTTGCTAAACTAAATCCAATGCAAAAATCTCGCATTATACGAGTATTACAAGGAAACGGACACACTGTCGGTTATATGGGAGATGGCATTAACGATGCCGTAGCATTACGTGAAGCTGATGTTGGCATATCTGTTGATACTGCTACCGATATTGCAAAAGAGTCTTCCGACATTATTTTACTCGAAAAAAGTTTAACCATATTAGAAGCAGGTATTTTAGAAGGACGCACTACATTTGGAAACATTTTAAAATATATTAAAATGACAGCTAGCTCTAACTTTGGAAATGTATTTAGTGTGTTAGTAGCAAGTGCTTTCATCCCCTTCTTGCCGATGCTTGCCATTCACCTTTTAATTCAAAACTTGCTTTATGATATTTCACAACTGTCTATTCCATGGGACAAAATGGATAAAGAGTTTTTAGAAAAACCAAGAAAATGGGATACTGCGAATTTACGGAACTTCATTATTTGTATCGGTCCAATTAGTTCCATATTTGATATCATCACATATGTAGTCATGTGGAACGTCTTCGGCGCAAATACAGCTAGCGAACAATCATTATTCCAATCTGGTTGGTTTGTCGTTGGATTACTAACACAAACTTTAATTGTTCACATGATAAGAACACAGAAGATTCCGTTCATTCAAAGTACTGCATCAATACCAGTTCTTTTATTAACCGCTTGTATTATGGCAATCGGAATTTATATTCCATTCTCGCCACTTGGAGCAGCTGTTGGATTACAAGCATTACCACTTAGCTATTTCCCTTGGTTAATAGGAATACTATTAGGCTATGCTTTCTTAACACAGTTCCTAAAAAAAGTTTATATCAAAAAGTTTCATAGCTGGTTATAAAGTGAAGCTTTCATCAGCCCGCAAATAGCGGGATAAAAATGAGAATGGGTGGGTACTCCCCACTCATTCTCAAAAACATAACATGGACTTATATGTATGGAGGTGACCATGATGGTATGGTATGACATTGTATTAAGATTATGTATCGCAATTATTGTAGGTGCTTGCATCGGAATGGAACGGCAATGGAGACACAGGATGGCTGGATTACGGACAAATGCTCTCGTATCACTTGGTGCCTGTATATTTGTTTTATTATCCGTCATGCTTGATCACGATGCTAGCCCCTCACGTATTGCTGCTCAAGTCGTTAGTGGGATTGGTTTTTTAGGAGGCGGCGTTATTATCCGCGATGGTTTTAGTATTAGAGGGCTTAATACTGCGGCTACTCTATGGTGCGCAGCTGCTGTTGGTACTCTTACAGGCGCTGGTTTCCTCGTTGCAGCTATATTAGGTGCAACCGGCGTTTTACTGGCAAATATACTACTACGTCCAATCGCTCTCTTTATGAATCAAAAATCAAAAGAAGAATCACCTGAACAAACGAACTACTTCCTTTCTCTTACTTGTTCAGAAGAACATGAAGCCCATATTCGGTTTTTACTTATGCATATGGTCAGTTCTGAAGGCATTGGTTTAAAAGAATTGTATAGTGAAGACGTAGATTCTAAGCAAAAAGTGTGTATACAAGCTACATTACATTGCAATACAAATGCAGCAGTCTTAATTGAAAAAATAGTGAGCAGAATGCTATTAGAAGCTGGCGTTACTGCAGCTGGTTGGAAAACTTCATTAGATTTAGAAGCAAGTTAAAAATGAAAGGTGTCATGATATGTACAGCTTCATGACACCTTCTACATAAACTTATTTTCTAATTTTTGCTGAAAAGACTTTTCTTGCTTACGTAATAATTGACTACCTCGTTGTAAAAGGGGCATTCCATATTTATCATTAATTTGATCGATGACAGCAAGTAGCGGCTCTTCTTTCGCATCTTCTTCAAATGAAAACAAATCTAATTGTTTCACCGATTCTGTCTTCCACTCTATTTCAGTAGCTGTAACACCTAGTAAACGGACGGAATCACCGTCCCAATGTTGCTTCCATAAACGAGATGCAGCCTGAAAAATATCTCGTTCTTCCCAAATCGCATTTTTCAATTGCTTACTCCGCGTTACGGTCCGCCTATCATGATATTTAATCATAATTTGAATATTATAGCTGACAAGAGTTCGCTTTTGTAATCTTTTACTCACTGATTTTGATAGCCGTTCTAACATATCAAGTAATTCTTTCTCTTCATCCATATCCTTTGAAAAAGTCATCGAATTACCAACACTTTTATGTTGTCCCATTTGACTCGGATCAACTTCCCTATCATCCATACCTTTTGCCCGCTGCTTTAAATCAACACCATGCTTTCCAATTTTAGAGCGAATGATATGTTCGTTTCCTTTTGCTAACTGTTCAATTGTTTGTATATGAATATCATTTAATTTTTCAGCTGTTTTTTCTCCAATTCCATGCATTGCTCCAACTGGAAGTGGCCAAATCATTTCTGGAATATCTCGTTTTCGAAGCACAGTAATACCGAGAGGCTTTTTCATATCAGAAGCTGTTTTTGCTAGGAAAAGGTTCGGAGCAATTCCGATGCTACACGGCAGCTGCAACTCTGTTAATAATGCTTGTTGGATCATCTTTGCTATTTCAAGAGGTGAACCGAGTGCGTAGCAATCTGTAATATCTAAATACCCCTCATCTATAGAGACTGGTTGTATTTTTTCCGTAAAACGGGAAAGGATTTGAAACATTTGAAATGAAGCTTCACGATATAATGTAAAATTAGGACGCCTTACAACTAATTGCGAGCATAACCTTTTCGCTTCCCAAAGAGGCATCGTCGTACGTATCCCATACTCTCTCGCCTCGTAACTGCATGTTATGATAATTCCTTTTCTTTCTTTTTCATTTCCAGCAACCGCTAACGGCTTTCCTTGTAATGATGGGTCATGAGCAATTTCAACAGATGCGAAAAAACAATTCATATCTACATGTAAAATAACACGACCCTTTTTCGGATACATTTCTCGCATAACACTCACCCCTTCAAAGAACATTCGTTCCTTCATTATATCAAATTCATGCACAATATAATAATTACTTATTCTTTTTATCCCTATTTTTGCTATATTTAATACGAGTGATGGTTATTATTGTAAAAGGAGTGATTTGTTATGAAATCACACAGTAAACTCAACTATACATTTCTCGTTATTATATTAATCATCTTAATTAATTATTTATTACTCCCTATTTTTGCTATAAACGTAGCAGGAATCCTTCCAAGTCTACTGGGCATTATAACCAATGATATACTGCCATGGATTTTCTTATATTGGCTGATCCGCCTTGTAAAAGCAATCGAATCAAAATAAAAAGCGTGTAAATCAATTATGATTCACACGCTTTTTCTATTACATTACTTCGCTACTTCTTCAATAATTGCAACAACTAATTCTGCTGTTTTCGCTAATTCTTCAACAGGAATCTTTTCGTTTGTTGTATGAATTTCTTCATAACCAACCGCTAAGTTAACTGTTGGAATACCGTGTCCTGCAATTACGTTTGCATCACTTCCGCCACCACTTTGGTGAAGAGAAGGTGTACGACCAATATTTTCAGCTGCACGTTTTGCAACTTCTACAACGTGATCGCCATCAGCAAATTTAAATCCTGGATACATAACGTTTACTTCAACGTCTGCATGACCACCCATTTCTTTTGCAGTTGTTTCAAATGCTTCTTTCATTTTCGCAACTTGTACTTCCATTTTTTCATTGATTAAAGAACGCGCTTCTGCAAAGATTTGTACATGATCGCAAACGATATTTGTTTGTGTACCACCTTCAAAACGTCCAATATTTGCAGTTGTTTCAGAATCAATACGACCAAGTGGCATCTTCGCAATTGCCTTTGCTGCGATAGTAATTGCAGATACACCTTTTTCTGGGGCTACACCAGCATGAGCTGTTTTCCCGCGAATAATTGCATTCACTTTCGCTTGTGTTGGAGCTGCAACAACGATTTCACCAACTTTTCCATCGCTATCTAATGCGTAACCGTATTTCGCTGTAATGCGCTCACGATCTAATGCTTTTGCACCAACAAGACCAGATTCTTCTCCAACTGTAATAATAAATTCAATTTTACCATGCGGGATATTTTTCTCTTTTAAAACACGAATTGCTTCGAACATTGATGCTAATCCTGCTTTATCATCCGCACCTAAAATCGTAGTACCATCTGATACGATATATCCATCTTTAATAGAAGGCTTAATTCCATTACCAGGAACTACTGTATCCATATGAGAAGTGAAGTAAATTGTATCAACACCATCTTTTGTTGCTGGTAAAGTACAAATTAAGTTACCTGCACCATGACCAGTAACAGCCATTGTGTCATCTTCAAATACTTCTACACCTAAATCTGTAAATTTCTTTGTTAATACTTTGCAAATTTCTGCTTCAAATTTCGTTTCAGAATCTACTTGTACTAATTCCATAAATTCATTTACTAAACGTTCTTGATTAATCATAAGACCGCGCCTCCTGCACTACCATTATGTATGTAACACTATTAATTATAACAGAATTTCGCAAAACTTTCGAAATACAAGACAAAAAACAGACGGTTTATATGTCTAGATAACCATCTGCTTTCTATTACTCATTTAACAACACCCAGCGCATATGATCTTCCCATACTCCATTTACCATTAACATCTTCCTAGACACGCCCTCATATTGAAAGCCTATCTTCGTCACTACTTGTATAGATGCTAAATTTCGCGGCATAATCGGTGCTTCTATACGATGTAACTGAAACTCTTCGAAGGTAACTTGAATAGCTTTTCTAAGTGCTTCTGTCGTATAGCCTTTATTTAATTCTGCCTTATCTAATTTATAGCCGAGCACACAAGATTGATAAATGCCACGAACAATTAAATTAAATGAAATACACCCAATAACTTTTGTATCATCACCCTTTTTAAAAATCCAAAGTCTGATGATTTTACCTTCTGCAAACTCTTTTCTATCCTTTTGTAACTTTTTCTTCTGATAATCTAACGTAAAAAAATCATCCGGTCTATACTCTTCCCAAGCTTTTAAAAATTCACGATTTCTGTCGTAATATTGAAGAACTTTTTCAGCATACGACTCATCAATTTCCCTTAAATGTAAACGATTTGTTTCGTATATTTTCATCATCGTATCTCCATTCTTCAGCTTGCATAGCAAAAAACTTATATTCCATCATTATTATATATTCTCTACATACATACAAATTTCCTGTTATACTTTACACACACTTCTCGAATTTTGTCACTTCTCTCCCCTTGTCCACAATATCATTTCTCGTTACAATGATATTGTACTGATTTGCAAGGAGGTTTAACGATGCATAAAAAAGCTCAAAAAGTTATGGTTTATGTAATGCTAATTTCTATGCTTGTAACAACATTACTTGCTGGCGCAAGTATGTTTTGGTAAAAAGGACGATGTTTTCGTCCTTTTTTTACTTTTTATACATAACAAAATAAACCATCTCGATATCGAGATGGTTTATTTTATATAAAGCACAATCGCTACAATACTAAAGGAAAATGACATTATAAGTGCTGTTATAAAACTTGTATATTGTTTCTGCTGAAATGCTCCAATAACAAAAGTAAGATTGAGTATTGCCATACATACAATTGCTACGAGATAAGAACATATATTAAAAGTTGCCAATATGAATGTAATAACAAATAGAAATCCCATAAAAAATTGCATATACGAAATTTTTGGATTCAAGTACATATGAGCAACCCCTTTATCTAATTTTTACCCCGATTGGTGCGGGCTGATAGTCAGCGGGTAAAAACCTTCCACTGATTAAAGTTTTACTTTATCTTTCTATACTCTCATTAACTCATGGTTATGTACACATGTCAAGACAACTTATTACATATGAAAAAGCCAACCTTTTCGTTGGCTTTTTCATATGCAATGGCTCCTTTTTGTTTTGCCAATTGCTGAAAGGATTGTTTCGACTTCACAATCCATACTTTCGTTCCAATTGGAATGCGATCAAATAAATACTCCACATCGTTTTTCTTCATTCGTATACATCCTTGTGAAATATACTTTCCAATTGAACTAGGTTGGTTTGTTCCATGTATTCCATATTTACTTCCATCAGTTCCTCTTGCGTTAAATCCAATCCACCTTGACCCAAGTGGATTTTTCGGTGATCCCCCTGGAATATTCTTTGCAATATAATACGGATCCTTCGCTTTCATTACAACATCAAAAGTTCCCTCTGGAGTTAATTCATTTGTTTTCCCTGTCGCTACTGGAAAAACCTTTTGAATCTTTCCATCGTCAATATAAGCTAGTTTATTCGTCGCTTTATTTACAATAATGAAAGGATCTCCGGCACGTGGATTATCACCAAGAGGCCAAATAGGCGATAAAGAAAGACATAATATGAAAGAGAGAAGATACGGCATAAGTAATTCCTACCTTCTATATAAGTTCTTTTATATTATCCTTTCCCTTAAAACGACTTTTAATGAGTAAATATTGCTCCATTTCATACACAAGTTGAACAAGCTTCGCACGTATCTCAAACTCTTCACGTGTAACGGGCAATGGCATGTCTCTAAATAATTCTCTCATTTCTTGCAGCTGTCTTAAGGAAATAACCCCAGTACTCTCAGGGCTAATAGCATTCCCAATGTTTTCAACCACATCCGCAATCATGTCAGCTTGTTCATATGTCCATGATAAAGAAGCTGCTAATGGTATCATCCGCTCTAAAATTTCGAATTGCTGCATACGCATATTAAAGTAACGATAGTAATAGCCATCTTCTCGCATAAATGCATTCTCAAGTTTCTTAAACGATAAATCCCTTGCTTCATTTAGCATATTTTCAGTTTCAATAAGTTCTGCCCCGCTCCAACTACTTTCTCTGTTTCGTAAATAAACGACCATTTCAAACAAAATTGTTTTAAAATTACTTTCTATTGTATCCTGATACTCTTTTAGCTTATTTTCACTACTTGGCATATACATATTCACTAATAAAGCCACGCTAATTCCTATCGTTAATATCGCAATTTCATTTCCAACAATAAGCCATGTAATTTGTTTCAATGAATATAGATGCATCACAATAACTGAACTCGTGACAATACCTTCTTGAATTTTAAGCATAACTGCAGTCGGAATAAATGTAAGTAATAATATACTAATTGCTAGCGGTGTATATCCAATTGTTTCAAAAATACAAAATGCGAATACCATTGATAATACACAAGCTAAAAAACGATGTAACGATACTTGAAGTGATTTACGTTTCGTATTTTGTACACATAATATAACTAAAATGCCCGCTGAACTATAAAATTCTAATCCTAATAACTGAGCAATAAAAACTGCTGCGCCTGTCCCTATTGCTGTTTTTACTGTACGGTATCCAATTTTGAACATAGCACTGCTCCTATATGTATAAACGTATTTACAGTTAGTATAAAAAAAGGATGACACAATGTCATCCTTTTCTACTTATTATTCACGTAACCTTTACATATTACAATATTTTTTGTAAAAATTGTTGCGCACGTTCACTTTTCGGTGCTGCAAAAAATTCTGCTGGCGCACTATCTTCTACAAGCTTTCCACCATCTAAAAAGAGAACACGATCTGCTACTTCTTTTGCGAATCCCATTTCATGTGTAACAATCGCCATTGTCATTCCTGTCGTAACTAATGATTTCATAACTTCTAACACTTCTTTTACCATCTCTGGATCTAGTGCTGATGTTGGTTCATCAAATAACATAACTTCTGGTTCCATCGCTAACGCTCTCGCAATTGCTACACGTTGCTTTTGCCCTCCCGAAAGACGGTTTGGATACGTATCTTTTTTATCTAATAAACCAACCTTTTCTAATAGTTTCTCGGCTTTCTTTTCGGCTTCTTGTTTCGTTACTCCTTTTACATTGATAGGAGCATACGTAATATTTTCTAAAACAGTCATATGAGGAAATAGGTGAAAATGCTGAAATACCATTCCGACATTTTCACGAACGTGCATAATATTCGTTTTCGGATTCGTTACTTCTTCCGTTCCAATCCAAATGTGACCATTTGTCGGTGCCTCTAGCACATTCATACAACGTAAAAATGTTGATTTCCCTGATCCAGACGGTCCAATAATTGCTACTACTTCCCCTTTTTCAATCGTTGTTGTAATTCCTTTTAATACTTCGTTTTTTCCAAATGATTTATGAAGGTTTTCAATTTTAATCACTTTTCTTCATTCTCCCTTCAATTGCCTTCCCGACTAATGTAAGAATAATGACTAGCATATAATAAATTAGTCCAACAAAAAGTAATGGTTCAAGATATTTAAACGTCTCACCGCCTACAATGTAAGCGCGACGCATTAAATCGGTCGCTCCTATTACTGTTACTACAGCCGATTCTTTCGTAAGTGTCGCAAACTCGTTCACAAGCGCTGGTAATATATTTTTTAATGCTTGAGGGAAAATAATATTTCGCATCATTTTTCCGTAAGGAATCCCTAAAGCCATCGCTGCTTCTGTTTGTCCATTATCAACCGCTTGAATGCCGGCACGAATTACCTCTGACATATATGCACCTGAATTTAAGCTAAATGCTAATACAGCTGCTACGAATGCTGGTATATCATAACCAATTATTTGCGGGACACCGAAATAAATAATCATTAATTGCAATACAAGTGGTGTACCACGGAAAATTGATGTATAAAAATCTGCCGCTATATTTAATGCTCGTGTTCTAGCAATTTTGCAAAGCGCTAATAACGTTCCTAAAATAAATCCTGCTAGCGCTGATACTGCTACAATTTTCAAAGTAACTTCTAGGCCTTTTAGTATATATGGTATCGAAGGCGTAATCGCCGAAAAATCTAAGTTCATTCTGTTCATTCCCCTCACAGAAAAGTCAAAGGCAGCTTATTTTTCGCTGCCAAACCATTTCTTCACTAATTTATCCATTTCTCCATTTTCTTGCATTTTTTTAATTACTTTATTAAATTCTGCTGTTTTATCGCTGTTTTTCGGAAGGGCAATTGCTGCTCCTACTTCTTCTGGTGCTTCTTGAATTTCAATTCCTTGTAAATCTTTCATTTTCTCTACATAATTTTTAGCAACTGTGTCTTCTATAATTGCAGCGTCAAAACGACCAGCTTTAATTTCTTGTACGATTTCTGGTATACGGTCACGTCCCTCAACTTTGAAATCTACTTGTTTTTTAAATTCTGCCGCTTTCTCTTCTTGAATAGATCCTGTTTGTACCCCTACTTTTTTCCCTTTTAAATCCTCTACAGATTGAATGTTAGAATCCTTTTTAGAAACGACCATGTTTTTCGCAACAAAATAAATATCTGTGAAATCAACATTATTTTTACGCTCTGCAGTCGGCGTCATACCTGCCATTACGAAATCAACTTTTCCTGAGCTAAGAGATGCTAATAAACCACCAAAATCCATATCTTTCACTTTCACTTCATAACCAAGTTCTTTTCCGATATATTTAGCAACATCAACATCAAAGCCGATAATTTCATCACTTTTTGAAGCTTCTACGTATTCATATGGTTTATAATCTGCTGAAGTCCCCATAACCAGTACTTTTTTATTTTTTCCACTAGCCTTTTCTTCCCCATTACTACAAGCGCTGAACATACTTACAATTAAAATAAGTGCAAACGATATCGATAATAACTTCTTCATCTTTCTTCCCCCTAATAATGTATATTTAAAAGTTTAATAGAATATTTATTCGATGTTTGTATTGTATCAGTACTTTCATTTTTATGCAATATATAAAATAAAAATAAATAAAACAACAATGTTATTACCGTTTATCATGCATAAAATATTGCATAAAATAACATAACTATGCATGTCCCATAAAGTGAAACTTTAAGCAGTGGGGGTTTTCTTTAGCCCTCAACAATCGGACTTTAATGGGCAGCCCGACCCCCACCTAACTTCTTTTCTTTCGCTGAATTTTCAGGTGGGGGTCTTACTGTCCATTAAAGCGGGATAAATTTTAATACTAAATAAAAAAAGGCGGTACATCCACTTCATTGTGGACGTACCGCCTTTTCACTTATATTTATAGTTCTTCACAATTCTCTTCGAAATAAGATTGTAGCTTTGCAATAACTTGCATTGGTTCATGACCTTCAATTTCATGACGTTCTACCATCGTTACAATTTTTCCATCTTTTAATAAAGCGAATGATGGAGAAGAAGGTGGATATCCTTCAAAATATTCACGAGCTGTTGCTGTTGCTTCCTTATCTTGACCTGCAAACACCGTTACAAGATGGTTAGGACGTTTATCATAATGTACGGAATGCGCAGCTGCAGGACGAGCAATACCACCTGCACAACCACATACAGAGTTTACCATTACAAGTGTTGTTCCATTTCTTTTAAACGCTTCTTCTACTGCTTCCGGCGTCGTCAATTCTGTATATCCAGCAGAGACAATCTCTTCACGCGCTTGGCGGACAACATCATTCATAAAAAAGTTAAAATTAATCAATCTTTTCCCTCCTCTAAAACTACCTATTTGTATCTTACCAGTTAATGTTTATGAAATACAAGTAAGTTTACTTGTATTTGGGTATAGAAAAGGTGTTAGAGCTCTTGCTCTAACACCTTTTCTTAATGGCCACGATGCTTTTGCTTTGTTTTTTGTACTTTGATTAAACGTCTTCTTTGTTTTTCAGCTTCTCGCATCTCTTTAGACCGCACTTTCTTTTCTTGTTTATGCAGTTCATAAGATAAGCCAATTGCCTCTTGTGCCTTAGTAAAACGTTTTACATTTACTTCTTTTGCCGCTTGTCGTATGATACGTTTTATATTTTTTGGACGTTGTTTTTCTTTCACTTCCACACCGCATTTTGCAACGTGCTGGAAATACGCTAACATTGGACCATTCACAAATATAAGTACTTCTTCATCTGAAGGTTCCATTCCAAAAATATACCGTGCTCCATACAATTTTCCTTTTTCTTTATGTGTAATAATTCCTACGAAAAATTGACCATCGTGATATACTGTCAAATCCATTGACAGCCCCTCCTTTAAAAAAATTAGAAATACTGGACATCCCGGAGGGGAAGGTTACTGACATGTAATCATGCGTCTGGACTACCGACCAGAACTGTGTTTTTGTATCTCTTTCATTGTATTATATCTTATTTCCCATAATTTTTATATATTCCACAATCATTTTTTTATGCGATCCTACAATATAGTCAGGTAGTTCTGTTAGTGGAAAGAATGTAAGCTGAACCGCTTCTTCTTTATTCATAACAAACTCCCCTTCATATTCTTCTGTATAATAGGCTGTCGTTACGGATTGAAATTCATCACCATTTGCTAGTTTTGTAAAATAGTTCGCTCCTGAAAATACATTAATTAATCGAAGGTTCTTCACTTCTATTCCTGTCTCTTCATATACTTCACGGCAAGCTGTTTCTTCTGGTGATTCGCCAAGCTCCATTAGCCCGCCAGGCAACCCCCATTTTCCGTAAGGCTCTGTTCTTTGCTGTAATAATACATATCCATGTTCATTTATAACGAGTACAACAGCACCAACTAAAATTAAAGGGCGATGACCAACTACTTTTCGTAACTCCTCTACATATCCCATCGTATCCCTCCTTTTTCGTTGTCCACACTATTGTATCATATGTATGAAACGACAAAATGCGTATATTTTTCATTTTTTTAACAAAATATTTATTTTATGAGCTTCATCTACTGTAGCTAACATAATGGATTCAACTTCTGCGCTCTTCTCTAAAAATTCTCTCGCCCACTCTTCTGTTTTTCCTACTAAAGCTAGAACATCTTGCTGAATGCTCCCATCCTTTACTAATACAAAAGAAACTGGAGATCTTCTTCCCGCCACTTTCAGATCAAGTCGTGAAGCTGCTTCATATTGGGGATACTGAAATATAGAAACAACACCGCTTGCTTCCCATAATGCTAATTTAACCGTTTGAATATCGCTCACATTTCGCATACGAAGTTCCGAAAATAAATATTCCACCGTAATTCTCGCTTTTTTCAAATTGCTAAAATCAATGGAACCATTATGTATAAGAATAATAGGTGCCGGCTCTAAAAAGCGTCTCCATCTATCCCATTTCAACATTAAGACTGAGCTTATAATGTGAAGTACAACGAGTATGAACGTTGTAATCATCGAACCGAGTAATCCCACTTTTTCATCAGATAATGCGTTAGAAATATTCCCACCAAGCAATAATACTAATACGACATCTAAAAAACGAAGTTGTGCGATGGACCTTTGCCCCATCGCTTTCGCAACTAATATTAAAAATATGTATGCTATAATAGCCCGAATAACCCACTCACTATTAGAAAGATGCCGTGCCCCTTCAAAAATATGCATATGCATCACTTTGCACTCCTTACCCGTCTCAAACTGCTATTCTGTTTTAGTTTGCAACGTTTAAGAGCATATATGTAAAAAAGCTGGTTCGTATTTATACGAACCAGCTTTTTTACTTAACAGAAAACATATACTTTTTATACGTTTTCCGTACTGATAATATGAGACCCATCATAATCATATTTGAGAACAAGGAACTTCCCCCATATGATAAGAAAGGTAATGCAATCCCTTTTACAGGCATTAACCCAACGATCATACCGATGTTTTGGAATATTTGAACCGTTAATATTCCAATTGATCCAGCACATAATAATGTACCGAATAAATTATCAGCAGAATAACCAATAATAATTGTTCTATATAGTAGTAATAGGAACAAGAATACAACTAAAGCCGCTACGATAAATCCACCTTCTTCAGCAATTGTAGCAAAAATAAAGTCAGTATGCTTCTCAGGGATATAAACGTTCCCTTCGCCAAACCCTTTCCCTTCCATACCACCACTACCTACAGCTAAAATCGATTGCTGCGTTTGATAACCTTGATCTGCATTTTCAAATGGATTTAACCAACCTACAATACGTGATTGTTGGTGAGGTTTTAGTAACGTAACTAAATTATTAAAGAAGAAATCCTCATACCTTACGTAAATAAATATTAACGCAGATAAAACGGTCACCGGAATAACTGTACATAACGCTATCAATTTCTTCTGAATACCTGACATAAATAAAATACATGCAATAGCAGCAGCATATAAGAACACCATCCCTGTATCCGGTTGGCTATATACAACAGCCATAGGCGGGAGAGATACTAGCATAATTTTACCTACTAATTGTAAATCTGTTTGGAATGTTCTTGCCATATACTGTGCATTATGTTTCACTGCTATACTTGCTACTACGAGAAGCAAGGAAATTTTGAAAAACTCAGATGGCTGAATTTGTCCAACTAATGGAAACACAAACCATCTTTTTGCACCTAATTTTTCAGGTGTAAAAGTGGAAACCGGTAGTATTTTCAAAAGAATAAGTGAAGCAAATCCAACGATATAAAGTGGCCAAGACAATTTTTGTAATTGATCTAAGTCAATGCTTGCAACAAGCAGTAACAATACAACTCCAATTATGTAGTTCAAACCCTGTTTCATCGCAAAGTTTGCCTCTCCATATTGGCCAGTTTGCTGACTGCTATATATAGCAGCTATACTCGTAACACATAATGCAAACAAAATTAATATTAATTTTACATCTAAACTTTTTAGAAACTCGGTACTTCTTTTCATGACATCCTCCTGAAACATTGTTACAGCAAAATAAAAAACCAGGAGTCAACATTCTTCATGTTTTGACGACTGATTACACATTATCTATAAAACACTTATATAGAATAACTCTCTTTTTCATACAATACAATATATTATACTACAGTTTCGTCAGTAAGATTTGCCAAAAAATTATTCTTTTCTTATTTTATATCTATATACCATATATCAGCAATGTATTTTCGTAAATTTCTAATACATACTCGTTCATTGTAAGATTGCCGGGAAAAGTGTTGTACATATAGTAGGATGCAAATGAAGAAATAAGATGATAAAAAGCTCGCATAAGCGAGCTTTTTATTAATATACAGATGTATTATTTTCTGACGTATTTTCTAGAATTTCTTTTACACGTCCTAAGAACTTGCCACAAATTAGGCCATCTAGTACACGGTGATCAAGTGATAAACATAAGTTAACCATGTCGCGAGCACCGAACATACCGTTATCCATAATAACTGGGCGTTTTACAATTGATTCAACTTGTAAAATAGCCGCTTGTGGGTAATTAATAATACCCATAGATTGAACAGAACCGAATGATCCTGTGTTATTAATTGTAAATGTTCCACCTTGCATTTCGTCCGCTTTTAACGATTTCGTGCGTACTTTTCCTGCAAGCTCTGTAATTTCACGAGCGATACCTTTAATCGTCTTCTCGTCCGCGTGTTTAATTACTGGTACAAATAGTTCGTCCTCTGTTGCAACAGCGATAGAAAGGTTAATATCTTTCTTCTGAACAATCTTATCGCCAGCCCACATTGAATTGATTTGAGGATACTCTTTTAACGCTTGTGCTACTGCTTTTACGAAGAAAGCAAAGAACGTTAAGTTAAAGCCTTCGCGTTTTTTGAAATCACCTTTAATTGAATTACGGTATGACACAAGGTTTGTCACATCTACTTCAATCATCATCCAAGCGTGTGGTGCTTCGTGTTTACTACGTAACATGTTCGCTGCAATTGCTTTACGCACACCTGTTACTGGAATTTCGATATCGCCAGGCATTGTTGGTACAGAAACTGGTTTTGCCGCTTCTACTTTTTGTGCGACTGGCGCTGCTTTTGGTGCTTCTGGACGAGCTTCTACTACTGCTGCTACCGCTTCCTCTTTCTTCGCACCTGCTTGCGGAATATTTCCAGATTCCACTAGCGTTAAAATATCTTTACGAGTGATACGGCCATTTGCTCCCGTACCTTCTACTAGATCTAAATCAACGTTATGCTCACCCGCAAGTTTTAAAACAGCTGGTGAAAAACGTGGTTTGCCATCAGTTGGTTGTTTTGCTTTCGGTGCTTTTGCAGACGTAGCTACTTCTGCCCTTGGTTCTTCTTTTGTTTTTTCTTCAACAGCTGTCGCTGCTACTTCATCTGCGCCTTCTACTTGAATAACACAAACTACTTCGCCTACAGCTAACGTCTCACCTTCACCAGCGATTAACTCTTTCACAATACCAGTGAAAGAAGATGGTACTTCAGCATTTACTTTATCAGTCATTACTTCTGCAAGCGGATCATACTTATTTACGTGATCGCCAACATTAACGAGCCATTTACTAATTGTACCCTCTGTAACGCTCTCCCCGAGCTGAGGCATTGTGATATTTTCTACAGCCATGTATAGTCCCCCCGATTAAAATTCCGCAAGTTCACGCATTGCTTTTTCAACTTTATCTGGATTTACCATAAAGAATTTTTCCATTGTTGGTGCATATGGCATTGCTGGAACGTCTGGACCTGCAAGACGTGCGATTGGCGCATCTAAATCAAACAGACAGTTTTCCGCAATAATTGCTGCCACTTCACTGATAATACTTCCTTCTTTATTGTCTTCTGTTACAAGAAGAACTTTACCTGTTTTAGAAGCTGCTTCAATAATTGCTTCTTTATCTAATGGATATACAGTACGTAAATCAAGAACATGTGCAGAGATGCCATCTTGTGCTAACTTTTCAGCTGCTTGAAGAGCAAAATGAACACATAATCCGTATGTGATAACAGTAATATCATCACCTTCACGTTTTACATCTGCTTTTCCGATTGGTAATACGTAATCATCCTCTGGCACTTCACCTTTAATTAAGCGATATGCACGTTTATGTTCGAAGAATAATACTGGATCTTCATCACGAATTGCTGCTTTTAATAAACCTTTTGCATCATATGGTGTAGAAGGGATAACAATTTTTAAACCTGGTTGGTTTGCAAACATCGCTTCCACAGATTGTGAATGATACAATGCACCGTGGACACCCCCACCAAATGGTGCACGAATTGTAACTGGACAAGTCCAATCGTTATTAGAACGATAACGAATTTTTGCTGCCTCAGAAACAATTTGGTTTACTGCTGGCATGATGAAATCAGCAAACTGCATTTCAGCGATTGGACGCATACCATACATTGCCGCACCAATTGCTACCCCAGCAATTGCAGATTCCGCAAGCGGTGCATCAAGCGCACGATCTTCACCAAATTGATCATACAAACCATGTGTCGCTTTAAATACGCCACCTTTTTTACCAACATCTTCACCTAAAACGAATACTTTCTCATCGCGTTCCATTTCTTCGCGCATTGCTAATGTAATAGCATCAATATAAGACATTACAGCCATGAAACGTTCCCCCCTATTCTGCGTATACGTGCTTCAATGCATCTTCAGGTGCTGCATACGGAGCATTTTCTGCATATTCTGTTGCTTCATTTACGATATGCATAATTTCGTCTAACATTTGTTTTTCAGATTCCTCAGTTAACACGCCAGCTTCTTTTAAATAAGCAGCAAATGTTATAATTGAATCTTTTTTCTTTGCTTCTTCTACTTCTTCTTTATCACGATAAACACGATCATCATCGTCACTAGAATGTGCTGTTAAACGATATGATACTGTTTCAATTAAAGTTGGGCCTTCACCACGACGGCCGCGGTCTGCAGCTTCTTTTACAGCTGTATATACTGCAAGTGGATCGTTTCCGTCTATTGTATATCCAGGCATACCGTAACCAATTGCACGATCTGATACATTTTTACATGCTAATTGTTTTTCAACCGGAATAGAGATTGCGTATTTATTATTTTCACACATGAAAATAACAGGTAGTTTGTGTACGCCAGCAAAGTTTGCGCCTTCATGGAAGTCACCTTGGTTTGAAGAACCTTCTCCAAATGTAACAAACGTTACTAAATCTTTCTTTTCCATTTTTCCAGCTAATGCAATACCAACTGCATGTGGTACTTGCGTTGTTACTGGAGATGATCCTGTCACAATACGATTTTTCTTTTGACCGAAGTGACCAGGCATTTGACGACCACCAGAGTTTGGATCTCCAGCTTTCGCGAAAGCAGACAACATAAGTTCTTTAGCTGTCATACCAAACGCTAGTACAACACCCATATCACGGTAGTATGGTAATGCATAATCTTTCTCTCTATCAAGAGCGAATGCTGCTCCAACTTGTGCCGCCTCTTGTCCTTGACAAGAAATTACGAATGGAATTTTACCAGCGCGGTTTAATAACCACATACGTTCGTCGATTTTACGTGCAAGTAACATCGTACGGAACATCTCTAATACTTGCTCATCACTTAAGCCAAGCTCTTCATGGCGCTTTTCTTTTACTTCTGCCATTTTTCATAACCTCCTAAATCCACATTTTTATGCGTGTAACGCTTTTCCATCTACAGCTAATGCTGCTTCACCAATCGCCTCAGATAATGATGGATGCGGATGAATTGTATGTGCTACTTCCCACGGTGTTGCATCAAGTACTCTTGCAAGACCAGCTTCAGAAATCATATCTGTTACGTGTGGTCCAATCATGTGAACACCAAGAATGTCATTTGTTTCTTCATCAACTACAAGTTTTACAAAACCATCTGATTCGCCGTATACAAGTGCTTTTCCGATCGCACGGAATGAGAACTTACCTACTTTTAACTTATAGCCTTTTTCTTTCGCTTCTTGTTCTGTTAAACCGACAGAAGCAACTTCCGGACTGCTATATACGCATTTTGATACCATAGAATAATCAATTGGTGTAACTTCTTTACCCGCAATATGTTCTACTGCAACAATTCCTTCATGAGAAGCAACGTGAGCAAGTTGTAAGCCACCGATTACATCTCCAATTGCGTAAATATGAGATTCTTTCGTTTGATAAAACTCATTTGTTTGAATGTATCCTTTTTCCACAACGATATCCGTATTCTCTAAACCAATATTTTGCGTATTGGCTTGTCTTCCTACAGATACAAGCATTTTTTCTGCTTTAAATTCTTTATTCTCACCGTTATGTTCAGCTTGAATTGTTACTCCATTATCTTTTACCAATGTTTCTGGTAATACTTTTGCACCAGTTACCACTTTAATACCTTTTTTCTTGAATAGACGTTGCATTTCTTTTGAAACGTCCTGATCTTCTAGTGGTAGTATCGTTTTCGCATACTCTAATACTGTAACTTCTACACCGAAGTCAGCAAGCATAGATGCCCACTCAATACCGATTACACCGCCACCAACGATAATAATCGAACTAGGAAGCGTTTCCATTTTTAGAGCATGATCGGAAGACATTACATACTCTCCGTCTAATTCTAAACCTGGTAATGAATTCGGACGAGAACCTGTTGCAACAAGTACATTTTTTGGAATTAACATTTCATTCTCTTCTCCACTTGCAAGTTCAACTGAAATTGTCCCTGGCATTGGAGAGAAAATAGATGGGCCAAGAATACGGCCAATACCTTCAAACACATCAATTTTACCTTGTTTCATTAAGTGTTGAACACCTTTATGAAGTTGCGTTACAATCTTCTCTTTACGCTCTTGCACTTTCGCAAAGTTTAGTTCTACATTACTTGCAATAACCCCGAACTCTTCGCTTTTTTTAGCAGTTGCGTATACTTCCGCACTACGCAAAAGAGCTTTACTAGGAATACATCCTTTGTGCAAACAAGTACCACCAAGATTTTCTTTTTCAACAAGTGCAGTTTTTAAACCTAGTTGCGATGCTCGAATAGCAGCAACATAACCACCAGTACCGCCGCCAACGATGACTAAATCATATTCTCTTGCCATTATCTCAACCCCTAGCTACTGTTTGTTTTTCTCGTACAACATACTCTTTCGGCGCTTCTTCTTCACGTAATACACGAAGTGCTCCTTCTGCTAATGCTTGTAATTCATCTTCCCCTGGATGTACGATAACATCAGCAATCCAGTCCACACGTTCTTTTATTTCATCGACAAGAATTTTACTGTACGCAAGTCCACCAGTTAGAACGATTGCATCAATTTTCCCGTGAAGTACAGCGCTAGCTCCGCCAATCTCTTTCGCAACTTGATATGCCATTGCTTTATAAATAAGAGTTGCTTCCGGATCACCTTTTTCAACCATTTGTTCTACTTTGATTGCATCATTTGTACCGATTAGACTTACAAGTCCACCTTGTCCAACAAGCTTTTTAACCATTTCGTCACGGTAATACTCACCAGAGAAACACATCTCAACTAATTGTCCTACCGGTACTGTACCAGCACGCTCTGGACTAAATGGTCCTTCACCGTTTAAGCCGTTATTCACATCGATAACTTTTCCTTTTTTATGAGCACCAACTGTAATACCGCCGCCCATATGTGTAACTAATAAATTTAAATCCTCGTATTTGTGATTTAATTCTTCAGCTACTTTACGAGCAACTGCTTTTTGGTTTAATGCATGGAAAATGCTTTTACGTTCCATACCAGCAATACCGCTTATACGAGCAATCGGCTCCATTTCATCTACAACGACAGGATCTACTATGAATGCCGGAATATTTAATCCAGAAGCGATTTCATATGCTAAAATGCCTCCAAGATTTGAAGCATGATGACCGCTAAAGCCATTTTTTAAATCTTCTAACATCGAATCGTTCACTGTGTATGTTCCGCCTTCGATTGGACGAAGTAATCCCCCGCGCCCACAAACTGCGTTTAACTTTGAAATGTTAATACCGTGAGAATGTAGAACTTCTAAGATCGTTTCTTTACGAAATTCATATTGGTCAATAATTCTCTTATATTTTCCAATTTGTTCTTCGTCATGACGAATAGTCTCTTCTAAAACGGGTCTTTCATTATCAAAAACACCAATTTTTGTGGATGTACTACCCGGATTAATAACAAGAATTCGATTTAAGGACACTGTTGCTACCTCCACTAATAAATTCAAAAGGAAGTGGAAACCTCGTAAGAGGTAACCACACCTTTTGTAAAAGTAATATATGAATGATTAGCGACGGCTAATAATGTCGTGACCGTTGCGTAAGTATGTGCTACGAGAGTTTTTCAAGCTTGCAATGCGCTCTTCAGCTAAACGATCTGCTGCTACATAAGTTGCAATGCCATCACGTTTTGAAATTTCGATTACTTTTGCAATTGTGTCATAAATTGACTCAACACGTTTTAGTGCACGTTCTCTATTGTATCCATATAACTCGTCTGCTACGTTAATTACACCACCAGCATTGATAACATAGTCTGGTGCGTATACAATACCCATTTCATGAATCACGTCGCCATGACGATCTTCTTTTAATTGGTTATTTGCAGAACCTGCGATTACTTTTGCTTTAAGTTGTGGAATAGTTTCGTCATTAACTGTTGCGCCTAATGCACATGGTGCGTAAATATCACATTCAACACCGTAAATTTCATTTGGTTCAACTGCTGATGCACCGAATTCTTCTACCGCGCGTTGTACAGCTTCTTTATTAATATCTGTAACGATTAGTTTTGCTCCTTCAGCGTGTAAATGTTTGCATAGGTGATATGCTACGTTACCAACACCTTGAACAGCAATTACTTTTCCTTCTAAATTATCAGTACCGAAAGCCTCTTTCGCAGCTGCTTTCATCCCACGGTAAACACCGTATGCAGTTACTGGAGATGGGTTACCAGAAGAACCGAATGATGGTGAAATACCTGTTACAAAGTCAGTTTCTTCGTGGATAATATCCATATCATCTACTGTTGTACCAACATCTTCAGCTGTAATGTAACGTCCGTTTAGTCCTTGAATGTAACGTCCTAATGCGCGGAACATCGCTTCGCTCTTATCTTTACGTGGATCACCGATAATTACTGTTTTCGCACCACCTAAGTTTAAGCCAGCTGCTGCGTTTTTGTATGTCATCCCTTTTGCAAGACGCAATGCATCTTCAATCGCCGCTTCTTCAGAATCATATGTCCACATTCTTGTTCCACCAAGAGCTGGTCCAAGTGTTGTATCATGAATTGCAATAATTGCTTTTAAACCAGATTCTTTATCTTGACAAAATACTACTTGCTCATAATCATATTTTTCTAAGTATTCGAAGATTTCTAATGTCATTGTCGTTTCCCCCTAGTGTTTTACCCTTTTTGGTTTATTTTGAAGCAGTCGTAACTGCCAATGCTAATGAATATACTTTTGTTTCTGCTGAATCAGCACGAGATGTTAAAACAATCGGTGCTTTTGCGCCAGCAATCATAGCTCCTACTTTTGCATCCGCAAAGTATACGAGTGATTTGTATAGCACATTTCCAGCTTCAATCGTTGGGACGAGTAAAATGTCTGCCTTACCTGCTACATCACTTACTATGCCTTTATGTTCTGCTGCAATTTGTGATACTGCATTATCTAAAGCAAGTGGTCCATCAACGACACAATTTTTAATTTGTCCGCGGCGATTCATTTGAGTTAACATCGCTGCATCAATTGTCGCTTGCATCGCAGGATTCACAACCTCTACCGCTGCAATTGGTGCTACCTTTGGCAGATCTATCCCTATTGCCCGGGCAACTTCTACAGTATTCTGTATAATAGCAGCTTTCTGTGTTACATCAGGTGCAATGTTCATCGCTGCATCTGTAACAAAAATTAGACGATCGTAATTTGGAACTTCAAATGCTGCAACGTGTGAAAGTACGCTACCTTTACGAAGTCCCCACTCCTTATTTAATACAGCTTTCAAAATATTTGCTGTTGGGATGTTTCCCTTCATAAGCACATCTGCTTCGCCATTTCTTACAGCTTTAACAGAAAGTTCTGCAGCCTCAGCACTTGATGCTGCTGCAATCACTTCAATATGTTCTGAAGTTTGTAAACCATGTTCTTGTAACATCCCCATTATTTTTTCTTGATTTCCATATAGACGAAATTGAGCTAGCTGTAATGTAATTGCTTTCGCTACAGCTTCAATTACTTCATGATCTTCAGCTACTGCTACAGCCACAGTTTTTTTAGGCTGGCCTGCTGCTTGATCAATTAAGTGTTCTAACTTCATATTTTGTAATCAACCCTTTCCGTCGTCCCTCGTCTTTTTATAAAGCAAATACCGTGCCAACTTTTCAAAGTGGTCTTACCAATAATGAAAACGCATTCAAAATGCAGTAAAATCAATACTTTAGAAAATAACAAAATATTCTGTCTTGATTTGTCGTATTTTGTATACCATGCAATAAATTGCATGGTACGCAATTTATTGCATGCTATTTTTTGCACACTCATACTTTTCTAGCTTGTAATATAAATTTCGGACCGAAATTCCTAACGCTCTTGCCGTTTGTGTTTTATTTCCGCCAAACCTCTCTAAATATTCATGAATGATATTCCCTTCAAACTCTGTCACTAAATGTTCAAGTGGCTTTTCCTCTAACTCGGGTAATAAATGAGTTTGCTTTGACTCCACCTGCTCTTCATTATGTAATGGCGGTAAATGGTGTACATCAATATAGGTCTCGTTATAATTCATAAAGATAATAGCTCTCCCCAAAATATTTTCAAGCTCCCTCACATTTCCTGGCCATTCATATGATTGTAAATATAAAATAGCTGGATCAGTGAGCCCCTCTATATTTCGGCCATAATCTTGATTAATTTTTTGAATTAATCTTTCTGCAATTGCCGGTATGTCCCCTTTACGCTGACGAAGAGATGGAATTTGAATTGGAATTTTATTTAATCGATAATATAAGTCCTCCCTAAACTCTCCTTCTAGAATGCCTTTTTCTAAATTCACATGTGTCGCTGCAATTACTCGAACATTGATAGGAATCGCTTTCGTTCCACCAACTTTTACAATCTCTTTTTCTTGCAACACGCGAAGGAGTTTCGCCTGCGTATTTGCAGATAGTTCCCCTATTTCATCTAAAAAGATACTACCGTTATTCGCTTCCTCAAAGAATCCACGTTTTCCGCCTCTTTTCGCGCCAGAAAATGCCCCTTCCTCATAACCGAATAATTCACTTTCGAGCAACGTCTCCGAAATAGCTGCACAGTTTACACGAACGAACTTATTATATTTTCGATTACTTCCATTATGGATAGCATGCGCAAACAATTCTTTACCTGTCCCTGACTCTCCGCGTAGTAATACTGTCGCTGGTGTATTCGCCCCAAGTTTTGCCTGCTCGATAGCCGCCGTTGTTTCATCAGAATTTCCGACAATGTCATCAAATGAATATTTCGCTTCTAACGTTCGAATAATTTGCCTTGCCCTATTCAATTCATTTGTTAACTTTTGAATTTCTGATACGTCACGAATTACACCAACGCTCCCTTTCAATATCCCATCCACAATGACTGGTGCTACGTTTACAATTACATCTCGCTTTTTTTGCCCAATCTTCATATGTATTCCTCGTACCGCCCTACGCGTTCGAAGTACTTTCATATGCATACTTTCACCTTCTACAATATCAGTTGTAGCTGGCTTTCCAATAATGTCCTCTTCTGTTAAACCTGTTAATTTCGTATAGGCAGGGTTAATTACTAACCCTCTTCCTTTTTCATCCACGACTGAAATCGCTTCTTCAGATGAGTTAATAATTGCCTCAAGTAACGTTTGAATCTCTTTTAAATCTGTAACTTCTTCCGCAAGATCTACAACTTCTGTTATATCTTTAAAAATCGCAAATGCCCCTTGTACCTCTCCTCCTTCTTTTAATATCGGAATACGGGTTGTAATAATTTTCTTTTCATTCTCTAATGTCAGTTCATAATTTACTTCTATTTGTTTCGTACGTATAATACGAAGCAATTTACTAGTCGGAATAACTTCTAAAATATATTTCCCTACCGCATCTTCTTTTTTATATCCGATAATACGCTCTGCACTTTTATTAAACAGGCGAACTTGTCCCTCTCGATCAATCACAATCATACCGTCATGTGTAGAATTTAAAATTAAATCCCCTTGCTGCGTTTGTTCTTCTAACTTTCCAATTAAATCTTCCTTCTCATATGCTAATCTCGTAACAATTTTCGCAATATCGCCTGGTATAAGCAGCGTATCTTTATGCTTCTTCTTTAATAAAACTTTATGTAAATCAGCGTCACCTGTCATATCAAACATTACATCAATGTGCATAGTAAGAAACTGCGTTACACTCTCTCCAATCGTAACCCCATATTCCGTAGCCATTTTTAATCCTTTCGCTAACGGATTTATATCAATAATCCCTATAATTTGAAATATATTTGAACTTTGTAACAGATTGAGCAGTGTACTGCCACCTTCACCAGCACCAACAATTAACACTTTTTGTTTCATATATTACACTTCCTCTCGAAGTATCTCTGCAAAATTTTTCACACCCTTATCTTACTCGTTCAGCCCCCTCTTGACAAACCCCCTTTCCATATAACATCATTAAAATAAACAAAATAATCTGAAAAGGAGCGTTTATATGCAGCGTTACCTTGCTCTATTATTAGCACTCATTCCTATTTCATTAGCTGTGTTTGGCATTAAGTTAATGAGAGATACTGTATTTGGGATTCTATTTCCTCCACTTTCTATACTGTGGTTACAATTTTTAATTGGCGCTCTTTGCTTCGCGCTCGGGTTTTATATTTTTGGTGGCTTCGTCTTACACCGAGACCGTAAACGAAATAAAGTACAAGCTCGCTTTAGAAGATAAGAAAGCCCTACTGATTATCAGCCTCACCAATCAGGCTTTTACGGGCGGTTGATCTCCCACCTAACTTCTTTGCTTTCACTGAATTTTGAGGCGGGGTCTTACTGCCCGCAAATAGCGGGATAAATAAAAAAATGAGACCGTTACACGCGGTCTCATTTTTTTATTGGCGATAAGATTCTTGCCGTTTCAGGGTAATCAGTAATAATCGCCGAAATATTCATATCAAAATATTTTCGCATAAGCGTTTCTTCATTAATTGTATAAGGACGAACCTCTACACCACTCTCCATCGTTAATTCAGCAACAGCATCTTGCAGATAACGATAATTCGGGTGTACTGCTGTAGCACCCATTTTTTTTGCATACGCCCATGGACTATGCAAACCTTCGCGATATAAAATCGCTGTTTGAATATCAGGAGCCATCATATGACACTTTTTCATACTGTAGTGATTAAATGAAGAAAATATAACACGATCTTCTAGATTATATTTCCGCACAAGCGTTATAACTTCTTCTTCTAAACCTCTGTATGGAATTTTATTATTTTTAAGTTCAATATTAAGTAGCAACTCTGTTTTTTCAATCCATTCTAACACCTCTTCTAAAAGAGGGATTTTACAAAATCCTACTTTATCACTGAATGTGTAGCTCGCATCTAATTTACATAAATCCTCATATACATAATTTCGAACCGCACCTTTTCCATTTGTTGTCCTGTTCACTGTTTCATCATGAATGACGACAACCTTTCCGTCTTTCGTTAATTGAACATCAAGTTCAATTCCATCTGCTCTAAAAGATTCAGCTGCTTCAAATGAAATCATTGTATTTTCTGGGTACGTTCCCGCTGCACCACGATGTGCAAATATAAGAGTCATCCTCACTCCCCCAATCTTATGCTATACTATACGAAAAAGGAGGTACTTCTATGAGACCATTACAAATTTCTCCAGACACTGCAGTCCGCCTATCAAAGGCATTAGGTGTTCCACTCGAACAACTTATGCATATGCCGCAGCACATTTTAATTCAAAAGTTAGTTGAATTAGAAAAACAAAATAAAGACGAAGAATAATATAGTCCTGTTTTGCAGGGCTTTTTATTATTTTCTATTATATCACGGATGACTTCCCCGCTAAAATCCCCTAACAGATATACCTTGATTCCATTTAATCTTTTTTCAAACATTTAATTGACTATAGATGAACCCCCTCTTTTAATAAAAGAGGGGGTTCACTACTCGATTCAGTTACTCAAATTATGCATTTTTCTTTTCTTTGTTAAAAATCATAAATAATTTATATAATCCTAAAGAAGCTGGAATATTCATAAATGCAAATGCCTCATAAGTATAATGAGGAGCTGTTTCCCATAGTAATAAGAAAGTAAACACACCTAACGTACTAATCATCGCAATACGTATAACTTCCGATTCATTTTCATCTTTCTTTTTATAAAGTATAACAGCCGCCAGAACAGCTACATAAACGAATAATTTGATAACATACGAATATATAGTAACGATTTCATAATTCGTTGTACTATAGTTCGATATGTAATTAGTTATCATGTCATTCTTCTGCTCAAACCATTCTCCAATACGGTACATGGAGAACTGACTTGATACCCATTCTCTAGTTATTTTTTCATTTAAATGTTGTACATAACCCGTTACACCAAGTTCACTGAAACGTTGCACTATAACTTCTTTATTGTGTTCATTCAAATCCTTTGTATTCTTTATGTTTTCATCATCAATATAATCTGCATCCGCCTGATTCCACACACCATACGTATCTTTGTTCAGCCCCATTTTCACCCAATGAGTGAATGGAATTTTTTCAATTTCATTATCGGTACTAAGATTTAGCTTTGTCGTTATACCTTTAAAACTTATAATAAGGATTAAACAAAATAAAACACTACTTAATACCTTTACGGAATACTCCTTACGAAACTTAAAAATATTTTCAATTAAAATCGCTAACGCTACCGCCAATGCTGTCGGTCTTATAATATAAGTACAAGCCGCGAAAACTCCTAATAAAATCCATAAAATAATCTTCATTCTTTTTGTTTCCGCCGTTTTCAAACACAAATATGTATACATCGTTGCTGAAATAAAAAATATTACTAATGTATGTGTATAGAAAACTGGCGCCTGCCAATATATAAAAATATTTAGCACAGATAACACGATCGATATGTGAGCAACTTTAAAGTTTGTAATTTTCCTTACAATCAATACATTTAAAATGATACTACCTGTTATACATACTATTGGTAATATTTTCATTGCCATATCTACACTTCCTACTAATTTAGCAAAATATCCTCCTAATAATACAATATGTGTATTATATGGATAAAATAGAAGCTGTCCCATTTCTAAAAATTGATTATCTCCATTAAACACAGAAACAATTCCTTGTTTAAGGATGGCATAATCTCCTATAACAGGGTTAAATGCGATGGAAGTAATCATTACTTCCGTCGTCAAAATGATTACGATACCTAAAGCAATCATAATATTTGTGTGCGTTCTTTTCATTTTATTAATAACCCATTTATAATACATAAAGAAGAGCGCAAATAAAAGCAACGTTGCCGCTATAACAGCACCGACTTTTTGGGGAGTATACTCCTCAGTCGGATAAGGAAATTCACCACTCATTAATATTATTTTCGGGATAAAAAATTTACTTACTATCATTGGAAATATAGATAAAAACACCGTCATAACAATGATTGGGTAAGCTCGATTCACTATTTTTTTTTAAAGTCATTCATCCATTCTCCTATATCTCTTAACTTTCCCAACGTTATAGAAATTATGATGTCAAACCCACGTATTTCCTATACATATCCTTATGTTCATTGCATTTTTCCACATAAATTTATATATTCCCTCAAAACCCTTAAATCGAAGGAAATAAAAAGACCAACGAATTCTAACATTCATTGGTCATTAAATAAAAAGTTCATTGGTTTTAAATTTAATATCGAGTATAAGTTTCAAGAATGTTTAAGCTTTACTAAAGCTTAAACTCCTTACCGATTCTACTCTCAGCTAGCCTTATGCTCAAGTCTCAGCTTATCCGCAACCATTGCGATGAATTCAGAATTCGTAGGTTTTGCTTTTGACATGGATACTGTATAACCGAATAAGGACGAAATAGAATCAATATTTCCTCGACTCCATGCTACTTCAATTGCATGACGGATTGCACGCTCGACGCGGCTTGCTGTTGTATTATATTTCTTCGCAATATCTGGATACAATACTTTCGTAATAGATCCCAGTAATTCGATATCATTGTACACCATAGAGATTGCTTCCCTTAAATACATATACCCTTTAATATGAGCAGGCACACCAATTTCATGAATGATACTCGTAATACTTGCATCTAAGTTTTTCGGTTTTCCATCTATTGTCGTTGCTGAACGGAAAGATGGAAGTGGACGTTTAATGGTAGCGTTCGCCTTACCGCTCACTTGACGAATATGACTCGTTAAATTCTCCATATCAAATGGTTTTAATATGAAATATGAAGCACCTAAGTCAACTGCTTTTTTCGTCACATCTTCTTGTCCAAATGCTGTCAACATAATTACGCTAGGCTGTCTTAGCCTTTCAATATGTCGCATTTTCTCTAGTACAGCTAAACCATCTAAATGTGGCATAATAATGTCTAAAACAAGTACATCCGGCTGCTTATCAGTTAATAAATTTAAACACTCTTGACCATTATAAGCAGTACCGATTACTTCCATATCATCTTGAGCAGCTACATAACTCTCTAGCATTGATACTAATTCTTTATTATCATCCACAAGACATACTTTAATTTTCTCCACAGCTTTTCCTCCCTTACCGAATCGATTCTCCGACATGTGTATCCTTCTAGGCTACATGAATTGTTCGACAATTGTGTGAAAATTCCCTTTTAAAGTTTGTTACTTTCCGATAAAATCACAAAAAAATATGTTTATCGCTCATTTATTCCCTTTCGCAACACATTCCATCATAGAAATACAACGAAACGTTCAACCCTTTTCTTTTATTTTACAACAAAAAACACCTCTTGCGGAGCTTTTACAAAATTTCAACGAATTTTTCAACAGAAAAGCGAGCTAATTAATAATTAGCTCGCTTTTCTTTCTTGTTCATAAATGTTAATTCCAGCCTCATGTAACATCCATTCAATATGAACACCATATCCTGATGTTGGATCATTTACAAATACATGTGTAACAGCACCAATTACTTTTCCGTTTTGTACAATTGGACTTCCGCTCATGCCTTGTACGATACCACCCGTTTTCGCTAATAAACGTTTGTCTGTGACTTTTATTACCATGCCTTTTGTAGCCGGAAACTTTTGCGGTACTGTACTAACAACTTCAATATCAAACGCTTCCACTTTATCTTTATCAATAACTGTTAATATTTTTGCTGGTCCCTCTTTTACTTGATGAGATAGTGCAATCGGCATTGCTTTATCCATTACACCATTTGGTATATTTGTATTTAATTTCCCGAATATGCCAAATGGACTATTTATTGTAATATTACCAATCACTTCACGATCTGGTGAGAACCTCGCTAATTTCTCTCCTGGATTCCCATGACTACCTCTTTCAATTGATGTAACCGTCGAACGCATAATTTGTCCATCTTCGACTTGAATCGGCTTTTTCGTATCGTTATCAGAAATGACATGACCAAGTGCCCCATATTTCATAGAATCAGGATGAACAAATGTCATTGTTCCGATTCCAGCTGCCGAATCACGAATATATAAACCAATGCGATAAGACGATTCTCCGCTGTCTTTTTGTGGTGTTAACTTAGTGCGGATGTGTTTTCCATCTCTTAACAAAACAAGATTAAGCGGTTCACCTGTTTCACCACTATTATGAATAAATGGTGCTACATCACTCATTCTTTCAATTGTTTTACCATTAATTTCAGTAATCATATCTCCAATTTGCACACCAGCTGTCTCACCAGGAGATACTTTCCCTTTTTCAGTTTGAATTAAATGATGGCCTACAACAAGTACCCCTTTTGTATTTAACTTCACACCAATTGATTGTCCACCTGGAATAACTTTAAAATCTTTTAATACTTTCACATTTACTTTTTTTACTGGAAAACCAGCAAGCTGAAACACCATATCTGCTTCACCATTTTGATGAGAATTTACCATAAGTCCTTGTTTTTGTTCATTTGAACTTACTGTAAACACATGACGATCTGTAGATGAAGCTTTAAAAACCGGTAATGACGCTATTTCTGATTGTTGTCCTTCAAAAACAACAAGTTGCTTCGGAGATGAAATAAACGTCCGAAGCGGTTTAAAACACCCAATAAAAACTAAAGAAACAAGGAGACAAATACCTATTATTTTGCGAAATCTTTCTAATTTCAATTTGTTCACTCTCCTCGCTCCTACCCCACATTCAGCCTTTTGGCTTCACTTTTTAATCTCTCCTTGCAGCGCTTTATTTATAACCGGAAGAATTAAGAAATCATTATTTGAGAAAAAAAGCTATCCATTACTGGATAGCCTCTGCTGTCTGTTTAAAATGATGCGCTTGCGTAAGTAATTCTTTCGCATGTTCTGTCGTTAAATCTGTAATTTCCACACCAGAAATCATTCGAGCGATTTCGGTTACTTTATCCTCCATAGTTAAAACGGTAACTGATGTAATTGTTCGATCATTCGCTACTTGTTTTCGAATAAACAAATGCGAATCCGCCATTGAAGCCACTTGAGGTAAGTGCGTAATACAAAGTACTTGCGAGTTTACTGATACTCGATAAATTTTTTCCGCAATAGCCTGTGCAACTCGACCACTTACACCAGTATCCACTTCATCAAAAATAACTGATGCAACACCTTGATGCTTAGAAAAAATGCTTTTTAAAGCTAAAATAATACGAGATAACTCTCCGCCAGAAGCGACCTTTGAAAGTGGTTTTAGCGGCTCACCTGGATTTGTTGAAATATAAAATTCCACATGATCGTAGCCATCCGCCGTAAGTCTTACCGGTGTTCCCTCTACAAAAGGCTCTTCAGCATTTCCTACTCGCTTCATAATTCTCACTTCAAATTTTGTTTTTTCCATATACAATTCTTTTAATTCCTGATGAATGGCATTTGTAAGATGCTCCGCAAGTTCATGACGCATATTACTTAACGACGTTGCTTCTTTCAGAATAACACTTTCTAATTCCTTTAATTGCTTCTTCGTCGTTTCAATATGAACGTCTTTATTTTCAATCGTAAAAATTTCTTGTTCAATTTTATCAGCATACGCTAAAATCTCTTCTACAGTATTTCCATATTTTCTCTTTAGCATACGAATTTCATTTAAACGCGTTTCAATTTCGTCTAAACGATTCGGATCATATTCCATCATATCGAGCTTTTCTCTAAGTTGATATGCAACTTCTTCTAATAAGTAGTAGCTATTTGCAATTGAATCATGGTTTTCTTGATACACTTCATCTAAATGTGTAATACTCTCCATTTGTCCCATTGCGCTTCGTATATTATCTAACCCTTGTCCGTCAGCGCTTAATGAGCGATATGCATCGCCTAATGCTTTGTAAATTTTTTCGAAATTAGAAATTTGCAATCGTTCTTCAGTTAATTCATTTTCTTCATCCATCTTTAAATCCGCCTTACAGATTTCTTCATGCTGGAATTGAATTAAATCTAAACGATGCGCCATTTGTTGTTCATTTTCACTTAACGATTTTAACTGTTTTTTTAACTTCTCATAGTCAGCGTATACATTTTGATATATACCCAATTGTTTAACAATGCGATCTCCATCAAAATGATCAAGCATAAACATATGACGCTCTTCATTCATTAAATCTTGTGTTTCGTGCTGCCCATGAATATCAACAAGTGTTTTTCCAATTTCCTTTAATATACTAAGGGTAACCAGCTTCCCATTTACACGACATACACTTTTTCCGTTTGCAGCGATATCACGCTTCAAAATAATCATGCCGTCTTCTATTTCTATATCCAATTCTTCTGCCTTTTCAATACACGGATGCTTATCATCTTCTACATAAAATAACCCTTCTATCTCAGCTTTTTCTGTTCCGTATCGAACAAATTCCGCTGAACCACGGCCACCTACAAGTAAACTAATCGCATCAATAATAATCGATTTTCCAGCTCCTGTTTCACCACTTAAAACCGTTAATCCTTTTTGAAAAGAAATATTTAATGCCTCAATAATAGCAAAGTTTCTAATCGATAATTCCGATAACAATGCCCCATTCACCTCGTTATAAACTAATCCCCTATTAAGGGCTTTTCTCAGTTCTTCATTCAAATAGTCATACTATATGTTTGTATGTATAAATTACTTTTCTAACCGCTCCATTGTACCAAACATTTGTTTTACGGGTCAATCCACCTATTTTCTAATTTTATTCAAAGAAAATATTATATTACAATTAAGAATTCACATTTTTAACCAATAAAAATATCCTGTTCACTTTCCACTTTACAGAGGAAAGCAAACAAGATTTTTTTGTTACAACATATTTAAGAAACGATCAGAGACAACACCTGTATCTTCAGGTGTACGGCAAATAATTAAGCAAGTATCATCACCACAGATGGTTCCGATGATCTCATCCCACTCTAAATGATCAATAAGTGCTCCAAGTGAATGAGCGTTACCAGGCAATGTTTTTAGCACAAGCATATGTCCTGCCGTGTCTAATTTTACAAATGAATCCACTAGATTGCGTTTTAATTTTTGTAACGGGTTAAATCGTTGATCCGCTGGCAAGCTATATTTATAGCGACCATCATGTAATGGCACTTTCACTAAGTGCAGTTCTTTAATATCGCGCGATACTGTTGCTTGCGTTACATTAAATCCCTCATTACGTAAAATATCAACTAATTCATCTTGTGTTTCAATTTCTTTGTTCGCAATAATTTCCCTGATTTTAATATGGCGCTGACCTTTATTCATACATTTGCACCTCACACTATCTCTTACCATAGTTTAAACATTGGTATACTTCACTTATTTATGTTAACTTATAATTCGTTGCTTGTACACAATTGTTTTTACAATCATTATACAATTACAACAAAAAGAGGAACAACATATGTTATTCCCCTTTTCCTTTTTGTTTTAGGACATCATGCGCCTCTGTAACTACTTGCTCAACAGAAACTGGAGAATGATTTTCGCCATTCTCGCGTTCACCATGCCATTTCAGATGAATTAAAAATTCAATATTACCATCCCCGCCCGTAATTGGTGAGAATGTTAAACCTTCTACGTCGTATCCTTCTTTTATAGCAAAGTCGACAATCATTTCCACGACAGCCTCATGTACTTTTCGATCACGAACGATACCTTTTTTCCCAACTTGCTCTCTTCCAGCTTCAAACTGTGGTTTAATTAACGCCGCTACATCTCCATTAGGCATAAGCATTGTTTTTAAAACCGGCAGTATGAGCTTTAATGATATAAATGAAACATCGATACTAGCAAATTGCGGTAAACCACGGTCTAATTCTGCTGGTGTCACGTAACGGAAGTTTGTCCGTTCCATTACGACAACACGCTCATCTTGACGCAATTTCCATGCAAGTTGATTGTATCCTACATCTAATGCATAAGATAATTTCGCTCCGTTTTGAAGCGCACAATCTGTAAAGCCACCAGTTGATGAACCAATATCTATCATAACTTTATTTTGTAAATCAAGATGAAATGTCTCTAATGCTTTTTCAAGTTTATAACCACCACGGCTTACATACGGCATAACTTGTCCCTTCACCGTAATCTCCGTATCTTGTGGGATCTTCTCTCCTGGCTTATCAAGTCTCATCTCATTCGCATATACAAGTCCGGCCATAACGGCGCGTTTTGCTTTCTCACGTGTTTCTATAAGTCCTCGCTCTACTAATAGTACATCTACTCTTTCTTTTTTTGCACTCATTTGTTACGCCCTTTTTTGTTTTGATGGAATCATTGTATGAATACGGTCTACAACAGCTTCTGTCGTTAAACCTATTTCTTCTAATAATTTTGTTACACTACCGTGCTCTATGAAACGGTCTGGAATACCCATTCTTTCAACTAACGCACTATGGTACCCGTTCTCAGATGCAAATTCAACTACTCCCGTTCCAAAACCGCCGATTAAGCAAGCTTCTTCAATCGTTAAAATCGGTATATTTTTTCCTAAGAGGTCATGTAAATATGCTTCATCCATCGGTTTAATAAAGCGAGCGTTCACTACTTTCACTGAAATCCCAGCCTTTTCAAGACGCTCAGCTGCTTCCATTGCCATTGGTATTGTCGTACCAAATGTTAAAATAGCCGCTTGTGTACCTTCTTTTAACGTTTCCCATGAACCGATTGGAATCGCCTTTAATTCTTCATCCATATGAACACCAAGTCCATTACCGCGTGCATAACGTAATGCGATTGGTCCATCTTCATATTGCATCGCCGTATATACTAAATGTTGCCCTTCATTTTCATCTTTCGGCATCATAAGTACCATATTCGGCAAATGACGTAAGAATGAAATGTCAAACACACCTTGATGCGTTTCACCATCTGCTCCTACTAAACCAGAGCGATCGATTCCGATAAAGACATTTAAATTTTGGCGGCATATATCATGAACAACTTGGTCATATGCTCTTTGTAAAAATGTTGAATAAATCGCTAAGAATGGCTTCATACCTTGCGTTGCCATACCCGCTGCCATTGTTGTAGCATGCTGTTCTGCAATACCAACATCAATCATACGATCCGGGAATTCTTTTTGGAATTTCTCAAGTTTCGATCCAACAGGCATTGCAGGTGTAATTGCAACGATACGCTCATCCGTTCTCGCTAGCTTAAGTACTGTATCACTAACAACAGCACTCCATGCTGGTGCAACTTCTTTCGGTTTCACGAAGTCACCTGATTCAATTTTATAAGGCCCTGTTCCATGCCAAGTTCCAATAACATCACTCTCAGCTGGTTTATAACCTTTTCCTTTTTTCGTAATAACATGAACAAGCACTGGGCCTTTTGTTTTCTTTGCATATTGCAACGTTTCGAATAACTTTTCATAATCGTGCCCATCAACTGGACCTAAATATGTAAAGCCTAATTCTTCGAAAAAGACACCGGATACTAGTAAATATTTAAGACTATCTTTTATTTTCTCTGCTGTCGCAGCAACTTTCCCACCGACTGCTGGGATTTTCTTTAATATATACTCTAGTTCATCTTTTACCCAATGGTATTTCCCTGCGGTACGTAGACGTCCAAGCACATTATGAAGCGCACCAACGTTTGGTGCAATTGACATTTCATTATCATTCAAAATAACAATCATGTCTGTTTTTTCATGTCCAATATGGTTCAATGCCTCTAAAGCCATTCCGCCCGTTAGAGCACCATCTCCAATGATTGGTATAACATATTCTTTCGTTTTCTTTAAATCACGTGCTAGAGCCATTCCCATTGCAGCAGATAATGATGTCGAGCTATGGCCAGTTTCCCATACATCGTGCTCACTCTCGCAACGTTTCGGGAAACCACATAGGCCCTGATATTGCCTTAATGTACCGAATTCCTTTGCACGTCCTGTTAAAATTTTATGTACATAGGATTGATGTCCTACGTCCCATAAAAATTTATCTTTCGGACTATCAAATAATTTATGCAGAGCAATTGTGAGTTCTACTACACCTAAATTAGGTGCAATATGTCCACCTGTTTGAGAGAGCTCTTCAATTAAAAATTTACGAATATCCTCACTCAATCCCTCTAGTTCACCGATAGACATATCTTTCAAAAAACTAGGGTTTTGAATTTGCGTTAGATCCACATGGATCACTCACTTTCATTTCATAATCTGTCAACATGTCAAATATTATAAAAAACATTTACACAAAACAAGAAATTATCTTTTTTTATTTTTCACCTTGTCCTGCAATTAACCAGTCTATTGCGCCCTAATCCTATTATAAACCATATTTCTTTAGGCGATGAAAAAAATAGCCGCTAACACGAAGTGATAACGGCAATGTAATCTACATATATTTTTGCCAATAACAAGAAAAGAAAAACCTTTTCCTACATTTATATCATAAAATGATGAATGACTCAACAAATGGAAACGCTGTTATATTAGTTATTACGTTTTGCAATCAAATCGCAAATAGATAGTAAATATTCATCTTGTAATTGCAAGGAACCAATAGCATCTTTTGCTTTTGCAATTGTATCTTCTAAAATATCCTTTGCTCTATCTAGAGTAAATAACGTCGTATATGTGCTCTTTTCGTTGGAAACATCACTACCAATCGGTTTTCCAATCTCTTCTTCGGTTCCTTCCACATCTAGAATATCATCTCGAATTTGGAACGCTAGGCCAATATATTTCGCAAACGCAAGTAATTTTTCTTCTTGTTCTTCTGTGGCATCAGAAAGTATCGATCCGGCAAGTACAGCGAATTCAAGTAGTTTCCCAGTCTTATGCTTATGAATATACTCCAACTCATCAATCGTAAGCTGTTTCCCTTCAGCTTCCATATCTGCCACTTGTCCGCCAACCATTCCTTCTGGTCCTGCCGCTTTTGCAAGCTCAAGTACAAGTCTTACTTTTTTTTCTGCAGAGATTTCCTTTTGTTCATATGCCATAATAACTTGAAAAGCATACGTCAACAAACCATCGCCTGCTAAAACTGCCATCGCTTCACCAAATACTTTATGATTTGTGGGCTTCCCTCTTCTTAAATCATCATCATCCATACAAGGTAAATCATCATGAACTAACGAGTATGTATGTATCATTTCAAGGGCACAAGCTGCACCTACTCCAAGATTTCTTTCTTTACCAAACGCTTGTAATGTCGCAAATAAAAGTAACGGGCGGAGACGCTTTCCACCCGCTTCCAAAGAATATGCCATCGCTTCACGAAGTACATTTGGGCATTGTAATTCATTTGCATAGCTTACAAGCTTCTCTTCTACGAAAGTTTTACTTTCTTTCAAAAAAGTATCAAAAGCAACAGTCACTATGCTTCATCTCCTAAAGCAGTAAACGGTTCAAGCTCTCCATCTTCCCCAAGAATAACTGCCATTTGTTCTTGTACGTTCTTCAACTTCTCATCACAAAGCTTAGATAATTCCATACCCTCTTTAAAATAAGAGATTGCTTCTTCTAAAGGTACGTCACCTTGCTCTAGCTTAGAAACGAGATGCTCAAGTTGCGAAATTGCCTCTTCAAAGCTTAATTTATTTTCCATTATTCAATTCACGCTCCTCTATGCCTGATACGCTACAATCTAGTATTCCATCTTGTAATTGAACTGAAACAGCATCTCCAAGGCTGACATCTTTCACACTTTTTAACACTTGCTTCTCTTCATCATATACAAGCCCGTACCCTCTCATCATTACTTTAAGCGGATTTAACGCTTCAAGTTTTTGAGCTACTCTTACAAAGGCAAATTCTTTCGTTTGAAGTAATGTTTGCATTTCACGTTGCAATTGCTTTTGCAATGTTTCAACCGCTACCTTTGTTTGCATAATTTTTTGAGCTGGGTGGTGCTTCTCTAAATAAAATGAAAGTTGTTTTAACTGATTTACCTTTTTATCAATATAGCGCTCTTTCGCTAAAACAAGCTGTTCTAACGCTCTATCTAATTGCTCTTCTTTTTGCTCATATACTTGTCTTGGATAACGGAACGCATAAGATTTTTGCAATACTTGTAGTTTTTCTTCTTTTTTATGTACTAACTCTCTCATTGCTCTTTGCAATCTTAGAGTTCTTTGTAATACCTTTTCTTGTAACTCTATAATGTTAGGCGCTGCCAGCTCAGCTGCTGCAGTCGGTGTTGGCGCACGTAAATCGGCAACAAAATCCGCAATTGTAAAGTCCGTTTCATGGCCTACTGCCGAAATAATAGGGATCTCACTCTTAAAGATTGCCCTTGCAACCATTTCTTCATTAAACGCCCATAATTCCTCAATAGAGCCTCCCCCTCGCCCAACGATTAGGACATCTATCTCTCCCATTTCATTCGCTGTACGAATCGCTTGTACAATGGAGGGAGCTGCTGACTCCCCCTGTACAAGTACTGGAAACACAATAATATTTCCAATTGGATAACGACGTTTAATCGTTGTTATAATATCACGAATCGCAGCTCCTGTTGGCGACGTAATCACACCTATTGTTTTAGCATAAGGAGGAATTGTTTTTTTATAAACTTGAGAAAATAAACCTTCTTCCTCTAAACGAACCTTTAATTGTTCGTAAGCTAAATGCAGGTTTCCGATTCCGTCCGGCTGCATGTCTTGAATATAAATTTGATAAGAACCGCTCGCCTCGTAAACGGAAATTTTCCCTTTCACAAGTACCTTCATCCCATTTTCAGGTCTGAATTTAATATTACGATTATGACCCGCAAACATAACCGCTGCGATTCTTGCATTTTCATCTTTCAATGTAAAATACATATGACCACGACTATGATTTTTAAAATTGGAAATTTCACCTTTTAACCAAACAGACTGCAAATGCGGATCATATTCTATTTTTGTTTTTATATAGCGTGTTAACGCTGTAACGGTTAAATATTGTTTCTCCATTTCTCTCTCCTCATAGCCGACTCAAATTATTTACAAACGACACCTGCACGTTTAGCAGATTCAACAGTATTATGAAGAAGCATTGTGATCGTCATTGGACCAACACCCTTTGGCACAGGTGTAATGTAACCAGCAACATCTAACACGTTGTCAAAATCAACATCACCACAAAGTTTGCCTGTTTCTAAACGGTTTACACCAACATCGATTACAACCGCTCCTTCTTTAATATAATCAGCTGTTATCATCTTAGGTCGCCCAACTGCTACGATTAAAATATCAGCTAACTTCGATAACTCTTTCATATTTTGCGTCTTAGAATGACAGTATGTGACAGTTGCATTTTCATTTAAGAACAATTGTCCCACTGGCTTGCCGACAATATTACTTCTTCCAATTACTACAACATGTTTTCCTGAAATATCAAGGTTTGTTTCTTTTACTAATTCTACAATACCGTGCGGTGTACATGGAAGGAATGTATCTTGTCCCGTCATCATACGTCCCACGCTGATTGGGTGAAATCCATCTACATCTTTTTCTGGTGAAATTCTTTCAATGATAGCTTTTTCTTCAATATGTTTTGGTAAAGGTAATTGCACTAATATGCCGTTAATACGGTCATCGCTATTTAAGCGATCGATTTCAGCAAGCAAACGCTCCTCAGTAATTGTTTCAGGAAGTTCAATTAGCTCTGAATAGATTCCTACTTGTTCACAGCCCTTTTCTTTTCCTTTTACATAAGAACGAGATGCTGGATCTTCTCCAACTAGAATAACTGCTAATCCTGGTACAATCCCTTGCTCTTTCAACTTCACAACTTCTTCTGTTAATTGTGCTCGTTTTTTCTCCGCAACTTCATTTCCTTTGATGATTACTGCTACCATTTTAAGATTCCCCCTTAAAGAAATTACAGTGTATCTTTTATATTAGATAAAACGCCGTTAATAAAACGACGAGATTCCTCATCCCCAAATGTTTTAGCAATTTCAATCGCTTCGTTAATTGTTACGTTGTGTGGAATTTCTTCCATGTATTTCATTTCATACACAGCTACACGTAAAATACTGCGATCAACAATACTAATACGCTCCAGCTTCCATTTTTTTAAGTTTTGACGAATCGCTTCATCAATTACTTCTTTATTTTCTACAAAACCTACTACAAGTGATTCTAGAAATTCATTTGTTTCTTCACCTTCATCTAGCGTGTTTTCCACAGCTACTTTCGGTTCTAATTCACCTGTAATATCCATTTGATATAATGCTTGCATCGCTCTTTCTCTAGCCGTCCTACGTTTCATTGTAACTCTCCTTTATGCTTCAAGTCTTTCCTTATGCTTTGTTATATTATTATAATTTATAAGCCGTCAATTCACTTACTCTTACAGTTTTCATTGATTTTCCAACCTTATAATACAATGATAATAACACAATTTATCGTTTCACACACGGGTTACAAGGCTGAAAAATAATAAAAAGATTAACTTCAAGTTCCATATCTTATCACAATGTACGTTTTTTGGAAAAACGAAACATTTCCTTTTTGATTTCTTTTTTTTTGAAATAGTATAATAATTAGAGGGTTTTAATTTGTGAAGAAATGAAACGATAAAAAAGGTGCCTATGTTACTAGGCACCTTTTTCATTCTTACACTGGTTCGATTTCTGTTTTTTGTGTTTCGAATGTTACGCCAACGATGTGAACATTCACTTCTTTTGGCTCAAGCCCTGTCATTGTAAAGAGTGCCTGGCGGATGTTGTCTTGAATCTTTTGTGCAACAACTGGAATTGCTACGCCAAAGTACATCACAACATAAAGGTCAACGATAATATCTTCGTTTGCTAATTCAACCTTTACACCTTTACCATGATTTTTCTTACCTAACTTCTCAACAACATCTGTAGCAAAATTACCACGCATTGCCGCTACACCTTCTACCTCAGCAGCTGCAATACCTGCGATTACTTCAATTACTTCTGGTGCAATTTCTACTTTACCAAGAGTTGTATCTTGACCCATATCTAACATATGTTCAGCCATGAAAAAAACCTCCTTTAATGTATCACTGCGTCACAAGTTCATGCTCTTCCAAAAATTTCGTATTAAACTCACCTTTTACAAAATCAGGATGATCTAGCAATTGCAAATGGAACGGGATTGTTGTATGTACGCCTTCAATGACAAACTCACTGAGTGCACGCTTCATTTTTGCAATTGCCTCTTCACGTGTTTTTCCGTGAACAATTAATTTAGCAACCATCGAATCATAGAAAGGTGGGATTGAATATCCCGGATATACAGCTGAATCGACGCGAATACCAAATCCGCCTGGTGGCAAGTACATTTCTACTTTACCTGGAGATGGCATAAATTTTTTGGCAGGGTTTTCCGCATTAATTCGGCATTCAATTGCCCAACCATTAAATTGTACTTCTTCTTGCTGTAACGATAACTTTTCTCCAGAAGCAACACGAATTTGTTCTTTAATTAAATCCATCCCTGTTACCATTTCAGTAACCGGATGCTCAACTTGAATTCTCGTATTCATCTCCATGAAATAAAAGCTTTTCGTTCTATATTCATAAATAAACTCAACCGTACCAGCACCTGTATAATCAACCGCTACCGCTGCTTTAACTGCCGCCTCACCCATCTGCTTGCGAACATTTTCATCAAGTGCAGGTGATGGACTTTCTTCTAGTAGTTTTTGCAAACGGCGCTGAATTGTACAATCACGCTCTCCTAAATGAATGGCATTTCCGTGTGTATCTGCCATTATTTGAATCTCAACATGGCGGAAATCTTCAACGTACTTTTCTAAGTATACACCAGGGTTCCCAAAAGCGGTACTAGCTTCTTGCTGTGTAATTTGAATTCCTTTTACAAGCTCTTCTTCATGGCGTGCGACACGAATACCTTTTCCGCCGCCACCTGCAGTCGCTTTAATAATAACTGGATATCCAATTTGATTCGCAAGCTCGATCGCTTCTTCGGTATTTTTAATAATCCCTTGTGAACCTGGTACAATCGGAACCCCTGCTTCTTTCATTGTATCACGAGCAACGTCTTTTGTGCCCATCTTTGAAATAGCTTCTGGACTTGGACCGATAAAAATCAAGTTACATTCACGGCATAACTCTGCAAAATCTGCATTCTCTGCTAAAAATCCGTATCCCGGATGAATAGCATCACAGCCTGTTAACTTCGCAACACTAATAATGTTCGTCAAATTTAAATAGCTTTCTTTCGAAATCGTTGGTCCTACACAATACGCCTCATCAGCAATTTGTACGTGAAGTGACTCTTTATCTGCTTCTGAATAAATCGCGACTGTTTCAATATCCATTTCTTTACAAGCACGAATAATTCGTACAGCAATTTCCCCACGATTGGCTATTAATACTTTTTTTATCATCACAAAGACTCCCTTATTACGCTTTTACAAGAAATAGCGGTTGTCCATACTCCACAAGTTGTCCATTATTAACAAGAACCTCAACAATTTCACCATCTACATCAGCATCGATTTCGTTAAATAACTTCATAGCCTCGACAATGCATACGATAGAATCTTTCGATACTCTATCCCCTACACTTACATATGCAGGTGTATCAGGCGAAGAAGAAGAATAGAATGTACCTACCATCGGTGATGTAATTTTATGTAGGTTTTCATCTTGAACAGCTTTTTTCTCTTCTTGTTTTGGTACTTCCACTTGTGCTGCCGCTACTGTTGTTTCAACTTCAACAGGTGCTACTGGTTGCACGACTTGTTTTGCTACAGGTGCTTGTACAGCAACAACTTCATTACCACGCTTTTTCATTTTGATTGTCGTACCATCTTTTTTGTATTCAAATTCATCAATATTAGAGCTATCAATTAATTTAATTAATTCACGAACTTCTTGAATTTTAAACATGTAAAATCCACTCCCATACTCTTGTTTGTCCCGTTTTTACAGATTCTCGTCATTAAAACTAGATTGACTGTAAAAATACGATGTACTCTATTAGAAAATGCATTTCATTTACTAATAGAAATAATTGCTATTTCCATCTTACGATAAATTTTTTAAACATTCCAATTTATATTTCTTTATAATAAATCGAAACTCCTGTAAAAATATTATTTCAATAAATATTTATTACCTAGTAATAATACCAAGTTTCATGCGAAATTGGCAAGACCACTTCCTAAAAAACATTCCTTACTTTTTCAAAATGCTACAAAGTAAACGTATCATTACCGCTTCACTCTTCACCTCATCTATAGTCAATAACATATTTTTACCAAATATTATTTTTTTGTTTACACGTCGTTCATCATTCCTTCATATAAGAATAGTATGTTCAAAGTGTAGAAAATATATCGTATCGAGGTGTGGACATATGATATGGCTCATTCTCTTCTTACCTGCCGTAATGGTCTGGGCATTCGTTCTCTTCATCCACGTCAAATCTGGAAAAAGTAATCATCGTTACCATGAACCGCTAATCTTTTACTCACAACGTATTTCTCCGTTCCGAGTTGAACATAGTAAAAACAACTACAAAGACGAAACGGAAAAAGGCTATCGAAAATGATAGCTTTTTCTATTATTATTTTTATCTAACTATTTTCAAACACTCTGATTCGTAAAAGCTAATAATCCGCGGAGGATTTCCCCGCGGATTATTAGCTTTTATTTTGTTGG
Organism: Bacillus cereus group sp. BfR-BA-01309; assembly: GCF_022664315.1. Classification (NCBI taxonomy): domain Bacteria; kingdom Bacillati; phylum Bacillota; class Bacilli; order Caryophanales; family Bacillaceae; genus Bacillus; species Bacillus cereus group sp. BfR-BA-01309. The sequence goes on from NZ_JAKUHE010000002.1 coordinate 372,537, forward strand.
TGGATCAAATTTCACACCTACATCTTTTGATCCGCCTTCACTTCTTACAAGCTGTATAATTTTATTCGCTTCTTTTTGTGAATGCTTTGCTGCCTTCACAGTTACTTTAATGTCAGTTCCATCAGCTCTTACAAGGGCATCCTTATATCCTCCTTGAGACTTAATCACTGTCTCAAGTAATTCTTGCTTCGTTTCCATTGTAGTAATTGCATCAAAATTATCTTTCGCTTTACTCTTTTCTGTTGCTGAAGATTTTGCTGAATTCATCACTTCTTGTAATCTTGATTTTTGTTCACTTCGCTGATCTTCCATTTGCATACGTAACGCTGTGAAATTTTCATCACTTGATTGAACTGTTACGTTAGCATCTTTTTTACTTGTTTCTTTGTTAGCACTCTCTTTTTTGTCTGTTTCTTTATTTGTTTCTTTATTTGATGTTTCCTTGCTTGTAGTTTCTTTTTTTGGCGTTTCTTTCGGTGCTTCATTTGTTACTGCTTTATCAGTACCTTGTTTTTCTTGTCCAATCTTTTCACCTGTTGCTGGTGATGCAGTATTCATTTTGTCAGGAGTCGTTACGTAATAAACAGATAGTACAACAACTAAACTTAACATCGTTAATAGCCAAACCGTTTGTTTTTTTAACACTTTATTTCCTCCCTATCAATTTTTCGGCGAAACTGAAACACGATAGGCTGGTACATCTAGCAGCCGTATTACAGCTTCTTTTACCATCGCTTTAACTTGTATATTATCCACTCCCTTTGCTACGACAAGGACCCCTCGCACTTTCGGTTTCTCTGTTCGTAAAACAACGGGAGTTTCTTTATCACCTTCACGTATAATAACTGTCTTTTCATCAAGGGACTCATCTTCTACTTCCCTCTTACCACCTGTCTTATCTGTTTCACCTGTTGTTTGTGAACGTTTCACTGTATTTTTTTCTAATATTTTTTCTTCAGATGAATCTAAATTCACTTTAATCGTTACATCTTTTACTCCCGCTATTTCTTCTAAGGCTGCTTTTAATTCTTGTTCATACGCTTTTTCATACTTTTCTACATTTGACATACTATCGTTATTTTTTTGTCCAAAAGTTGGTACGTCTTTTTCTTGGCTTTGCGTTTTTTGTTCTTTAAATACAGGTACTTCTTCTTTTTTTCCTGAAAAGTAATTACTAGAAAACATAAGCAAAATTCCAAGTATGAGTAGGACAAGTAAAAACTTAGGTGTTACCTTTTTTCCCTTCTCATTGCTTTCTTTTTCATCCCCATTCAATAAGTTTCGAAAAAATGAGAACTTCGAATTTTTATCTTTATTGTCCATTTACTCTACCTGTCCTCCCTTCCATTTGAACTTGGATTTGTTTATTCTCTAGTTGCCACCTGCTTGAAAAGAAGTCTTTCATTTCTACATTCGTTTCTTCTACTTTTTTTGGTGGTTCTTTCGTGTTAATTTCAACTGGTTTTACTGTTTCGATTGCATCATTTTTACTACGTTCTTTTTCTTTCAGCGTCACAACAACAGTTTGAATATCTTTCGCTGACTTTACTTCCGCGGTGCTTTCCGCTGCGACTATTTGTATTTCAGAGACTGTCATACCATACTTTTTCTCGAATTCTTTTCCTACTTCTTTTTTCATTTTGGTAGCCATCTCTTCTAAACTATATGCACGTGTAAGAGCTTGTATTTCTTTTTTCTTCGAATCTATTGAATTTTTTACAGATCCTTCTGCTACGTACTTCTCTTCATTAAAATTTGCGATTACTTCATTCACATCTGTTTGCAATAGTTTAAAAAGAGGCGTTAAAATTAAAACAACTAATAATAGACTTACAACGAATTTGACGTACTTTTGCAAATTAGAATTTGGAAGAATCAGATGCAGCATTGTCGCTAAGAGTAAAAAAACGATAATATTTCTAATCCACTCTGTAACAAATTGCATACCCTTCACCTCCTACCGCATCATAAGTGTAATGTTCCCCGCAGCAATAATAATTGTGATACTTAAAAAGAACATAAATGATACGATAGCTAAGCAAGCAAATACATAAATGATGCTTCGCCCGATAATATCTAAACATTGAATAATTGCTCCGCTGCCAACTGGCTGTAATACTGCTGCTGCGAATTTATAAATAAACGCGATACAAAAAATTTGAATCGCTGGAAAAGCAACAATTAAGCATAGAATGACGAGCCCGATAATTCCGACTGTGTTTTTTAATAATCCGGATGCACTAATAACAGTGTCCGCTGCCTCTGTAAACATTCTTCCTACTACAGGAATAAAGTTCCCTGTTACAAATTTAGCAGTTTTCACAGCGATTCCATCAGCAACCGCTGTCGCTGTTCCTTGTACAGATAATACCCCTAAAAAAATCGTTAAAAAAATACCGAGAATCCCAACGCTAACGTTTTGCAGAAGCTTGGACAATTTCGTAACTTTATATTGATCACTCATCGTACTTACAATACTTAATATCGTTGCAAGTAATAAAAGTGGTAGAACGATATAATTCATCAAAAGCCCGCTCGTGTTCATTAAGAAGATGATAATCGGATGAAAAAACGATACAGATACAACACCACCTCCAGTTGCTATGAGTGCAAGCAAGATTGGCAATAGCGCTAATATGAAATCTACCATTGTTTGTATCGTTTCTCTTGCATATGTCATGACGACATAAAAACTATTTAATGCGAAAATAATCAGTACCATATATACAACAGCATCCGCAATTTTACTTACACTACTCTTTGAAAATGCAGATTGTAGTGATTGCAACAATGCACTAAAAATCGTGAGCATAATGAGCGTTCCAAGTAGCTTCCCATTTGCAACAAGCTCGTGAAATAAATATTTTAATAAACCTAGCATCCACTCTTTTATAGAAATTTCTTTTTCTCCCTTTACGAACTCCATAAAGCTACCTTTTTGACTCTCTGGTAAATAACCTCCATATTTTGTAACAAGCCCGTCCCAAAATTGCTTCACATCTTCAATTCCGAGCTTATCCAATTGTTGATCAACGACGTTTGTTTCTACAGGAGAAGCTTGTACAACAACCGGTAAAGAAAAGAAAAGGAAGCAAGCAAATAGCAGCTTAGCTCCAAACCCCCTCAACATTCACTCCCCCTTATCCCGTCGGTAAAAATCCGAGAATAGTTTCAATTACAACCGTCAAAATAGGAATCGCCATTACTAGAATTAAGATTTTTCCAGCTAATTCAATTTTCGAAGCGATTGCACCCTGCCCTGCATCTTTTGTAATTTGCGCTCCAAACTCAGCAATATAAGCAATCCCAATAATTTTTAGCAACGTTTCTACATATACATTGCTAACTTTCGCTTCACTCGCTACCCTCTCAATCATTTGTAAAATAGAGTGAATTTGATCAATTAAAAGAAGAAACATCACGCTACCTACGAACACAATAAATAACGACGTAATGCTAGATTTATGCTGATTCAATACAGCTGCTAAAAACGTAGCAACGAGGCCTAATCCGACAATTTGTATAATTTCGATTCGAACCGCCTCCTTTACTGGAAGAGAAAGACACTCTTAATCTTGTCGAATAGCGTATTAATTAAAAATGCCACATGAAATAAAATAACGACAAAACCGACAAGGATAACCCAATTTGCAATATCCTCTCGCTTTAATTCTTTTAGTACAGTATGAATAAAAGCTAAAACAATGCCGATTCCGGCGATTTGAAATATTAATCCAACATCAATGGACATCGCCTTTCTCCCTCCTATAGCAGTAAAATTACGATAAGTAGCCCCGCTAGTACCCCTAAGCTCTTAATCATTTTTTCATATTGCAGTTGTAACGCTTTCGCTTCTTCTTCTTCTCTCTCTAAATGTGTAATGCATAAGCGTATATGTTTTTGTTGTGATTCACGATCATGTTGTCCGAGCGTTTCGCCAAATTGCTGCAAAATCTCGTACTCAGTTTGTTGAAATGCTGTTAGCTTCCAATTTTCTTTCAAACTATCTATCCAAGCTTCTCTTACCGTTTGTTCTCCGCTTTCTAGCCTTCTAGCGAAACTTTGAAATATCCAATTTAACGGCTTCGGCATTTGTTTCACTAATCGCTCGGCGGCTTCAGACAAAGGTGTATGCCCATACATAATTTCTGCCTCTAATGATTGAAGTGCCGCTTTTAATAATCTAAGTTGCCGCGGCCTCTCGCTATATTTTTTTGCGTATGAAAAGCCGAAAAAGGTGCTGACCGCAACGATTAACACTGCACCAAATATTTTTACCATACGCCCTCAGCCTTTCTATGAGGTAATACCGATTTTCCATATTTATCTTTCACTTGCATAACTGTTCCTGGCCCTCTTGCTTTTGATAGCTCCACAAACCTATCAAATATACCGAGCTCCAGCACCGCTTTTAGTGATGGACGTTTCACAACATCATCATAAGAAAATCCATGTGCACTTATAAAAAGCTGAACCCCTGCATGCACCGCCTCCATAATTGCTTCACTATCTTCTTTACGTCCGATTTCATCTACAATCAAAACATCTGGACTCATAGAACGAATCATCATCATCATTCCTTCAGCTTTTGGACATGCGTCTAACACATCTACTCGCGCTCCAAAGTCATATTGCGGAATACCTTTCACGCAGCCTGCAATTTCTGACCGTTCGTCTACAATCCCAACTTTACAAGAAGGAATGTTCGAAGCACTTACACCTTGACTCATGCAACGTGCTACATCTCTTAAAAGTGTTGTTTTCCCCGTTTGCGGCGGGCCAATAACCATCGTGTTTAACCATCGTGATTCATACAAATACGGCAAAAGTGGTTCAGCAATTCCTATTTTTTGACGAGCGATACGAATATTAAAGGAAGAGACATCTCGAATCATTTTCACTGCGCTTTTTTCTGTAATGACTTTTCCCGCCAAGCCGATTCTATGTCCTCCTCGAAGTGTCACATACCCACGTTTTAATTCCTCTTCCATCGTATAAATTGAGAATTGACTTAACTTATTCAATAAGTAAATGGCATCCTCTGCCGTAACGATATAGTCATAAAAAAACACTTCGCCATGAGCAATACACTCTAGCGGTCTTCCAATTCGAACACGAATTTCCTCTAGAGCATCGTACTGCTTACAACTTTCCACTAGCAGCTTCATCGTTTTCGGTAAAACTTCTAATACTTCTTTCATCAGCTTCTCCCCACTATACTCGACTTACTATTTCAACAACGCGATAAAAATGCAGCCAATTCCAAGCGCTAGAAAAAAGAGTTTCAAGAAAGAAATCTCACTTGCCACACTCGCTATACCTATTGTCATTGTTAAAATTAATACGGTCGGTCCAACAAACGCCAACATACCATTTATAAACAATGCTTTCTTCGCATCATTCACATAAAGCATAAGCAAAGCGGCGAATATTTCCGCGCTACCTGAAAACAACCGAAGTAGCCCCATTACAAGCACAGATGTTTCCATTGCCGCTAGCCACTGTTTCATTCTCCCACCTTCTCCCATAACGGTTACTAATGCTACATTCCAAAAAAGAATATATTTGTACAACCATATGCAGAGGTTGTCTATTTCAGAATTAAAAACATAATTTTTATCTAACGTCTTTATATAATCTGAACATTCGTATTTTTAAGTGGAATATTATGGTATATTTAATTTAAAAGAGGTATAGACGATGCAGCATGAGCGACAGAACTAAAGTCATCTCGCGTACGATCGTATCGCGCCATTTTTTAATTAGCTATAGGTACAAAATGAGGGGGAAAAATATGAAGGTATTAAAAATTAGTTTAACGATTGTAGTAGAATTAGCTCTTATTTATCTTTTTTCATTATTGGTCAGTTGGTCATTTATGGAGACCTTTTTCCTTGGTAGTTTAGCAATATTTGCAATTACGTGGCTAATTATTATGAGTAATCATAGAAACAACATTACAGATCATGCAATCAGTAAAACACTGACTGGCGTTGAAACTGGAGAGATAAAACCATTTCAAATTGTTTTGACTCCATACATTATGGGTACCCTTTCACTTGTCTTAGTTAGCTTTGTTATAACGGGGATTTATTATCTACCCTATTTCCTATAAAAAAAGCACTCGTGATAATCACGAGTGCTTTTCTACTATGCACGAGAAACGTATTTACCTTCACCAGTGTTGATGATAAGCATTTCGCCTTCGTTAATGAAGATTGGTACTTGTACAACAAGACCAGTTTCTAATGTAGCTGGTTTTGTTACGTTAGAAGCTGTATCTCCTTTAATACCTGGCTCTGTTTCTGTAACTTGTAATTCAACTGTGTTTGGAAGTTCAACACCAAGTACTTCATCTTGGTATGTCATAATAGATACTTCCATGTTTTCTTTTAGGAATTTAAGTTCGCGCTCGATTTGTTTTTCACCAAGTTCGATTTGCTCATAAGTTCCGTTATCCATAAATACGTGAGACTCACCGCTCGCGTATAAGTATTGCATACGACGGTTTTCGATGTGTGCTTTTTCTACTTTTTCACCTGCACGGAATGTTTTCTCTTGAACAGATCCTGTGCGAAGGTTACGTAGTTTAGAACGAACGAATGCAGCACCTTTACCTGGCTTTACGTGTTGGAAATCCATTACTTGCCAAAGGGCATTGTCCACTGAAATTGTTAAACCTGTACGAAAATCGTTTACTGAAATCATGTAAAAAAATCCTCCTGTATATTACAAAATAATAAGTTCTTTTGGTGATTTCGTAATTACTTCATTACCTTCACTTGTTACAATGATATCATCTTCAATACGTACGCCGCCAATACCTGGAATATAAATACCTGGTTCTACTGTTACAGCCATACCTGGTTCAAGAACTGTATCAGAACGGAACGCTAAACCTGGTGCTTCATGGATTTCAAGACCGATTCCATGACCAGTAGAGTGTCCGAAGTATTCACCATATCCTTTTTCCGTTATGTAATCGCGCGTTAACGCATCCGCTTCACGGCCTGTTAAACCAGCTTTAATACCGTTCACACCACGTAGTTGTGCTTCTAAAACGATATTATAAATTTCTTTCAATTTATCAGATGGTTCACCAACTGCAATTGTACGAGTAATATCAGAGCAATATCCTTTGTAATAAGCGCCGAAGTCTAATGTAACGAAATCTCCTGTTTCTATCACTTTTTCAGATGCCACGCCGTGCGGTAATGCCGAACGAAGACCTGAAGCAACGATAATATCAAACGAAGAAGATGTTGCTCCTTGTTTTCTCATGAAAAATTCAAGTTCATTTGACACTTCAATTTCAGATACTCCCGGGCGAATGAATGATAGAATATGTTCAAAGGCAGCATCTGCAATCTGTGCAGCTTCCTTTAATATCTTAATCTCTGAATCAGTCTTTATCAAGCGTAACTTTTCTACAAGCCCAGAAGTTGGGATAAATTCAGCATCGATCGCTTCTTTATGCGCTGAATAAGAACTATATGTAAGAGTATCTTGCTCAAAGCCAAGCTTTTGAATTCCTAGTTCCTTCACTTGCTTTGCAACTTCATCAATGATTAATCCTGCATGCTGTACAATCTCGTATCCAACTGCTTGTTTACTAGCCTGCTCTACATAACGAAAATCTGTAATAAATTGAGCACGATTTTTCGAAATCAGTACAACACCAGCTGTTCCTGTGAAGTTAGCCATATATCTACGACTATGTTCATTTGTTAACAAAATACCGTCAATACCAGCCTCATCAAATGCACTTCTTAATCTTTCGATTTTCTCCATTACTTTATGCCTCCCTCAATTTCTCCATTAATGCAAATAACGCTAACTTATAGCCATAAAAACCAAATCCAACAATTTGTCCCGCACAAACAGCTGCCGTCACAGATTCATGACGGAACGACTCACGCTGGTGAATGTTAGAAATATGTACTTCAATAACAGGAATCGAAATGCTCGCAATCGCATCTCGAATCGCATAGCTATAATGCGTAAATGCTCCAGGATTTAAAATGATCCCTTCATATATATCTTCCGCCTCATGAATACGATCAATAATCGCGCCTTCATGATTCGATTGGAAACATTCTAACTCCACTCCCATTGTTTCTGCTTCTTGCTTCATATCTGCTTCAAGTGTCGCTAGCGTGCCCTTTCCATATACATTTACCTCCCTGACACCGAGGCGATTTAGGTTAGGACCGTTTACGAGGAGTACCTTTTTCATATGCTTAAAACTCCTTAATATTAAATATCTATACAACATTTTAACATAGGAGTTACTTATTTGAATAGTTCGTCTTCTCTTCCCCTTCTCGCTCAGCTTTATTGGTATTTACTGCGTAGGAAACAGAATATGCTATAAACACACCATACAATATAAAAATACATATCGTCGTCACAATTGTTTCTTTCGGTAGATGGAGTGCGCTTTTAATAGCAGGCGCTATTAACCCCATTCCGAAAAATAGTAACGCCCACCAAAATAGTCCATAAATCATCCCTGGAAGAATTCCTTCAAACTTTGCTAAAAACGCTTTATACAAAAAGGCAATTAAAATCGAAAGTAGTCCCATACAAACAATTCCTGACACATTGCCCCATACCCCTTCTTTCCAGCTTCCAAAGGCAAATGGTAAAAGTAAATAGTTCGGTCCCGCTTCCGTAAATGAAAATATATGAAGGAAATACCATATCCCTCCCCAAAAGACTCCACCAAATAAACCAATTTGTACAAAATTCCTTGTTCCTAATTGTTCTTGACTCACATCGACACCTCCGCTCAATAGTATGCCCGAAACTATTTTGAACCATGTTTAAATACTGCGAAATTTGTCTATAAAAAGAATAAGAAATGTCCGACTCTCGTAACATTTTTCCTTGTCATATACTTGTATTTGTCGATAAAATAAAGGAAACTCGGTGATTGTCTTATTTCAAAATGACAGAACCCAGTATGACAATTGCCTCTTTTTCTACATAAGAGAGAAACAAATACAGGTTGGTGTTAACATGGCAGAAGAGTCAAAACAAATATATGGCGGGCAAGCAGTCATAGAAGGAGTTATGTTTGGCGGTAGAGAATATACTGTTACAGCGGTTCGTCGTAAAGATAAATCGATTGAATTTTATCGATTACCACGCGTTCGTAATAAAGCATTATCTATCCTGAAGAAAATTCCATTTTTACGAGGTATTGCCGCTATTGTGGATGCAAGTGCGAACGGAGCAAAACATTTAAACTTTGCTTCAGAACGATTTGATGTCCACCCAGAAGAAGACGAACAAATTGCAAATAACAAAGAAGAACAATCGAAATTAACGATGGTATTAGGAGTTGCAGCAGTTGGTGTTTTATCTTTTATATTTGGTAAAGTCATTTTCACAGCAGTTCCTGCACTACTAGCTGAATTAACGAGACCGATTTTCCCCTCTCATACAGGGCAAATCATTGTCGAAAGTGTCATTAAGCTCATGCTATTATTGAGCTATATATACTTTATTTCTTTAACCCCACTTATTAAGCGGGTATTTCAGTACCATGGTGCGGAGCATAAAGTAATTAATGCCTATGAGAATAACCTTCCAATGACTGTAGAAAATGTACAAAAACAAACTCGCCTTCATTATCGCTGTGGCAGTAGCTTTATTATATTTACCGTCATTATTGGAATGTTTGTTTATTTCCTTGTCCCTACAGATCCACTTTGGGCCAGAGTCGTAAACCGAATTTTATTAATTCCAGTCGTTCTCGGCATTTCTTTCGAAGTGTTACAATTTACAAATCGATTACGCGATATTCCAGTATTACGCATACTTGGATATCCCGGACTGTGGCTGCAACTGTTAACAACGAAAGAACCAACAGATGATCAAGTGGAAGTAGCCATTGCATCGTTTGAAGAATTATTACGTTTAGAAAACAAACAATAATTATTTAAAAATGGTGTTCAACTCCTTTCCTCATCGTTAATATACTATTTTTAATATATGTTTTTAGGAGGTGTCCCTTATGAACGGTCGTTCGTTTACTTTCGCTATATTTGTGCTTATTATCGGATTAGCAATATTCGGCCTTGTTTCATCTGTCATTACAGACCCAATGGGAGTGTTAAGAAATATTGGTATCATGTTGGCTGTCGTTGGTATCTTTTATTTACTCTACAAAATGTTTACAAACTCTAGTGGTTCTGCAAATTCGCAAAGCTCTTATAAGCGTGCTGCAAAACAATCGAACCGCAAACATGGGAAACAAAATGTAGCACCCCTAAGCAATTCATTATTTAAATCAAACGCTTCTAATGACAAAGGGAAAAAAGGCACTCCTTCCACTTTGAAGCGAAAAAGAAAACAATCTCATTTAACTGTCATTGAAGGTAAAAAAACAAAAAAGAAAGACCGTGCTTCCTTTTAGGAAATACGGTCTTTTTTTATATTTTGCAGTACTTCTTTCAAACTTTTATCTTTCATACTTTCAATTCGAAGGTGATGATTTTCAAAAGGTAAGTTCCGTGTCACATCATTAGGTACTACGACACACTTTAATCCTGCTGCAATCGCTGCCTTCAATCCGTTTAACGAGTCTTCAAATACAACTGCTTCAGACGGATCGATCCCTAAATCTTCTATCGCAATTCGATAAAGTGCTGGATCCGGTTTTACCTTTTCAACATCGTCTCTCGTTTTAATGACTTCAAAATAATCTCGAATTTGTAGCTCTTCCAAAAAAGGAATAATCCATTCTCTAGATGAACTGGAAGCTAATGCGATTTTCAATCCCATTTCTTTCGCTTCCTCTAAATATTCTTTTACCCCGTCACGAGCTTCTGGTATTTTCATTTTCTCTTTATGTAAAGTTTTCACTTTTTCTTTTAATGCATCCTTGTTAAACTTCTCTTTTAATTGCTCATTTAAATATGCATATAGTACATCATCTGTCGTTCCAATACATTTTGCAAATTCCTCTAAAGGTAACTCCCCGCCATACTCACGAACGGCGTCTCTGAAAGAGTGAAACCATATTGTTTCTGTGTCCACAATTAATCCATCAAAATCAAAAATAATTGCTTTCATAATTCTCCCATCCTTTTCGATTGAAATAAAAAAGGAAACGACATACGTTCCCCTTAATTACTTTTCTCTTCATTTGCTTTTTGAACACCACGAAGTGTTTCCACTCGAACCTCATCTTGTTCAAAGTATTGCACTAAATCACCAATGCGGTCAATTGCTTCCCAGCTTAAATGATGTTCAATTCCTTCTACATCATTGTAAATCTTGCTTTCATCCAAACCGATAATACGCATAAATTGCTCTAGCAAGTCATGACGGTATACGAGACGTTCTCCGATTTTTTTACCTTTTGATGTTAATACAAGCCCTCTATATTTTTCATAAATTAGATATTCATCTTTGTCTAATTTTTGCACCATTTTTGTTACAGAGGATGGATGTACACTCAGCGCTTCAGCAATATCAGATACGCGGGCATAACCCTTTTCATCAATCAACAAATAAATTTGTTCAATATAATCTTCCATACTAGGGGTAGGCATCGGTTTCCTCCATCCAATTTCATTTTGCTTATTCCGTACGAAGCAATCAATAAAATGATACACCAGAAAGAATAACGTGACAAGTTGAAAACAAGCCTAAATCTGCAAAAGAGAAAAGAACCTGCTTTCAAATACAAGTTCCTTTCACGTAAAATATTGAATTTCTGCGTTCGGAAAATAGTGATGAATATATCCTCTAATCGTTTCTTCCAATACTTCTGCCTCATCTTTTTTATATACGTATTTCCCGATGCCGTATCGTCCCCATTTGTATTTACGCTTCTCTTCATCCATTTCAAGCTTCGTGTTCGGATAACGCTCTTGAATGACCTTTTTTGCTGGTTTTGTAAAGCGATGTTGAATTAATTCAAATGTTAAATTCGGTATCGACAAATCTTTTAGTGCATTGTACAGTCGCTCAAATAGTTCACGGTATCCTTCTTCCCATCCTTCATGCATATAAAGTGGCGCAACTATAAACCCAAGTGGATAACCCGCGCCTGCTACTTTACGTGCCGCCTCAATACGCTCTTCAAACGGTGATGTCCCCGGCTCAAAATTTTTAATCACATACCGGGAATTAATACTAAACCGAAAACGAGTTTTCCCATTATGTTTTGCATCTAATAAATGATCAACGTGCGAATATTTCGTAACGAAACGTAAACGCCCATGCTCACTTTCTCCAATGAATTCAATAGCCCGCTTTAATGCATGTGTTAAATGATCAATCCCAACGATATCTGATGTACAAGCCGCTTCAAATCTTGTTATTTCAGGTGCTCTTTCATCCATATATTGCTTTGCCTTCTCAAATATTTCATCAAGATTAACATACACGCGAACGTAAGGCTTACTCCCAAGTGTCGTTTGCAAATAACAATAATGACAATGCCCCATACACCCTGTTGCAAGCGGGATTGCATATTCAGCTGACGGTTTTGACGTATCAAACTTTAATGTCTTTCTCACCCCAACAACAAGTGTTGCCTTTGCGTTACGATACTTTTGCAAATCATTTTCACCTGGCAAATTTCTAATTTGATTATGAGATGTCGTTTCACGAATTTCTAATCCCATCTTCGTAAACTTCTCATATAACTCTTTTCCAAGCGGATATTCAAGTGCCTTCGGTTCAAAGTAAACGAGTTTTGGCATAAATGGTTTCATACGTTTCCCTCCTCTCGTTAGTATGGGGAACGTTGAAAAATTAACACTCATAAAAGTTTTCCACGTCAGTAACTTGCGTTGCAAGTTACTGAATGTTATAATTTGGATATCAGCTACCTTGCAAGGCAAGTTACCTGAATAAAAGGTGGTGAAATCATGCACAGCCAAATGTTAAAAGGTGTGCTCGAAGGTTGCATCCTATACATCATTTCACAAGAAGAAGTGTACGGATATGAACTGAGTACAAAATTAAATAAACACGGATTTACATTCGTAAGCGAAGGAAGCATATATCCGTTATTGTTACGTATGCAAAAAGAAAAGTTGATTGAAGGAACATTAAAAGCCTCCTCACTCGGTCCAAAACGTAAATATTATCACGTAACCGATAAAGGATTAGAACAGCTTGAAGAATTTAAACAAAGCTGGGGAATGGTTTCAACAACCGTAAACAACTTATTACAAGGGGAGTGATAGGGATGAATGCACAAGACATGATTGAGTTGAATAATAAAAAACGTGAGCTTTTAACTTCCGAAAACGAAACTGCTTATGGCGATATGTTAGTATACCTTCGGTTATCTAATGTACCCGAACATCAAGTGGAAGAACTTTTGTTAGAAATATTAGACCACCTTATCGAAGCACAAACAGAAAATAAAAATGCTTACGACATTTTCGGAAATGATTTACAATCTTACTGCGATGAACTTATATCAGCTTTACCAGCCCAAACAAAATTAGAAAAAACTTCTTTAATCGGTTTTGTTATTAGCTTACTTCTTGCTATACAGTTTGGAATGGATGCCCTTGCTTCTCTTTTCATTTTCCTGTTTGAAAAAAATACCGATATAACAAGCCCACCTTTTAGCATCCCTGGAACTACTTTGTCTGTTTCACTCATTATTCTAGGAATACTGCTTATATTACATTTATTAAAGCGTTACTCTTTTAATAAAAAGATAAATTGGAAAAGACGAATTCTATTCGGACTCGCTTTTGCTACTCCATTTTGTTCAGCTATATTCGTAAATATTTATTTTAGAAAACAACCTTATTTCCTTTATCATCTAACTTTTTGGCAAAATGCCTTAATTGCTATCTTATTTTTTGTTTTATATAAATTACTATATAAAAAATCAAATTTTTAGCAGCCTTTCAAAAGGCTGTTTTTCTTCTGTCTAATTTTACAAATTGAAAAATTTCATAAAGAAAATAAGAAAAATGCAAAATAATTAAAGTTAATTGTTGACGTGATGCTTTTATTATCGGTATCATAAATCTTCGTGAGCAATTATTTTTCGTTATACGATTTTTTTATTATTACTGAATTTTTGAGAGGAGAAATTAGATGTCAGTTAAGAAGAAAACGCAAGTACGCACCGGCAAAATGGTACGTGAACTAATGTTAGCAGACGAAGATGTAAATGCTTCGCTAATTATGGTATATAGTGAAAACGGTGTAAACGCAGAAATTAAAATCGAGGGCTTAACGCCGAAATGTAACGAAGAATTATTTTTGAGCGGAAACGTGGATTGGAACAAGAGTGTTATTTATAAAATTGTTGATTTCACTGGGAACGCTGAAGTTGGTAAAGTTACATTAACAGCGATGAACAAAAATAATGTTTCTCTAGAAGTTGAGCGCGTTATGTGGAGCAAAGAAAATAAAGAAGCTGCTGAGCAAGAAGAAACAGTTGTAGAAGCTACTCCGAAAAAAGAAGTAGTTGTAGAAGCTCCAAAAGCAGTTACACCGGCTCCAAAACCTGTTACGCGAGTAGAAACACCTGTAGCACCTAAACCTACTCCGGTACCAACGCCGAAGCCAGTAAGTGTAGAAGCAGCTGTGGAATTATCTACTCCAGCACCTGTGAAAAAAGCAGTACCAACTCCAGTTACAAAGCAAGAGACAGCACCGGTTGCGCCTGCAAAACCGAAGCAACCTGCTTTGACTGAAACAAATACAAAACTACAAGAAAATTATGTGAAACTCGTGAAAAAGACAATTGAAGTTTGTCAAGATTACGAGCTTGGCATCGACATAGATGATTCTATTGAAAGCTTAAAACAAGAACTACAAAGCCAAGGTATTAGCGTTACATTTGACAAAGAAATTATGGACGTTGTAAATCGCCTTCGTTCTTTACAAGATAAAGGAATCAAAGTAGAAAAAGTACTTAATTTACTATAAAAAAATAAGAGGTGGCAATTGCCACCTCTTATTTTTTATAATTCCATTCCTTACTTTCATACTTCTCTTTTGCTAATGTTTGCACTTCATGTAACTGTTCTTCTGTTAATTCATACGGAACAAGCTCTACATCTAATCCTTTTTCAAACCCAACCTCAAACGCTTTAATTAACTGTTCGATTGTAAACGTACGGTCTGTTAATTCATTAATTGCTACCGCTTTAGAAGAGAACATACTCTTCATACGTTCTTTTACACGTTCATTCGGGAATAAAAACAAATCATATAATTCATCTAAATCTATTTCTAACGGAATCGATCCGTGCTGTAAAATCACACCTTTTTGACGTGTTTGAGCACTACCTGCGATTTTTCTTCCTTCTACTACAATTTCATACCAAGACGGTGCATCAAAGCATACGCCTGAACGTGGATTTTTTAAATTTTCACGGTCTGCTTCCGTTTTTGGAACTGCATAATACGCTTCTAATCCTAGTGCCTTAAAACCGTCTAATAAACCTTGCGAAATAATACGATACGCTTCTGTAACTGTTTTTGGCATATTTGGATGATCTTCAGACACAATAACACTGTACGTTAATTCTTTATCATGTAGTACACCCCTGCCGCCTGTTTGACGACGAACGAATCCATATTGCTTTTCGTTAACTACATCCATATTAATATCTTTTTCAACACGCTGGAAATACCCAACTGTTAATGTTGGTACTTCCCATTCATAAAAACGAATGGTTGGTGGCATTTTCTTTTCACTTTGCCAATTTAATAAACATTCATCTAACGCCATATTAAATGCCGGTGAACATTGACCAGAGTTAATATAACACCATTTTTCTTTTCCCATCCTGCACCTCATATAACCAATTATTTTTCACATTCTCTAGTCTACCAAATTCGACAAAATTTGTGAAAGAATACGAAATTTCTTCTTATATGCAAATGAATCTGTTGCATAAATACATACGGGCATTATAATATTGAAAGTAGGATAAGAAAAAAGGGAGCGATAGAACCGTGTCAACAACTTGGATTATTTTATTAGCCGTAATCGTAGCGTTCATCGGTTACACTGTATGGATGTATTTCTATCAGAAAAAATTAATTAAAACACTTTCAGAAGAAGAGTTTCGCGCTGGCTACCGTAAAGCACAGCTTATCGATATTCGAGAAGCAGACGAATATACTGCAGGGCATATTTTAGGCGCACGTAACATTCCGTTATCACAAATTCGCCTTCGTCATAAAGAACTTCGTAAAGATCAACCAGTTTACTTATACTGCCAAAGCGGATTCCGTACTGGTCGTGCGGCTCAATACTTAAAGAAACAAGGCTACAAAGATTTCTACCAATTACAAGGTGGATTCAAAACGTGGACTGGAAAAATTAAAAAGAAATAATAACATACAAAAACTAGCTGAATGATTCAGCTAGTTTTTTCATTCCATATTATTCGCAATATATAATAAATTTTGCTTAATCACATCTTTATCATTCTCTTGTGCATTACGATACAAAATCTGATATTCAAGTCCTTTCTCTTTCCATATAAGCGTAGCAAATTCGTCTCCTCGCTCAGAATCATCCTTATTTTTAAAATAAGCGAGTGCTCCATTATTCAATTTCATTTGTTCTTGAAATCGCTTCTCTTCCACGAGATCCGGAAAACTATAAGGAAAGTTCGCAACATTTAACTCAATATACTCATTTCTCCCCGGCTCCCGCTGTTTATATTTAATCATCAAAACAGTGTTCTTTTTTCCAATCGTTCTGACTTCCCCCTTCACATCACTCGTAATGTCATACGGTAAAAACGCCGGAACTTTAAATTTCACTGGAAAATATTTTGGAAGCTCCTTCAGCGGAATTGGATCTGTAACACGATCCATAGCTCCCCCTGTTGATCCCACAAAGTTTTTTTCTTCTTGCATCGTTTGCTGAAACGAACACGAACTTAGTACTAGACTAGAAAACACGAAACAAATGATTCTTTTTTTCAATTTGTTTCCGCCCTTTCTTCATACCGCTCTCTTTATGAAGAAAGCGTTAATGCCCGACTCATTAAAGTTTCACTTTATATGCTATTCATATTCGCTTCATTAACAAACTCCCCCTTTGAAAACTTTCCACGTTATTCTCACACATTTTGACAAAACTCCTTTATAGACGCAAAAAAGACCCCCATCATTCTCACGCCCAAATAAAAAGGTTACGCGAATAACAGAAGTCATGTTTATAACATAGTTTGTGAAAAGCTTTTCAGGTCAAGATTTTTTCATTCTTATTATTTTCCCTTTATAATAGTGGAAAGAGGTGATACATATGGCCAATATAAAACAAATTGCAAAAACCGCTGGTGTATCCATATCAACTGTTTCCCGCGTCCTTAATAATCACCCTTACGTAAAAGAAGAAAAACGTAAGCGTGTTCTAGATGCTGTTGAAGAATTGAACTATGCCAAAAATATAAATGCTATTCATTTAATAAAGGGAAAAACCTATACGATCGGGGTTATGCTCCCTTTCATTAACCTCCCATACTTCAGTACCATTATTGAAGGCATCGGAAACGAAGCGTTAGCAGCTGGATATCATATTAATTTATGTCAAACGAATTACGATAGCCTCGAAGAGATTCGCGTTCTTGAAATGATGAAAATGAAACAATTCGACGGAATGATTATTTGCTCTCGAACGAGTTCTTGGGAACAAATTGAACCTTTCGCAAAATTCGCCCCTATTATTTCATGTGAAAAGATGAAGCATCCCCTCATTTCATCTATCTATGTAGATCATTACGAAGGCTTCCGTCTCGGCACTGCCTATTTACTCAGTAAAGGGCATGAGAAAATCGGGATATGTTTAGCAAGAAAAACGAGTGCAAATTCTATAGAGCGCGAAAAAGCATTTGCTGATACGCTTCATAACGAAGGTAAAACGGTACATCCAGATTGGATTTTTCATCAGTGCTATACGATGCAGGATGGTGCAAAAATACTTCATCGCATTTTAAACATGAAAAATCGTCCAACCGCTATTTTCACAGCGAATGATCAAGTTGCAGCTGGTTTATTAACAGAGGCGCGAAAACATGGCATTCGAGTCCCTGAAGAACTTGCTATCCTCGGATTTGATAATCATGAAATTTCAAAAGCGTTAGAAATTTCAACTATTGAGCATCCTGGTCTCGCAATGGGCTCACATGCTTTTTCTTTATTCCATAAACAAATCCAGAGCGAGCAAATTGTCGGGAACGCAAAAGAGCTTTCATTCCATTTAATTGAGCGAGATACTGTCTAAAAAGAGCGTTACCTATTGCGCTCTTTTTCAGCTCTTCCCCTATTGACTTTATATTTTCCATCTCATATAATGAACCTAACGAACGGTAGGTAGGGGATGAAAATGACAGCAAACCGCATTAAAGCTGTAGCACTTTCTCATTTCGCACGCTACGGCTATGAAGGAACTTCATTAGCAAATATTGCTCAAGAAGTTGGGATTAAAAAACCATCGATTTACGCACACTTTAAAGGAAAAGAAGAGCTATATTTTATATGCTTAGAATCCGCTCTTCAAAAAGATTTACAGAGCTTCACAGACGATATCGAAAATTTTTCAAATTCGTCTACTGAAGAATCGCTCTTACAGTTACTAAAGGGCTACGCAAAACGATTTGGTGAAAGTGAAGAATCAATGTTTTGGTTACGAACTTCCTATTTTCCGCCCGATGCATTTCGCGAACAAATTATCGAAAAAGCGAATACACACATTGAGAACGTCGGAAAACTTTTATTCCCTATATTTAAACGTGCAAACGAGCAAAGTGAACTGCATAACATTGAAGTAGAAGACGCTCTAGAAGCTTTTCTATGCTTACTAGACGGACTTATGGTTGAGCTACTATTTGCAGGTTTAAATCGCTTTGAGACTCGTTTAAACGCCTCTTGGCAAGTATTTTGGCGAGGCCTTTCAAACTGACGGATTGCTCCTTTGCAATGCGTCGTTTTTAAGCCCTTTACCTAACGACTGGTAGGAAGGAGAAATGACATATGGCATGGATTTATGTAATCATAGCTGGTATTATTGAAATCTTTTGGGTCATTGGACTAAAACACGCGGAGGCACCACTTGAATGGGCTGGCGTTGCATTATTAATTACAATTAGTTTCGTTTTATTATTTAAAGCTTATAAAGATTTACCTGTCGGCACTGTATATGCAGTCTTTACAGGAATTGGAGCTGGTGGGATCGTTCTGACAGAGATTTTCATCTTCGGAGAACCTTTCTCTATTGTAAAAGTTTTATTAATCGGTTTAATCTTCTTCGGAGTAATTGGGCTAAAACGAGTAACAGAAGAAAAAGAAGCGAAGGAGGCCGCATAAAATGGCTTGGGTATTTTTGATTCTAGCTGGTATTTGTGAAATTATTGGTGTACTCTTTATGAAAGTAGCCACTGAAAAGAAAGGCTGGGCACCAAAAGTTATTTTAATCGCTAACTTCGGCGTAAGCTTCTTCTTCTTATCTCTTGCGATGGACACATTACCGATGGGAACTGCTTACGCGATTTGGACTGGAATCGGAACTGCCGGAAGTGCACTTCTAGGTATTCTTATTTTCCGTGAATCAGCGGAGTGGCGTCGACTTGCCTTCTTAAGCTGCATTCTATGCGGCGCTGTTGGCTTAAAACTATTAAGCTAACGTGAGGTGAACGTCATGTGGAAAGAAAAAGGAAAACAAATGTTAGCATGGATTACACTCGGGATTGTCATTCTACTGCAAATCAGTTTTCACATAATAGAATGGTTGTTTCATAAAGTAATATCCATTCTTACATTTCTTCCTAGCATGGCACTCGAAATTGCATCTATTGCTTGGTCAGTTATTGCCTCCATTGCAATCGTCATTATATGGAGTATCGCCAAACTATGGAATAAATTATTTAAAAAGGACAGTACTTCTGAAAAAGAGTAACTGTCCTTTTTTACATTCATTTCGACTTTCTGTAGAAGTTTGATGTGATAAGACAAAGAAGACCAACTATGACAATACTTATACCAATCCCTTTATGCAAATTAGGAAATGGTGATGGTATATCTGAATAGAAATTTGCTAATACGAGACCGATCGAAAATAAAAATATCCCTATTCTATATAACCATTTTCTTTTGTTCATCATTCTCCCCCTAACATTTTTCATACACTCCTTTCTTTTGGACATACTACCTAAAAAAGGAGTGGATAATATGCAAAATTCTATACATAAGCAGATCCTATTTTTATTTTTCTTCTTTCTCATTCTCGTTATCATTTTCAGCTTTATATTACATACTCCAAAAGATGTTGTACCGAATAGCCTCTCTGTTTATAAACTCTTACTTTCATATTGTCGTTATTGAAGAAGGTGCCTTACATAAGGCACCCTTTAAAATTCTCTCTTCTCATACAATTTCACTGAAACGAAGATAGATACTATGAACATGCATATTGAACTAACGAATAACACGCTGTTATATAGTTGAATTTGTTCTAGGTTGATTTCAAACAAAGTTTCTAAAATAACAATCGGTGCCATGAATATTACTATCGTAATAAAAATAGTTTTTTTATACCCTAGCCAAAACGCTATCGGTAGAACAAAACTTAAATATACTAAAATGAAGCTAATACTAGTAAACACTGTCGTTTCAATAAATTCAAATAGGTTAACCCCACTCTTCATTCCCATCGTGAAACAACCGACCGTTGCGCTTATAAAAAGAATAATTATTGCTACTATATATTTTGCATACACAATTTGTTTTCTCCATATTGGTAAGCTATTTACTATAACTTCACTCTCATTTTTACTATCTGCTTCAAATGTTTTTACTGTTGCCCCAATTGTAAAAATTACTGACATAATTATGAACAGATTTTTCGTATCTGTTAAGGCCATATAAAAGAAAACAGGATACAGTATGTACCAAATTAAAAATTTCCATTGAATGATGAAATCTTTTAAAATTAGTTGTTTCAATGCTATTCCCCCCTCACAGATCACGCTCATTATAAAAATGAATTGAGAAAAACATGGACATAACATATAAAAGAAGCAGCCCTGCTATAAAACAACTATTTACAACAAGACTCGTGTTCCAAACATTCTCTATATCTAACCACACTTTACTTACAATCAGTCCACTTAAATACCCAAATGCAATTCCGATGAAGTGTGCAATTTGTTTTGCACTGCTATATCCCACTGAAAATTCAATTGGGAGTACAATCATGCTATAAACCAATCCTCCCGTGATTCCGCCAAGAATTTCTCCCCATAGCATAAACACAGTTGTATTTTCATTTTGCAACTGGATTAAACTAACCACAAGTGAGAAAACTCCGCCTAAAGTAACTAAAATACTTACAAATATGTATTTTGCTATGACAATTTCTTTACGCTGAAACGGTAAACTATTTATTATCATTTCACTTTTATTCCTATTCTCATAACTCATTGACAGCATCATTCCAAGAACAGGTATAAACATAATAAATGTCATCAGAAAACTATCACTACGAAAATCAACAATAGCAAGGAAAAACAAACATATTAGATACACAAAACTTAACTTTCTTTGCAACATCATATCTTTTAAGACTAATTGCTTGATCATGTTTTACCCTCCTAATATGAAAATGCCCCTTCTATAACTCTGCCTCCTGAAACATTTTCATTGAGAGCAACATTGATATGACTATACTTACTAACACTCCGATACCAACAACACTCATTGCTAGTGTAGCCTCTTGAGAGTGGAGTACTTTTAACATGATTATTTCATCACCAAAAATATTGCACATAAGGCCAATCATACCCATTAAAGGAAAAATCATAATCACATTCAAGACAGTAATAGCTTTATATCCCCCAATGTAATTAGTAGGTATCGTTACTACACAATAAATCGAGGTTGCTGCTATTGCTGAAAATATTGCATATCCAGGAATAACTATATCTCTGTTCAACAAAATATTTCCTAATATTACGACTATAGAGGTTATACTCAAACCGACTATAATAAATAATGTGGTTGAAATATATTTAGCTATCACTATCTCTTTTCTCATTATAGGCAAACTCACTAATACTTTTTCTGTTTTACTTTTTTCTTCATAATAAAAAGAAATATATATAATCGTACTACATGTCATAAATAATCCTATTGCAATCCCCATTGGTTCTACAGAATTTCTAAAAACAGATAAAATAGGTATTAAAAAATAAAAAGGAAACATCTTCTTCTGTAAGAAAAACTCCTTCAAAATTAACTGTTGCATATGAATTCTCCTCTCTACAAATCACGTGCTTCATAAATTCTAATTGTAAGAAACATAGAAGCGATATAAATACTGACTAATGCAATGAATCCAACTATAAATACACCAATATGCAGAGGATTCATAATCCACTCAAGGAATGGAGGTGTTGTTTCATTCAGCCCATCACTAATAAATATCCAAAGTATCCCACCCACTCCTATTGATGCTGCTGATACTAGACTTCTTACTACCTTCGATTTTGTACCATAATAACTAGGGAAAAAGGTGACAACTAAAAATACGGCGTAAACAACCCCATTTATTACTTCATACCACGGAATTTCAATGTATAGATTAGGATGATATGCACCGATATCACCAATAACAGCGATACCTCTTATAAGGAAAATAAGCAACAAAGTAGAAAACATGCCACCTACAATAAATATTGCACTGGAGATATATCTAGCAATTATGATATCTTTTCTACTTAACGGTAAACTATTCATAACAATGTCGCTTGTATTCCTTTCATCTATTACGATTAATATCGTAACTGAGGAAAGCGTTGCAAATACACAACTCATAGGAAACAGCATTCCATCACCGTTTTCAAATAAAAAGAATATAAAGGGTATAGTAAGATACACTGGCCATATCCCCCGAAAAAAGAACAAATCTTTATATACGAGCTGACGCATAGGCACCTCTTCCTTTCGCGGTGTGAACGATAATATCATCTAATGTAGGCTTTTCTAGTACAACTTCACTTCCAAACCAATCGATAATTGCTTGTTTATCCTTCGCTAACCCTTCGAAACCGAACTTATTTTTTCGTAATCCAACAAATAGCTCTTTTCCTTCTCGGTCTAGTAAATCGTTACTTCCTTTTACGACTACGTAGTTCTCCATTAATTCATCTTTTTCACCAGTAAATATAATTTCTCCATCGTTGATGAACGTAATATAATCTGCAATGCGCTCTAAGTCTGTTGTAATATGTGTTGAGAATAATACAGATACTTCATCTTCCATTACAATTTCTTGCAACATATCAAGTAATTCACTTCGAACAACTGAATCTAATCCTGCTGTCGGTTCGTCCATAATAATAAACTCCGCGTGGTGCGAAAGTGCGATGGCAATTGCAAATTTCATTTTCATCCCTTTTGATAGTTCTTTAATTTTTTTATACTTCGGAACTTGCAATCTATGCATATACGATTGATACTGCTCGTCGTCCCACTTTTTATATAACGGCGCAATAATACGCTTCATTTGTTCACACGTTAAATCTTCATAGTAATGATTTTCATCATATACAAAACCGATATTTTGTTTTATTTCTTTTTCGGCTTTCTTATTGTCCTTGCCAAAAATTTTTATATCGCCGCTATCTTTTCGAATTAAATTCATAATCATTTTGATCGTCGTACTTTTCCCGGCTCCATTCGGTCCGACAAATCCCATAATATATCCGCGTGGTAATGTAAAACTTATATTTTTCACTGCAAAATCTTGATAACTTTTACAAACATTTTTTAGCTCTAACATCTCTTATTCCCCCTCATATAAACACGCAATCATCTGCTGTAAATCTTCAAGTGACAGCTGCAACGCTTTACTTTCATTCACAATCTCTTCCGCTTTACTTTCCAGTAAACGTAGCCGCTGTTCTCTTAGTAGTTCATTATTTTTACGTGAAACATAAGTCCCCTTCCCAGCAACAGTTTCTATATATCCTTCTTTTTCAAGCTCCTCGTACGCACGCTTCGTTGTAATTACACTAATTTGTAATTCCTTCGCTAAGCTACGAATAGACGGTAATTGGTCTCCACCCTTTAAACCACCATTTAAAATAAGCTGGCTTAATTGTTTTCTTATTTGCACATAAATAGGGTCTTGGGAAGAATTCGAAATAATAATATTCATGTTTTCCTCCAGTGTGTGTATATACTGTGTATACCTTATATACACAGTATATACACGACATCCTATTTTTGGCAAGAAAAAAAGACCAACATTTTCCTGTTGGTCTTTCGTATATGTATCACTTTTCAAAGCGATCTAACATCTCATCTCTCATTCCGAAACTCACTACCGCAATTCCTACATACATAAACAGAAGGAACGCAGGATGAACTGTGTTGTACCAAGTGCTATCAACAATTAAATAAATCGTTAATGCGACAACAAGAACAAACGCTAAGATAAACATATAAAAGTGTCTTGTGCTACCCATGATAAACTCCTCTCTTCTCACTTCACCATTCAACAGTATATTTTATCGAATAATTCGATATGACTCAAGGTTAACTTTCTGTTATGTAATCAAGTTCCACCTTTACAATGTCCTCACATGCTATTGAAATGATTGTTCCTTGCTTATCAATTGCCGTCACTTCTCTATTATCCATTACACGATGCGCTACTCTTTCTAGTACTTTTCCTTGGTCTCGATAACAAAATTCTTTTATATCTTTAATCGTTTTTCCGTTTTCTAAATGGTATATCATTCTATAACACCGATATCCCACATTTTCCCCCCCCAGCTTGCTCGTTTTTTCACATATACATAAAAATGAGTCATTCCTATCTCATTACATCTTCTTAATTTCAATAAAATTCTAACAAAAATAAATACTTTTATCAAACCGACTTTTTCAACAAAATCACCTATGAAACTGCTTCTTTACGCCATTATGAAACAAAAAATATAAAATAGTAACATTTTCTTCACCACTTCTGCATAAAGTGAAACTTTAATCAGTGGGGGATTTTTGTTTATCCCCCTTGATTATCAGCCCGCAAATCGAGGGACAAATTCTCCATACAAAAAAAGAACCCGCATATAGCGAGTTCTTCCTTTGTTATGCTAATCAAACTTGTACAGGTGCTAGCTTTTCATAACGTAAAACTGGTTTACGAGCAGCCAATGTTTCATCCAAACGTTTAATTACCGTTGTATGTGGCGCTTCTTGTACAACTTCTGGATTTTCTTCTACTTCTTTAGCAATTTGAATCATCTTATCAATGAAACCGTCTAAAGTTTCTTTTGATTCTGTTTCTGTCGGCTCAATCATAATACATTCTTCCACATTTAATGGGAAGTAAATTGTTGGTGGATGGTAACCAAAATCAAGCAGGCGTTTTGCAATATCTAATGTACGTACACCAAGTTTCTTTTGACGACGACCTGATAATACAAACTCATGCTTACAATGTCTATCGAATGGAAGATCATAGAACGGTGCTAGTCTTCTCATCATATAGTTCGCATTTAATACCGCATACTCTGTTACTGCACGTAGTCCATCTGGACCCATAGAACGAATGTATGTGTATGCACGAACGTTAATTCCGAAGTTACCATAAAACGGTTTTACGCGCCCAATTGCTTCTGGACGATCATAGTTAAAGCGATAGCCATTTTCCGTTTTCTCTAAAATTGGTTTTGGTAAGTACGGAATTAAATCAGCTTTCACACCTACTGGACCAGAACCTGGGCCACCGCCGCCATGAGGACCTGTAAATGTTTTATGAAGGTTTAAATGCACAACGTCAAATCCCATATCTCCTGGGCGCGCTTGGCTTAATACCGCATTTAAGTTTGCACCATCATAGTATAATTTACCGCCTGCATTATGGACGATTTCTGCCATTTCTAAAATGTTTTCTTCGAATAAACCTAATGTATTAGGATTTGTTAACATAAGTGCTGCTGTTTCTTCGTTTACAACACGTTTTAAATCTTCTAAGTCAACAAGACCATTTTCATTTGATTTTACTGTAATTGTTTCAAAACCAGCTACAGTTGCAGATGCTGGATTCGTTCCGTGAGCAGAGTCAGGAACAATTACTTTCGTACGGTTAAAGTCACCATTTGCTTCATGGTATGCACGAATTAACATTAAGCCTGTCCATTCTCCGTGTGCACCAGCTGCTGGTTGTAATGTAACAGTATCCATACCTGTAATTTCAATTAAATGCTCTTGTAAGTCGTACATTAATTCCATTGCACCTTGTACTGTCTTTTCATCTTGCAACGGATGAATATTTGCAAATCCTGCAAAACGAGCTACACTCTCATTAATTTTCGGATTATATTTCATCGTACAAGATCCAAGTGGATAGAATCCAGAATCTACACCGTGGTTACGGTTTGAAAGTGCTGTATAGTGGCGCATAATGTCAAGTTCAGATACTTCTGGTAGCTCTGCATCTTCTACTCGAATATAATCGCTCTCAAACACATCTTCTAGTTTCACTTCTTCTACATCTAATTTTGGTAGGCTATATCCTATGCGTCCTTCTTTACTCACTTCAAAGATAAGTGCTTGGTCTTGGTTCTTCATTGGATAGCCCCCATTTCGTTTACAAGTGTGTCAATTTCCTCTTTTGTACGAAGCTCAGTTACTGCTACAAGCATATGGTTTTCATGCTCTTTATAATCACGGCCTAGGTCGTAACCGCCGATAATATTCTTTTGTAATAATGCATCGTTTACTTCTTTCACTGGACGCTTGCAATCTACAACAAACTCATTGAAGAATGGTCCAGCAAATGTTACAGCGAAGCCTTTCGCTTCAAATTGACGTTTTGCATATTGTGCTTTAGAAATGTTTTGACGTGCCATTTCTTTCACACCTTGTTTACCAAGTGCTGTCATTGCAACTGATGCTGCTAATGCATTTAACGCTTGGTTTGAACAAATGTTAGACGTCGCTTTGTCACGGCGAATATGCTGTTCACGCGCTTGTAACGTTAATACAAACCCACGTTTACCATCTGAATCTACAGTTTGTCCAACAAGACGTCCTGGAATTTTACGCATAAATGCTTTCGTTGTTGCAAAGTAACCACAGTGTGGTCCACCAAACTGCGTTGGAATACCAAATGGTTGTGCATCACCGATTACAACATCCGCACCAAATTTTCCTGGTGGTGTTAATGCGCCTAATGATAATGGATTTGAAGAAACGATAAATAATGATTTTTGTTGATGAACGATTTTTTCAATATCAGCTAATTTTTCAACTTGTCCGAAGAAGTTTGGATATTGAACGATTACACAAGCAACTGTATCATCTACTTCACTTTGTAATACGTCTAAATCTGTTACACCATCTTTATGATTAATTTCAACAACTTCAAGATGTTGACCTTTTGCATACGTTTCAAGTACTGCTCTTGATTCTGGATGAACTGCGCTAGATACAAGAATTTTCTTTTTACGAGTATGGCCAGCTGCTAGCATTGCCGCTTCAGCTAAAGCTGTACCTCCATCGTACATAGAAGAGTTTGCTACATCCATTCCTGTTAATTCACAAATCATTGTTTGGAATTCAAAGATTGCTTGTAATTCCCCTTGTGAAATTTCTGGTTGGTATGGCGTGTAAGCTGTATAAAATTCTGAGCGAGAGATAACGTGATCTACAATTACTGGAGCGTAATGATCGTATACACCTGCTCCTAAGAAAGAAGCGTATTCTTTTAAGTTAGCATTTTTACTAGCCATTTGAGATAACTCTTTTAACAGCTCTGGCTCTGATTTTGCTTCTTTAATTTTTAAATCCCCTTTAAAACGAACACTCTCTGGAATATCAGAGAATAACTCATCGATCGTTTGAACGCCGATCGTTTGTAACATTTCTTTTTTGTCTTCTTCTGTCATTGGAAGATAACGATGCAACATGAAATCTACCCCTCTCCCCGTTACTTTGAACGTTTATAAAATGGTGTTGGAACAACTACTGCTTTGACGCGTTTATTACGAATTTCAATTTCTACTTCTGTATCAACTGCTGCGTATTTTACATCAATTAGTGCTAAACCAATGCTTTTCTTTAACGTTGGAGATTGTGTACCACTCGTTACTTCCCCGATTTTTTCTTCTCCAATAAATACAGGGTAATGTGTACGAGGAATTCCACGTTCGATTACTTCGATGCCGACTAACTTACGAGGCGCACCGTTTTCTTTTTGCTCTTTTAACGTTTCTTTTCCAAAGAAGTCTGCTTCTTTATTTGGTTTTACCGCAAAGCCAATTCCAGCTTCAATCGGTGTAATATCTTTTGATAATTCTTGACCATAAAGTGGTAATGTTGCTTCGAAGCGAAGTGTATCACGAGCACCTAAACCACATGCTTTTAAGCCTTCTTCTGCTCCAACTTCAAGAAGTTTCTCCCAAAGTTTTGCAGCATCTTCACTCTTACAGTAAATTTCAAATCCATCTTCACCTGTGTAACCCGTACGAGATACAAGTGCTGGAATTCCATCTACAAGAATATCGTTTTTAAATTTAAAGAACTTAATTTCTTTCAAATCTTCTGACACAACTTTTTGTAAAATGCCTTCTGCTTTTGGTCCTTGAATTGCAAGCTGTGCAACTTCACTAGAAACATTGACTACTTTCGCATCGCCAATTACATGGCTAGCTAACCATTCGTAATCTTTCTCGATATTTGATGCGTTGATTACTAATAAATAGTCTTCTTCACCACGTTTGTAGATTAATAAATCATCTACTGTACCACCATTTTCGTAGCACATAGCTGTATATTGTGCGCCTCCTACCTTTAAGGTAGAAACGTCATTTGTAACAACACGTTGTAAAAATGCTAAACTATCTACACCTTTTACCTCAACTTCTCCCATATGAGAAACATCGAACAAACCTGCAGCCGTACGTACAGCTTCATGTTCTTCTTTAATGCTTGAAAATTGAACCGGTAATTCCCAACCACCGAAGTCGATTGTTTTCCCACCATACTTCGCGTATACATCAAATAACGGTGTACGTTGTAATGTAATCATGCTCTCTCCCCCTTATGCTTTGACAAATCAATAAAAGTTGCTCGCCATATCTAAACATTTTCACTCTGAAAAGATAGGATATACGGAATCTCATTATATTTTTTTATGAAAGCGTAAATAAAAAATCACTTTCTTGGATAAAATACGAAAGATTCCACACATTTCACACCATTATCCTAACATCATTCGCTATATTTCATCAATATTCTAGCATAAAAAATAATTTAGAATTTTTTATTCTTAATCTTATTAAATACAACTTTCAAAATTTAACCCTTTATCTTTGCCTATTCTTTAACTTTTAGTATGTGTAATAGTGCCTTATTACAAGGTTTATATAATAAAGATTTTTTTAATAATTACTTTAGTTTATAAAAGGTGGGAGAGTCGTAATGAATGTCGATATTTCCGTAGATCGAACGTGGCAAAACAATTTTTTAAATAGAATTGACGAAGATGGCCCTTGGACAAACTGGGATTTATATCATTTAGCATATAAAACAGAAAAATCGTTACTTGTTCCTACTTTCGATGGATTACAAGCACCGAAACATTTATCTCATTTCACACCACTTCCTCATCAATTAGAAGTCGCTCAAAATGTCATTGAACAAATGAATGGTAAAGCGATACTGGCAGATGAAGTAGGACTTGGGAAAACAATTGAAGCTGGGCTTATTTTAAAAGAATACATGGTCCGCGGCCTTGTGAAAAAAGTACTTATACTCGTCCCGGCCTCTCTCGTATCACAATGGGCATACGAACTAAATACAAAGTTTTTCATTCCAGCTGTAGCCCAAAAGAAAAGCTATTCATGGGAACAAGCCGATGTGATTGTATCATCAATTGATACTGCAAAACGTTCACCGCATCGCGATATCGTTTTGAACTTAGAATATGACCTTATTATTATCGATGAAGCACATAAACTTAAAAATAATAAAACAAAAAACTATGAATTTGCACAGCGTTTAAAAAAGAAATTTTGCTTATTATTAACTGCTACTCCTGTTCAAAATAAGATTGATGAAATTTTCAACCTTGTATCTTTATTAAAGCCAGGACATTTAGGCAATCAATCCAACTTTGAAGAATATTACGCTTCAAAAAATCGTTCAGCCGAATCTGATGAAGATTTAAAAGCTCTTATTAATAAAGTAATGGTCCGAAATCGACGGCATAATACCGGGATTGATTGGCCAAAGAGACATGTACGTACAATTTTCGTTGAGTTTAATGAAGAAGAGCAAGCTTTGTATAACGGGATTGAAAATTGGCGAGGACAAGACGCCTTCACATCCGCTTTCTCATCGTTAACTTTAAAACGGGAAGCATGTAGTAGTCGTGAGGCCGTTTACTATTCATTAAAAAAACATGTAGAAAAACGACAGAAGGAAAATGAGCATTACATAAAAGACCCGCATATTGATGTGCTAATGGATAAAATTAATCATATTCCTTTCAACTCAAAAGCGAATAAAGCTCTTGAACTTATAAAAGAAATTGACGATAAAGTCGTCATCTTCACAGAATATCGAGCGTCACAAATGTACTTACAATGGTTTTTACAACAGCACGGTATTTCTTCCGTTCCATTCCGCGGCGGGTTTAAACGCGGGAAGAAAGATTGGATGAAGGAGCTTTTCCAAAACCACGCACAAGTATTAATTGCCACTGAAGCTGGTGGTGAAGGGATTAACTTACAGTTTTGTAGCCATATGATCAATTATGATTTGCCATGGAATCCAATGCGCCTTGAACAAAGAATCGGACGTATTCACCGTCTTGGTCAAAAGAATGATGTTCATATTTATAACTTAGCTACAAAACACACTGTTGAAGAACATATTTTGAAACTGTTATATGAAAAAATCAATTTATTTGAGCGTGTTATCGGTGAACTTGATGAAATTTTAACGAGAATTAATATGAAAAACATCGACGCGCACATTCAAGAAATATTTGCGCAATCAAAAAGCGAAGGAGAAATTCGAATTAAGATGGAAAACTTAACATCTATTATCGACTTCGCGAAACGAAATGAAGCTGAGGTGCAAGGCTATGCAGCAACATGAAATTCATAATTACTTATACAATTTTTTCGAGGCGAATAACTGTGAAATTTTACAGCGCTCCCCTCATCTATTAGATGTGCAGTTAACAATTGAGATGGATAAATTATTAATGAATCGCCCTTTTTATTGGCACTATCTTGAGAAAACAGGAGGCGTACCGAATCCGATGCGCCTTACTCTTATTACAAATCCAGAAAATGAAGAAAACGATGGCGAGCTTATTCACTACGGTTCACCACGTCTTCATCAAATTTTTCAAACGACTAAAGAATTAGGCTCTTACATACGTTTATATGAGGAAGTACGGCATAGCGGGGCAACACATACACCGCTCCACCCTTGGCTCGGTGTAAATATTAAAGTTTCCTATCAATGTGATCGAAAAAAAGACATCCTTCACTCCATTGGGATTCATCTCATTTCTGGCACAATGATCGCAAACTTTCATGAAACATTAGCTAAAATTAAACTTACACCGAAAATACCTGACTTTTGTTTTACGCTCTCGCCTATCATTAAACCGCAAAGTGGTTTACAACGTATAGAGGACGCGTTAAAGAATATTATTGCAGAAGATGACCATACGTGGGCGAAAGAAGCAAGAGTGCGCTGGAATCACGATTTAGACCTTTTAAATCGTTTTTATGAAGAAAGTGATGAACTTCCCGAAAGCTACGAAATTGAAAAACAAGCACTGCAAGAACAATACGAGCCACGTATTACAGTGCAAATTATTAACGGTGGACTTTTTTATGTTACCGCGAATCATTTTTTATCTTAAAAGAGCTCCTTCTGCTTTAGAAGGAGCTTTACTTTGAGTTATCCTCTATCGCTATTACGCTCTTGTTGTTTTTGCTTTGCCATACGTTTTTGATGCGCACGATCCTTTGCACTCACATGATTTGCATCAGTTGGAAGATTTTCTTTTGAACGGCCAATTCCATTGCTCATCTGTTTCACTCCTTTTATATCTTTCAAAATACACCCTTATTTTCAGCTAGAGATACAATCCTTATACAAAAAAATAAGAGCAGCCATTGGCTACTCTTACTCACTCACATATTTTTGAAACATATCATGGATGCCTTTATTTACTAGGTTCGAGATCTGCTCGTCAGATTTATTCGGATAACGATCACGCAATCTGATAGATGCCTTCACCATTAAATTTTCTAATACAGAACGGCCACCTTCTCCATAAATAATTTCAGCATATTTAACAAGCCTTCCATCCTCTACTGTTGCTGGATTATGATTGAAGAAAAATTTACTCATTGTCTCCACCTCTCTCTTTTGATAACGTTTACATTTATATAGATTATTTATGTTATTTATTTCACAATATTGTATGCATGTATATTTAATTAGTTTCATTATAAAGCAACATATCGATAGTAAATATGTGATTTTCCGTCCATTTTGTGAACAAACTAAAAATGAAAGCGTTTCCTTTATTATATACTAAAAAAACTTACTACGCTAGGGGCAATTTTTTCAATCTACTAATCCCTCAAAAAGCATATATTTTTTCTTTTCCCATTAAACCTTATACAATTTTCAGAAATTATATTATAAAATATATGTATGACTTAAGGAGGCCCTATATGAATCAAAATAAAAAAGCTATATTAGATCTTGTCTTTTATCTCGTAATCCCATTCCTCATTTGGAAATTTGCAAAACCTTATATCGATCCTTATTACGCGATGTTACTTTCCTCTGTTCCGGGGATTATTTATACACTGTATACCTTTAAAAAAGAAAAACAGTTTAACGTAACAGGATTCTTTATTTTAATTACACTCATTTCTAATACAACAGTAGACCTATTATCTGGATCAGCTGAACGAATGTTGTGGAACGATGCGTATTATCACATCGTACTAGGTATTATCGTTATATGTACCATTTTTATAAAAAAACCACTTATGTTATATTTCGCAGCAGATATTGCAGCACTACAAGGCCATGACCGTGATAAAAGTCGTGAACTGTATCGAGATAGTCGTATCTATCCGGCACTACAATATTTAACACTATTTTTCGGGCTACAATTCATATTAAAAAGCTTCTTAAAAATTTATTTCATCTCTGTTTTCGGTGTAGATGGCTATGGTGAAATGAGAGCAATTATGACCGCTGTTGGATGGGGCATTTCTATTTGTATCGGAATTGGATTTGTCTGGGTGAACAATAAAATACATGCCGTTACAGAAGAAAAAGAATCCGTACAGTAAATGAAAATCCCCTAGTAGTATCATACTACTAGGGGATTTTTATTTTGCTGCACATATTACGAAATCGTTAACTTGATTTTTTCCTTTTATCTTTTACGTTTCGATAAAACAAAGCAGCACTTAGCGGCATAACACCAAACCACTTATTCATAAATGGCTCTTTTTCAGCACGGCGTTGTTCTTTCTTTTGTTTACGATCTTCTTTTGGAGCATCCATATACGACACAAACTGCTGTGTCACAAAGCGAACATAATCATTAGTAGACATATTATCATCACCTCTACTTGATTAGTATGTCCACTTTTTTATTCATTAGTCTTTTCTTTTAATTCATTCATAATTTGCTTTACAGACTTATTCGTCGTATCAATATGAATATGAGCCTCTTCATAATAAGCTCGGCGCGATTCAAATTTTGCCACAAATGCCTCTATATC
Source organism: Bacillus cereus group sp. BfR-BA-01309 (assembly GCF_022664315.1). Classification (NCBI taxonomy): domain Bacteria; kingdom Bacillati; phylum Bacillota; class Bacilli; order Caryophanales; family Bacillaceae; genus Bacillus; species Bacillus cereus group sp. BfR-BA-01309. The sequence goes on from NZ_JAKUHE010000002.1 coordinate 406,346, forward strand.
TTTCTTCTGAAATAGTGGACGTGTCGTATCTTCACGAAGCCTTTCTGCAATTACATGTGGATCACAATATAAATACACGACAGTTCCATTTTCCTTCATCCACTTTCGGTTTTCCTCTCGTTCAATGATGCCGCCACCAGTTGTAATAATTACATTACAACTCGGTAGTGAACGTAACATTTCACTTTCATATTCCCGAAAAGCCATTTCGCCTTCTTCAGCAAAAATATCACGAATTGCCTTCTCCTGCTTCTCTTCAATTTTTTGGTCTGTATCGACAACATCCATATGAAGTTCTTTACTTAATGCTTTTCCAATTGTTGTTTTCCCTGATCCCATATAACCGGTTATGTATATAGATTTCATGTTCTTTCCTCTCAATCATCCGTTATTATTTGTTATTATAACGAATGATTACATTATTTAATAAAAAAACGTTTTGTTCTTCTTATAAAATGAAGAACAAAACGTTTCATACACGCTTTTACTTATAAGCGCCTCTTCTTACCCACTGCGTTGCAATCCATTTCTCGCCTTTCGTTACAGGTGCCCCTCCATGTAACGTAAGCTCATTTAATGATTGGTCTTGATAAAAATACTCAAAGTATACTGCCATTCCCTTTCTAGGGTGCACAGAAAGATTTAATTTAGGGAAGAACGTTTCTCCGCCCTCTTCTACATCATTTAAGTACATGACAAGCGTACTAATACGATTATTAGCAGCTGATCTACTATGTTCTGCAAAATAATCATAGTGCGCTTTATATTGTTGATCCACTTCATAATTTAAAATGTGTAATCCTTCTCCATGCGACGCAGGAACATTCATGATAGATGAAATTCGTTTTTCAATCTTCGCAGTAAGTTCATTATCGTCCAAAAATGCACCCTTACTCGTTCGAATATCATTTACATCACGTGATGAACCAACTTTAGAACGCGCTAACTTACTTTTAGACAATTCAATTAATTCATCGCATTCTTCATCGCTTAATACATTTCCTAACACGACAATAAGAGGTTCTTCGAATTTTGAAATAATGTGTATTTCCCTATCTTCCGTCATAATCGCATTTCCTTTATGATCAAAAATAGTTTGTTCCTTATTTTCACCTATTTGATTGTTATTTGTCATTTCCCTATTCTCCCTAAAAAAATATGTTTGGATAGCTTGAATATATCACATTCTTTCTACCTTTCTCTTTTTTGAGAAAATTTAAACTTTCAATTGTTTTATTTCTCCATTTCCTATAAAAAAACAGCCTGTTTTAAAATGAGAAATTATGGTTTTTATCCGTATATTTCACAGACTATCCTTCTATCCAATCGAATATTTTTTCATCCTTTTTTCTATAGCGAAAGCTTACTTTATAGAAAACTTCCTGTTTAATTTTGCACTGCAACGACACGAGTATAACATCGTTTTCAAAGTCGTAATTTCCACTTACTTCGCCCTTTTCATATTGAAAGAAAAATGTATCTTCCTTTTCTTTTTGCTGTAAGTCTTTTTTTATACTTGTAATCGATCGATTTAGTAGTTCCTCCATTACAAACTTTTGCTCTATTTCAATATAAAATTTTTTATCTATAAGTAACATATTCGTTTCGTATATAAAGAACGAAGTTAATAATACAAGAAAAATGATTGTTCCTGGCATCGTAAATCCATCTTGTTTTCTCATATATTCATTTCCATTTCGCTATACCTTACAGCTACACCTTCATGTATTTTCCCACTCCTATCTTTCACATTTATAAAAAGCAAATGTGATGTTACTTCATACGAAACCATTCCAACATTTTGTAATATAACTTCTCTTCCGCGCATATTTACTTTTCTTATCAGATGATTATTCAATTTTTCATACGTCACTTCATCTCCAGTGCGAAGCTGGAAACGCAACAGACTATCTTTATTTTCATTGACTACTTTTTCTACAAAAGATACTTCACGAAACTCTAACTGTACTTGTCCTAAAAATACATCCCATTCCCAATTATTTAATCCTTTTGATTGGTCGTTTTCTACCCCAATAAAATTTAAACGTGGCAAGAGTAACACGAACAGTGATAACAGAAAAAAACATACGATCATTTCTATTAATGTAAACCCAACTTCTAATTTATTTTTTCTCCTGCATAAAAGCATTGTTCCACCATTCTTCCTTTCACATCTTTCCACATAGCACAAACTTCATTTCCTCCCCAATATGTGTAATATACATTTCCATTTACGATTTTTTCTTGTTGTTGTTTCGCCCCATTTTCATACATATATAAAGCCGCTTCTCTTTTTAATAATACAAATGCTTTATAACGAATTTGTATGTTTTTTCGTTCTTGCATAATCAATACTGTTTGCGGAAGTAGTAAAGACACTGCCATCATTACTATACTTAACGCTACAAGCATCTCAACCATCACTGATCCTTTTTGACATTTCACGATACGTAAATCTCCCTCTTCCAAGCTGAAATACAATCTCATATTTATAACTTCGATACGAAAGTAAAATCGTGCCACCTCTATTAATATTTCCACTCGGATTATATGTCATCGGATTTGGAAAAGTATTCAAATCAATTTGTATATCGCTATCATATTCTCTTTTAATTATAGTAAAATTCGTACTTAGCTCCCCTATATAATACATATGTCTATCTTTATGCCATCGTAATGTATAGTGTTTTTGACGATTTATCGCTAATTGTTGCATATACAAAATATCATTTGAAAACTGTCTTAAAAATTGTTCGACTTTTTGCTTTTCGTGTAATGAATGTACGTTAAAATACGTGACTATACTTAGTACAGAAATTGCAAATAGAACGAGTAGCATTTCTAAAAGAGTAAAACCTTTTTGTTTCACAGTTTCCCAGTTGTTACTGTGCCATCATTTGAAATATGAATGGATTCACCATTCGGACACTTATCAGTTGTAATATATTTTTCATCCCTTAGCTCTTTTAGCGAGGGGATTTTATTATGTTGTAATTGGTACACCTGTATTTGAGCTTCTATAGATTTCACATAGGCTTTACATCCTGTTCCTTCGACAGATGAGCGCTGTGTAACTACATTCGGAATAATTAATAGTAATAATACAGTGATGACGACCATAACTAATAACATTTCTAAAAGGGTAAATCCCTCCTCATTCTGCATGTAAACACCCCCTAAATAGAATTCATCATTTGAAACATTGGCATAATCATCGCTAAATACATAAGAACGACTATTCCTCCAATACACGTAAATAAAATTGGTTGAATGATCACTAACATACGGTTAACTTTTTGCTCCATCTTTTCCATAATAAGATCGCTATAGTCACCTAATTCAATCGCCAAATTACCATTTGCTTGTCCATGCGTAATAATATAAGAAAGTTCTTCCTCATAATATCCACTTTTAGCAATAATAGATTGCAACGGTTCTCCCGCAATTAATTGGCGTTCAATTCGGCCCGCTTCATACTGAAAGAACGGATGATATTTTTGCTCCATCATTATTGTTAGAGCCTCAAGTACTGATAGTCCACCGTATAATAAACCGCTCAATTGAGTGGCGAAATAATGTGAATGCTTTAAAATAAGAAATGTTTTTACGAGGGGGATACGAAGCTTAAATTTTACCTGCTGAATATGCGGGAGTTTCCGAAAGTACAATATATATACACTACAGCCAATCATAACGATAAAAATAGTGCTAAAAATAAGATAGGGTAGTAGCTTAATCGCACTTAATATTTGTTCTGTAAATAACGATGCTGTAGAACCGAATGAACTATATACCATATCAACCTGCGGTAATAAAATGCGGTTAAAAATCACAATCATAATTATTAAAAAGAACGCCAAAAACATAGGGTACTGCATTATTTTCATCATATCTTTCCTATACTTATCCTTTTTATAAAGAAGTGCGCTCCCTTGTTGCAATGCAAAAGAAATATCACCATGTTTCTCGGCATAAAATAAATAACTTAACATCTCCTGATGAAACTTTAATTGATGAAAAGAATCGTGTAGACTTTTTCCATCTTTTAATCCATCAATCATGTGCTGCAATTGTACTTTCTTTTCTAAAGGTAATTGAAACCGTAAAAATTCTAATGCCTGCAAAAGGGAGTATCCTTTTTCTAATAGTTCTCCTAATCGTTTTAGCAATACTACTTGATCACTTAAACTCCATATTTTCTTAAACATACACATCCTCTTCTAAAAATCCTAAAGCGTATCCTTTTCGTATCGAAGATTCTAATGTTTCGTGCTTGTATGTGACACATTCCCCATTCGCTTCTTTAATTGCTTGTTTTAACTCATATCCATATAACAACTCATAAATACTCGCTTGTCTTACTTGCCTCATTGATTTACATAAAGTTGAGCACTTTCTTTTGCAAAACGGACACTTCAATTCGACAAGTCGTTGTGCAGCTATAGCCAATAAAGATTGTTCAATTTCTTGCCTCGTTATACCAAAATCCATGAACCTGAGTATCGCCCCTTTCGCATCATTCGTATGCAGTGTCGTCATTACTAAATGTCCAGTCAAACTTGCTCTTATAGCAATTTTCGCTGTTTCTTCATCACGAATTTCACCGACTAAAATAATATCCGGATCATGACGTAAAATAGCCTTTAATCCTGCCTCATATGTGATACCTGCTTTTTCATTTATTTGAATTTGTAATACATCGTCATTTCTTTTTTCAACTGGGTCCTCCAGTGTAACGATGCGACGTGTTTTCTTTTTTCTAATTACCTCTAACAATGCATACATTGTTGTTGTCTTTCCAGAACCAGTTGGTCCAGTAAATACGAGTAACCCATGTGAATAGTGTAAAAAAGAGAGTAGTTTCTTCGCTGTACTTGGAAATAACGAAAGATGAGATAACGGCTGAATAGATGCTTGTAAATGAAGACGAATAACGAGACTTTCTTGATATACAGTTGGTAGCGTGGAAAGGCGTAAATATACTTCTTGCCCATCCATTTGTAAATACAGTGAACCATTTTGTGGCTTCCGCCTCTCCCCTATATCCATGGATGCTAAAAATTTAAAGTGTGAAACAAGTTTTTCTCCAAATTCCTTTTCGATACAATATCTCGTCATTAAATCTTTTCCTATACGCAGTTGAACCGCTACATCCTTCTTCCGGGGTACAATATGTAAATCCGAAGCTTGTACCCTGCACGCTTCTTTCAAAATCGTATTCGCAAAACTTTCAATTCCATTCATCATTTTTCCCTCCCCACTATGTATATAGCATGAAAAAATTTATAAGAAAAATCAGCATTTTTGTATTTTCACCAGAGGGAAAAGGAAAAATATGTTTGTGAAATTATGAACAATTTCCGAATTATTGTCTGAAATTACCTATATGAAAGTTTATCTGTATTATAATGTTATTATCTTGGATAAAGTGATAAAGGTGGAGATCCTCATGGAACAAGCTTTAAAAATTACAGGTGTATTATCTGACCCAACTCGTTATTACATTTATAAATATATTTCTCAAAAACATAGTTACGTAACTGTACAAGAAATTGCAGATGAGTTTGACATTCATCCAAACGTAGCGCGTTTACATTTATCTAAATTAGAAGATGTTCATATGCTGAAATCGGAAACGAAGAAAACTGGAAAAGGCGGACGACCAAGCAGATTATATGTATTATCTGAAGATGTTATCCAATTACAATTTCCATTCCGTGATTATCAATTGTTAGCAAGAATAGCATTTAATTCTTTACTTAGCCTTGGCGCTGCTGGTGAAAAAGCACTATACGAAACTGGAAAACAATTTGGAGCCGAATTAATGCAACAACATATGCTGCGTTTAAATGTGAATGAAGATGCTTTAACAGTCGAGCAAAAAGTTCAAATTGCAAAAGAAGCTTTCTCAACAGCTGGCTTATCACCGGCATTTGAATTAAGTGCAGATGGAACGAAAATTTTCTATGATGTACACAATTGTCCATTTAAAGAAGTTGCTGTTCATCACCCAACTGAAATTTGTAATATGCACGGAGATATGATGAAAGGGATTTTTGAAATCCTATTCCCTAACACGGAATTAACACGAAATGACAGTCTACTAGATGGATGTAAATCTTGTAATTATAAACTAACAATTTAATTTCTCATATAAAAAGAAGCCAATTATAATTGGCTTCTTTTTATATGAACGAATATTTACAATAGTAAGAAAAATAAACTATAATGAAGTGAGGTTTACTTTTTTTAGAAAAGGAGGGAGATGGCATGGAGCGCATGTTTCGCGTTCTCGGCTTTTGGACTGGAATTTTCTCGGTTATGTTTTACGTAGGGGATATGCATTCGACCGCACTACTATTTTTAGGACAAACAGGTTTCTTCGTACTTTTAAGCTATTTAAATTTAACAGAGCGTATGTATATATACGTATTCGGGGCATATTTGACTGTTTTCTTCATAGGATTTACATACTACACGACGTTTTTACTTGTCCCTGGGGCTGGACATTAAAAGATGGCATTTTGCCATCTTTTTTTAAATTCCGTAATTTCCTAGTTGACTTATAGGTTTTATTACCTTATATTCTATATAACAGATTGGAATTAGGGGGAATCAACATGAATACACTGCTTGTCGGAATTAACGTTGCAGTCATGCTCATCTTAGTTGGCGTATTATATTATATGCAACGTAAGCATGTATCTTTTAATAAACGTGTATTTACTGCTTTAGGAGTCGGAATTATATTCGGTCTTATATTACAATTTATTTATGAGCCAACTTCTAAAGTAATTATTGAATCAAATACTTGGTTTGGCTTGATCGGTAACGGTTATGTGAAATTACTTCAAATGATCGTTATGCCACTTATTTTAGTATCTATTATTTCAGCCTTTACAAAATTACAGTTAACGAAAAACCTTGGTAAAATTAGTGGTCTTATTATCGGTATTTTAATTCTTACTACAGGAATCGCTGCAGCTGTCGGTATCGCTGCAAGTGCTGGATTTGATGTATCAGCAACAGGCCTACAACAAGGTGATGCAGAATCTGCTCGTCTGAAGCTAGTTGAAGAAAGATTTACTTCTATTGAAAAAACAACAATTCCAGATAAATTATTAGAACTATTGCCTACAAATCCGTTTCTTGATTTAACAGGCGCTCGTCCAACATCAACAATTTCTGTTGTAATATTTGCAGCCTTTATCGGTATCGCCTTTATAGGTGTAAAACGAAAATATCCAGAACAAGCAGAACTATTTAAGAAAATGCTTGATGCTGTATATGCAATCGTAATGCGTATGGTAACATTAATTTTACGTCTTACTCCATACGGCGTATTAGCTCTTATGGCAAAAACAGTTGCTGGTAGCGATATAAATGCTATTTTAAAACTTGGTAACTTCGTGTTAGCGTCTTACGTAGCACTTATCGTAATGTTCGTTATCCACTTATTATTAATTGCTCTATCTGGTTTAAATCCAATTCAATATTTAAAAAAGGTATTCCCTGTATTAACATTTGCATTCACATCTCGCTCTAGTGCTGGTGCAATGCCATTAAATATTGAAGCGCAAAAAGAAAAGCTTGGTATTTCCGAAGGGATTGCCAACTTCGCAGCATCATTTGGAGTATCTATCGGGCAAAACGGTTGCGCAGGTATTTATCCAGCAATGCTTGCAATGATGGTCGCTCCAACGGTAGGAATCGATCCATTACAACCACAATTTATTTTAACTTTAATCGCTGTCGTTGCGATTAGCTCATTCGGTGTTGCCGGTGTTGGTGGCGGTGCAACGTTCGCAGCGTTAATCGTACTATCTACAATGAACTTACCAATCGGTATTGTCGCTCTTGTTATCTCAGTTGAACCATTAATCGATATGGGCCGTACAGCTCTTAACGTAAGTGGTTCTATGACAGCAGGTCTTATTTCTAGTAAATGGCTTGGTGAATTAGATCAAGATACGTACAATCAAGATGATACAAAAACTGGTGAAATTGCTTCATAATGAAAAGACCGCTAACAAAAACTGTTAGCGGCCTTTTTTAGTTCTTTTCATCTTTCTCTTTGTCTTTTATACATAAGGCATCACGTATAGATATAACGAAAATATACCGTTTTTCATTTTTTAATAACTATTAGTTTTAAACTAAAGACTAACTATTATTCCTCATCTGCAAACTGTAAAAACTCTTCCAAGCGCTCCTTTAACTCCTCTTCTATCTCACAATAAGATTCATCAACAAGTTCACCACTTAACTTACTTCCCCAAAGCCTTATTTGAAGCGGTACTCCTAAAAAATAATTACAACATTCCCAGATAGGAACTGTATAAAATTCAATCATCTTCCCTTCTTCATCTAATACAGCTATCGAAACGGATGAAGAATATCCTGTTTCAAAAGGATATTCTTTATCTCTGATGAGTTCTATAAATAATTCCATGTTTTTCTCTATGTACAAATGTGAATAATCTTTAAAAAGTTTAAATGATATTCTCTCTATTTCCTTCTCCATGCATTGAATTTTCTCTTTTAACTCCAATGTAAAATCTCGTTCTTTATACTTCATTTCTGTCTCCTTACAAATAGAAAAAGAGAATACAATAACATATTCTCTTCTCTCAAATATATTTCATTATCTCACAGCCCGTCCTTTTCACAAATAACCATTTTGTTCGCACCATTTATGAAATTGTCCTACGTCTACTCCAACTAACACGATATCCTTTAGGTCTACATCAATGATTTGTTCTCCAATTACAATAGCAAACTGCGATTCTAATTTTGTCTCGTCTTTCTTTACAATTCCAATTCGGTTCCGATGCGGTCCATCTTTTATATATGCTTTTTGTCCTACAATATCAAAGTTCAAGATTTTCACCTCTTTTACTGCGCTCAAATTGGAAATACGATCTCCACCTCGGAAAATTTCCTTTCATTGCACTATTTCTCTATATATATGACGAAACAATAAAAGAGTCCTTCCTTCTTTACAATTATTTTTTCTTTGTTTCATTTTTGTGATCGAAACGTAAAGTTTATAATAAAATACACTTGGAAGCGCTTTCTATGTAATTTTTTATGTTATACTATAGAAGTAGAACTTCGTAAAGAGGGTTAAAAAATGAATATAAAAACGATAAAAAAGGTAATTGAAGCATTAAAAGTATATGGCTTTCAGAATGTATCATTCTGTGACAAAACGAAGCAATTTTTATTTCATAACGAAATGGATATTATGAGCGGCTATGCAGAAATAACATATAGTAGTCAATTTGAAAAATTCAACGTACAAATTCATCCGATTGAAACACATCACCAAGCAGAGTTGCAAGAGGTTGAAAGACATATACAGGCCTGTATAAGAAAAGTGGAATATTTAAACGCACTTCTTAGCGGACAGACAAAACTAGATGACAAAATTATTATAATGTAAAAAAAGAACGTGATAGCCTCACGTTCTTTTTTTACATTATACGTTCATCTTTTCCTTCAGTTGTAATCCTGTAATGGATTGTAATACATCCATTGCTTCTCCGAATGTCATATCAAAAATTGTTTTATCTTCTATGTATGGAAACTGTCTAAAACGCTTTTCTAACATTTTCACGGCGTCCGATGTAAAGTTTGCACTATCAATTCCAAATTCTGTTTCAAGAAGAACGATCCAATCTAACACGTGAAAACCTAATCCATTTACGAATGAAATAAGTTTTTCTTCTGGCTGTGAAGATAAGAATACGCATCGTTCCATCTCACTAAAAAGTTCTTCTCCTAAAATATCAGCTAATTCCTCATCATGTTCGCGGTCAATAATTTCTTCATAACCATAATCATCAACAAGCTCCTCAACTTCTTCACTATCCTCACAAAGCAATTGACTAAGAAGTGCATCTTTCTTAAACTCACTATTTTGTACGACTTCTAAAAAGCTCGTTTCCCATCCATTTTCTAATTTCATATTATATACTCCTTTATATACGTTTCTTATCATCACTGTACCCAAAAGATCACTTTTATAACCTTTTAGACAGTTATTATTATTTCACGTGATCCATAACATAAGATGCAAATTCAGTTGCATCTCCTTCAAAAATATTTATTTCTGGCAAATGATAGAACGTTGTTTGAAGCGGGTTTCTTTCATGGTATACATATATCTTTTTCTCTAGCGCAATCGCCATTCCAAACTCTGTATGGCTCCCGTTTCCGCCATCTAATATAAGTAAAAAGACATCCGCTTCTTTTATAGCATTCTTTTCTGCCTGACCAATTTCTCTTAATTGATCTTGATTCACTGCTCTTTCGTTTCTTATCCAATCATATGTATGGTGCCATCCTGCATGTTTCAGTTCATTTGCTATAGAACGTACAAGATGTTTATTCTGGAATCCTGAGGCGACATAAAAATTCATTTATATACACTCCTTCATTATGTATGGGAAACTCCTTTTAGCGTTACTTGCTATACACATAATAAAGAACGACTTCAAAAAAAAATTCCCATCTTTAAAACTTATTTGCGTTTAAATGATGGGATTCTTCATGCTCTTCTTTTATTTTTTTCTTTTTATAACTTTCATCAGCTAACATTTCTAGTTCAGCTGTTATTTCTGATTTTTCAAGTTCTCTTTCTTGCGAAAATTTCCTTGAAATATAAACAATAACACTACCAACGTACAACACAAAGCATATAATAAGTGCAGTATTTTCATAGAGACTTAGCTCCAACACAGTCACTCCTAATCCATTCGTATTTTCACGCTTCATTAATTGGAATTTCCCTACTAATCCATTTGTTATTGTAACATAAAAACACTGTTTCTTGGAATCTTTCATCCTATTAAAAGAGGCATGATTGTTTCATCATGCCTCTGAAATATGTTGAATAATTGTTTGAATTGCTTCTTTTCCATTATATTTTTTCAATGCTGTTTTATACATCTCATTATTTTGATTTAATTCTTCGACATGCTTTATAAGAGATTTTACAGTCACATCTTCTTCATACAATACAGAAGCATATCCTTGTCTTTCAAAAGACTCTGCATTTAATATTTGATCTCCACGACTTGCAAATTTCGATAGCGGAATTAAAACCATCGGCTTTTGCAATGTTAAAAACTCAAAAATGGCATTAGAGCCCGCACGCGAAATAACAAAGTCTGTTATCGCTAATATGTCTGGCAGCTCTCCATGTATATATTCAAATTGTCTATATCCTTCTTTATTTTGTAAACTTTCATCAAGATTACCTTTTCCGCAAAGATGAACGATTTGATATTTTTTCAGAAGTTCTGGTAACGCCTCTCGAACCGTTTCATTAATTTTCTTTGCGCCCAAACTTCCTCCCATGATTGTAATAACTGGCTTTTTATGTGAAAAACCTAAAAACGCTAAACCTTTTTCACGATTTCCCTTTAGCACTTCTTCACGTACAGGAGATCCTGTATAAATTACTTTTTCTTTCGGTAAATGTTTCGCAGCTTCTTCAAATGTAACAAATATTTTCGAAGCAAAACGGAGCGCAATTTTATTTGCTAGTCCTGGCGTCATATCAGATTCATGTAATAAAACAGGGACTCTATTTAGCCATCCTCCAATTACGACTGGTACAGATACGAAACCACCTTTTGAAAAAATCACATCCGGTTTTAGTTTTCGGATCCTTACATACGCATCCATAACACCCTTCATTACAAGAAAAGGATCTTTTATATTTTTCAAATCAAAATAACGACGTAGCTTTCCGCTTGCAATACTATAGTACGGAATGCCTTCCTTTTCTATAATCGTTTTCTCAATTCCTTGATGAGAACCGATATAAGAAATATCCCAATTCTGTTCTTGTAAATGTGGAATGATGGCTAAATTAGGTGTTACATGCCCTGCCGAACCGCCACCTGTAAAGACTATTTTCTTCATACGTCTCCCCCTTCTACACTATAATACACTAAAATATCTTGCCTCAGGGTGAGAAAATACCATAGCCGTCACAGATGCTTCTGGCTCCATCATAAATCCTTCCGTTAATGAAATACCTATTTCTTCTGGGTGAATTAAGCGAAATAACTTTTCTTGATCCGCAAGTTCTGGACATGCTGGATAACCAAAGGACACGCGTATACCTCTATATTTCGTACGGAAACGTTCTTCCATCGTCAGTTCTGGTGAATCCGGAATACCCCAGCGATCACGAATGAGCATATGTGTTTTTTCAGCAAGTCCTTCTGCTAGTTCAAGCGCTAACGATTGAATGGCATGACTGCGTAAATAATCACCCTTCACCTTCCACTCTTCAGCAATGTCCCGAACACCTTCCCCAACCGTAACAGATAGGAAAGCAACATAGTCCATCTCATCTCCAACTGGGCGTAAATAATCACCTAAAGTACGATATGGTGCTTTTCCTTGTCTAGGGAATGTGAAACGCTCTATAACACGCGTATGATCTTCTGGATCATATATTACAATATTTTGTCCGTCGCTTTGCGCTGGGAAAAATTGATACACTGCTTTCGGTTTTAACCAAGATTGTCCTTCCTGCAATAGTTCGTCTATTAAATCATTTAATTCGTGCGCTCTTTTATCCCCCTCTCGTAGAAGCTTCTTCACATTTCCTTTTAATCCAAGGTGATGTCCAAGTAACATCTGTCTATTTAAAAATGGAGCAAGATGAAGGGCTGGAATATCACGTAATACAATTCGCTTTGTTGAATCAGGCACTATAACCTCTGCCTTCGGTAATGGCTCAATTACTGCTGGAATCTCTACTTTCTTCTCCTCTTTTTCTACGATATGAAGATGACGCTCTTTTTTATCTTGTTTCATCTTCTCACGCTCTTCTTCCTTTTGAAGCTTATTAATAATATCCAGACCAGTCATCGCATCACTCGCATAGCATACGAGCCCTTTATATGATGGTGAAATACGGTTATCTGTAAACTTTCTCGTTAACGCTGCCCCACCTACAACGATTGGAACATCAATATTTGCTGCTTTTAAATCTTCAGCAGTCGTTACCATTTGTTGCGCTGATTTTACTAATAAACCAGAAAGACCAATAATATCAGGCTGCTTTTCTTGTACTTCTTGTACAATTCGATCCGAGCGAACATTGATTCCTAAATTAATAATCTCATATCCGTTATTCGATAAAATAATTTCAACGAGATTTTTCCCAATATCATGTACGTCACCTTTAACAGTTGCTAATAATACTTTCCCTTTTTTCGCACTATCGCTAGATTCCATATGTGGCTCTAAATAGCTTACGGCAGCTTTCATACTTTCAGCACTTTGCAATACTTCAGCAACGATAAGCTCATTATTATTAAATAATCGTCCCACCTCATCCATTCCTGTCATAAGTGGACCATTAATAATATCTAAGGGCTTTCTTCCTTCTGTAAGTGCAAGACTTAAATCTTCTTGTAATCCTTGCTTCGTACCTTCTACAATGTAATTTGCTAGCCTTTCATCAAGAGTTAATGTTTCTTGGATAACGACATCTTTCTTTTTTGCCACGCGATAGAAGTTTGTGAATTCTTCCAACGTCGCTTGCGTCGTTTCAAAAAGCAATGCATCTGCAAGACGTTTTTCTTCCTCAGGAATTGACGCATACCGCTCTAATTTTTCCGTATTCACAATCGCATAATCTAATCCTGCTTTCGTTGCATGATATAAAAAGACGGAATTTAATACTTCGCGTCCAGCTGGTGGTAAACCAAATGATATGTTACTTACACCTAAAATCGTTAAACACTCTGGTAACGCTTCTTTAATAAGACGAATTCCTTCTATCGTCGCTGCCGCCGAGCCAATATATTCTTCATCACCTGTACCTACAGGAAATACTAGTGCATCAAAAATAATATCTGACGGGCGTATACCATATTTCGTCGTCAATAACTCATAACTTCTTTTCGCAATTTCGAGTTTTCGTTCTGCACTAACCGCCATACCATCTTCATCAATTGTTCCTACAACAATAGCAGCACCATATTTCCGAAGGAGCGGCGTCACCTTTTTAAATCGTTCTTCTCCATCTTCTAAATTAATTGAATTAATAACAGCTTTTCCTTGAATATAAGTAAGAGCTCGCTCCATCACATTTTCATCTGTTGAGTCAATCATAATCGGTACTTTTAACACTTTCGTAACTTCTGCCAAGAAGTTTTCCATATCTTCTATTTCATCGCGATCAGGATCTGCCATACAAATATCAATAATATGAGCATTTTTCTTCACTTGCGCTCTTGCGACTTCAGCAGCCTCTTCAAATTTCCCTTCTGCTACTAATCGTTTAAATTTACGTGATCCAATAACGTTTGTTCTTTCACCAACAAATAACGGTCTCATAGAATCATCATATTGAAGTGCCTCTAATCCACTAACCCCATGTCCAGCTCTCTCTTGCTGTTCACGCGGCTTAAGAGACGCTAACGCAGATTTCATTGCTTTTACATGTTCTGGTGTTGTGCCACAACAACCACCGATAATATTAACCCATCCTTCTTCAGCAAATCGCTTCACTTTTTCAGCGAGAGAAGATGGAGATTCATGATAATGTCCATCTTCATCAGGAAGACCTGCATTTGGATAACAAGAAATGTAACACTCCGATAAATCAGATAGGGAACGAATATGGTCTCTCATAAATTCCGGGCCAGTCGCACAGTTTAACCCAACGGACAATGGCTTCATATGTTCTACCGATAAGTAAAAAGCCTCAATGGTTTGCCCAGCCAGAGTCGTTCCCATCGGTTCAATCGTTCCTGAAATCATGATAGGCACAATTTTATTTAGTTCGTCAAAAGCAGCTTGAATTCCAATATAAGCTGCCTTCACGTTACGCATATCTTGACTCGTCTCAACGAGTAATACATCTACGTCGCCATTTAATAATCCTCTTGCCTGCCGTGTATAGGCTTCAATTAATTCTTCAAACGTCACACCACCAGTAACACTAATGGCTTTCGTTGTCGGTCCCATTGCTCCCGCAACATATACTTCCTTGCCACTTTCATTGACCGCTTGCTTCGCTAAACGCGCTGCTTTCTCATTTAGTTCCTCGTCTAAATGAGACAACTCATAATCACTTAATACAATATTTGTCGCCCCAAATGTATTTGTTTCAATAATATCCGCTCCAGCTTCAATATAAGCTTTATGAATCTTCAAAATGACATCAGGCCTTGTTTCTACTAAATATTCATTACAACCTTCGTACTCTTCTCCTCCGAAATCTTCCGCAGTTAAGTCCTCTTGCTGAATCATTGTTCCCATTGCACCATCTAATATTAAAATGTTATTTTGTAATTTTTCTTCTATACATTTCATCAGTTAATACCTTCTTTCACTTCTTGCTTTTCTCTCACATATTTAACAAGATGTTCTGTAATTTCATATTTTAGAAATGGTGTAATAAGATAAATGCCGTTAAAATATTTCATCGCCGCATCGATTAATTCTTGTGAAATGCGAATTCCTTCCTCAATTGCTGCCTCTTTCGTTTCATGTCCATCCATTCTCTCCCTTATTTCTTCAGGTAGCGTAATGCCTGGCACCTCAAAATGAAGAAAATCTGCATTCCGTTTACTTATTAATGGCATAATCCCAATAAAAATAGGTTGTTCCAAATGCTTTGTCGCTTCATATACTTCTTCAATTAACGCGATATCGTAAATCGGCTGCGTTAAGAAATATTCCGCTCCAGCATCTATTTTCCGTTCCATTCGCTTAACCGCTGCCTTTAAATGTCTTACATGCGGATTAAACGCACCTCCCATTGAAAACCTTGTTGCTGGCCCTATTGATTTCCCTAAAATGGAGCGCCCATCGTTCATTTCTTTGATCATTTTAATGAGCTCAATAGAGGACAAATCATATACAGAAGTGGCACCTGGAAAATCACCAACACGTGCCGGATCTCCAGTTAAAGCAAGCACTTCTTCCATGCCTAACGCTGATAAACCTAGTAAATGAGATTGTAGTCCAATGACGTTATGGTCTCTACACGTTAAGTGAGTCAATACCGGAATATCGTGCTTCGTTAATAATGCCCCCATTGCCATATTCGAGACGCGAGGCGATGCTAATGAATTATCTGCTAGAGTAATAGCATCTGCTCCAGCTCTTTTCAATGCTCTTGCGCCTTCAAAAAATCGCTGCGTATCTAACGTTTTCGGTGGATCTAATTCCACTACTACTGTCGTTTGTTTTTTTGCTTTCTCTGCTAATGTGACATGAGCTTTCGAACGTTTCTCGTGTGTATGAACTACTTTCGGTCTTTGAATCGTATCCTTTTCTATTACAGGCGTAACATTTGCAATTGCACGTTTCATACTTTCAATATGTTCTGGAGTCGTGCCACAACAACCACCTAATAACCGAATACCTTGCTCAATAAATTTCGGTGTCATCGCTTCGAAATAAGCTGGACTTCCCTCATATACGTAACGTCCCTCCACATAATTTGGGAGACCTGCATTCGGATATGCTGACAAGTAGCCATTTTGCGGAATCGATATCATTTTAAAAGCTTCCGTCATATGAAGTGGTCCTAATTGGCAGTTCAATCCAACCACATTTGCACCATAATCTAAAAGCTGTTTTAATATTTCATTTACATCATTTCCATTTTGAGTCGTACCTGCCTCATGTAACGCTAATTGAGCTACAATTGGAATATTCGTTTGTTTTCGTAACACCTGAACAGCATGAAGTAATTCAAACTCATCATAGAAAGTCTCTAATAGCAGTCCATCAACCTGTTCTTCTAGTAATGCACTTGCCTGCTCAAGTAGCATAAATTCTCTTTCTATATCAGTCGTTGTAACAGCTCCGATATGTTTCATACCACCAATTGTTCCTAAAATTGCATTTCTATCTGTCACAGATGCTTTTGCCAATTTCACTGCCGCTCTATTAATTTCAGTAACTTGATTTTCTAAACCATACATACGTAATTTCGCTTCATTTGCTCCGTACGTATTTGTTTGAATTACATCGGCCCCAGCAGCTACATATTGCTTATGAATCGATATAATTAAATCTGGATCAGATATATTCAATTCTTCAAAACTACTTTGCAAGCCATGTGAATGTAATAACGTCCCAACCGCGCCATCACCTATTACAATTCCTTTTGATAATAAATCTAGTAATTTCACAAATCTCCCTCATTTCTATCAATATAAAAACCCCCTCTTCACTTTGAAGAGGGGGACATAATCGATCCTCCTCTTATCATGCAAAACATTCGTTTTGCAGGTATTAGCACCGTTTCAAACATTTAGTTTGAAGGTTGCCGGGTTTCACAGGGCCTTTCCCTCCACCGCTCTCAATAAGAGTTTGTCTTTATTATTTTATTTATGTAGCTAAAAGGAAATGCGTTCCCCTTTTAACAATGTTTGTTAATTTTTTAATAAATTTAGCATGCACAAATACAAAAGTCAATGACACTTGCGGAAAAATAAAAATTATTTAAAATAAAGTTGCAATTCAATTATCTTTTGTTGTAAAGTTAAAAACATAATAAAATTTCATACGAACATTCTTATCTAGAGAGGTAGAGGGACTGGCCCTATGACGCCTCAGCAACCATTAACATTTGTTAATAAGGTGCTAATTCCAGCAAATTGTGAAAGATTTGACAGATGAGAAGAAGACTCTATTCAAACCGAAAGCCTTCTTCTTAGAAGGCTTTTTTTATTTTACATTCACTTAATTGTTAATTTAAAAAGGAGGAATTTTTACATGTCAAATATTGAAACAAAACTAGCACAAATCGGAAACCGGAGCGAAACTACAACAGGAACTGTTAATCCGCCTGTTTATTTCTCAACTGCTTATCGTCACGAAGGAATTGGTAAATCTACTGGTTTTGACTATTCACGAACTGGAAATCCAACTCGCGGTCTTTTAGAACAGGCAATCGCAGACTTAGAATACGGCGAACAAGGTTATGCCTGTAGCTCCGGAATGGCGGCTGTTCTCCTCGTCCTTTCGCTATTCCGTTCTGGAGAAGAACTTATTGTGTCTGAAGATTTATACGGGGGCACTTATCGATTATTTTCTGAGCACGAAAAAAAGTGGAACGTTCGATGTAAATACGTAAATACACAATCTATTAAACAAATTGAGAAAGCTATCACAACTGAAACGAAAGCTATTTTCATAGAAACTCCGACTAATCCATTAATGCAAGTTACTGATATTGCCGCTGTCGCAACTGTAGCGAAAAGACACGGACTACTCCTTATTGTAGACAACACATTCTACACGCCTTATATACAACAGCCATTAACAGAAGGTGCTGACATTGTACTGCATAGTGCAACGAAATATTTAGGTGGGCATAACGACGTACTAAGCGGACTTGTCGTTGCAAAAGGAAAGGAACTTTGTGAGGAAATCGCTCATTATCATAATGCCTCTGGTGTGGTCTTAAGCCCATTTGACTCATGGCTATTAATTCGTGGTATGAAAACGTTAGCGCTTCGTATGAAACAACATGAAGAAAATGCAAAAGCAGTTGTCTCTTATTTAAATGATGAGGACGGGGTAACAGATGTATTTTATCCTGGAAGAGGTGGCATGATCTCATTTCGTCTGAAAGATGAAACGTGGATTAATCCATTCTTACAATCTTTATCCTTAATTACATTCGCTGAAAGTCTTGGTGGTGTTGAAAGTTTAATGACATATCCAGCAACGCAAACACACGCTGATATTCCTGAAGAAATCAGAACAGCCAACGGTGTATGCAATCGGCTTCTACGATTTTCCGTTGGCATTGAAAATAGTAACGATTTAATTCAAGACTTAAAGCAAGCCATTAAACTTGTAAAAGAAGGTGTAAGAATATGAGTTATTCTATAGATACACTCTTACTGCACAACCAATATAAACATGACTCGCAAACAGGAGCTGTTAACGTTCCCATCTATAACACATCAACATTTCACCAATTTGATGTAGATACGTTCGGGAAATATGACTATAGCCGATCTGGTAATCCAACACGTGAAGCTCTTGAAGATATCATTTCTTTATTGGAAGGCGGAACAAAAGGATTTGCCTTCGCATCGGGAATTGCAGCGATTTCTACTGCATTCCTCCTTCTTTCACAAGGTGATCACGTACTCATTTCAGAAGACGTATACGGAGGCACTTATCGAATTATAACTGAAGTTCTCTCCCGTTACGGTGTTTCACATACATTTGTTGATATGACCAATTTAGAAGAAATAAAGCAGAACATTAAGCCAAACACAAAACTCTTTTATGTGGAAACACCTTCTAATCCACTTTTAAAAGTGACAGATATTCGTGCTGTTTCTAAACTTGCCAAATCTATTAATGCCCTTACTTTTGTTGATAATACATTTTTGACACCATTATTCCAGAAGCCACTTGATCTTGGTGCCGACGTCGTTCTTCATAGTGCCACAAAATTCATTGCCGGTCATAGTGATGTTACTGCCGGATTAGCTATTGTAAAAGATGCCGAACTCGCCCAAAAACTTGGATTTTTACAAAATGCATTCGGCGCTATTTTAGGTCCTCAAGATTGTTCTCTCGTGCTTCGCGGCCTAAAAACATTGCATGTACGTCTTGAACATTCAGCTGCTAACGCCAATAAAATTGCGCACTATTTACAAGAGCACGCTAAAGTTCAAAATGTCTATTATCCTGGTTTACAAACACATCTTGGATTTGATATTCAACAATCTCAAGCTACATCAGCCGGAGCTGTCCTATCTTTCACTTTACAATCAGAAGACGCACTCCGCCAATTTTTATCAAAAGTAAAATTACCTGTCTTTGCCGTTAGTTTAGGAGCTGTCGAATCGATTCTTTCCTACCCAGCTAAAATGTCACATGCAGCACTATCGCAAGAAGCTCGTGATGAAAGAGGGATTTCTAATTCATTACTTCGATTATCCGTCGGCCTTGAAAATGTTGACGATTTAATATCCGATTTTGAAAATGCCCTTTCTTATGTAGAAGAACCTGTAAATGCATAGAGAAAAAAGAAGATATGAAATTAAATTTTCATATCTTCTTTTTATGCTGTTGCGTATATTTTACTTTTCGTATAGTTCATAAAAAAACGAAAAAGAACCATCTTTTTCCAAGCAATAAATTAATTGATATATTAAGAAGTAAAAAAAGGGGCAAAAATAATGGATACTTGTGCAGATGTTTTAATCGTTATCGATCTACAAAATGGAGTATGTTATAGCGAAGAACATTTATTTGATTTACAAAACTTACTTACAAAAGTAAATAATAGAATTTCTTCATACAGAAAAGCAAATAAACCAATTCTTTTCGTTCAACATTGTGATGATGATTTAGTACCCGAAAAAGAGCTTTGGGCTATTCATGCTGATTTAGATGTTCAAGAACAAGATTTTTTTGTAAGAAAGACACATGCCAATTCATTTTATAAGACAAACTTAAAAGAGGTTTTAGATCGATTATCTGTACGTCGTATTGAATTTTGTGGTGCCCAAACAGATTACTGTATGGATGCTACGATTAAATTCGCTCATGGACTAGGATACGAAAACTTCATGGTACAGAAAGCAACCTCTACGTTAAATAATCCATTTATGTCTGCAAAAGATACAATTGATTTTTATGAAAATATATGGAATCACAGATTTTTAAAATTAATACAGGGTGAACGCTAGAATATATAACTAATGTCTTGGTAATTCTAAAATTTATCAGCTATATTCAAACATTTCGTTTTCACCATAACGAAGCTGACTACGTTCAGCTTCTTTTCTTATAACCTGTTTTATATTCTATATATAACATTATAATTCCTTTGTCATATTATTTTAAAAATTTCGTATATTCATTTGAAAGAATAAGAAATTCATGATAAAATTGTGTTACAAATATATCTATATCTTTCAATTTTTAAAACGCATCGAAATTTTCACCCAAAAATGTCATTTTACAAAACCGTGCTAATTTATCTACTTTATTTACATCAGGGTCTCTTTTCTTACAATTTCTTTACTTTAGGAATTTTTTTCTGCAACAACTGTTTTCTTTTCTTTAATTTTTTGGTATGTATAGTATGGTATAACAGCTCACACGGAGGTGGAAAAGAACATGTTAGAAACCTTTCAAAAAGAAATAGAACTATATGAAAGCAATGCAGAATTATTGAAAGTACTTGCTCATCCTGTTCGCTTATGTATTGTAAAAGGATTAATTGAACGTGGTCCAAGCAACGTTTCTACAATGTACACTGGCTTAAACATGCCACAATCTACAATTTCACAGCATTTAGCAAAGTTAAAAAGTGCTAAAATCGTTTCAAGTGAAAGAAAAGGGTTGGAAATTTATTACAAAGTAGAAAACGAGACAATTATTCAACTCGTTCGCGTATTATTGGGTTAGGGACTCATAAACAGAGAAAAAGGGCGTATTCTATATTTTTTATCTCATATCTTTAATATAAATATATATCATGAGAGGAAATATATGATGCTACATAAGTCGTATTAAAAAACAAGACACAGAAATATGCTGTGTCTTGTTTTTTTATATTTTCAAATACCGTTCCAAGCGTAACTGTTGCATATGTTTCGTATGTATAACAACATCAAATGCATCCCCTAATCCTCCGCTCAAAATCATAGAACGAACTGCACGATTTTGTTTTTGAGTTTCAGAAAAAGGATTTCTATCTTGGTGACCCGTAAGCTGATCTAATATTCCTGCTGCTAACAAGAATTCAGACTGTTTCTTATGCCATACTGTATTCATGCCTTGCAAGCTAAACATCTCTTTCAGTTCGTCCCAATGAATATGAGTAGTAAGATCCATTTCACCTGGATGTGCTAAAGGATTACGGATTAGCTTATGCTCGTAATACCCTCGTAAACTTCCTTCTTGATGTGCAGGATGCATCCATTCTTCTTTTGTATATCCATAATCAACAGTAATACATATACCTTTTTGAAACCATTTCGCAATTTCTTTTATATATTCTTCCATCGCAATTGGCACTTC
The DNA here is from genome assembly GCF_022664315.1 of Bacillus cereus group sp. BfR-BA-01309. Taxonomy (NCBI): domain Bacteria; kingdom Bacillati; phylum Bacillota; class Bacilli; order Caryophanales; family Bacillaceae; genus Bacillus; species Bacillus cereus group sp. BfR-BA-01309. Next base: position 428,399 of record NZ_JAKUHE010000002.1, read on the forward strand.
AAAACGCTGACCTTCTGCAAGATGAATATTATATTTCAATAAGTATCGACCGATGCTTTTATGTAACGGCCTCCATACTTCTGCAAGTTTCCCTTCCTCCGTGTACGTAACACGTACCTCATACAACATTCCATTTCTCTTCTCAATTACTTCAACAGGAAATGCATCAAACAACTCATTCGAAAAAAGAATCCCATCGAACGATTCTCCCATTTCACTATGCGACGTATAATACGACACATTTGAAAACGAACAAAGATTTTTCTGCTGCAAGCTTCTATGAAAAGGGCTCATTTCAATCATTGAATAACTTAAATCGATAAAGGTTTCTGGAGATAATTGCTTCCATTCTTGTAAAACATCATAGGCAAACCTTCCTGTTCCCCCACCAATCTCACAAATATTCGGAGCAACTTCACCATTTTCAACAAGACGAATAAAAAACTTAGCAAAGGTTTTTGCAAAAACAGAGGACACATTGCTACTTGTAAAGAAATCCCCTTTTCTTCCAATTTTTTCACGTTCTTTCATATAATAGCCATGCCCCTCTGTATACAATACAAGGTTCATATACATACTATACGAAATTGAATAATCCTTCTCTTTCCCCATCCATTCTTTTAAAATGAGCTCCATCCCCATAATGACTCCTTACTGTAAAAATGGATTATTTTCTTTTTCAAAACCAATGCTTGTTTCTGGACCATGTCCACATAGCACCGCTGTTTCATCTGGTAATACAAATAATTTTTCTTCAATACTTCCAATCAATTCAGCAAAACTTCCACCAGGTAAATCTGTTCTTCCGATGCTCATTTGGAACAATACATCTCCAGAAAATACAGCATTCGCCTCTTTAGAGTAATAAGAAATACTGCCCGGAGAATGTCCTGGCGTCTCAAAAATCTCAAAATTAAATGAACCAATTGCTAGTGCACCTTCTGCATCAATAATATGATCTGCTGGTTTTGCTGTAATGCTGCGATTCATCATAAAAATTTGAGAGCCATTTACAGTTGCATCTCCTAACCAATCTGCTTCTTCTTTATGTACGTACACAGGAATATGAAAAGCGTCTCTTACCGCATCAACAGCGCCAATATGATCGAAGTGAGCATGTGTTAATAAAACAGCCAGTGGCTTTAATTGTTCTTCTTGTAAATATGTAACGAGCTTCTCTCCTTCGTGACCAGGATCAAAGATAATACACTCATTTTGATCATTCGTTAAAATATAAGCATTCGTTTGTAATGGGCCTAACGGCATTTGTATCCATTTCATATGAAAATCTCCTCCAATTATTAAACTTACTTTCAATGATACAACATTTTTTTCTCTTAGGAAAAGAAAGGATGCTATCTCGACAATCATTTTTAAAACATGTACAATATAAAAGAGTAAATATTCCAAAAACTCACATTAAGGAATGAGTAGACAGAGGAGGATATTGTATGGGCCTTGTTATTATTTTTGCGCTAGTCACTCTGTTAGCTGTATTTGCTACGCTTAGAACACTTCGTGAAAAGAACTTTTTCGCAGGCGGCTTTGCAATTGCAACTGTACTCGTTTTCGGATGGTTTACAATCATGACTGTTCTATATAACGGGTACCCACCAGCAGCTTAATTCATTAACATGTTATTCTTCATCAAGATTTCACACAAAAAGAGGAAGGGTTTCCCCTTCCTCTTTTCATATTTCACAATTTATACCATCTTCGCTTCGTATTTGTGCTTTTTTACAAGCCAAGCTCCTCCGATAACACCTGCATCATTACCAAGTATTGCAATCGCTAACTTCGTGCTCTTTACAGCACGTGAAAAAGCATATTGCTCGAAATAGCGTTGAATTGGCTCTAATAGTGCATCTCCAGCTTTAGACACACCGCCGCCAATAACAATTTTCTCTGGGTTCAACGTACTAGCAAGGTTCGCTACAGCTAATCCTAAATAAGAAGCTACTTTTTCTACTACTTCGCTTGCTAGCTCGTCACCTTGTCCAAGTGCTTCAAACACATCTTTTGATGTAATGCGCCCTTCTTCGGCTAACATAGAACGTAGCATACTCTCTTTATCAGTCTCTTGTATTTTTTGCATAGCAACACGCACAATACCTGTTGCAGATGCTACTGTTTCTAGGCAACCAGACTTCCCGCAATTACATGGGAAAGCATTTTCTGTAACGACTGTAATGTGTCCAATCTCACCAGCAGCACCGCTTACGCCGTGTACAATCTCACCGTTGGCAATTACACCGCCGCCAACACCAGTGCCAAGTGTCATACAAATTAAATCTTTTGCTCCTTCACCAGCACCTTTCCACATTTCACCAAGCGCTGCTAAGTTTGCATCATTATCAATAACAACAGGTAATCCTGTTTCTACTTCTAATAAATCTTTTAACGGATAGTTTTTCCACCCTAAGTTAACCGCTTCGTAAATCATTCCAGATGCCACGTGTACAGGACCAGGAGCTCCCATACCAATACCGATTAACTTGCTTTTCAATTCGCCTAACTCTTCTAACTTTTTATCAATAGCTTTCGCTACATCAAGCGTAATATGTTTTCCTTGCTCATTTGTATTCGTAGGGATTTCCCACTTATGTAAAATTTCACCGTACACATTAATAAATGCTAATTTAATCGTTGTACCACCAAGGTCAACACCAACTAACCATTTCTCTTCCATGTTGCTTACCTACCTTTATCTAATTCTTATTTAGCTCTTTTTGAATTTCTTGCTTCAATAAAAATAAAGCTGTTTGATAGTCTTGTGGATCGATTAGCTGTGATTGATTTAATTCACGCAATTCATCTTGCATTAATTGTAAATCTGCAATTCGATCACCCGTATAAATAATCGTACCAAATTTCTTTAGCAATTGCTGAATATCATAAATAGATACCATTTCATCACCCTCTATGCTCACTTACTATAAAAAATTATAATAAGAAAACGTTCACATATTTTATTATAATCAAGAAGAAAAAGTCTCGTCAATTTTTATTTGTCTATACAAGCCCATTTTTAACCATTGTTCCTTTTTCTGTAATAATTTTTTCTACATTTTTATCAAACGGCTCTACTGGAATATGTTCCACCATTTGAAAACTATAAGCTAATGATAGCGTTTTCCCTTTATAATGCACGAGATAACGATCATAATAGCCACCGCCATATCCAATCCGTTCTCCTCGCCCTGTATAAGCTACGCCCGGCACGATTTGAAGATCAATGTCATCTGCACCAACTTCTTCCGTAAGCGCTGGAATTGGTTCACGTAAATTCATATACACTGTTTCTAATTGATCAAAATTACTAATTTGTCGGAAGGACATTGTTCGTGTTCCTTTATTACACTTCGGAACAACAACGTTCTTTCCCTCTTCCCAAGCTTTTTCGATAATAGGATATGTATTCACTTCATTTTCCATTGAGAGAGTGATTCCGATTGTTTTAGCTTCAACCCACTCTTTTTGCGCATACAACGAAAATGCAATTTGCTCTGATAAAGTTGTATACCGTTCTTCTGATAAAGAATTCATGTGCTCTATTATTTGTTTACGTAAACGTAGTTTCTCTTCTCTCACACATTTTCCTCCTCACAGTGATACTTGTCTCTACGATGATAGTGTATCACTTTTAACAGAGGAATCGAATAAAAAAAGAAACAGTAGGAAAATATTCCTACTGCTTACTTTGTTTCACGGTGTAACGTAGACTTCTTGTCACGCTTGCAATACTTTTTAAGCTCGATACGCTCAGCGTTGTTACGTTTGTTTTTCTTTGAGATATAGTTACGATCTCCGCATTCTGTACATGCTAGAGTAATATTCACACGCATTCTTATTTCCCTCCAGTACTAATAACTTAAATCAGACTATACTATAATACCACTTTTAAAATAAAAATTCTACACCTTTTGATATTGTCTAATTTTTTCTATAAGATTTTTCATGTTTTCCCTTGCTATTACTGGGTTTCTAGCATGCGAATACACTAAAAATTTCGGTTGTTTTGTGTCGGAAACGATATAAGACCACTCTTTTTCGGTATATTTGAACTGTACTCCTTCAAATATACCTTCTTCTTTTCTTTCCATATCAGCTAATAATTTCCTCATTACTTTCCCTTTTTCATTCCATGAACATACAACTTCATCACACAGTAAATAAAGTGGCGGCGATTGCTCTACTATGCTGAGAAATGTTTTTCCCTGCAATGCTATTAGCTCAAATAATTTTCCTATTCGATATAAAATATCTCTCTTCCATCTCGCTTGAAACGACTTTTTTTCATCCTGCGTATAAAATAGAAGGTAACATTCTCCTAATTTCAAAGACATTGGGTAAATATTTCCTGCCGATTCAAGCAATAAATCCGGAATATCTACCTCCTCAAAATCTGTACCTTGGTAAATATTACTATGATTATCATATAACTCGAAATAATTTCCTTGCTCGGAAAACATAAGTGCCATATTTGCTTTACTTGATTTCATCAAGGCTTTCACATGATCCTTTTGTTCACCTGCATAAATCCATGTAACTGTGCATCCAAGCCTTTGCAAAAAGAGCATAATTAAATGTTGTAACATATCATTTCTTTTATTAATAAGAAGATGAAACTTCTGTTTTTGTATTTTTTCAATATCAATGCGTTCTAATACAGCCTCTATATAATCATGTAAAGAAACGTGGACTAGCTTATTCTGTCCCATTTCCTTCTCACATACGTAATAAAACGACTCAGAAATATATACTTGTTCTATCGCTTTTTGCTGCTTATACGTTAATTGTACCCCATCCTTACCATACAACTTTATTACAACCTCTTTTTCATTTTCCACTTGAATGAAAACCCCACCTGCACATTGCAAATCCTGAATACTATACTGAAAAAGCGACTCGTTCATTTCTTTGCATTCCATCGTATGAACCCCGATACCATGAATCGCATGAAGAAAAAGATTTTTATAAGAAGTCGTTTCTATATGTTCTTGACTCCCGATTAATATACTTTCTCCTTTAGCAAAAAGAGATCCATACGCCATCGCAACCTTCACAATAAATTGAGGAGTGATCTCAACATTACCTCTTCCTACAATGCGGCTTTTTTGCAACCACCCTGCACTCTTTTCACTTTCTTGAACACCAGCCGATCCTACTACCGAATAGCTGTCAATCGCCTTATATGGCCATAGTTTTCCCTTTTGCTTAATTACCGTACTTTTCCCTATATGACAATGATCCGCTACAATGCTTTTTTGAAACAGTGTAACGTCATCTTCCACCATTGTATGCTCTCCTATTGTCGTTTCTAATAGCTCGCAATACTGCCCAATGTGCGCATTTGCAAAAACAATACTTTTTTGAAGATGAGAATAACTTGAAACAATACTATTTTTCCCGATAATAGAGTACGGCTCAATTACAGCTCCAGCACCAATCTTTGCTCCCTCTCCAATAAAAGAAGGGCCGTGAATTTTCGTTCCTTTTCCAATCGCCACACCTTCTCCCATCCATACCATCGGCAATACTTCCGTATAAGGAATAGGCACTTGTAATTTTTTCGTTAACAAATCAAATTGTGCTTGGCGATATTGATCAAATGTACCGATATCTAACCAATAGCCTTCTGACAAATATGCAAATAATGCGTTCTTATTTGCCAATAATGGAAACACATCTTGACTGAAATCAAAAAATTCTTGGGGCGGTATGTAAGAAAAAATTTCTGGCTCCATAATATATATACCTGTATTCACAATATTAGAGACTACTTCATTCCAGCTCGGTTTTTCTATATATCGTGTAACCTCTTGTTCTTTGTTCATTACAACTAAACCGAATGAGAGTGGATTTTCTACTTCCTTTACAAACATAGTTACCATTCTTTTCTTTTGCTCATGAAACGTAATTCCTTCTGATAATTGAAAATCAGTTAACGCATCCCCACTTATCACAACAAACGTTTCATCTAAAAATGTTTCCGCTTGTTTAATACTCCCTGCGGTTCCAAGCGGCGGAGAGTCTTCAAAGTAGTACAAATTGACGCCCCATTTGCTACCGTCACCAAAATATTGCTTAATGGCTGTGCTCATATACTGAACAGTAATTGCAATTTCACGAATACCATGCTGACGTAATAATTCAATATTGTATTCCAAAACTGGCTTTTCTAATAATGGCAACATCGGCTTTGGAGTATTACATGTTAATGGTCTAAGGCGTCGTCCTTTTCCTCCAGCTAAAATAACCCCCTTCATATACTTCAGCCTCCACTTATATAATGTTCAGTAACTTCATATACGATATGTATATTATCTACCCCGCATTAACTAGCAGTATAAAATGAAACTTTAATTAGTAGGGATTTTGCTGCATCTCCCACTGATTATTAACCCTGACCACTCAGGCTTTTACAGGCAGTAAAACTCCCTATATACATGTACCTTTTAAACACCTAATAAGAAAGCGCTTACTATTAATTAGGTAAAATATTACTTATGAAATGAATAACATATATGCCCTATTTTTTCCATTATATTATGATACATCTTATCATCATAAACTAAAGGAAACAACGAGCTTTTTTTGTCATGTTTTGACTAAAAAAAGCAGGTGATGTTTCACCTGCTTTTTTCTTTATTCATTTAATAAGTAATGCTTTCCTTTTACTAAATAAAAAACATTTTCAGCAATATTTGTGATATGATCTGCTACACGCTCGATATATCTCGCCACAAAGGATAATTGTGTGATTTGTGTAATCGCTTCTGGTTGTTCTGGAACTGAAGATATAAATTCACGAATCGCTTTCCCATATATTTCATCAACTGAATCATCCATTTCAGCAATTTGTTTCGCAAAAGTTAAATTTTCTTGCTCATATGCTTCCAATGCTAACTGTAACATCTTATCTGCAATTGCAAACATTTCATCAAGATTGTGCAAACTAACAACTACTTCTTTTTCCCCAAGACGAATTGTTGATTTTGCAATATTAACGGCATGATCTGCAATACGCTCTAAATCTGTCGCTGTTTTAATTGAAATGAAAATCCTTCTTAAATCACTTGCTACAGGTTGCTGCTTCGTAATAAGCATAAGCGCAAGATCATTTATTTCCTCTTCTAAATTATCCATACGATAATCACCATCTATTACCTCTAACGCTTTCTCTACATCCCTTTTATGAAGACCTTCCATAGCAAGCAATAAAGCCTCCCTCGCTAGCTCTCCAAGCTCAATCACCTTTTGCTGTAACGTTTTTAAATCACACTGAAACTGTTCTCTTACCATCGTTTCTTCCCCCTCAATATTATGTGCCATTATATATATAAATCTCCTATTTTAAGGCCTCTTCTCTCTGTAATCAGCCTTAAAATAGGAGAAGTATTCCTTCTCAGCAAATAAGAAATACCCTCTGTTAAGAGGGTATTTGCTCTTAGCCTTGCAACGACATCAACCAAATCGGCCTGTAATATAATCTTCTGTACGCTTATCTGAAGGTGTCGTAAATAATTTATTTGTATCTGTATACTCCACAACTTCTCCACTTAAGAAGAAAGCAGTTTTGTCTGAAATACGTGCTGCTTGTTGCATATTATGCGTTACGATAACAATACTAAAGTCTTTCTTTAACTCTTGAATTAATTCTTCTACTTTTAATGTTGAAATTGGATCTAGTGCCGATGTTGGCTCATCCATTAAAATAACGTCTGGTTCAATTGCTAAACAACGTGCGATACATAGACGCTGTTGCTGTCCACCAGATAAACCGTATGCATTATCATGCAAACGATCTTTTAACTCATCCCAAATCGCTGCTCCACGTAAACTTTTTTCAACAATCTCATCCAATGTTTTCTTATCACGAATACCATGAATTTTCGGTCCATATGCTACATTTTCATAAATAGATTTTGGAAATGGATTTGGCTTTTGGAACACCATTCCCACATGAGTTCTTAATTCTTCAACTGGGTATGATTTATCAAATATATTGCGTTCTCTATATTCAATTACACCTGTAGTTCGCACGATCGGTACTAACTCTACCATACGATTTAATGTTTTTAAGTACGTTGATTTACCACAACCACTTGGCCCGATAATTGCTGTAACTTCATTCTCATGAATGCTTAAGTTAATATCTTTTAAAGCGTGGTCTTCTCCGTACCATAAATTTAAGTTTTTCGTATCAAATACTACTTTCTTTGGTGCAGTCTCGATTTTCTCCTCGTTTTTCACCTGTACATTTACTACTGTTGCTACCATTTGAATTCCCCTTTCATCCATTTCCAACTTATTTTCGATTTCGTAACCATAAGACAAATATATTGATAAAGAGCAACAAACCTAACAAAACAATCATTCCAGCAGCTGCTACATACTGAAATTCTTCTTGCGGCCTACTCATCCAATTAAAAATTTGAATTGGTAAAACTGTAAATCTATCAAACATACTAAATGGAACATAATTTGCAAATGCAAGTGCCCCGATAACTAATAACGGTGCCGCTTCTCCAATCGCTCTTGATATCGCTAACGTACAACCCGTTATAATTCCTGGGAAAGCATATGGCAATACAATTTGATACATCGTTTGCCACTTCGTAGCACCTAATCCGTAAGAAGCTTCTAATAATGAACTTGGCACAGATCGTATCGCTTCTTGACTCGCTACAACAACTGTCGGTAAAACGAGTAAACTCATCGTCAGTGCCGCCGCAATGATACTCTCACCTAAATGAAGAGCATATACAAAAATAGTTAAGCCGAGTAATCCAAATACAACGGAAGGTACTCCTGCTAACGTTTGATTATTAATTTCTATTACCTTTTTAAATATAGATTCCTTCGCATATTTCTCTAAATAAAGAGCAGTTCCGACTCCAAATATAAAGGAGACTGGTATAACAATACTCATAAATAATATTGTTCCTGACAAAGCTGCAGCAATCCCAGCTTCTTTCGGATTACGCGAAGCGAAGTTTATAAAGAAATCTAACGAAAGGTAATTTATACCTTTTTCGAAAATTTGAAAAAGTAAAATAAGCAGTATTACTATTGAAAATAAAATTGCTATATAAAATATCAATTTGTAAACTCGGTCTTTTAAAAAGCGTGATGCCATATTCGCTTGTATTTTTTTATGATTCAACATTCGCATATTATGTCACCCTCCTAAAGCGGCGCATAATAGACTGCGAAATGATGTTCATGATAAAAGTAAATAAGAATAAAGTTGCGCCTACAGCATACATGCTGTAATAAGTAATTGTTCCATGCGGAGCATCACCTAAACTCACTTGCACAATATAGGCTGTTAGCGTTTGAATAGAGTGTGTCGGATCGAGTGATACATTCGGTGTGGATCCCGCTGCAATTACAACGATCATCGTTTCACCAATTGCTCTGGAAGCAGCTAATATGATCGCTGCCATAATCCCTGTAAAAGCCGAAGGAAATACGACTTGTTTTACCATCTCAAACCGAGTTGCTCCAAGTGCTAACGAAGCTTCTTTCGTTCCTTTCGCTACAGCTCTCATCGCGTCTTCAGATAGAGACGCAATTGTAGGTATCATCATAAAGCCAATAACAATACCTGGACTGATCGCATTAAAAAACTGTAAATCTGGTATAATCCGTTGTAAAAGCGGTGTGACAACTGTTAATGCAAAAAAACCATATACAATTGTCGGAATACCTGCTAATAGTTCTAACATCGGTTTTAATACTTTCCTTGCACCGTTTGAAGCATATTCACTTAAAAATACGGCACACGCTAAGCCGATAGGAATTGCTACGAGCATGGCAATTGCTGTTACAAGGAACGTTCCACATATAAGTGGTAATATACCGAATTTAGGATCTTCAAAAAAAGGTAACCATTCTTTTCCCGTCAAAAAGGAGAGTAATGGTATTTTTTGAAAAAACATCAATGTTTCATTTGCCAATGTAAAAATAATTCCAAGTGTCGTCACAATAGACACGCTAGCAATTATTTTTAGTAATAATGGAACGATTCGATTGATTCGCTGCGTTTTTTTTCTTTGTTTTGTATTTCTTTCAATCAAATGTTGTACAGAAAATGTAAATTGACTTTTGTCATTATGAGCCAAAGATGAAAACCCCTTTCCACCCTGACATTACCTTTTTATTTCTGTTAACATCCGCAGCTGTTCATTGTATTTTTCTTTTGGTAATTTTACATATCCAACCTCTTCAGCAAGATTACCTACATGCTGAATCATAAACTCAATATAATTTGCTACATTCATTTTATTTCGGATAGATGCATCATTCACATAAGCAAATAGCGGCCTAGATAATGGCTTATACTTACCTGATTGAATGGTATCTTTCGTCGGAAGTACACCATTCACTTTTATTGCTCTCACCTTATCTCGATTGGCCATATAATAAGCATATCCTACAAAAGCAATGGCATTTTTATCATTCATTACCCCTTGCATAATAACTTGATCATCTTCAGACAAAGAGACTTTTTTTACAATGCGACTATTTTGTAAGATGACATTTTGAAAATAATCAAACGTACCAGAGTCTACACCTGGCGCATAAAACTTCACCTGTTCACGTGGCCATGATGAATGAATTTGTGACCATCGCTTTTCGCTTCCATCTTCACTCCATAATAGACGTAACTCGTCTACCGTCATATTGTCTACCCAAGTATTTTGGCGACTCACAACGATCGTAAGGCCATCGTAAGCGACTTCAAACGGTGTAAACTGAATGGAGTTTTTCTTCATTTCATTTTCTTCCACTTGTTTCATTGATCTCGAAGCATTATTTATATCTACTTCTCCTTTACTGAAACGATTAAATCCTCCTCCTGTTCCAGAAACACTGATGGAAATTTTCACGTTTGGATGCACCTTTGTATATTCCTCTGCTACCGCTTCTATAATAGGAAAAACTGTTGAGGATCCATCAACTCTCACTTCTCCCATTTCATTCACAGCAAATGCAGTAGACGTGCCAACATAAAGGAAACATGTCGACAGTATGAAAACTTTAATCGATGCACTTATCCATTTCACGTGTTCTTCCTCCTAGAAGTAACCGGAAATAACAGGATTACAGATATAAGAATACTGCTAAACTATTAATTCGGTTTTAATTGTTTGTAAAAGTTTTGTAAAGTTCCACAAGAATCAACATTAAGTAAAAATTTAATCCGTAGCCATTGTTCATCCTCGCTGATGATTGGTCCATAAAACCGTTATCCTCCAGAAAGATGCACAAGTATCATTTATGGGCCCCTTGATTTTCCGATATAATATGCTTGTCCACTTTATTAAAACGTATGCGTGAACCATAAAAAAAAGCACACTATCTTTTCAGATAGTGTGCTTTTTTACAACCTTTTTATTCCTCATCTTGATCTTCTTTTTCATTTTTATTATCTTTTGCATCTTTACCATTTATTTCTTGGTTTTTCAAATCATAGTAAGCATCCATAATTTCACGACTAATGTATCCATTAATACCAGTCTTATCATCATGTACCCACGGAACAACAACAGAGAATGCTACTTCTGGATCTTCAAGTGGCGAATAACCTACTAATGTTAAGTTATAAGTCTCCACACGCTGACCATCTGCTTTTTTACCAATCGCTTTATCTCCACCATACACAGTTTGCGCTGTACCAGTTTTCCCTGCAGCTTTATATTTTGCACCAGTAAAGTATTTCGTAGCTGTACCGCCTGAATCGTTAAATACTTGTCTAAATCCTTCTTGAACACGTTTAATTTGTGATTCAGGCATATCAATACGATTTAGCACTTTTGGCTCCATCGAATGAATAACTTTTCCAACTTCATCTGGTTTCGCTTCCGGTTGACGAATTTCTTTAACAACTTGCGGTTGCATACGATATCCACCATTGGCAATTGTCGAAATATATTGCGCTAATTGAAGTGGTGTATACGTATCATACTGTCCAATTGATAAATCTAATAAGAAACCTGGGATATTGTCTGTAGTACCTCTTTGTCCAGCAGATTCATTCGGTAAATCAATGCCTGTTTTTACACCCAGTCCAAACTGACCATAATAGTATCGCATCGTATCATATGCTTTTTGCGGTATATTTAACGTACCACCTCTAACATATGGAGCATTAGCGATATTCATCGCTGTTTTAAACATATATACGTTAGAAGACATTTTTAATGCTGTTAAATCGTTAATATATCCCATCGTCTTCCAAGAAGATTTCTTCTTCGTCCCTTTTAATACGATTGGTTCATCGAGTTGAACTGAACCCGGTTGAATTGCACCCGTTTGATATCCTGTAAGTACTGTCGCACCTTTTACAGTCGATCCCATCGGATAAGAACTTGTCATCGTTCCTAATGCGAAATCTTGTACTTTCGTTTCGCCATTTTCATCCACTAATTGTTTCCCAGCCATAGATAACACTTCACCATTTTTCGGATTCATCATTACAACAAATGCTCGATCTAAAAGAGGTTCTGACCCTTTAAATTTCGTTAAATTTTTGGTAATAATATCCTCCACACGCTTTTGTAATTCCATATCAATTGTTAAGTTCAGATTATTACCGCTTTGTCCTTGTGATACATTAATCGTTTCCAAAATATTACCATTTTTATCTGTAATATTTTTCACTTCCGCTTTCGTACCATGTAGGCTATCTTCATATTGCTGTTCAAGATAACTTTTTCCTACTCGTTCATTCCGATTATAATCACGAACAAGATAGTAATCTAGTCTTTCTCTCGGTAAACCTTCATCTGATGTCGAAACTCCGCCAAGAACGCTTCGGAATAAATCATCATACGTATATTTTCGATCCCAATCAACATTCGTATCTACACCCGGTAATGCTGCTAGGTTTTCACTAATAATCGCATATTCTTGTTCTGTAGCATCCTTCTTAATAACTTGAGGTGTCATCGCATATCCGCCGTCCATTTTGCTTTTAATTGCTAGCACTTCTAAATCTTTTGCAGATAATTGATTCACTTCTTCTTCTGTCACGCGATTTCGTTGACGCTCATCTAATTCTTTATCGTCAATTTTTTTATCTTTTAACTCTTGACGATCTTTATTTGTAATTTTTTCTTTCGCTTCCTCTTTATGCATAGCAAGCCAATAATCTTTTTTATCGCGATCTGTTAATTTATCTGTCGGTACTTCAATCAAATCTGCTAGCTTTTTCGCTGTTTCTAAGCGAGCCTCTGCAGTTGACCCTTTCATTTTTGTAAATGTAATCGTACGCACAGCTGCATTATCTACTACAGCTCGTCCATAACGGTCAAATATTTTCCCACGTGGTACAGGATTACTTATCGTCGAGTTCTCTTTCCTCTCCACTTCATTCTTATATTCCTCACCGCGAACAATTTGTACATATCCAAGCCTTACAATAACCGCGGAGAACAATAAAAACACGCAGAAAAACAGCACGTTTAACCGAAAAGGAACGTGAGTCTTTTTCTTTTGTTGTTTCTGCTTCTTGCTCATACAAACCCCCTCTACCAACAGCTATGTAATGTGAAAGGGACACCTTCATACAGGTGTCCTCACTGCTGTCTTACATCTTTTTCTATTCTAGCATAAAACAACCGAGAAGTTAACCTTCTGGTTCTGTTTGGTTCTGCGCAGTCGCTTGCGTTACAACACTTGTTTTACTCGCATTTCCCTCAGCATATTTGACATTTTTAACTGCAAAATAGATAAGAAAATGTCCTGCACCTAAAATACATAATAAGTAAGGTAAACTTTTTTCAGGCGGAAAGAATAGTACAGCACATAAAAAACTTAAAATCGAGCAAATTCTTCCTGCATTTAACCATAATTCCCGGACAACTACATACTCTACACGCCACTCTCTCGCATTTTTCGCTCTGCCAATTACATCATATGTCATGGACCCGTACGGAACGAGCAAAATAGGGTATGCAATCGCAATACACGCTGCATAAATAAGTAATTTTGCGTATGTAACATTGAATATAACTAAAAATACGACAGCATATAAAATAATGCCTCCAAGCAAAATTGCTTTTTTTCGCCATTCTTTCTTTAACATACGAGTAACTAAATAGTAACACACAAATGATACAGCCGAATTTACTAAGCTATACTTCCCTAATGCGAGTTCGCTATCAGTTGCTAAATACACGTACACGGAAATCACAAAAATAAACGTTCCCTCTCTCAGCCCTTGGAAAAAATGAGCACGTGTAATTCTTCCCCAATTTTTATCAATCTGCCGCTCTTTCAATACTTGTACAATTTCATACCGTCCTTCACATTCTCTCTTAGATACAAAAAAGCTTAAAATGACAGCAATTGCAAATAACAATAACGAAAGAAAGAATATGACCGTATAGCCACTCCATTTTTCCATACGTGAAATTGTGTATCCAGCTGCTATCGGTCCAATCATGCCAGAGAAGGATGTAAGAAGTCCAAGAAACCCGTTAAAGAAATCTCTTGTTTCTGGTTCTGTAATCTCAAATGTTAATAAGTTAAACGCGAGCCAGTAAAAACCATATCCGACTCCTAAAAGAGCCCCCATTAATAAAATATAGTGAGAAGCGCTTTTTCCCGCTACTAAAACAACGATAAAAAAAATTGCCAACGTGCCTACGCCTATTCGTAACAAGATTGAGCGATCAATACGTTTCGCTAATTTCCCACCTATAAGAAATGTGAGAGGCTGTAATACAACGCTGGCCAAATTATACAAGCCAAGATTCACATAATTTTGTGTTTGTTTCCATAAATAAATGTTAACAAACGTATTCGATAAAGAAATTGCGAGCGTGTATAAACCTCCAATAAGGAGCAATAACACTAAATCCCGATTCACTTCAACGTCACCAATTATATGTTTCCACTTCATACACAACTCTCCTTTACTTCATGTTCTAGTCTTCCAAAGACAAGCCCAATTATGTAAAAGGAAAGCATAGAAAAAAGCTAGGAGAATTCTCCTAGCTTTTTCTATCGTTATTACAATTACTTAGCTTCTTGGTAACGTTTTTCAGCAGCGTTCCAATCTACAACGTTCCAGAATGCACCGATGTAGTCTGGACGACGGTTTTGGTAATTTAGGTAGTAAGCATGTTCCCAAACATCTAAACCAACAACTGGAGTTTTACCTTCAGTTAGAGGAGAATCTTGGTTTGGCGTGCTTGTTACTTCTAACTCACCATTGTTTACTACTAACCAAGCCCAGCCAGAACCGAAACGAGTTGCGCCAGCTTTTGCGAATTCTTCTTTGAATGCATCGAAGCTACCGAATTTCGCTTCAATTGCAGTTGCAAGTTCGCCTACTGGTTGTCCGCCACCGTTTGGAGATAAGATTGTCCAGAAGAATGTATGGTTAGCATGTCCGCCACCATTGTTACGTACTGCTGTACGGATTGCTTCTGGTACTTCGTTTAAGTTTGCAACTAATTCTTCTACGCTTTTGTCAGCTAATTCTGCATGACCTTCTAAAGCAGCGTTTAAGTTTGTAATGTACGTGTTATGGTGTTTTGTATGATGGATGTTCATTGTTTCTTTGTCAAAGTGAGGCTCTAAAGCATCATACGCATAAGGTAAATTTGGTAATTCGTGTTTTGCCATTGTTATATTCCTCCCAGTTTATGTATTGCCACTTAAGTGACATACAACTTCATTCTACCCTAATTGCCATAGGGTGCAAACAAATAAATCACATTGTCTTGCTATCATTAACGTAGCAAAATTCCCACTTCTTTTCAATTAAAATGCTCATATATTCCGTAAAAAAAGCTCCCTTCTACAAGGAAGCTTCCTACTGACGTAATAAACATGTGAAATGGATATGGACCCTGTAGGACTCGAACCTACGACCGGACGGTTATGAGCCGTCTGCTCTAACCAGCTGAGCTAAGGGTCCACAATTATGTATGTAACAACATATCAAATAAAGGAATTCCTATCGGATATATCCTTTAAGAAATGTAAGATAAATTTACCATACGAAAAAGAAAAGTGTCAATTGTATTTTTCTCATTTAAAAGAAGAAAATTAATAAAAAGAAATTTAGTTATCTCCACTATATGTAAATATAATATATCTTGAGATTCTCTAGATTCCTACGTTACAATGATTTTATACATACACAAAGGAAGTGAATCTATGTCCATATTTACCCAATTAGCAAAAAGCGTATATTCGCCTAAAGATATGGCGCTATTCCGTTTTCAAAAAATCGGAAAAACCATTTTGTATATTATGCTACTTTGTCTAATCACTACTATTCCAAGAACATTCTTTTACGGTAGCTTTATCCAAGATAGTGTTACTATGGTAAATCAAGCAATTGAAAAAGATTTACCTGATTTTAAAATCGAAAACGGTGAACTAAAAGCAGATATTGAACAACCTATTCAAAAGGAAGAGGGAGATGCTCTTTTCGTATTTG
Source organism: Bacillus cereus group sp. BfR-BA-01309 (assembly GCF_022664315.1). NCBI lineage: Bacteria > Bacillati > Bacillota > Bacilli > Caryophanales > Bacillaceae > Bacillus > Bacillus cereus group sp. BfR-BA-01309. The sequence continues at coordinate 444,867 of NZ_JAKUHE010000002.1, forward strand.
ATCCCAATACAACAGATATAGAACAATATCAAAACAAAACTGGTTTATTTATTTTAAAAGATAAAGTAGTTTCTATAGGAAATGGTCAGCAACAAACATACTCCTATAATGATTTATTAGGGACATCTCTTGAGAAGAAAGATTTGCAAGATTTTATTTCTGTATTCGATAGTATTTATCCAATTTTACTAGCCGTTATTGGCGTGTTAGTGTACCTATTCCAATTGTTTATTACTTTCTTAGGAATCACTTTACTTGCGTTTATAGGTTCTGCTATGAGTGGTCAACGTAAATTATCTTATAAGCAAGTATGGACGTTAACTGCATACAGCTACACAATTCCAACAATCTTCTTTATGATTATGGATTTATTCAAAATTGTTGTACCTGGTTCAACATTCATTTATATCGCAGTTGTTTTAATTGTTCTATACTTAACGATTAAAGAAGTTCCAAAACCGAACGAAAAAAATGCCTAAATAGGCATTTTTTTTTTGGACAAGCATATATTCCTAGCAAAGGAGTGAAGAATATGAAGAGATTAGGTATATTCTTATTCGTGCTTGTTCTTGGTTATATATTTTATTACGATATAAAAATCGGCACTTTACCGATGTTAAGTTCATATAAAAAAACAAATGCGGCCCAAACGTTAAAACAAGAAAGTACAGATACAAAACAAAATAAAGAGAACAAAACAGAAAAAGAAACAGATGTCACTTATAAAACAATAGAAGTCAAAACAGGTGATACGGTTCTTTCCATTACAGAAGCGATTAATAAGAAGAAAATCCCTTCTATCGAAAAAGTAATTGATGATTTTAAACAATTAAATAAAAATACATCTGCTACAAAAATACAAATTGGAAAGTCTTATAAATTCCCGTTATATCAATAAGCAATCACTTAATCCTTGTCAATTACATAAAGGCGCTGATACAATAGTAAAAGTGAAACCGAGCACTTCGGTTTCTATAGCCCTGTATCACGTATACTATCATTGATATGAGGGACTAAATAAGAAACTTCTTTTATAAGGAGAGCGATCTATTCGTGAATGAAATGACTCATCGTACAAAAACACGTCCAGTTAAAGTCGGTAATTTAACAATTGGCGGTAATAATGAATTAATTATACAAAGTATGACAACAACAAAAACACATGATGTTGAAGCAACAGTTGCTGAAATTAAACGTTTAGAAGAAGCTGGCTGTCAAGTCGTTCGTGTTGCTGTTCCAGACGAACGCGCAGCAAATGCTATTGCTGATATTAAAAAACAAATCAACATTCCACTTGTTGCTGATATTCATTTTGATTATCGCCTTGCTTTAAAAGCAATTGAAGGTGGCATTGATAAAGTACGTATCAATCCAGGTAACATTGGTCGTCGCCATAAAGTAGAAGCTGTTGTAAATGCAGCAAAAGAACGCGGTATTCCAATCCGTATCGGTGTAAACGCAGGTTCATTAGAGCGTCACATTTTAGAAAAGTACGGATACCCAACTGCAGATGGTATGGTCGAGAGCGCCCTACATCACATTAAAATTTTAGAGGACTTAGATTTCCACGATATTATCGTATCTATGAAAGCCTCTGATGTTAATTTAGCAATTGAAGCATACGAAAAAGCTGCACGTGCTTTTGATTATCCATTACATTTAGGTATTACAGAATCTGGAACATTATTTGCCGGAACTGTAAAAAGTGCCGCTGGTCTTGGAGCAATCTTAAATAAAGGCATCGGAAATACACTACGTATTTCATTAAGTGCTGACCCAGTTGAAGAAGTAAAAGTTGCACGTGAACTATTAAAGTCATTCGGCCTTGCATCTAATGCTGCAACACTTATTTCTTGTCCAACTTGCGGTCGTATTGAAATTGACTTAATTAGCATCGCTAACGAGGTAGAAGAATACATCTCTACACTAAAAGTACCAATTAAAGTTGCAGTACTTGGCTGCGCTGTAAACGGTCCTGGTGAAGCTCGTGAAGCTGATATCGGTATTGCCGGTGCACGCGGAGAAGGATTATTATTCCGTAAAGGGCAAGTTGTTCGTAAAGTACCAGAAGAAATCATGGTAGAAGAACTGAAAAAAGAAATCGACGTAATCGCTGCTGAAATGGCTGCTGAACGAGAAAAAGAAAAAGAAAAAGAAACACAAGAACAATAAAAAGAAGGTTGCCACAATATTTGTGAGCAACCTTCTTTTCTACGTAAAAGCTCGTCAGTTATATAACTGACGAGCTTTTACTTTGCACATTTTGGACAACGGCCGTATATTTCAAACTTATGACCGGTTACTTCATAACCGTTAAAATCTTTATTCATAAAATCCATCGGGCAGGAAGTAATCTCTTTCGTTCCCCCGCAATCTAAGCAAATAAAATGATGATGATGCTCCATAATAGAACATGTAAAACGAAAATGTTTTTCACCATTTAATTCGGTTTGTTCCAGAACACCAATTTCAGCAAACACCGTTAAGTTACGATAAATCGTATCAAAGCTAAGACCTGGATAATCATCCTTCATATGCTCTAAAACGTCTTTCGCCGTTAAATAACGATTGTGAGCTGCAAATAACCTGAGCATTTCTTCCCTTTTCCCAGTATGTTTATATCCTTTATCTTTCATTAGGCGTAAAGCTTCTGTTAGATTCATATCTATCCCTACTTTATGCAGTTTTTTTCTTTTTCCATAAAATCGCACCAATTAAAATAAGAACTGCTATCATAACAATTGTACCACCTGGTGCTAGATCAAGTTGATATGAAGCAAACATTCCACCAATTACTGCAATTTCACCAAATAAAATGGAAAAGAAAATTGTTTGTTTAAATCCATTCGCAATACGAATACTTGCTGCAACTGGTAAAGTCATTAATGATGATACGAGAAGAACCCCTACTACACGCATTGATACTGCAATGACAAGAGCAACCAATATAATGAAAATAAAGTGAATCCACTTTGCACTCAAACCAGTTGATACAGCGTATTCCTCATCAAACGATAGTAAAAATAACTCTTTGTATAATAAAGTAATCGTTACAATAACAACAATTGCTACAATGCCAATAATGATTAAATCTGTACTTGTTACAGCACTTACACTCCCAAATAAATAACTAAATAAATCAGTGTTAAATCCATTTGCAAGTGATATAAAAATAACCCCAATCCCCATTCCTGCTGAAAGAATAATCGGAATTGCTAATTCTTGATAATGTTTATATACAGTACGTAATTTTTCAATTAGTAACGCCCCACCAATAGAAAAAACCATTCCCATATATAAAGGATTTAAAAATCCTCCTGTAAAAATTGTTTTTTCTAGTAGTAAACTTGCAGCAATACCCGATAATGTCACGTGACTTAATGCATCGGCAATAAGCGACATACGGCGAATGACCACAAACACACCGATAAGCGGTGCAACAAGTCCTATTAAAATCCCTGCATATAAAGAGTTACGTAAAAAGTCATATTGTAAAAAATCTTGTATCATTATATCCTCCCGTGATGCTCATGCTCGTGTTCTAAACGATGAACATGATGTCCATATAAGACGGACATTTCCGCATCTTCTAACTCTCGGAACTTCTCTACATTTCCATGGAAATGTAGATGTTGGTTTAAGCATGCAACATGTGTTACCTTTTCCGTAACAGCTCCCATATCATGAGTAACGAGAATTAATGTGATTCCTAACCTTTTGTTTAAATTCTCTAATATCTCATAAAAACTTTCTACATTCTTCACATCGATTCCAACAGTAGGCTCGTCCAAAATAAGTAATTCAGGATCACTAACGAGCGCACGAGCAATAAATATACGCTGTTGTTGTCCGCCAGAAAGTTCTCCGATATTGCGCCCTTGAAACTCACTCATCCCTACATCAGCAATCGCTTTTTCTACCTTTTCCTTATCGTTTTTCGTAAAAAAGCGAAACAGCCCTTTTTTCGAAACGAGTCCCATTGATACAACTTCAAAAACAGTTGCCGGAAAACCAGAATTAAAGCTATTTGCTTTTTGCGACACATAACCAACTTTGTTCCATTCTTTAAACTTCTTACTATCAACACCAAACAAACGAATACTTCCCTGTTTTGGCTTTAAAACGCCTAATAAACATTTTAGCAAAGTTGATTTCCCAGAACCATTTGGCCCAACTAAACCTAAAAAAGCTCCCTTCGGAACTTGCAAATTAATATCTTCTAACACATTTCGATCTTCATATCGAAATGACAATCCTTCTATTTCTAATATATTATTCATAGCATCTCACCTATTTTAATTCAGAATGATTCCGATTTATATCTATTTGAATTATAGTACAGCTTATTATAGTTGTAAACCAATCTGCCTAAAATATATCATTTTTTTCAAGAAACCTTACTATTATAACAAAAAGCAGAGAAAAATTCTCTGCTTTCGAAAAATATTCCTATAAAGTGAAACTTTAATCAGTGAGGTTTTCTTCATCCCCCACTGATTATTTGCCCTTAAGATACATGTTTTAGTGAATAGCTGATTTAAACTTACCACCATTTGTCTCTTGCGTACTCATAATCGTAACAAACGCATTCGCATCAATTTCATACACAATTGATTTTAACTTTGTCACTTCCAGACGCGTTACAACTGCATAAATAACTTCTTTTTCTTTATCTGTGTAACCGCCTTTCGCTACAAGCTTTGTAGTTCCACGACCAAGACGATGCAAAATCGCATTTGATACTTCTTCATATTGATCTGATACAATTAAAACGGCTTTCGTTTCATCTAAACCTTGAATGACTGTATCAATTGTTTTGAAGGCAATATAGTACGCCATAACAGAATACATAGCTTGTTCAACACCAAATACAAATGCTGCCCATGCAAAAATAAATAAGTTCACAAACATTACAAATTCACCAACAGAGAAAGGTAATTTCTTCGTTAATAAAATACCCATAATTTCTGTTCCGTCCATTGATCCACCATGACGAATAACGAGTCCTACACCAAGACCTAAAATAAGACCACCAAACACTGTTGCTAAAATTGGCTCTGTTGTAAATGGCGGAACAGCATGTAACGTTGATTCAATAAATGCTAAAGCTACAATACCGAACGCCGAAGATAGCATGAACGTTTTTCCGATTTGCTTATAGCCTGAATACATAAATGGGATATTGAGAATAACGACTAAAGTAGAGAAACTTAACCACCAAATATTAGGAGTAAGATAATCTAATATAAGAGAAATACCAATAATTCCACCATCAATAATTTTATTTGGCATTAAAAATAGTTCAATTGCTACCGCTGCGCATGCCGCCCCAAAAATAATCATAACTAAACGATAAATAAGATGGATAACACTTTCTTTTCGATGTTGCTTCTGCTCCATAAATCCTCCCTATACTCTTTTTCTATAGTTTTGTCCTTATATTATAACATACGCTTCTTTTTCTCATGAAAAAAGAAACTCTATACGAATATGTACAAGCTACGTACTCATATATTTCGATAGAAGAACGTGTGAAGGAGGATAACTCGATGAACCTCATTAAACAACTCGTAAATAAAAAATTAAATCATATTTCTACAAAAGAGTTATTGAAATATAGCAAAGAATATGAAGTCTCTATTACGACTGCCCAAGCCGATCAAATTGTTTTACTTATGAAAGGAAAGAATATTAACATTTACGATAATGACGAACGGCTAGCGCTCTTAAAACAAATAGCAAAAGTAACCTCCCCTGCTACTGCCCAACAAGTAAATACTTTATTTCAGCAACTACTAAAATAAGGAGGGGAAAATCCCCTCCTTATTGCGCTTTAATTTTCTCAAGAATTCCTTCATCAAAAGTACCATTTTTCAGCATTTCAATTTCTAATTTATATGGCGGCTTCTTATCTTTTTTATCTTCACCTACATATGGAGTTTCAAGAATTTTTGGTACGTGCATTAACTGCGGATGATGCACAATATGATGTAACGCTTTATAACCGATATGACCGAAGCCGATATTTTCATGACGGTCCTTTCCTGCGCCGCGTACATTTTTACTATCATTAATATGAAGTACCTGCAAACGATCAATACCAACAATTTTATCAAATTCGTTTAATACGCCGTCAAAATCATTTACAATATCATATCCTGCATCGTGCGTATGACACGTATCAAAGCATACTGATAATTTCTCATTATATTTTACACCATCAATAATCTTTGCAATTTCTTCAAAGCTACGACCGCATTCCGTTCCTTTTCCTGCCATCGTTTCTAACGCAATGTTAACCGTCTGTTCTGGCGTTAACACTTCATTAAGCCCTTTAATAATTTGTTGAATACCAGCATCCGCTCCTGCCCCAACGTGCGCACCTGGGTGAAGAACGATTTGCTTCGCCACACCTAATGCCGATGTTCTTTCAATTTCCATGCGAAGGAAGTCTACACCTAATTGGAATGTTTCTGGCTTCGTCGTATTCCCAACATTAATAATATATGGCGCATGTACGATAATGTCCTCAATACCGTTTAGTTCCATATGTTTTCTTCCTGCTTCTATATTCAATTCTTCAATTGGTTTTCTTCGTGTATTTTGCGGCGCACCTGTATAAATCATAAACGTCGTTGCACCGTATGAAACAGCCTCTTCACTTGCTGCTAATAACATTTTCTTACCACTCATGGAAACATGAGATCCAATCTTTAACATACAATCACCTCTTCAATATACAATAGATATAATGATAGCATAATTTGTAGAAATATGTAGTGAATTGTTTGTTCCTAAAACACTACGCAAATTGTAACTGGCTATACCGAAACTTTAATCAGTGTTTTTTCCATTCCCCACTGATTATTATCCCGCAAATAGCCAGATAAAGTGAAACTTTAATCAGCCCTCACCAATCGGACTTTTATGGGCAGTTGATCCCCACCTAACTTCTTTGCTTTCGCTGAATTTTGAGGTGGGGGTCTTACTGCCCATTAAAGCGGGATAAAAAAAGATAAGGGGGCTCCCCTTATCTTTTTTTATTGCTATATTTTTTCTTCACTTTGTCACGTTCTGTTGCAAGTTTACGTTTATAGTTTGGTTTTACTTTTTTCGGCTTTTTAATAACTTTTGTTGCCATAACGTCAAGTTCATCATTTGGTTTCTTACGGCTCTTACGACGACGACGTTCACCTAAATCCGCCCACTCATCTCCGCGTAAATCTACATGCTTGAATTCAATATGACGTTGTTTTTCTAAACTATCTAACGCTTCTTCGTTTGCTGGATCATAAATCGTCACTGCAATACCTGAATGCCCTGCACGTGCTGTTCTTCCAACGCGGTGAACGAAGAAATCTAAGTCCGATGGAAGTTCGTAGTTAATAACATGACTAATTCCTTCAATATCAATACCACGTGCTGCTAAATCAGTTGCAACAATATATTGGAATTCAAGGTCACGAATTTGTTTCATCATTTTTTTACGATCACGCGGCGATAAATCTCCGTGAATTCGTCCAACTTTTAAGCCACGTTCCATTAATCCGTCAGCAACCTGATCCGCCATCTTCTTCGTATTCGTGAAAACAACTGCTAAATATGGTTTAAATTGTAGCAACATTTTGTTCACTAAATCGATTTTGTTACGATGTTTAGAAGGTACTAAATAATGTTCAATATTCCCAGCCGCAACTTGTTTTGGATTGATATGAATATGCTCTGGATTCTCCATATATTTCTTCAGAAACGGTTTTAGTTTTTGAGGAATTGTTGCAGAGAAAACTAGCATTTGCAAGTTTCTAGGCATGCGTGCTGCAATTTTGTCTACATCATGAATGAATCCCATATCAAGCATTAAGTCTGCTTCATCGACAATAATCGTATTTGCTTTATGAACAAATAGCGCTTGCTCTTCTACTAAATCTTTAATACGTCCTGGTGTTCCAACTACAACATGAGGTTGCTTTTTCAACTTTTCAATTGATCGTTGTTTATCAGTTCCACCAATTAAACAACGTGCTGTAATCATTTGATCTTCCGCACAAAACTTTGTTAATTTCACGATTTCTTCGTAAATTTGTTGTGCTAACTCACGAGTAGGCGCTGTAATAACAAGTTGTACTTCTTCACGACTTGCATTAATTCTGTTCAATGTAGGAAGTAAGTATGCATGTGTTTTCCCAGAACCTGTTTGGGATTGTCCAATTACACTTACACCTTTTTTCACAACCGGGAAAATTTTCTTTTGAATTCCTGTCGGCTCTGTAAAGCGTAGTTCACGAACTGCATCTATTAAAAATGGTTTAAAATCATACTGTGTAAAAGTTTGTTGTGTCATAAGTTACACCTTCTTTCTAAATTTCTACTGCGCGCACAAATCAGTCAAGTCTACATTATATCGAAATCTACAAGTAAAATCCATCTTTAGTTTAGGTTTTTCCTTCAAAAACTAACCTTCTTCCCTCTTATTGCATATTGTATGTGTATATACCTAACTGAAGAAAGGAGGATTTCTCACATGTTTCCAAAATCCCCCACAAGGCAAATGTATCCGAATCCAGGACAGCAACCTTATACACCATATCCAATTCCACAACTACCACCGATGGCACAAAAAAAGAAAGGGTTCCTTGCTAAACTCTTTAAAAAAAATGATCCCACCGAGCCTTTCATGCAAATGGTTCCACCTTATCGACAAATGGAAGGACCGCCGCCAATGATGCACCAGCAACCGCCGCCACAATATCAACAACAATACCAATACCAACAACAATACCCGCAGCAATACTCACAACAATATCAACCATACATGCAGCGGCATCCAGAGCAAATGATTCCCCCTCAAATGTATGAATCAAATGAAACGCGCGGCGGTGCAGCAACTACAGCAGCATCCAGTAGCGGCATCGGCAGTTTTTTTGCGAATTTAATTTCGAATCCAACTAATATGATAAACAATATTGAAAAAGTCTCCCAAGTCGTTCAATCTGTAAGCCCTGTCGTCGAACAGTACGGTCCTATTATGCGTAACTTACCAAGCATTGTTAAAATCCTCACCTCTGGAAAAAGTACGGAAGAAGATCCAACTGAAGATCAAGCTGAAGACATAGCAGAAAAGGTTGAGGTAGCAACTCCGCCTCCTCCACAAAAAAAAAGAAAAAGAAAAAAAATAGTGATTGAGCCAGTCATAGAAAAAGAATTACGAGAGGAGCCTGTTCAAAAAATAGCAACAAAACCAAAACTATATGTGTAACAATCCTTTGTTTTCTATCCACTCCTCCTTTATAATGTAAAAGACTATGCACAAAAGTATCCCTTGTTTAGAAGGAGAGGATTACTCATATGAAAATTGTTAAAATTTCCCCTCGTGGTTATTGCTACGGTGTTGTGGACGCGATGGTTATTGCACGTAACGCCGCATTAGATACATCATTACCAAGACCTATTTATATTTTAGGTATGATTGTTCACAACAAACATGTAACAGATGCGTTCGAAGAAGATGGCATCATTACATTAGACGGTCCAAGTCGATTAGAAATTTTAGATAAAATCGAATCTGGTACTGTTATTTTCACTGCACACGGTGTTTCTCCAGAAGTTAAACAACGTGCAAAAGAAAAAGGTTTAACGACAATCGATGCCACTTGTCCAGATGTTACAAAAACACATGACCTTATTGAAGCAAAGAAAGCTGAAGGTTACCATGTCATTTATATCGGCAAAAAAAATCATCCAGAACCAGAAGGCGCAGTTGGTATCGCACCTGATATCGTTCATCTTATTGAAAGAGCTGATGATTTAAAAACATTAGAAATTCCAACGGATAAGATTTTAGTTACGAATCAAACGACAATGAGCCAATGGGATGTTCAGCATTTAATGGAGGACATTCAGAAGAAATTCCCAACAGCAGAATTCCATAAGGAAATTTGTTTAGCAACTCAAGTTCGCCAAGAAGCGGTCGCTAAACAAGCTGATGTTGCCGATTTAACAATTGTTGTCGGTGATCCGAAAAGTAACAACTCAAACCGTTTAGCACAAGTATCACAAGAAATCGCTGGTACGAAAGCATACCGCGTCGCAGACGTAAGTGAGATTAAATTAGAGTGGCTACAAGGTGTAGAAAACGTAGCTGTTACAGCAGGTGCTTCTACTCCAACTCCAATTACGAAAGAAGTTATCGCTTTCTTAGATCAATATGATCCAATGAATCCCGCTACGTGGGAGAGAGTTCGAAAAGTACCGTTACAAAAAATATTACCTCGTGTAAAAGTGAAAAAAGAACAATAATAAAAACCGTTGCCTATATGAGCAACGGTTTTTATTTTTCTTATACAAATGTAAATGGATCTGTATGTAATTGCGAAGCATGAATGTGTACATTGAGTTTCTTTGCATCCACTTTTTCTTGTAATTGCTTTTGCACACCTTGCTTCATTACTTTTTCAACGTTATGTCCTGGGTCAACTATATTTAAGCCGAGCATCATCGCATCATGAGCAACATGATAATACATGTCACCTGTTACATATACATCCGCTCCCTTAAATTTAGCTTGATTGATGTATTTATTACCATCGCCACCAAGTACAGCTACTTTGCGCACTTTATCATCTAATTTCCCAACAACTCGTGCACCCTTTACATCTAATGATTTCTTTACATGTTCTGCAAACTGTCCAAGTGTCATTTCTTCTTGTAAGTATCCTATTTTCCCAAGCCCTAATGTTTCGCCTTTGTTATCAAGCGGATACACATCATACGCTACTTCTTCATATGGATGTGCCGTTACCATTGCTTTAATCACTTTTCGCTGTAGTGAAGCTGGAATAATCGTTTCGATTCGCACTTCTTCTACGCGCTCTAACTGTCCAGTTTCCCCGATATAAGGATTTGTCCCCTCTTGAGGTACAAACGTACCTGCACCCTCGCTACTAAACGTACAGTGGCTATAATTGCCGATATGACCAGCACCTGCGTCTCCTAATACTTTCCGTACTTCTTCTGCATGAGTTACTGGCACAAACACAACAACCTTTTTCATTTCTTCTGCATATGTCGGTGCCAGAACTTCTGTATTTTGCAATCCTAACGCCTCAGCAAGTAAATCATTTACCCCGCCCTTAGCGACATCCACATTTGTATGTGCTGCATAAATGGCAATATCATTTTTAATACACGTTTCAATAATTCTTCCATACGCTTTATCTGTATGAATCGCTTTTAACGGATTAAAAATTAAAGGATGATGCGCAATAATGACATTCGCTCCTAATTGAATTGCTTCCTCCACAACTTCTTCCGTTACATCTAACGCAATCAATACGTGTTGTACAGGTTTATTAAGCGCTCCAATCTGCAGGCCAATCTTATCTCCTTCCATTGCCAAATGCTTCGGATACATACTTTCAAATAAAGAAATAATTTCATGGCCGTTTGGAATTTTACTCATGATAAAACCTCCCCTATCATTTTCATTTTCGCTTCTACTTCCGCACGCTTCGCTTTTGTTTCTTCAGAATCAGCCGCACGTTCTAACTGTTTTAAAATATTTTGGAAGTTTTTCAATTCCCCCTCCCATTTCTCAACGAAAGCTTCACCTTTTTCTTTTATTAAAAATGGACCCATAAACAATTCAGCTTGCTTATTTTCAGAGTAAGGCATCGCAATGTTTCCACGCTCTCCTACTAAGATCTCGTAAATTTTCCCATCTTCTTTTACGATTTTTTCATGGATAAGCTCCCATCCATTTTCAATAAACCATTCACGGATGTGATGCGCTGCAATATTCGGTTGTAAAATTAAACGCGTTACACCTTCTAACTTTTCTTTACCACTTTCTAAAATGTCACGAATTAACGCTCCGCCCATTCCGGCAACCGTAATTACATCTACTTCTCCTGGCGCAATAACAGCTAATCCATTCCCTTTACGCACATCCACTTTATCTCGTAAGCCACTTTCAGCTACAGTTGCTTGTGCAGAGCGAAATGGTCCATCTACAACCTCTCCTGCAACTGCTTTTGTAGCAATATTATTTATAATTGTATAACACGGTAAATACGCATGATCCGATCCAATATCAGCAACTGTAGATCCTACTGGTATTTCACGCACAACTTCTTCTAATCGTTTTGAAAGCTTTACTTCATTCATGTATTTCCATTACTCCTTCTCTTGTCAGTCTGTCTCCATGATAATGAATTTATAGTAGTTGTTGCAAGCCCATAACAACAATTCACTTCTCGATCACTCATCGTATTTTAGAAAATATAGAAAAACAAGCCCTTTGCATAAGCAAACGGCTTGTCATACGGAACTTTATTTTTTCTTCGACAACCAATCAGCTACTTTAGCCGCTTGATCAGCTGGAACTATATTTGGTGGCATATTTCCTTTTCCTTTCGAAAGAATTTCTTTAATTTCATCTTTTGAAAGTTTCCCACCAATCTTTTGTAAATTAGGCCCTACTGCCCCTTGTAACTGGTCACCGTGGCAGCTCGTACAGCTTTGCTTCACAATATCCTCTGGCTTCGATGCTGTTTGCACTGGCTTCCCACCATTTTTTGCATCAGCTAACTCTTTAGATTTATTTAGCCCCTGAAATGAAAATACAAACATAACGATAATACCTAATGCTGCAATAAGAGCGAACGGAATCAGCGGATTACGTTTCATATCTCTTCTCCCCCCTCTATACCCCTAAATAGTTAGATGATTCAGTCATTTCCATTGTACTTGAAAACGCTCTATCAGAAAAGAGTAAACTACTAATCGTTAAAAATATTCCATAAATTCAGTTTATTGTTTTTTATTGTTATATCGCTTATTATTTCGATAATTATTAACGTTTCTCATCATATTTTTCACTTTTCTACATATATCTTTGTATAGAATAAACAAAATTAATCGAAAAATCGAAAAATGAGCATTTGCAAATCAAAAGACAATTCTGTAAAATAAATTACAAGAAATTGTAATCGTTGCTGATAGCTAAAGTTTAACAAAAGTTAACAAAATAAAAAAGTTTACTTCACAAAGGTGAAGTAAACTTAAAAAGAACCTATTCTAAGAAATCCTTAAGACGCTTACTACGGCTTGGATGTCTTAATTTACGAAGTGCTTTTGCTTCAATTTGACGGATACGTTCTCTCGTTACGCCGAATACTTTCCCAACTTCTTCAAGCGTACGAGTTCGTCCATCATCTAAACCAAAACGAAGACGTAGAACATTTTCTTCACGATCTGTTAGTGTATCTAACACATCTTCTAATTGTTCTTTTAGCAATTCATACGCTGCATGGTCCGCAGGCGATGTTGCTTCTTGGTCTTCAATGAAATCACCTAAATGGGAGTCATCTTCTTCACCAATCGGTGTTTCAAGAGAAACTGGCTCCTGTGCAATTTTTAAGATTTCGCGTACTTTTTCTGGAGCAAGATCCATTTCTTCACCAATCTCTTCAGGAGATGGTTCGCGTCCTAAATCTTGTAATAATTGACGTTGTACACGAATTAACTTATTAATCGTTTCAACCATATGAACTGGGATACGAATTGTTCGTGCTTGGTCTGCAATCGCACGTGTAATCGCTTGGCGGATCCACCAAGTTGCATACGTACTAAATTTGAAACCTTTACGATAATCGAACTTTTCAACCGCTTTAATTAGACCCATATTCCCTTCTTGGATTAAGTCTAAGAAAAGCATGCCACGGCCCACGTAGCGCTTTGCAATACTTACTACAAGACGTAAGTTTGCTTCTGCAAGACGACGTTTCGCTTCTTCATCGCCATCTTCAATACGCGTTGCAAGTCGAATTTCTTCTTCTGCAGATAGTAAATCTACACGACCAATTTCTTTTAAATACATACGAACAGGATCATTGATTTTAACCCCAGGTGGTACACTTAAATCATTAAGGTCAAATTCTTCTTCTGTTTTTGAAATTTGGCGATTATTAGGACCTTCTTCGTTGTCGTTGTCACCGACTAAGTCAATCCCTTGTTCACCTAAATATTCATAGTATTCATCCATTTGATCGGATTCAATTTCAAATCCATTCATGCGTTCTGCAATCTCTTCATATGTAAGAACGCCACGTTTTTTTCCGAGCTCAGTGAGTTGTTCTTTCACTTGCTCAAGGGTCATTTCAGTTTCAATTTGTTTAGAACGAGCTGGTTTGTCAGCCATCTGTTCCCCTCCTTACGCGAGATACAAACATTCATTATACTAAAAATTTATCAAAAAAGCTATTTTCTCGCTTTTTGATTTTGTAAATATGCTACATAATATTTAGCAGCCTCTACAGGATCTGTTTTTTCCATTTGTTTTATCTTAAAGATGATTTCCGTCTTCTCAAGTTTTTCTTGATGACGTCTAAGCGTATCCAAATGGCCTTGTAACACTTCTTCTGTGTATTCTGGATTAATAAATTCATCCGTCGAAATATCAGTGATAATATTTTTCAACTTCTCATCAGAGAGCCAACTTAAAAATGTTCCGACTGAAGGTTCATTTCCCTTTTCATAATATGCGTATAGTTCATATAAAATCCCTTTATGTTCTTCTGTGTGAAAATCTTCTATATGGGATTCCATACGAACAGCCACTTCTGGACTTTGCAACATATGGTAAATAATTTCTCTTTCTGCCCTTTCAAAACCTGTTAACTTCGGTTTTGTTTGAACAATTTGAGACGGCTTAGAAACCTGCTTTACTTGTTTTTGCTGTACCTTTTGTTCTTTGCGATATTGGTGCAATTGATTCAAAAGTGTTTCCATTGAATACGAAAATTCTTGCGATAATGACTTCAAATATGATTCTGCCTGCATCGCATCCTGTAGCAACGATAACTCTTTTAAAACACTTTTCACATATTCTTCTTTGCCAGACTCATCTTGCAAATTTTTCCCTAAACGCAAATAATTTATTTTAAAACCAACAAAACTTATACTTGATTTCACAAGATTTTCAAAAGCAGTTGTCCCATATTGTTGCACATATTCATCAGGGTCAAGCTTATCTGGCAAGGATATAACTTTCACTTGGCAACCGACTTTTAGCAATAATTGCCCTGCTTTCATCGTTGCTTCTCGCCCTGCTTTATCACCATCATAGCAAAGAACAACAGTTTCAACGTTACGTCGCAGAAGTTTTGCTTGTTCTTCAGTTAAAGCTGTTCCCATTGTCGCAACAGCTTCTTCCACACCACTTTTTACCGCAGCTAGTACGTCGGCATACCCTTCAAAAAGGGCCACTTGCCCACGTTTTCTAATAAACGGCCTCGCTTGGTGGAAGTTATACAACAATTTACTTTTATGAAAAATCGGTGTTTCAGGGCTATTTAAATATTTCGGAGTATCATCTCCTAGCGCCCTTCCACTAAACGCTATCACTTTACCTTGTAACGTATAGATTGGAAACATAACCCTTCCACGGAAGCGATCATAATGACTACCATCCTTCTCGCTTCTTATGAGAAGACCAGCTTGTTCCATACTAGACAGCGATAAGCCCCTTTTTTGTAAAATTTTCGTTGCTGCATCCCAAGCAGGTGACGCATAACCAATTTCAAACTTCTCAATCATCTCTTTCGTAATACCACGTTTTAACAAATACGAAAGTGCTTCATTTCCTTCTTCTGTATTTACTAATAAATGATGATAATACTTTTTCAAAAGCTCATGAGCCTGTTGCATGATGACAGTGTCATCAGATATGTCTTCTTGTTGTCCTTGCCCTGATGTATACTCTGCAACCGCAATTCCATTTCTTTCACCTAGCTTTTGAACAGCCTCGGTAAAAGCCAATCCTTCCATTTTCATTAGAAAGGAAAATACATTTCCACCTTCTCCACATCCGAAGCAATGAAAAATTTGCTTATCCGATGAAACAGAGAATGAAGGAGAATTCTCACCATGAAATGGACAAAGGCCGAAATAGTTACGTCCCTGTTTTCTAAGTTGAACGTATTCACCAATCACTTCTACAATATCCGATGACGTCCGAATCTGTTCAACAACTTCTTCGGGAATTCTGTTCCCCATAAATCCATCTCCGTGTCGTATTTTGTATTCGATATAAATTAAAAAATTCCTTTATAATTCGACAATATTTTTTCTAAACTTATTAGAAAGTGTTGTCGATCACGTTATCAAACGATTTTGCAGGCCCTTTTCTGCGTAATTTCGCAGATACATACCTACTATATAAAATTGTATCCATTTGCTCACCTGTTACAAATGCACCTCCTGGAGACAATACATATACACTTTTTTTTACAAGAAGACTAGCAAGCACCATATCCTATGTGATCACGAGATCTGTTTCTTTTGCATGTTGATACATATAAAAAATCAACTTTAGCTTATTCAGCATCTACATAGATCCAATTTCCCTTGCTACTTCCTTAAACGATGAGCATACGATGTGACAAACAAAATTTCGACATGAACTTTCGTTCCAACTTGCACAATTTTCAGCATTCACAGGATATGCATCTGCATCAACTAATACGATATTGATGTTTTGCATATTTCTGTATTCTACATCCCTTCTGCGAATCCTTCCATAATGTGCGTTTTCTTGTATAGATTTTGTCGATTTAACGTAATTACATGTCTTTTCGTAAATCCTATCCCTAGTTTATTCTGAAAAATTAAAGTCTAAACGTAAAATATAGGTTTTTATCACAATTTTTTATTATAATATATTTTCTTCAACTGCGCTACATATCCCTTTATTTTTTCATCTTCTATTTCAGGATAACGAAACCCTACCTTTAGCCTAATAAAAAGACAGAAGAATATAAGTATAACCACTCCGCTATAATCTATTACGAAATCAACAGGCATTGCTTTTTTCATGAGCGAAAAAAGCACATTCACCTTTGGTAAATGTGCTAAAACAATTTTTGGTTTTGCACTGCATTCACAATAATGTTAGCTGTTTCTTCAATCGCTTTATTCGATACATCAATTACTTGACAATCTATTTTACCGACTACATTCTCAAAGTGATCAATTTCTTCTTTAATACGATTAATATTGGCATATGTTGCACCGTCACTTAATCCAAGTGATTTCAATCGCTCTTTTCGAATATGGTTCAACTTATCTGGCGTGATTTTCAAACCGAAGCATTTTTCTTTAGCCACTTGATATAACTCTTCAGGTGGATCTACTTCTGGTACGAGCGGTACATTGGCAACTTTCAAACGTTTGTTATGAGCTAAATATTGAGAAAGTGGTGTTTTTGATGTTCGCGAAATCCCAATCAACACGATATCTGCTTTTAAAATACCACGTGCGTCTCTACCATCATCATACTTTACAGCAAACTCAATCGCTTCAATCTTTTTAAAGTATTCTTCATCTAATCTACGAACAACACCCGGCTCATATCTTGGTACTTGCCCTGTAATTTCTTCAATTTGATCGATAAGAGGCCCGATAATATCATATGCCTCTACACCTTCTTTCGCGGCCTCTGTCACTAAATACTGGCGCATGTCAGGCTTTACTAACGTGAAACAAATAAGCGCTTGATTGCTCTTAGCAATCGAAATCACTTCTTTTAATGTCCCTGTATCTTCTACATACGGTACACGTCTAATATCAGGAGCGAATGGGAATTGCCCCATCGCTGCTCGAACAACCAAATCAGCCGTTTCTCCAACAGAGTCAGATACGACATATACGATTTTATTATCCATTACATTACCTCACTTTAAACAAATTACACTTATTCGTTATTTACTAAGTTTACAAACGCACGTGTAATATTTGTTTTTGTAATTCGTCCAATCACTTCTAAACCTTGTTTCGTATCTTTTACAACTGGCATCGCATCAATCTGTCTTTCTATTAATTCCATCGCAATATCATATAAAGAATCTTCTCTACGACACATCGCAATGTTTGGCATCCTTGTCATGATAATATTAACCGGAAGAGAGGTTAAATCCTGCTTTCCTAGGCTAGCTCGTAATAAATCTTTACGAGATACAACGCCAACTAATAGAGTCGATTGATCTACAACGAATAATGTACCTACGTCCTCTAAAAACATCGTACAAATCGCATCGTATACTGATACATTTTTATCAATTACAGCCGGTCTAGATTGATAATCTTGTACTTTAATTTTCTTAACAGCTTCAGATAATAGCTGCCCCCCAGTTTTACCCGTATAAAAATAACCTACGCGTGGACGCGCTTCTAAATAACCAGCCATCGTTAAAATTGCTAAGTCTGGTCTTAGCGTTGCACGTGTTAATCCCAATTGCGCAGCAATTGACTCCCCTGTAATAGGACCGTGATCTTTTACAATCTGAATGATATGTTCTTGCCGTTTATTCAGCTCTATGATAATCACCACCTTCAGTGCACAACGAAAAAAGTTATACTATCTCTTAAATATTATATACTAAATATGCTATTTGAAAAAGATAGGATGTAAAAAGGACCGTATACGGCCCCAAATTATATTTGAAACTTATCAAGTTGTTCTAAGAAACGTCTTGATTTCAAATAAATCCCGCAATATTCATCATAATATGTATTCAATACTAAACGCATTTGTTTTTTTGTGCTATCCTTCACTGATACATTCCCAAGTCTATGTAAATCGAAGTGGTAGAAAAGACGTAATAATTTATGTACAGCTTCCCCCACTGGTATACGATACTGGTCTTGTTCAGCATGACGCGAGCACAGAAAACCGCCTTCCCGGACAGAGAAGGCGACAAAATCTGTTTCTTGATGACAAATCGCACATGTATCAAAATACGGGCGCATCCCTAATACCGGAAGCATTTTCGTTTGATAAATTAATGATAATACTTCTGAATCAACACCCTCACACATATAATGCAACGTTTGATATAACATTTCAAATAAATATGGATTATGTTTTTTATCTTCTGTTGCTTTATCAGTTAACTCAACAATAAATGATGCATAAGCAGTTAAAAATATATCCTCGCGAATTTCTTTCATAGTTGAAATAATCTCGCCTTGTTGTAAAGTTCCAAGTCCAGATCCCATTTGAATAAGAAAATTACCATGTGTCATAAGTTGCGAAACAGATGCTAACCGGCTTTTCGGTTTTTTCGCTCCTCTTGCCATTGCACTTACCTTACCCAATTCTCTTGAGAATATTGTAACAATCTTGTTCGTTTCTCCGTAATCTGTCGTACGGATAACGATGCCCTCAACTTTTTGAAACATGTTCGTCACCATCCAAGGTTTGAACAAAACGGGTCAAGAAATTGGAGAGTCTAGATGTGCTAGCTCCTCTTCATGTTGATCCATCTCATCGTTTACGTCTTTTTCCATTTCTTTCAAAAGCAAGTACGTTTCAATGCTTCCTGTTTTGGAGAAAAACTTCCAGGTAAAATCTAGCATAAGAATCCACCTTTCTCAATAAGCGTAGCCTATAAACCAATTTCCTTTGTTGTTATTAAATTGACCCATTTTGTCCATTTTCATGTGAGAAAAATTTTTCCTAATTTATCAAAACTCATAAAAACCAATAATCAGCGGATGAACAAAACATCCGCTGATTACAGCTTTACTCTATTTTAGTACTCGTCTTCGCGGAAACCAAGGTCACGAAGCTGAGACATTTTATTACGCCAATCTTTTTGCACTTTTACCCATACTTCTAAAAATACTTTAGAACCAAGTAATGCTTCAATATCAAAACGTGCTCGCTTACCAACTTCTTTTAACATCTTCCCTTGTTTCCCGATAATAATCCCTTTTTGCGATGGACGTTCCACAACAATCGTTGCATTGATATAAACTGCCCCGCCTTCGCGTTTTTGAATTGCATCGATAACAACAGCCACAGAATGCGGCACTTCTTCACGTGTTAAATGTAGTACTTTCTCACGAATAAGCTCTGAAATAATAAATCTCTCTGGATGATCCGTTACTTGATTATCTGGATAGTACTGTGGTCCTTCTGGTAAATACTTTTTAATTGTTCCAATTAAAGCGTCCACATTATTACCGTCTAATGCAGAAATTGGTACAATCTCTGCAAACTCATATAGTTTGCGGTATTGATCGATTAACTCTAATAATTGCTCTGGATGAAGTTGGTCGATTTTATTAATTACTAAAAATACTGGTTGTTTCGTTTCTTTTAATTTCTCAATGATAAATTCTTCACCACGGCCAAATCCTTCAACTGCATTGACCATAAACAGAACAATATCAACTTCTTTTAATGTCGTTTGAGCCATCTTCACCATGAAGTCGCCTAATTTATGTTTAGGTTTATGTATTCCTGGTGTATCAATGAAAATTACTTGTGAATCATTTTCTGTATATACGCCTTGAATTTTATTACGAGTTGTTTGTGGCTTGTCACTCATAATGGCAATTTTCTGGCCGATAATACGATTTAAAAATGTAGATTTCCCAACATTCGGTCTGCCAATAATAGAGACAAAACCTGATTTATAACCTTTTCTATTCATGTAAATCCTCCGCTAAAAATGCTCCTGGCAACAATTCTCCGACTGTCGTCTCTTGAACGTCACCATGTAAATTTGATAGGTATACTTTCGTATCCTGTTTACATAATTCTACCATAACTTGGCGACATGCTCCACAAGGAGGTACCGGACGCTTTGTATCCGCCACAATCGCGATAGCTACAAACTCTTTATCTCCTTCAGAAACCGCCTTAAATAAAGCTGTTCTTTCTGCACAGTTACATAAGCCATATGATGCATTCTCAACATTACATCCACGATATACTTTTCCATCCTGTGTTAATAATGCGGCACCTACTTGAAATTTAGAATATGGTACGTACGCTTGTTTACGCGCTTCGATTGCTTCTTGAATTAATTGTTTACTATTCATATTCCCGCATCCTTCCTGTCCACAGCTGTGAATAGATACACTCTCTGATTAAAGGCCTTTACGGCACTTCCAAAGCTTAATAAAAGCTTTGGAATGCAACTATACCACATACGGCAAAAAGATAATAGCACCAATTATAACGGCTATTATCGCAAACAATAAAACCGCTCCGGCTGCGACATCCTTTGCAATTTTCGCAAACGGATGTATATCAGTAGTCGCTAAATCTACTGTTTTTTCCACAGCCGTATTTACCATCTCTAAACTCATTACAATTCCTATTACAATAAGTAATACCATCCACTCTACTTTCGTAATATGGAAATAAAAGCCGCAGCATATAACAATGACTGCGGCTAAATAATGAATTTTCATATTTCGTTCATGACGAAGACAAAAGAATATACCTGCTATAGCATATCCAAAACTATTTATAAGTTTTCCTTTTTTCATCGACCTAATCCAAATGCCTCTAAAATTTCTTTTTGTCTTCCAAACATTTCTTTTTCATCCTCTTCTGTCATGTGGTCATAACCAAGTAAATGTAAAAAGCCATGTAACGCTAAAAAGCCAAGTTCACGATCAAAAGAATGTCCATACTCTTCAGCTTGTTCTTTCGCTCTCGGAATAGAAATAATAAGGTCACCTAACATACGAGGCATCTCTGCACCTACAATTTCCATCTCTCCTTCTCCCATTTCTTCCATAGCAAAGGAAATGACATCCGTAGGCTGATCCTTATCTCGGTAATCACGATTAATCTCGCGAATGCGTTCATTATCTACAAATGTCACTGATAACTCCGCACCATCCTCTATTTTTTCCATTTGAGCTGCTTTTTCTAATATCTCACGAATTAAATTCACATATTCTTCTTTCACTTCTTCTGTTTCATCAATGAAATCAATTAATAAACTCATTCTTTCTCCTTCTCTTCCGGTAGTTCCGGATATGTAATACGCGAATGGAAAATACCATTTAACGTTTCACATAACGTTTTTCCAACGATTTGTAGTTCCTTAAACGTCAAATCACATTCACTAAATTGCCCATCTTGCAGGCGATCTTTAATAATACTTTGTACTAAATTATTTATTTGATCTGGCGTTGGGTGATTCATAGAACGTACCGCCGCCTCAACACTATCAGCAATACCAACAATTGCCGACTCTTTAGAAGTTGCTTTTGATCCCGGATAGCGGAACATCTCTTCTGTATATTTTTCTTTATCTTCTTTAATCGCCTTATAATAAAAATATTTAAGTAATGTTGTACCATGGTGTTGTCCAGCAATATCGATAATTTCTTGCGGAATATGGTATTCTTCGAGCATTCTGACTCCATCTGTTACGTGAGCAATGATAATATCTTTACTCGTCACAGGATCTAATTTATCATGTGGATTTTCAATTCCCATCTGGTTTTCAATAAAGAATTGCGGTTGTACTGTTTTTCCTACATCATGATAATACGCCCCTACACGTGCTAATACACCATTTGCTCCGACCGCTTCACATGCTGCCTCAGAAAGATTCGCTACCATTACACTGTGGTGGTATGTTCCTGGCGCTTCTAACAAAATTCTACGCAAGAGCGGATGATTCGGACTTGATAGTTCCATAAGCTTCATGCTTGATACAATTCCAAGTCCACTCTCTAAATATGGTAATATTCCCATCGCTAAAACGGATGAGATAATACCTGAAACGGAAGCCATCAATAATTGCGTTCCAATTTCAAGAGGTGAAAAATTCCCATTACGTAATAATAATAACGCCGCTAAGACGACTACATTTAAGATAGAAACGAGTATACCAGCTTGCAAAATCATCGTACGACGATTTTTTTCTCTTAAGAAAATGCTTACTGATAATGAACTTAATAGCACATAAATACCTACACTATAATTCAGTGTACTTGTTACTCCTTCATTAAACATAATACTTCCGCACACAGAAAAAATCATACTTGTTAAGAATACAAATCGATCGCCAATCATTAGTTTTACAAGTATTGTTCCCATCGCAACTGGGACAACATACGCAATTCCTGCATATTCAAGCTTTTGAAACAAACTAATAATTTTCATTAAAACAATCGTGATAGACAAAATTGTAATATACGCTAAAATGTACGGCCTGTCTTCTCTTTTTCGCTGTAAAAATACTTCAAACTGCTTATGCATAAAGTACAGTAACACACCAATGAGCACTGCTAATCCAACATAAGGCTGAAAACTATTACCTTTCTCTAATAAACCGACTAATTTCAACTGATTATACATATCACTTGAAATTGTTTCACCTTCTCTAACAATAACTTGTCCTTGAAGGATATAAACAGGTGGAACTAAGTCCTCTTCTGCTTTCTTCTTCTCTTTCGTGACAGCTGGATCATAAAAATAATTCGCTGTAATCGCATATGATCCTAGCGCATTCACAGCTTCCTTCAAGCCGCTATTCACATTGAGGCTTTTCATTTCATTAACAAATCGCTCTTTTGCTGCTATTTCTTCGGACATTTTAATATTTCCACCCATAATAACACTAACAGACGTTAAAGCCGCGTTTTTTGCTAATTCTAATTGATCTGGTTCTGCATTAATAAAGTATAATAAATTCTCATCCGATAATTCTTTTGTTAAATTAGATGGTAACTTCTTCTTCAACTTTTCTAATTTATTTGCATCGGTCATCTTTTTTTGCTCTTCAGGTCCAGCAGCTTTCATCTCCTGAATTACTTCATTTACCTTAGCAAAAACATCATTTACAATATCTACTCTATTTTGTTTATATTCACTTCTATATGTATATTGATCCCCGACTTTTTGAGCGGCCTCTTGTTTTTTTCTGTCCGTTATAACCTTATCTTCAATTTTAATAGGAGAATGAATTGTTTTTTTCGCAATAGAATACATATCAACATCTAATTGCTCTGGTTTTACATTATTCATAAGTGCAAAAAACAGCACTGCTCCTAACAAAACGTAAGAAATCCAACTTAGTTTTTTCGAATGTTGTAAATTACGAAACCACTTAGAAATTTCTTGAGCTCTTAACATGATTTCAATACCTTCTCCTCTCCAGAAATAAAGTGAAACTATTTATAGCTTTCATTTCTTCTAGCCAACGATACTTTTAGAGAACACTTTGATACACCAGTACCTATAGTTTATTTCTCTTATCTTTTATGATAGTAAAAAATATGCCGTTCGCCAACCTTAATACAAAAAGAAATGATCCTGACAAATAGGATCATTCCATTTTATCATATGCCTCAATAATACGTTGCACCAGCGGATGCCTCACAACGTCCGTTTGTTCTAATGTAATGAACGAAAGACCTGATACACCAGATAAAATGTTAGAAGCTAGCGAAAGCCCTGATTTTACCCCTTTTGGTAAGTCTACTTGTGAAGGGTCTCCCGTAATAACCATTTTAGAACTAAAACCTAATCTAGTTAAAAACATTTTTATTTGTGCACCCGTTGTATTTTGCGCTTCATCTAAAATAACAAATGAATCATCGAGTGTACGCCCTCTCATATAAGCTAGAGGTGCGATTTCAATTACACCTCGCTCCATCATACGCTGTGTATATTCTTGTCCAAGAATATCGTGCAACGCATCATACAATGGACGTAAATATGGATCTACTTTCTCTTTCAAATCACCTGGTAAAAACCCTAAACTTTCTCCAGCTTCTACAGCCGGTCTCGTTAAAATGATTTTCTTTACATACCCTTGCTTTAAAGCTCTTACAGCCATTACTACAGCTAAGTATGTTTTCCCAGTCCCAGCAGGTCCTATCCCAAATACAACATCATTCTTCTTCATTGCATGAATATATCTTCTTTGCCCCATTGTTTTTACACGAATGGATTTACCTTTTGCCGTTTTAAAGATTTCTTCTTCATATAACTCTTCAAATTGAGCAATTTTCCCTTGTTGTGCGAGCTGAATTGCATACGCAACATCTCTTTCTGTAATTGATACACCTTTTCGAATAACAACAAGTAATTGCTGTAAGATTTTTTCTACGAGTGTCACAGTTTCAACTGCTCCAGATGCATGAACAGTTTCACCTCTAGTTACGATCGATACATTCAGTTCCCGTTCAATTACTTTCAAATGAGCATCATTGACTCCAAAAAGAGCGATTGCTTCGTTAGTATTTTCCAATTGTTGGTTCATTTCTACTAATTGTTCTGCCATTACTCAGTCTCCTTGAATATCGGATTCGGATATTGGTTGTGGCTCTGCAATATTTTCGATCACAGTATAATGCAATGTGACTTTTAGTTGATCCGCCTCAACCTGTTTACTCAAAATCTTATCACTTACAATCATAGCATGTTCATCCAATTTTTTCTTTAGTTCTTTTTCAGCCATCTCTTTCGCTACTTTCATTGCCTGTTTTTCTGTATATTCCCGATTCGCTTCTTCCTCTTCTCGCACGATATCTTTTTCGTACGCGATTGGCAGTGTAAAACCAAATAGTTTCACATCGTGTTTTACACTTTCCGTACGAGAGCGTTTATACTTATCATGTTGAAATCCCCATATTTTTATTTTCGTACTCCCAAATGTAAGGTAATGCTCATTATATGCATTGCCAGTATATACTTGAAATTGCGTCTTTAGTGGCACATTCACCTCAGATGTGTACCACGTTTCTCCATATACAATACCTTGTGCTGAAACAATCGTCGGACTCTCCTCATTACCGTATATCCCTGATACGAGAAGCTGTCCTTTTTCGACATGGTCATTTTTCAAGACAACTGGTTTTCCTACTTCAACAAATGTTTTTGTCACAATCGCTTCTTTTTTTGCTACTAAATTTTGCGGCCTTTGTTCCTTTTCTTTTTTCGGCTCGTTTTTTTCAACAATTTTAAAATGGTACGTCGTTCCTCTTATTTCTAGTCCCGCCCAAGTAATCGCATTAATATTGTCTGTCAAGTGACGCTGCACATCTTCTACATTAGGCATCTGGAATTGTAATTTTCCTTTTTTAATACCCATTTTGTCCAATTCTTTCATCAATATATATTCTGTTTCAGGTTTCGCTCCTGTAATTTCAATTTTCCAAACCATATTAGATAATGCAATCATGCCAAAAAAGAAAATTAAAAAACCAATTAAGAATCCACTATTTTTAATTAAACGCTTATTCAAAAAAGGAAAACCGTAACGTCCAATAAAATATAGTTTACATTCATTTTTTCTATAAATTGGTTTTATTTTCTTCACATCTCGTAATAACATACAAAAAACTAACGTTTCATCAGCAATCTTCTTAACATCCCAAACTAATAATTTTCTACGCACACATTCGTTAACGAACCGTTCCGCTCCTCTACCTTCAATTCGTACTTTTACATATCCAAGCCACTTTATAAACCATTTATTTTTCATCTACTATCTCCACTACCTTTCCAAAAGTATACACACTACTTTTTTCGCTTTAATTAGCAAAATAGCTCGTACGAAAATGAAATAAAGAGTTCTACCACCCATAAATAGCGAGATAAAATGAATAGTAAGGTCGAATCACGAAAATAACGAAGAAAAACTTCACATATGGAAGTTTCCCTCACTCCTCTTTTTTTTCGTTTTCTAAAAACGTCACTTGCTCAATTATTCCTTCAAGTAAAAGTTCTTCTGGAAGGATTGTTTTAATAATAAAGGATTGCCCTTTAATTAATAATTGACCGTGCTTTAATAACAATCTTACTTCTTTATCTGAAAACACTAATAAACCTCGATGATTTTCTATATAGATATGCACTTGCCCAACAAGCGTGATCCGAGGTAGATCCATTAGCACATCCACTGGCAGGTCTATTTGCTTTGTTAACCAATTCTTCATTTGTTCTAATTTTTTCATCTCAAAAGACCCCCTCTCATCCCATATGTATGAAAAAAGAGCTTGTAATATCACGTCCAAACTGAAAAAAAGCATAAAAAAACGTCTCATACGAAATGAGACGTTTTTTTATGCTAATAGTTGGATAACCAACTTATTCACAAGTGATCCGTCTGTTTTACCTTTTACTTTCGGCATAACAGCAGTCATCACCTTACCCATATCTGCTTTAGAAGTCGCACCAACTTCAGAAATAACTTGCTTAATTACATTCGCTAGTTCTTCTTCTGTTAATTGCTCCGGCAAATATGCGCTTAAAATCTGAATTTCACTTTGCAGTTTATTAACAAGGTCTTCACGACCAGCTTTTTTAAATTCAAGGAGGGAGTCCTTATACTGTTTTACTTCACGAGCTAAAACTGTTAATTCCTCTTCTTCAGTAAGAGTATGTTGCAGTTTAATACCTTCATTTTGTAAAGCAGCCTTAACCATACGAATAACGGTTAATTTTTCTTTTTGTTTATTCTTCATCGCTTGTTTCATATCATCGTTTAAACGACCGAGAAGACTCATAACTTACACCCTCTCTTAGAATTTACGCTTTCTTGCCGCTTCAGATTTCTTCTTACGTTTTACACTTGGCTTTTCATAAAACTCGCGCTTTCTTGCTTCAGCAAGTGTACCAGTTTTAGAAACCGATCTTTTAAAACGGCGAAGTGCATCCTCCAAAGACTCGTTTTTACGAACGACTGTTTTTGACATTCTCTTTCCCTCCCTCCGAAACATCACACTTACATACTAATTTCAGCATGCAAAAAGAAACCCTTCTTCAGCATGTCTTTTACGATTATAATACATTTTATCACTTCAGGTCAACTATTTGGCAGAATAAAAGAAGAATAGATGCCCTTCCCTGTTCAAAAGCTATGTAGATAGCTATTATTCTTTTCCCCTGAAGACAACTATATTTTTATCTTTACACCTTTTTTAATACAATAAAACATTAAATAACTACTCATTCGACGTACCTGCCTTTTCAGTACTTAACTTCTCCACAAAAAAGAAAGCATGCAAATCGTTTCCGTTTGCACGCTTTTTTATGCCGCTATTTACCAAGACAGTAAGGCAGTAAGACCCCCACCTCAAAATTCAGCGAAAACAAAGAACTTAGGTGGGGGTCGGGCTGATAATCAGTGGGGATGCCCCACTGATTAATGTTTCAATTTATGCACTTGCTGATTCTTTTTTTACATCATCTTCAAGAACACGAACAAATTGCGCTTCGTTATATGGATAACCAGCTTTCGTAATTTTCACTTTCACTAGTTTACCAATTAATTCTTCTGATCCTTCAAATACAATTTTCAAGTAGTTATCTGTATAACCTACATATAACCCTTCGCGGTCGCCCTCTTTAAATTGCTCTTCTGGAATGATTTCAAGTACTTCGCCTTCAAACTGTGACGCATACTCTTTTGCTAATTGATTAGATAGTTCAATTAAACGGTGCACACGATCGTTCTTCACATCTTCAGGAACTTGATCTTCCATACGCGCTGCAGGTGTTCCCGTACGTTTTGAGTAAGGGAATACGTGTAACTCAGAGAAGCGATTCTCTTTAATGAAATTGTATGTTTCCATGAATTCTTCTTCTGTTTCACCTGGGAAACCAACGATTACGTCCGATGTAATCGCAAGACCTGGTAACGCTTCTTTCAAACGATCTAAACGCTCTTGGAAAAATTCCATCGTATACTTACGACGCATACGTTTTAATACTGTATTAGATCCAGATTGCAACGGAATGTGTAAGTGACGTACAACTACTTCAGACTTATCTAACACTTCAATAACTTCATCTGAAATCTGACTCGCTTCAATAGAAGAAATACGAAGACGTTTTAATCCGCCTACTTCCGCTTCCATATCACGAAGTAATCCAGCTAAGTTATAATCTTTAATATCTTCACCGTACCCACCTGTATGAATACCTGTTAATACGATTTCTTTATAACCTGCATCTACTAATTGCTGCGCTTGCTTAATAACTTCTTTCCCATCACGAGAGCGCATTAAACCACGCGCCCAAGGAATAATACAGAATGTACAGAAGTTATTACAACCTTCTTGTATTTTTAAAGATGCACGTGTACGATCCGTGAAATAAGGTACATCCAGTTCTTCGTATACACGTGTTTTCATAATGTTGCGGACAGCATTAATTGGCTGACGCTCTTTGCGGAATTCTTCGATGTATCCTAACATCTTTTCGCGATCCTGTGTACCAACTACAATATCTACACCTGGAATTGCCATAATTTCCGCTGGAGATGTTTGTGCATAACATCCAGTTACACAAATAACCGCATCCGGGTTTTGGCGAACAGCACGTCTAATAACTTGACGGCTTTTCTTATCTCCCGTATTCGTTACTGTACACGTATTAATAACGTATACATCAGATTTCTTTTCATATTCAGTTCTTTCATATCCACCTTGTTTAAACAATTGCCAAATGGCTTCTGTTTCATAGTGGTTTACTTTACAACCTAACGTATGGAACGCAACAGTTGACATTGATCATCACCCCATCAATTCAAAATGATACGAAGCAGCACTTAACGCGTATAACGGCGCCGTTTCTGTTCTTAAAATTCTTGGTCCTAAACTACATGGTACAAATTTATGTTCACGAAGCGTTGTAATCTCTTCCTCAGCTAAACCGCCTTCTGGGCCAAATACAATCAATAGCTTTTGACCTGGTTTCATCGTCGTTAAAGCTTTCGCAAAGTTAGATTTCTCGCCTTGTTTTGCTTCCTCTTCGTAAGCCACAAGACAAACATCATACTCACCACTCATCGAAAGCAATTCTTTAAACGATGCCGGAGCATGTACTTCTGGAACTTCACTTCTATGTGATTGTTCCGCAGCTTCTTTCACAATTTTTCTTAAACGCTCAACTTTTTTATCAGCTTTTTTCGCATCCCATTTTACAATAGAGCGAGATGCTTGAAATGGTAAGAATGCAGCTGCCCCAAGCTCAGTTCCTTTTTGAAAAATTAACTCTAGCTTGTCTCCTTTCGGCAGTCCACTTGCAATCGTCACGAAAACAGGAAGTTCACTTGACGCCTCTACCCATTCTACAATAGCCGTATTAATAAATTCACTGGTAATTTCATCAATTGAACATACGGCTGTTTTTCCGTTTACACAGCAATAAATGTGATCACCAGCTGACATACGCATCACTCTTGCGATATGATGTACGTCATCACCTACAATGCGAATACTTGTCTCATTTACATATTTCTCTTCTACAAAATAACGTTGCATATAATCACCTTAGTAGAGTTTCGTTCCTTTCGTAAGTCAATACTTACGAAAAGAACGAAACGTTATCATTTTTCATATAACAAACGGCAAGTCCCTCACTTTATAGTGAGAGACTCCCCTTTTCATTATAGACTAAAATCTATATTACGCATTTCGTGCAATAATTGCTACCCAATCTTCCATTCGTAACACTTCTTCAATTGTAAATCCGGCTTTTTCTAACGCTTCAGAAATTACTTTTTCCTTCGCAGCAATGATGCCCGATGTAATAAATAATCCGCCCGACTTCACAACTCTCGCTGCATCTTCAGGGAATAATAGAATAATTTCTGCTAATAAGTTAGCTACGATTAAATCAACAGGACCTTCAATGCCTTCTAAAAGACTATTTTGCCCAACAGACACGATATCATCTGTTTTATTTAAACGTACATTCATTTCTGCACTTTCCACTGCAACCGGATCTAAATCATACGCTTGAACAGAAGACGCACCTAATTTTGCTGCTGCAATACTAAGTACACCAGAACCTGTTCCAACATCAATAATAGTGTCACCTGGCTGAACTGTTTTTTCTAAAGCACGAATACACATCGTTGTTGTCGGATGAGTTCCCGTTCCAAACGCCATACCTGGATCTAATTCAATAATTTTTTCTTCCGGAGAAGATGGTGTATAGTCTTCCCACGTCGGCACAATTGTGAATGTATCAGAAATTTGTACTGGATGGTAATATTTTTTCCAAGCAGTAGCCCAATCTTCTTCATTGACTTCGTTAACTGTAATATTTCCAGTACCAATTTCGATGTCGTAAGATGGAAGCATATCAATAGATGATTTTACACCTGCAATCGTTTCATGTAAAGAATCCGTTTGCGGGAAATATGCTTTTATTAATACACCTTCCGCCGGATATTCATCTGGGTTCAATGCATAAATTTCACCATATTGTTGCTCGCGCTCTTTCGTCAACTCCGCTGGATCCTCAATCGCAACTCCACTAGCACCAGCTTCATGTAAAATATGAGAGACAGCTTCTACTGCTTCTTCTGTTGTATGAATACTAATTTCTGACCATTTCACAATTTACCAACTCCATTTTTTATTTCCATTATTCCCCTTTGAAAGCACGTTTAAGCTTTCCAAATAGACTATCATCCTGCTCTTCTTGTCCCGCAAATTCACGTAATAAATCTTTTTGATGTGAAGTTAATTTCGTCGGTACAACAACACGAACGACTACATATTGATCTCCTTGACCGTATCCACGTACGTTCGGAGCACCTTTTCCTTTTAAGCGGAATTCTGTTCCTGTTTGTGTTCCTGCTGGAATTTTCAGCTTCACTTTTCCATGAACAGTAGGAACTTCCACTTCAGCACCAAGTGCCATTT
Source organism: Bacillus cereus group sp. BfR-BA-01309 (assembly GCF_022664315.1). Lineage (NCBI taxonomy): Bacteria > Bacillati > Bacillota > Bacilli > Caryophanales > Bacillaceae > Bacillus > Bacillus cereus group sp. BfR-BA-01309. The sequence continues at coordinate 476,346 of NZ_JAKUHE010000002.1, forward strand.
GCGCAAATGTTAATGGCATTTCGCAAATAATGTGATCTCCTTCACGCTCAAAGAATTCATGATTTCTCACATGAACAACAACATATAAATCTCCTGCTGGTCCGCCATTTACGCCCGCTTCACCTTTTCCAGATACGCGAATTTGTTGACCATTATCGATACCTGCTGGAATCTTAACGTTGATTTTTTTACGTTTACGCACTTTACCAGAACCGTGACATGTCGTACATTTTTCTTTAATCATTTGACCAGTTCCTGAACAATGACCACAAGCTTGACGGTTTACGATACGACCAAATGGTGTATTTTGTTCTACACTTACTTGCCCTGAACCTGAACAATGTTTACATGTTTCTTTTGAAGTTCCTGGTTTCGCTCCGCTACCTTTACAAGTATCACATGGATCTTCAACTGGAATCTCGACATTTAATTCTTTACCAAAAATAGCTTCTTCAAACTCTAAAGTAACTTGATATTGTAAGTCAGCACCTTGACGCGGAGCATTTGGATCACGACGTCTACCGCCACCACCGCCGCCAAAGAACGAACTAAAGATATCTTCGAAACCGAAGCCACCGCCGAAGTCTCCTCCGCCGCCAAAGCCACCGAAACCTTGATTTGCACCAGCATGACCAAATTGATCATATTGCGCGCGCTTTTGATCGTCGCTTAATACTTCATATGCTTCTTGTACTTCTTTAAACTTTTCAATTGCATTTTCTTCTTTACTTACGTCTGGATGGTATTTTTTAGCCAAACGACGATACGCTTTTTTTATTTCATCTTTTGAAGCACCCTGGCTAAGTCCAAGGACCTCATAATAATCTCGTTTACTCATAAATTTACAACCCCCGAATCTTTCACATAAACGTAATTTTAACACCGAAAGAAAGTGCTTTGCAACAAAGTTTCCTCACTTACAGTATGCAAAGTAAAAAACTTAAGAACCTCACACTTTTCTTCTCATTCATGAAAAAAGCCAAAGCCAAGGCACGCTTGACTTTGACTTTTTGTCATCTTACTTATTTATATTACTTATCTTCTTTTACTTCTTCAAACTCAGCGTCTACTACATTGTCTTTCTTCGCGCCAGCATCTTGTGCTCCTTGTGCACCTTCTGCTTGCCCTGCAGCTGCTTGAGCTTGCTCGTATAATTTAACACTTAATTGTTGTACGATTTCTTGTAAAGCATCTTTTTTCGCACGGATGTCCTCAAGCTCGTTCTTCTCGATCGCAGCTTGTAGTGCTTCTTTCGCTTCTGTTGCTTTTGCAACTTCAGCTGCATCCACTTTACCTTCTAAATCTTTTACAACTTTATCCGTTTGGAATACAAGTTGGTCCGCTTCGTTACGAAGTTCAACTTCTTCCTTACGTTTTTGGTCAGCGTCAGCATTTGCTTCTGCTTCTTGTACCATACGATCTACTTCTTCATCAGAAAGACCTGAAGAAGATTGGATTGTAATAGCTTGCTCTTTACTTGTTCCTAAGTCTTTTGCACGTACGTTAACAATACCGTTCGCATCAATATCGAATGTTACTTCGATTTGTGGAATACCACGTGGTGCTGGCGGAAGGTCTGTTAATTGGAAACGACCTAATGTTTTGTTGTCAGCTGACATTGGACGCTCACCTTGTAATACGTGAATGTCTACTGCCGGTTGGTTATCAGCAGCTGTTGAGAATACTTGTGACTTACTTGTTGGAATTGTAGTGTTACGCTCGATTAATTTCGTGAACACACCACCCATAGTTTCAATACCTAAAGAAAGTGGAGTTACGTCTAATAATAGTACGCCTTCTACATCACCAGTAAGTACGCCACCTTGAACTGCAGCACCTAATGCTACAACTTCATCAGGGTTTACACCTTTATATGGTTCTTTACCAGTTTCACGTTTAATAGCTTCTTGTACAGCTGGGATACGAGTAGATCCACCAACAAGGATAACTTTATCTAATTCACTTGGAGCAAAACCAGCGTCTTTTAATGCACGACGAGTTGGCTCTAACGTTCTTTCAACAAGACCTGCTGAAAGTTCTTCGAATTTCGCTCTTGTTAACGTTAATTCTAAGTGTAATGGACCAGCAGCTCCAGCACTAATGAATGGTAATGAAATTTGTGTTTGTGTTACGCCAGAAAGATCTTTTTTCGCCTTTTCAGCTGCATCTTTCAAACGTTGAAGCGCCATTTTATCTTGGCTTAAATCAATGTTATTTTCTTTTTTGAACTCAGCTACTAAGTGGTCAATAACAACTTGGTCAAAGTCATCTCCACCAAGACGGTTGTCACCAGCAGTTGAAATAACTTCGAATGTTCCGTCTGCTAACTCAAGGATAGATACGTCAAATGTACCGCCACCTAAGTCATATACTAAGATTTTTTGCTCTTCATCTTGTTTTTCTAAACCGTAAGCAAGTGCTGCCGCTGTTGGTTCGTTAATGATACGCTCAACTTCTAAACCAGCGATACGACCAGCATCTTTTGTTGCTTGACGTTCTGCATCGTTGAAGTATGCAGGTACTGTAATTACAGCTTTCGTAACTGTTTCACCTAAGTATGCTTCAGCAGAAGCTTTTAGGTTTTGTAAAATGATTGCAGAAATTTCTTGAGGTGTATAATCTTTACCTTCAACTTCTACTTTGTAGTCTGTACCCATATGACGTTTAACAGACATGATTGTATTTGGGTTTGTAATTGCTTGACGCTTTGCAACTTCCCCAACTTGACGCTCTTCATTTTTGAAAGCTACAACAGATGGTGTTGTACGGTTTCCTTCTGGATTTGGGATAACCTTTGGTTCTCCACCTTCCATAACAGCTACACAAGAGTTTGTTGTACCTAAGTCAATACCGATAATTTTACTCATGGCGAATCCTCCTACTTTTATGTAAATTATTGATTTACTTTTACCATTGATGGGCGAATCACACGGTCTTTTAGTTTATAACCTTTTTGGAATTCTTCAACTACCGCGTTTGATTCAAATTCACTATCTTCCACTTGCATAATAGCTTGGTGTTCATTAGGATCGAACTGTTTACCAACAGATTCAACCACTTCAACGCCTTCTTTAGTCAACGCTTCTAACAATTGACGATGCACCATTTCCATACCTTGTAACAAGGATTTCGTTTGCTCATCAGTTGCTTCCACTTGCATCGCTCTTTCAAAATTATCAAGAGCTGGCAAAATGTCTGAAACTAGACTTTGTGCTCTATATTTTTCAGCAGCCTGTTTATCCATTTGGACACGACGCTTATAATTTTCAAAATCAGCTTGTAGACGTAATGTGCGACCTTCCGTTTCCGTTAGTTTCGCTTGTAACTCATCTACTTTTTCTTGTAAAAGAGCAGCCTCACTTTTTTCTTCTACAGTTTTTTCACTGTTTTCTGTCGTGACAGCTTCTTCAACTTGCACTTCTTTTACTTCTTCTACCACTTGTTCGTTACGCTCTTCCACAATATTCACCTCCTTAAAAGGTATTAGGTATTATGCTGAACACAATTACCTAAGCATTATATATTACACACAGCAATGAAAATTTCATTACTTGAGCGAATGTATTACTCTCATTTACTTTTTAAGTCCATCAGTAAATTGTCTCGTAAATAACTGTAACAAACTAATTACCCGAGAGTATTGCATTCTTGTCGGACCTAAAATAGCAATTGTTCCAAGTTGCTCTTCTCCAATCGAATATGTTGCAGAAATTAAACTACAATCTTCCATAGCTGTCGCAGAGTTTTCCCTACCTATTTTCACTTGAATACCTACTTGTTTATGACGCAAGATGTCATAAAACTCGGCTTCATTATCAATCATAGTCAGTAAGGATCTTACTTTGTGAATGTCATGGAACTCTGGTTGCGAAAGCATATTTGCTTTGCCTCCAAAGTATATCTTTTCCGATAAAGGAACTTGAAATGTACCATCTAACATTTTTATTGCACTATCGTAATTATGAACATACCCACGTAAAACAGTAACAATCTCTTTAAAGATTTTGTTATGCAATTCTGCCATTGGTACGCCCGACAGCTTTTCATTTAAAATATTAACCATTTTTTCTAAATCTGATAAATCAACAGATTCCGGAACGGTAATCGTTTTGCTTTGTACATGCCCTGTATCCGTTACAATAATAGCGACTGCAGTTTGACGATCAAGCGGTACAATTTGTACGTTTTTAAGTTTATTTGTGCTTAACTTCGGTCCAAGAACAATGGCCGTATAATTCGTAAGCTCTGATAAAATTTGAGCCGATTGCTGTGCAATCTTTTCTGCTTCAAAAATTCTTTCAGCAAATAAGTCTTTAATTTGTACAATTTCATCGTTCGGTAAGTTTTGCGGCGCTAAAAGATGGTCTACATAAAAACGATATCCTTTTTCAGAAGGAACACGCCCTGAAGAACTATGCGTTTTTTCAATAAATCCTAGTTCTTCTAAATCAGCCATTTCATTTCGAATAGTAGCTGAACTAAACGTAATTTCATCTTTCTTAGCCAACGTCCTCGACCCAACAGGTTGCGCTGATCCAATAAAGTCATCAATAATTGTTTGTAAAATTAAGAGCTGACGTTCCGTAAGCATCTCATCATCACCTCTGTTAGCACTCTTTGTCTTCGAGTGCTAAATCTATTAATAACTTACCAAAATTGACATTCAATTGTCAACGGAAACGTCACGAAATAATGAAACTTTTTCACGTCAATGGAACATTTAATTAGTCAATCAAAAATGATTGGAATACTTCATTCCCTAATAATTTTCCTTTTCGCGTTAAACGAACATATCCATCGCTCTCTTCAAGCAACCCTTGTTCTTCGTTGCTTTGTAACTGCTTCGCGAAAACTTGATCCATTCCCATATTAAATTTCTTTTGAAATCCTATTTTAGATACACCTTTTGTTTTTCGAAGTCCTAAGAACAACTCTTCTTCCATTCTTTCTTTCTCCGTCACCGCATGAACATCTAAATATGGAAATCCAGTTTCATCGATTTTATTGAAGTATTGCTTGAGCGGTCCTACATTTTGGATACGTTCTCCGTTTACATAACTATGTGCCCCAGCTCCAAATCCATAATACTCTTCATTATTCCAGTATGTGAGATTATGTCTACTTTCATTATCACCTTTTGAGAAATTGCTAATTTCATACTGGATATAGCCGTGTTTCTCCATTTCATCCATTACCATTTCGTACATTTTTGCTTCATGGTCTTCACCTGGAAGTCTTAATTTCCCTTTATTCATTAAGTTATAAAACACAGTTTTCGGTTCCACAATTAATGAATAGGCCGAGAAATGTTGTACACCGAGCGTAAAAGCAATATCTAGCGTTTCTTTCACGTCTTCTATCGTCTGCCCTGGCAGAGCATAAATAATATCCACATTTATATTTTTGAAGCCCACTTCCTGTGCTTCTCTAATCGCTACAAATGCATCTTCCCTCGTATGCTTGCGCCCAATTTTCTCAAGCAATTCATCTCGAAATGTTTGCACACCAAAACTAATGCGGTTCACTCCACCTTCTAGCAATACATGTAACTTCTCTTTCGGTAAATCACCTGGATTCGCTTCAAATGTTAATTCACAATTCGGAGCAAATGGACGTAAGCGACGGTTTATAATATCGAGTAACTTTTTTGTCTGCTCCATATTTAACGCTGTCGGAGTTCCTCCACCAACAAAAATCGTTTTCATACTATCAAATGGTACCTTTTGGACTGTATTTATTATTTCTTTCTCTAAATACTCTAAATATTGATCGACCGGTTGGCGTTCAATAAATACTTTATTAAAATCACAATAGTGACAAATATGCTGACAAAACGGAATATGAATATATGCAGCTTGCACCAAATATAACTCCTACCTTTCTAAAAAGAAAACCTCCGCGCTCGGGAGGCTTCTTTACTTCTCTAACGTATTACGAATTTGCTCCATTCGCATTTTTCCCCAATCATACATCATTTCAACGATTGGTAAAAGCGACATGCCTAATTCCGTCATATAATACTCCACTCGCGGAGGAATTTCTGGGTATACAGTTCTATCAACAATCCCATCTTCCATTAACTCTTTTAATTGGTTCGACAAAACTTTATGAGAAATGCTTGGGAATAATCGTTGTAATTCACTAAAACGATGAGGCCCTTCCACACCAAGATGCCACAGTATCACAACTTTCCACTTCCCGCTAATAATAGAAAGCGTCAATTCCTTTTCACAATTAAAATTGCCATTTTGTATTTTCTCGTGAATATCTTTTCGAATATTTTCGGACATTAACAAACTCCTAACTCTATATGAACTAAAAAGCTCTCTCACCATTGTAAATGAGAGAAGCTACGTTGTCTAAAAAGTAATGATATAAAAAAGAAGCCGTATAGACGACTTCTTTTTTTATATCAATTCGCATGAAATAACAATCAATTATTAGTTGTCATCCATTTTCAGTACAGCCATGAATGCTTCTTGCGGTACTTCTACAGAACCAACAGACTTCATACGTTTTTTACCTTCTTTTTGCTTATCAAGAAGTTTACGCTTACGAGAAATGTCACCACCGTAACATTTTGCAAGTACGTTTTTACGCATCGCCTTAATTGTAGAACGTGCTACAACTTTGTTTCCGATAGTCGCCTGAATTGGCACTTCGAACTGTTGTCTCGGAATTAATTCTTTTAATTTCTCTACGATTACTTTACCACGGTCATACGCTGAATCACGGTGTACGATAAATGATAAAGCATCCACTTGTTCATTATTTAAAAGAATATCCATTTTCACAAGTTTAGATGGTTTATAACCAATTAACTCGTAATCAAATGATGCATACCCTTTTGTATTTGATTTCAATTGATCGAAGAAATCATATACGATTTCTGATAATGGGATTTCATATGTTAATGTAACACGTGTTTCATCTAAATATTGCATATCAATAAACGTTCCACGTTTACCTTGGCAAATTTCCATTACAGCTCCAACATAGTCATTCGGAACCATAATTGAAGCCTTCACAAACGGCTCTTCTACGCGATCGATAGACTGTGGATCTGGCATATTAGATGGATTATCAACAATTACATCTTCACCGTTTGTTAAATACACTTTATAAATAACACTTGGCGCTGTTGTAATTAAGTCAATTTTAAATTCACGTTCAATACGTTCTTGAATGATTTCCATGTGAAGAAGTCCTAAGAACCCACAACGGAAACCAAATCCTAGTGCTTGAGATGTTTCTGGTTCAAACTCAAGTGCAGAATCGTTTAACTCTAATTTTTCTAACGCATCACGTAAGTCGTTGTAACGTGCAGAATCAATTGGATATAAACCACAGAATACCATTGGGTTTAATTTACGATAACCTGCTAACGGCTCTGCAGCTTGACGCTTAGCATGTGTAATCGTATCACCAACACGTGTGTCACCAACATTTTTAATCGACGCCGCTAAGAAACCTACATCACCTACAGTTAACTCATCACGCTGCGTAGTCTTCGGTGTAAATACACCTACTTCTGTTACTTCAAATTCTTTACCAGTTGCCATCATACGTACTTTATCGCCAACTTTTACCGTTCCGTTAACAACACGAATATAAGCAATTACACCACGGTACGGATCATATAAAGAGTCAAAGATCATACATTGTAACGGCTCTTCTGAATCACCTGTTGGTGCTGGTACTTTTTCAACGATTTGTTCTAAAATATCTTCAATACCAATACCAGCTTTCGCTGAAGCAAGTACAGCTTCTGATGCATCTAAACCAATTACATCTTCTACCTCTTGACGTACACGTTCTGGGTCTGCACTTGGTAAGTCGATTTTATTAATAACCGGTAAAATTTCTAAATTGTTATCAAGCGCTAAGTATACGTTCGCTAACGTTTGCGCCTCAATACCTTGCGCTGCATCCACTACAAGAATTGCACCTTCACAAGCCGCTAAACTACGAGATACTTCGTACGTAAAGTCGACGTGTCCTGGTGTATCAATTAAGTGAAGAATATATTCTTCACCGTCTTTTGCTTTATACGTTAACTGTACTGCGTTTAATTTAATTGTAATACCACGCTCACGCTCTAAATCCATAGAGTCAAGCAATTGAGCTTTCATTTCACGTTGTGTTAACGCGTTTGTTTTCTCTAAAATACGGTCTGCTAACGTTGATTTTCCGTGGTCAATATGAGCAATGATAGAGAAATTACGAATTTTGGACTGTCTTTTTGCTCTTTCTTCTTTGTTCATCTATGTTCTCAACTCCTAATAGTCTCGCCAATATACACTAGCACTGATTATATCAATAGAGCAGCAAAGATTCAATGAAAACTCGTGCTGCTTACAATACAAATCATTCTATCTATATCTTATGCGAACAAACCATAAGAGACAAACCTTTTTCAAATTTAAAAACGGCTGTCGTACAAAATGGTAAGACAACCGTTCTTCTTACTACCCTTAACTAAAAATCTCTTTCACTTTCCCAACAACTATATCCGTTCCAAACTTTGTTACTTCATAAGTAGCACTTGCTATTGCCATACCAATTCCTTCTACAACATTAAAACTCTTTAAGCTTTCTAATTGTTTTTGTTTTTCAGTAACGGAAAACGAACTTCCCAAAATTTCTGATTCTGCACCCGCACCCTCTGTTCCTGTCATATGAGCGATTTGTTCATACGACATTTGCTGATAACCTTTCATACTTTTCAAACCATGATTAGCAAGTGCCACCCCTGCTATTATCATGAGTAAACATATGGCCGCACTACATATACATAAAAGCGAAAAGCGGCTTAAATGACTATCGTCTCTTCCCATCAATGTGTATATGCTCCTGTATTATCTTGGTCAATTTGATGGTGCAAGGCTGCATTTAAACCACTCGCTATTACATTTGCCATATCCTCTATGAAAGCATCCACTTCTTTCGGAGTCACCATTAAATTATGGCCAAGAGGAGATAACACTTCATAAATTAATTTTCTCTTCTCTTCATCTTCCAGTGTACCTACAGCACCTAAAAACATATTCCGACTCTTTTCATCCGGCATATCTTCTTCTGTTAATTTTTTCTTTTCGCCAAATGTAAAGCCAGCTGGCAACAAAGATCGGGAAGGTTTGTTTCCTTCCTTCATCTCCCTACCAAAATGTTTCAAAATAAAATCAATTGTATCGCTTGTAATCGAAACGGCATCAACCACAGTCGGAACACCAATCGCGATAACAGGAATACCCAATGTTTCTTTACTTAGTTCCTTACGTTTATTCCCAACACCTGATCCAGGATGAATTCCTGTATCAGAAATTTGTATCGTGCTATTTACTCGTTCAATAGAACGAGCAGCTAATGCATCAATTGCAATGACAAAGTCTGGCTTTGTCTTCTCAATGATTCCATAAATAACATCGCTCGTTTCAATCCCTGTAATTCCCATTACCCCCGGCCGAATTGCACTAACAGGTCTAAACCCTTCTTCTACACTTTCAGGCTGCAATTGAAACAAGTGTCTCGTTACCAATACATTTTCTACAACTATCGGTCCAAGCGCATCTGGCGTTACATTCCAATTCCCCAGACCAACAATTAAACAACTCGCTTCTTTCGTAACACCAACATCTTCTAAGAAATAAGAAAATTCTTTTGCAAAAATGCGCTCTACTTTTTGTTGCAGCTCTGTATCTTGTTGACGTATACCTTGTACTTCAAGTGTTAAATAATTCCCAGGTTTTTTACCCATTGATTCAGAGGCAACTTCATCAATCGTTACTTTCGTAATGGTAATACCTTCTTCTCCCCTCTCTTTTACAATAACTCCTTGTATCCCATTTTGCTCTTCTTGGCGCTCTTGCAACATTTGATGTGCCTCTACAGCAAGGTCAGTTCTAACGCTATATTTACTTAAATCTAATGGTTCTTTCATCGTATCTCCTCCGTAATTCATAGTAAATATCGTTAGATTTCCCAAAGTTATATAAGGTCATTCTTTCCTTTACGTGAAATTTCATTGATATACTATTGCAATTCTCTTCACCGTTTGATAGAATATCACTTGTTCTATGTTAAGAATCGAGTCATTCGATTGCACCAGGGAGGTGAAAAGTATGGCAAACATCAAATCTGCTATCAAACGCGCTAAACTTAGCGAAGAGCGTCGTTCACATAACGCTTCTATCAAGTCTGACATGCGTTCTGCTGTTAAAACTGTAGAAGCTTTAGTTACTAATAACGATCTTGAAAATGCTAAAGAAGCTTTCAAAACTGCTTCTAAAAAACTTGACAAAGCAGCTCGTAAAGGTCTTATCCACCAAAACGCTGCAGCTCGTCAAAAATCTCGCTTAGCGAAACAAGTAAACGCGTAAGGCGTTTAAAAAACGATCCATTTGGATCGTTTTTTTATATACAAAAAAGTTCACGCGCTAAGCACGTGAGCTTTTTTGTTTCATTACATATGATTTAACCGCATTAAGAAAAACTCAAGCACAAGTTTCTTATCCATTTTTCCAGTTTTCATACTATAATCAGCTTCCGCTAATTCTATAATCACTTTTTTTAATTCTTCAAAAGAGAAAAACTTCGTTTGATTCATCGCTAATTTTACACGATATGGATGCACACCAATATGAGACGCAATTTGATTTTGTCCATAACCACGCTGCTGTAACTCTTTCACTTGATGCAGCAAGCGGAATTGACTTACTAATAATGCAAGCAGTTTAATAGGTTCCTCTTGCTGCGTAAATAATCCATCCAATATTTGCATCGCACCCGCGATATCTTTTTTCACCACTTTTTCTGTCAAAGCAAACACATTTTGCTCAACTGATTTTGGCACAAGTTCTGCAACAAGTTTCGGGCTAATCTCTCCGCCCATACCGACGTATAACGTTAACTTGTCCATTTCCTTCGCCAACATCGTTACATTACTTCCCACAAGCTCTAACAACAAACTAACAGCTGCATTGTCAATATGCACGTGCACTTCATCTGCACGAGCCACAATCCACTTCTGAACATCCTGCACTTGCATCGCATTCGCTTCTACTACGTCCGCTGTTTTCTTTAATAATTTTGTGATTTTTTTTCGTTCATCAAGTTTTTCATAAGGCGCAACAAAAACAAGAATAGAAAATGGAGACGGCTCCCCAATATATTCTTCCAAAATTTTTATATTTTGCTCTAACTTTTCTTTTTGTGAAGTTAAAAATAGTGGTGATTTTATTAATAGCACTTTACGTTCTCCGAAAAAAGGAAGTGTACGTGCATCCTCAACCACATCTTCTAAATATGCTTCTTCTAAATCGTATGTCACAACATTAAACTCGCGATCTTCCTCTTCAAGCGCTTCTGTTGTAATAAGCTTTATCGTTTCATTTATAAAAAACGCTTCCGTTCCATACACTAAATACAACGGAGCAAACTGCTTTTTTTTAATTTTTTTATGTACATCACTCATACTTTTTCCTACTCCCTAACTTGGCAATATATATTTATACTAATGCCCTAGCTTTCGTTTTACAAGTACAAAGGAACAGGCTGTATAACCCGTCCCTTTATTTATATTAAACGCCACGCAATAAGTCCCGGGTTTCTTATTGGTGTGCGGTAATCACCTTCCCTTTATTATTCACAATAAAAATTCGAGTATAAGTGCCAACTGTTAACATGCTTGGAAACAAAAAACTCACGTTCCTTCATAATCTAAAAGTAGTAAGAACGCTCGATTTCTCTTCACACTGGAAATTGTAGATTTTTTTCTGACAATATTTTATACTAAAGTGGAATGTTGGGGAGGGATTCTAAATGAATGATTTTGAACAAAACGTTCAAAGTAAACGCAATGACGCTATTGATTCAGGGGTAGGATTTATCGTCTCATTTGGTTTTTTCGCAACACTTTTCATCATTGCAACTGTTATTAAATTTATCGGTTCTTAAAGACTGCTGCTTACTGGCAGTCTTCTTTTTTATCTATTATGTGTTTCATCATATGTGATTTTGCTACGAAAGGTTCCGTGTTCCGCTTTAAAAACATAGGAAATAGCGCCTTGCTTATCTGTACGCCATATTTCAATCCCCATCTTCTCAAAACGCTCTATAACTTCCTTATGAGGATGCCCATACCTATTACGCTCACCGACAGAAATAATCGCTACATCAGGCTTTACAGCGCTCAAAAAAGGCGCTATAGATGACGTGTTACTCCCATGATGAGCAACCTTTAAAACATCGGCCCGTAAATCTGGATACGTAGCTACTAAAAACCGCTCTCCTTCTTCTTCTAAATCACCTGTAAACAGCCACGTTAACCCTCCTAATTTCGCCCACATTACAATTGAAGCGTTATTTTCACTTCTTGCTTTTCCTGTTGGAGCTAACACAAAAAATTCCGATTCATTTACACTCCAACTCTCCCCTTCCCCCATTTCACTTATTTTCACTTCCTTTTCTAACGCCTGTTTCTTTAACACTTTTTCTAATACCGCATCTTGTTCTTTTCGGCCTAATACAACTTCTTTTACAGTTATATTTGATAATAACTCTTGCGCAGCACCTATATGATCCGCATCTCCATGCGTTACGATTAATTTATCGATTGTCTTAATCCCTTCCTTTTGTAAATAAGGGATTAAAATATCATTTCCAACAGAAAATTCATGCTTTTTCCGTTGCCATTCCTCCTTATTCACACGAATTGTTCCACCAGTATCAATAAGATAAATCTCTTTGTCATACGGGAGGCGAATTAATATTGCGTCTCCCTGTCCAACATCAAGAAATGTCACACTCCCACTTTCTCGAAAATACGGATACACATAATGACATGTACAAACAAAAAGAAATATACCCGAAGCTATGAACGTAATTTTCTTCGACACTCGCCTTTCCCAAACCATCAATATACTAACAATACTCGCGCAATATAGAACTACAAGAAGTAAGGGCGTTTGCCCGAAAACAAAGCGAATAAACGGTAAATTTTCACAATAAATTAGAAAATCATTAGAAAGATTCAAACCTATTGATAGTACATTCGCAAGTCCTTTTGCAAGAAATGGGACGATCGGTATGCATACCAAAATAATAATACTACATGGCAATACAATGAGAGATAAAAACGGAACGTATATAATATTAAGAAAAATACTATATGGGGAAAAATAACCGAAGTGATATAACAAAATCGGAGTACTAACGAGTTGTGAAATAAGGGAAATATAAATGGAATTTCGGATCACTCCATTACTACTCTCTAGTAAAAGCGGGGCTGATAAAAGTAAAGCAAAACTACCAACGAAAGAAAACTGAAAGCCAATATTAAAAACAAGATACGGATCAAATACAAGCATACATATAGCTGTGGCACTCAAAGCATCTAAGCTAGATAAACGAATAGAACATATGAAAGCAATCAACATGAAAACCCCTGTTATAGAAGCTCTTATAACAGACGGGGATGCTCCTGCTAAAATCGTATATAGAGGAATGCAAAAGATAAGACATACTGTCGCTACCTCTCTCGTCACACCACTTCTTAGCAAAATAAAATATACAATCACCATTAACAATACGATATGCGATCCTGAAATCGCCAACAAATGTACAAGACCAAATTGCTGATATTGCCCTTCAACTTCAAATGTCATTTGTTGTCTATCACCAAATACTAATGCATTCATAAACGCACCTGATTGCGCTGGAAACATTTCTGTAACTCCCGAGATCGCTTGTTGTCTCAAAAGAAGAATCCATTGTACGAGTGACAACGATGTTTTATGGCATTCAGAAATATACGTAGCCTCCAATATGAAATGAATATTTTGCTTATACAAATAATCACGATAATTAAAACCATGAAAATTCCGAGCTATTGGTGGTTCTTTCCTCTCCCCTTCGAATACACATGATACTCCTGCATGTAATTGTCGCAGTTGTTTCTTTTCCGAGGATGATTTAATTTTGTAACTTAACTGCACTATATTTTTATTCTGATCTTCAACTTGAAATGATAGGCGATCCCCGTTAATAAGAGGTGTATTGTGTATCAACCCTCTGGTAGCTTCGTAGGGCTCTCCTAAAGGCTTGTTTTGCCCTTGAACATACGTAGTGTACATAGCGCCGCTAAAACACGCTATCATACAATAAAGGAAGGTTTTACGCGAAGTACGATATAAACAAAAGAAAACATACAGAACGAGACAACAAGTCAGCACTAAAACTGAAGTGGAAAAGGCAATTGCAATCCCTATTATAAATGAGATTGCAACATAGCCCCATTGTCCATGCAACTTATACTCACTCCTTATAGCATCATTTTTGCTTTCGTGAATACATGTTGTAATTCTTCCATCGATAAATTCTCTTTTTCTAAAGATGCAAATAGTTCTTTTAACTCCATATGACGCTTTTGATCCTCTAATGCTGCAATATCATATTCTAGCGGAACGTGTTTTACCTTTACATTCGCTTTTTCAAATAACTCTACTGCATATGGATGATTTTTATAATCCTGCGCATAATAAACTGCCGTAATACCACTTTGAATAATCGCCTTACAACATTGCAAACAAGGGAAATGCGTAACATAAATTTCCGCTTCCTCCGTTTTCACACCAAACTTTGCACATTGTAATAAGGCATTCATTTCTGCGTGAATTGTACGAACGCAATGATTATCAATAACGTAGCACCCGTCATCTATGCAATGCACGCCACCTTTAATTGAACCGTTATATCCACCAGCAATAATTCGTTTATCACGAACGATTGTCGCTCCTACTGCAAGCCTTGTACATGTACTACGTAAAGATAGCAAATGGCTTTGCGTCATAAAATATTGATCCCATGAAATTCGTTCCATATTTTTCACCTACTTTTTTGTCTACTTGTAGTGTAGCGAATGAAGAAAAACTTCGTCAATCTTTTACGGAATAATAATTTGATCTTTTATTTTTTCCAATGACTTCACACCGATCCCGTCAATCTCTAACAAATCTTCTATTTTCTGAAACGGACCATGTTCCTCTCGATATTTCAAAATACTTTCTGCTTTCCGAGAACCAATGCCTGTAATTTTTTCAAGTTGCTCTTTAGAAGCTGCATTTATTTGAACTTTCCCCTCTCCCTTTGAGGCAGCAGCTGCTTCTTGCACTTGTTCGTTTTTATTCGGTACATAAAGGATCATTTGATCTTGTACCATTTGTGCTAAATTTACCTTCATCCTATCTGCCTCGGGCAAAAAACCGCCTGCCTTTTCAATGGCATCCTTGACCCGATCCCCTTCTTTCATTTCATAGACCCCCTCTTTAACAACAGCCCCTTTCATATCAATTACAATTATTTTTTTCTGCTCTTTTGCAGCCGATATTTTTGGTTTACTTTTTTTCTCTATCTCTTTCGCTTGCACATCCGTTGCAATGACCGCTCGCTCTGTGTACTGGTTCGTTTTCCAAAAAAGAAGAAAAAGTACAGTTCCAATAATAGCTACTAATCCCAACCATTTCTTTGGAAAATCCCACATCATTTTTCACCTCTAATCATAAATTTATAACATCATTCATATTGTTTAGGAGAAAGCTGTTACGAAGGAGGGATGAAACATTGAACATAGGAATTATAGGGACAGGAAACATGGGGAGTATACTAATCGATGCATTTTTAGAAACCCGTGTTGTCAAACCTTCGTGCCTTACAATCATTAATCGAACGCCCGCCAAAGCATATCATATAAAGGAAAAATACCCTTCTGTTCATATAGCCAAAACTATTGATGAGGTAATCGAACGATCATATCTTATTTTTATTTGTGTAAAACCGATAGATATATATCCGATCTTACAAAAGTACGCTGAACATTTTTCTGATGAAAAGTGCTTAGTTTCTATCACAAGTCCAATATCTCCATCACAATTAGAGACACTTGTACCTTGCCACGTTGCCCGTATCATTCCGAGTATTACAAACCGTGCCCTGTCTGGCGCATCACTATTTACATTCGGAAGTAAATGCTCTGAAGAGTGGCAACAGAAACTATTTCGCCTATTCAAAAACATTTCTACTCCCCTTGTAATAAAAGAAGATATAACGCGCGTTTCATCTGATATAGCGAGCTGCGGCCCTGCATTCTTTAGTTATTTATTACAATCTTTCATTAACGCTGCTGTAGATAAAACAAATATTACACATGAAGAAGCCACTACTTTAGTAAGTGAAATGGTCGTTGGAATGGGGAAACTACTTGAAAAAGGGATTTTCACACTGCCTACTTTACAAGAAAAAGTATGTGTTAAAGGCGGCGTTACAGGAGAAGGCATTCGTGTTTTAGAAGAACATGTTGGAGATATGTTTCATAAATTAATTGAGCGGACACATGAGAAATTTGATGAAGATTTAAAATGCGTTGATCAGCAATTCAATAAACACACATAATAAATACGTCATCGTCATTCCAAATCCTTTTTATAAATACTTACTTTTTCACATTACATTTTTACTTAAACTAGCATTTTCACACTTCACGTATATCATCTTCTTATTATGCTAGAACGAAAAGTACATCTTCTTTACAAAACAAAAGCAACCTCCTCGGTTGCTTTTGTTTTACCCGTTTTTCTTCGCCATGAAGAAAATACGCTCTGTTTGTTCTGTAACTTCAAGTCGCTCGAAGTCACCGGTCACGCGAAGCACTGTAAAACCAGCTTCTTCAAGCCATTTCGTTAACTCTTCAACCGGATATGCACGTTGCACGTGACATTCGTCAAAACGATGGTACACATCTTCTTCTGGGTCTTGAACAAAGAATGTTAAGTCATGTTCTACACTATTTGATTCTTCACCAGGGAAGCAATTCCAAATAAGAGATATTTCTTCTCCATTCACTGTGTATGTTTCATTTTGAAATACATGATGTATTTTATATAAAGAATGCACATCAAATAAAAACAAACCATCTTGACGTAAATGGTGAAACACTCTTCGAAATGTTTCTTGTACTCCATCTTCTTGCAATACATAATTTAATGAATCACAAAAGATCGTTACACAGTCGAACTCACCCGGAACATCCAGCTCTCGCATGTCTTGTTGGTAAAAAGGAATAAAATGTCCTTCTCCGCCTAGTTTTTGCTGAGCGACCGTTAACATTTCTTCTGAAAGATCGACACCGATTAAATCGTAACCCTTTTGTACAAGCGGAAGTGTTACATTACCAGTACCGCATGCTACATCAAGAATCTTCGCCTCTTTCATATCCGCTTGCTGTAAACTTTCCTCTGTGAATTCCACCCATTTATCATAAGGAACATCATTCATTAGTTCGTCGTACAACAATGCAAATTGTTCGTATTTCATTGGTCTAGCTCGTCTGTAATATCTTCACGCGGCACATCGCCCCAAAGACGCTCTAAATTATAGTGATTACGCTCATCTTTATGGAATACATGAGCAACTACATCTCCAAGATCAACTAATACCCAACGTGCTTCGTCAAAACCTTCCATACGTTGTACGTCGATTTGGAACTCATGTGCTTTTGATTTAATTTCACGCGCAATTGCTTGCACTTGCTTATCTGAGTTACCGTGACAAATAATAAAATAATCTGCAATTGGTGAAATACCTTGCATATTTAGGACAACCATATCTTCTGCTCTCTTATCATCAGCTGCTTTTGCTGCTAATACTAATAAATCTTTATCGTTCATTTACTAATTTCCTCCTTGATAACTGCGTTGTATGTTTGGAATGTTAATGGATAAATCGTTTGATTTTTTTCCATTAAAAATTGAATTGTTCGCTTTAACGCAAATAATAAAGCTTGATTTATATCCATATATGCGAGTTTACGAGCTTCCTCCACACCTGGAAACTTTCGCCCAGGCTCAATGTAATCAGCTACATAAATTACTTTATCTAACATCGTCATGTTCTCATGACCACTTGTATGATATGTAATAGCTTGCAGGATTTCGGGATCCGTAATGCCTACTTCTTTTTCTACTAAGTATGCCCCAACAGGTGCATGCCATAACTCTTTGTTATAACAAAGTAAATCTTTCGACAAATCTTCACTTTTAATAATCTCTTCCATCTCAGAAATCGCTCTACACTTCGCATAATCATGGAATATAGCTGCAACTTCAGCCTTTTTTTCATCCACACCGTATAACTTAGCAAGTTCAATTGCTGTCTCCATTACACCAATTGTGTGTATATAACGTTTTTCATGCATTTGTTGTTTGACAATATGAAGTGCTTTCTCACGATTCATACAACCCATTCCTCTCGATATACACCTGTACTTTTTCAGGAAGTAAATATTTACATGTTCTCTTCTCTTTATATCTCTCACGCAATAAAGATGAAGAAACTGCAAACTCCGGAATTTCCACAGTGGTGATAGGATAAGGTGTACGCAATGTATAACCAGGTCGCGCAACCCCTACAAACGTTACAAGATCAAATAACGCTTCAATGTTATACCACTTCGGTAAATACTCAACCATATCTCCACCAATAATAAAGTGAAACTGCACATCCGGATACTTCTTCGTCAATTGTAACATAGTGTCATACGTATAAGATGGGCCCTTCCTGCTTAGCTCTTCTAAACAAATAGAAAAATGTTCTTCCGCCTCAGTCGCAAGCTCTAACATTTGCAAACGATTTTCTACACTTGTAATATTCCGCCCTTGTTTATGCGGTGGAATTTGGTTCGGTAAGAACCATACTTCTTCTAAATTCAAAGCATGATATACTTCATTCGCAATTAGCAAATGCCCATAATGTGGCGGATCAAATGTACCGCCAATGATGCCAATTTTTCTCAAAAGAAACGCCCCTTCCTTTTACGTACAGCAACTCTCTTCATTCCTATCCGAAGAGAGTTCACTGTTAATAAAAGTTCAATTGGTTTCGCTCTCTACATCATTACGCACTAACGATAAAAATAGCTTGTGCTAGTCTTTTTATCGTGGAAGTTTAATTTGTTTATTTTCTCTAGATTCTTTGTATAAAACGATTGTACTTCCAATTACTTGAACGATTTCAGCACGTGCGCCTTGTGCAAGTTCTTCTGCAACTTCACGACGATCGAATTCACAGTTTTGTAGCACACTTACTTTAAATAATTCACGAACTTCTAAAGTATCTGCGATTTGTTTAATCATATTTTCATTTACTCCGCCTTTTCCTACTTGAAAAATTGGTGTTAAATGATGTGCTTGTGCACGTAAAAATCTTTTTTGTTTTCCTGTTAACATATATGTTAGCCTCCAAGCTTTCTTATAACTAATTGTTTCATTCTATCGATATTCGGTACACGCCCTGTCCACATTTCAAATGCAAGTGCCCCTTGATAAACAAACATATCAATACCATTTTGAACCACTGCACCTTGCTCTTTTGCCTCACATAAAATTTTCGTTTCAAATGGATTATAAATGATATCTGATACAATCGTCCCTTTTTTTAACGAAGAAATTTGTAATGGCGTATGTTCGACGCGTGGATGCATACCTATCGTTGTCGTCTGAATGATAATATCATAATTTCCTTGTTCTTCTGTTGCTTTTTCTAACGATAAAGCAACAGAATGAACAGTAGCCGTACACGCAGCAATAAGTTCTTTCGCCTTATCTACTGTACGATTAGCTACATCAATCTCTTTCACACCTACATCAGCAAGCGAAAAATAAATAGCTCGACTAGCACCACCTGCACCAAGCAATAAAATACGTTTCTCTTGAAGTGGTTCACTACTAATTGACTGCAATGCTCGGACAAAACCAATTCCATCTGTATTGTAGCCAATCAATTTTCCATCCTTATGAACTACTGTATTTACTGCACCAATTTGTTTTGCTAGCGGGTCAATCTCATCCAAATAATCCATAATAGCAACTTTGTGCGGAGTTGTTACATTAAATCCTGAAATACCTAATGCTTTTAAACCTCTTACTGCTTCCCCTAGCACTTCCTCTTTAACAAGAAATGCATGATAATGGGCATCCATATTCAAGTGTTCAAATGCATCGTTATGCATAACGGGTGATAATGAATGTCCAATTGGATTTCCGATTACACCATATAATTGTTTCATAAATCCCTCTCCATATTAAATTAAAGATTTACGCAATGAAACACTTACTCCTTTTGGTACGTGTGCAACAATTTTTGCTCCCGGTTCGTTCACAGTAACCCATCCTAATCCAGAGAATACAACATCCGTTTTTGGTTCACGAATATTAAATTCGTATTTCACTAACTCTGGCATATTTTCTAATTCTTCTGGTGTTGGCGGGCTTAGTAAATCCCCAGCATGATTTTTATACAATTCATCTGCTTTCTCAAGCTTTGTACGATGGATTGTTAAACGATTCGAGAAGTGACAAGTAAATGCACGACGACCACCACTTACATAATCAAAACGTGCCAATCCACTGAAGAATAATGTTTGTTCTTCATTTAATTGGAACACCATTGGCTTAATTTCTTTTGTTGGTGTAATAAGCTTTAAGCTTTCTTTTCCAACATAATGAGCCATTTGATGGTGGTTAATAATACCCGGCGTATCATATAAAGAAGATTCTTCGTCTAACGGAATATCAATTAAATCAAGTGTTGTTCCTGGGAAATGAGATGTTGTAATTACATTTTCAGTCTCATCACTAAATTCTTTAATCATGCGATTAATAAATGTTGATTTTCCTACATTCGTACATCCAACAACGTAAACATCTTTTCCGCCGCGGTAATACTCAATAGCATCTGCCAGCTCAGCAATCCCTTGTCCCTTTGCTGCACTAATTAAAAAGACATCTTCTGGCTTTAATCCTAGCTGCTTTGCACTATAGCGCATCCAATGCTTTACTTTATCATGTTTTACTGACTTAGGTATTAAATCAGCTTTATTTCCAACAAGTAATACTTTATTATTTCCGACGAAACGATGTAAGCCAGGTAACCAGCTACCATTAAAATCAAAAATATCTACAATCTTAACTACTAATGCATCTGATTTTCCAATTCCGTTTAGAATACGTAGGAAGTCATCATCTGTTAATGATACATCTTGAATTTCATTGTAATGCTTCAAGCGAAAACAGCGTTGACAAATTACTTGTTCTTTCTCTAAAGATGAGGCAGGAGCATATCCTACTTCATTTTTATCTTCTGTTTGAATTTCTACACCGCAACCAATACATTTAATTGTTTCAGTCAAACTTTATTCCTCCCAGTTAATTAAACCTTTTTTCTTCATATTTCTCATAATTCTTCGTTCAATTTTTCGATTAAAGCGCGTTACTAATCCGTCCGTTTGTGCTACCGGTACAACTAAAATCGTATGAAGTCCCACTCGGTTTCCACCTAAAACATCCGTTAGTAACTGATCTCCAATTACTACAACTTCATCTGGTTGCAGTTGCATCTCTTGTATCGCACGCTTAAATGCACGAACAAATGGTTTTCGCGCACTATGAATAAATGGAATACCTAATGGATCAGCAAAGTCTTTCACACGTTGCTCATTATTATTTGAAACGACCGTTACTTGAATGCCTTGCTCTTTCATTTTCAAAAACCATTCTTCAAGTTGCGGCGTTGCATTTGGACGATCCCATTCAATTAACGTGTTATCTAAATCAGTAATAACACCTTTAATTCCACGTTTTTTCAAATCTTCTGGTTGAACATGATATACATTTTTCACGTATTCATTTGGTAAAAATAGCTTCAATTTCTTTCACCTCTTTGAGGAGTTTTCATAAAAATTTTTCGACAACATATTTCGATATATGACCTGTGGATAAAATTGTACACATTTTCCACATTAATTTTTCAGTCGATTTGGAATTTACTAACAATCTATACACATTTTATCCACCTAGGTATGTGGATAACCACTCGTTTGTGACTGTCATATTTTTTTGGTACATTAAATGCAACAACGAATCAACCCTTAAATTATTAGGAGGTGACTCACCTTGAAAACAAAATATATGGAACAGTTATCTACTGAGTTACTCACTGAGTCTTATTATAAAGCAAAAGAACTAAAATTAAATCCCGACTTCATTTTACTTATAAAACAAGAAATGATTAGACGCTCATTAGAGGACAAGCTTGTCAAATCGTCTTGATTACATATAAAGTGAAATTTTAACTAGCTAACTTGTAAAAAGAGCCATCCTGCGATGGCTCTCGAATAAACAAGTACTCCCATCTAGGGAATTTCATCATTAAGCATCTTTGTCCATAACTCTTACTTACAGTTATAAAATGTTTTCTTTACTTATGAGCCAATCGAGTAGCAATTTTTTCACCAAGACGAAGTTCTTGTCCACTCTTCAAATTCTGCACTACTTCTATCATATCTTTTTCAAACAATAACACAACTGTTGAACCAAATGTAAAGTATGCCATTTCTTCACCTTTTTGAACAGTGTCTCTTTCATGCAGCAGCTCAATACTATTAACAAACATAGCTCCTACTTTTACAAGTGCCATATGTTCATCGTCACTATTTACTTCTGTAACAGAGCGATAATTTTTTGACAATGGCTCTTTCCCGTATTCCATACCAGCTTCATTTACCGGATATGATTTTCTACCGAGTACAAATCTTTCAGTCACGGATCCAGAAAGCGGACTATGAATACGATGATAATGACTTGGGCTTAAATAAATAACCATGTATGTACCACCTGCATATCGCTGTGCACGTTCTTCATTACCTAGCATATCCACGATTGAATAACGCTTTCCTTTAATATCAAATGTTTTTGTGTCCTCAATAGGACCGTGATCAGCAAAAACACCATCAACAGGACTAACGATACTCGATGCATCCGTATCAATACTACGCTTTCCTTCTTTTAGCTTACGCGTAAATAGTTCATGCAATGTTCTATATTCCTTCAAACCCTTTTCCATCTCATCTTGATTAATTTGAAAAACTTTCGCATACGATGGAATAATGATAGAGCTCAAACGAGATTGTGCAAATTTACGTAATATATAAGAAGTAAAACGACCATTTGTAAGTTCGATCATAAGTCGATATAATGTACGTCGCAAATTGCGAAACCTCCTAATCAGTCTATAACTTTAGCTTCCCCTTCTTTTCCTTCTATATCATATGTAAAATTGGTTCTTATTCCCACATATCATATAGAACTGCCATATTATACATGCGGAAAACTAAGTATGGTATTATTCTTAAATTGTTTAGCACCCTCTAATATTACAGATAGAATCCGTCATTTTCAACAGTGAACATAGATTTCTTCTGAACACAACTCTTTTTCTTTCCTAATTTCCAAACAGAAAAGCAGCCCATTTTAAAATAAAGCTGCTTTTAATGTACATTATTCTTTCGCTTTTTTCTCTTTCTCAGCTCTTACAAATTCGTGGAACATTTTCATTAAAGCGCGCTTTTCAATTCTTGATACGTAGCTTCTGGAAATACCAAGTGCCTTTGCAATCTCTCGTTGCGTTTTCTCCTTATCAAGCCCCAGTCCAAAACGCTTCACGATTACTTCTTTCTCTCGTTCGTCTAAAATATCGATATACTCTTTAATCTTTTCTAACTCCATACTAAGCTGGATCATATCAATTACATCTTCAGACTCTGATTTTAATATATCAATAAGCGATATTTCATTCCCCTCTTTATCTTGCCCGATTGGATCATGAAGTGAAACGTCTTTTTTCGTTTTTTTCAGTACACGTAAATGCATCAAAATTTCATTTTCAATACAGCGTGCTGCATAGGTCGCAAGTTTTGTGCCTTTTCCTGCCGAATAGCTCTCGATTGCTTTAATGAGCCCAATTGTACCAATTGAAATTAAATCTTCTGCATCTTCCCCTGTGTTTTCAAATTTTTTAACGATATGAGCTACAAGCCGTAAATTATGTTCAATTAACAGATTTCTCGCTTGAGCATCACCTTGCTCCATTAACTCTAAGTACTTTCTCTCATCGTCTGACGATAACGGCTGCGGGAACGCATTATTCTTCACATAAGAAACAAAGACAAACACTTCTCGAACCATATATCCAATTGCGGCGAATAGACTCAAACCTTTCACCTCCGCCAAAATAGTGGTCTTTACTATGTGTATGTGGGCGTGAGGTTGTTTGTGTCTGTACGATATAAATATGGAATCCTTAGCTTTTTGTCGAACGAAATACGTCTTTCATACCTTGAATATTTTTTCCAATGTATTACAATATATAAGATTCCAAAATTTTGAAAGAGGTGTTTTCATGCGATACGCTACATCACAAATTAGAAACCTTGTAATACTCACATCATCATTTTTCTTACTTTCAGCTTGTGGACAACAAACGTCTCCTACAAAAACCGAGGCTACTAAACAAGATACTGCCGTATCAAAAGACAGTACAAAAACGGAAGATAGCAAAAAAACTGAAGACAGCCCAAAAGCTGAGAACAACTCAAAAGCTGAGAACAACTCAAAAGCTGAGAGCAACTCAAAAACTGAGAACAACTCAAAAGCTGAGAACAACTCAAAAGCTGAGAACAACTCAAAAGCTGAGAACAACTCAAAAGCTGAGAACAACTCAACAACTAAAAACAACTCAAAAAACGAGAACAATGCAACAACTAAAGACAATGTAAAAACTGAGAACAGCACAACAACTAAAGACAACTCAAAAACTGAAAATAATACAAAACCTGAAACAGAATCTAAAAACACACAAAAAGAGCAACAACCAGCTAAGCAACCAAATAAACAAACTGATACTATTACATTCACAAGTGAAGATGCTATAAAAGTTCTAGAAAAAAGAATGGGAGCGCGCTCAAATGAAATTCGTTACGGCTCCAGCGAAGACAAACTAATTGGCACAATAAATGGTATTAAGATATACGACGTCTTATACGGACGCGAATCTCCTGAGAACTCTCGTGCTCTAAATTTTGCAGTAGGATCTGATGGAAACCTATATGATTGGTCAAAAGCTCAAGATGGTATTCTTCAACCACTTAACGGCAATTAATAAATGATTCTAAGAACATAATAAAAGCCAATCGATACGTATCGATTGGCTTTTACTAGTATTCACTCCAAATTTTCTCCCCAGTATACGCATCAATATAACGAATCCTTCGACTGCACTCGAAGGATTCGTTATAATTTTCATCCGTCGTTTGTTTATACAGTAATTCGTAGTTCGTTTCCTCTACATCATTCTCTAAAAACCATTCTAAATGAACTTGCATGGCCCCTCTGTATATTTCTAACGCTTTTTCCTTTGTTACTTTTGGTGTTGTTTCGTATGTAGGTAATTCTTTTATAAAGTTGCTAGATTCTCCTGAATAATGCATCACAGCTCCATTTTCTGTATTGATGTTGACCATAAATTGCTTACACTCTGCTGGAATACCATTCACATATACTGAAAAGATAAATCTTTCAATCCCATCTTCTGCTTCTTCACGTTCTTCCCAAAGACGTAGATATTGTGTGACATCTGGAATAACTTGTTCCAAAAATTGAAGTGCTTTTTGTAAACATACCTCTCTAGACAATATTTGCTTTACTTCTTTATCGTCTGTCAGTTTTATAAAACCAGTTAACCCATTGGTAGATTTATCAATCATAATGCAAACAAAATTATTATATTTTAACATCGGTAAATGCTTCTTAAAAACTTCATTCATTAAATATGGATTTTTTTCTTCTTTTTGTTTCTGTAATTCCTCTTTCGGAACAAATTTCATCCTTATTTCATAATCATCTTCCGTCTCAGCTACTTTTGTAAAACTTTCTTTATCCCAGTCAAACAAATCGAATATATCATCTTGCCGGCTATCTTTTTTCGGCTTTTCAACAGCTACACTTGAAGGCAATTTATAATGATCTGGTCCAAATAAATCTTTACCTGTACTTGCTTTAATAAACGCATGACTAGGTTCTGGCTCATATACAAGATGGTACCCTGTTCCTTCTTCTCCACTTTCATATTTACATGAAGAGAATGTCAAATCTACAAATACAAGTCTCATATCTTGTCTAGCTTTCAAATTTTCTAAGACGACGTTCTCTTCAACGATTTCACTTGGCCATAACGGTTTATTCTCGATAGCTTTTTGTCCATTATAACGAAAATGCACAACATTACCTGAAGGATGAACGCGCACAACACACCCTGTATTCGGCAATAGGTAGCCATTCACTTCTTGCATATAATGTACTTCTTTCCAACCACGCCTATCGTCCTTAACCGTTTCATATGTATAAAATTCATATCCTTCTTTTGTATATTTTTTCAAGAATGCATTTGCAATCTCTCTTGCTTTATTCTCCTCTAGCGCTTCCTTATCACTCGAAAAATAGTTTCCATCATCTATACTAAATTCAATTAAATTACCAGTATGTCTATTCAACGTAATTTGTATCGTTCTCTCCTCATCCTCTTTATGCTCCCACCATAATAGATGATATGGGTCATCCACGCCTTCTTGATCATCTACAACAAGTCTATAATCATCTGGAATATCAATTATATGAGCCAATTTCTCTTTTCTTTCTTTATCTTTTTGATTCATCATACCTCTCCCTTTATTACAATTTAAGGTAATTATAACAAACAAAAAAGACTAGAGATATCTCTAGTCCTCTACTTCGTCTCACGATGTAACGTTACTCGCTTTAATCGTGGACAATATTTTTTTAGTTCGATGCGCTCTGGATTGTTTCGCTTATTTTTTTTAGAAATATAATTACGATCACCGCACTCCGTACAAGCTAGTGTAATATTTACACGCATATGTCATTCTCCTTTCTTTCAAAGATCGCAAACTAAAACGTAATGATTACGATTTATATGTTATATAACTTTATTCTATTTGTCAATTGCAAAAAAAAGACAAAAATCTGAAACAATTAGTTCATACGAAATTCACATGAATCTATTACTATAGGAATTGTACATAGTGAACTTATTAACAATCACGTTTATTCATATAGAATCTTACTCGAAAGGAGTTGAAAGTATGAAAACTAAATATCGTTTTATGATCTCATCATTTGCTGCTTGCGCTTATATGCTTTGGTATTTAGTATAATAACAACCTCACTTGTAAATAGGAAAAGGTGTGTATATAAATGGAATATAATCAATCAACAGTTAACTACTGGAAAGCTTTTGTACTACCATATACATTTGCTTTAGAAGAGTTAAAAACTAAATTTGAAATTATGAACCGGGAAGCTCAATTTTTAGAGGATTACAACCCGTTTGAACATATAAAAACAAGATTAAAACAACCTGAAAGTATTATTAAAAAGCTAGAACGTAAAAATTTATTACCGACAGTTGACAATGCCCAAACGCATTTACAAGACATCATCGGCATTCGTATTACATGTTGCTTCGTAGAAGATATTTATCATTTAAAAGAAGTCATTCAAAAGCGTGAAGATATGGAAATCATAGAGGTAAAAGATTATATCGCTAATCCAAAGGGAAACGGCTATAAAAGTTTACACATGATTATTAAATATCCTTTATCACTGAATTCTGGTACAAAAGAAGTCTTTGCAGAAATTCAGTTGCGTACACTCGCAATGGACTTTTGGGCAAGTTTAGAACATAAACTTTATTATAAATATGAAGGGAAAATACCTGAGTATTTAAAAGATGAACTACATGATGCAGCAATGAAGGCTGAAGACCTCGATAATAAAATGGCAACAATCCGCCAAGATATTGATGATATCGAAGCATGCTCAAATCAAATTATGTTACCACTATAAAGTGAAACTTTAATCAGTGGGGGTTTTGTTCATCCCCCACTGATTATTAGTTGAACCAATCGGACGTTAACGCGGGATAAAAAAAGGTTCTCGCCAATGAGAACCTTTTTCATTTCGCTATTTACAGGCAGGAAGACGCCCTGATTAAAGGTGTACTTTATTTCTTCTCTATCGTGCGAACCTCTTCAATTTTCCAGCCATCCTCTTCTTTTCCAAGTGCATACTGTACTTTCTTCTGAAGAATGATCTCGCCCTCTATTTCCTTTTCCTTTGTCTCAACAACAACATACCCTGCTTTACTAGCTTTCATGTCTATATGTTCCAATTCAATTTTCTTATTTCCCTTTTGAAAAGCTGCTTCTTTTTGTGTTTTTAAGTCTTCAGCACTAGGCATCTTCTTTGAAAATAACTCCATATGTTCAGCAAGATTTTTTTCATTTGTTGTCCGTACAAATTTCTCCATCACATCTTGAATCGATTTCTCTTCTTCTTTCGTTATTTGTACCTTTTCCTCAGCTTTTGTAGTAGTAGATTTTTGTTCTATATGATTCTCCTTCGATTGGCATCCCACTAGCAATAATGCCCCTATTAGAAGAGATCCTATCCCTCTGAAAAAAGAACTCATTTTCCCATCTCCTAAAAAGAAAAGTGAGGCATTTTGCCTCACTTTCATTTATAATTAGCGTCTTCCTTTATTCGGATCGCCACCGCCAACAATATCAAAGACACGTTTAGCGATATTTGTATTCTCTTGAACGCCAGAGAACAAGTATTTACCAGGGCCAAATGCATATACGTTTACATCTTCCCCTGTATGTCCGCCTGTTGTCCAGCCTGTAACCGAACGCTTATTGAAAATATCCTCAATCGCATTATCAATCTTTGTTACATCTTTTGAAGGAGCAATATCATTTACCGCTTTAATTTCTTCAGGTGTTAATTGTAAATCAATATATTTTTTCAATGTTTCTTCTACATTTGCACCCTTTGCAATCTCATTTGCCATGAAGTCTGGTGTGCGTTTTGCAGCTTTAATTGGATCGACTTTAAAGTTATACTCGCCATTCGCACCTAAAGATAATCCGCCAGTAGCGTGATCTGCCGTTGCAACGACTAACGTATTTTTATCTTTTTTCGCAAACTCAATCGCTGCTTTAAATGCTTTTTCAAAGTCTTCCATTTCACTCATTGCACCAACGATATCATTATCGTGTCCAGCCCAGTCGATTTGACTTCCTTCAACCATTAAGAAGAAACCATTTTTATTTTTATTCAAACGATCAATTGCTGCATTTGTCATCTCTTCTAATGAAGGTGTTTTATCAGTGCGATCAATCATTTTATCTAAACCGCCTGGCGCAAATAAACCTAGAATTTGATCATTTTTATCATTTAACAATTGATTGCGATCAGTTACATAGCTATAACCAGATTTCTTAAATTCTTCTGTAAGATTACGATCTTTTCTAACAAAGTTATTTACTCCGCCGCCAAGCATAACGTCTACTTTATGCTTCCCTTTAATTTTTTCATCAAAATAATCATTTGCAATTGCGTCCATATTTTTACGACTAATGTCATGCGCACCGAAAGCAGCTGGTGTTGCATGTGTAATTTCAGAAGTAGCAACGAGTCCCGTTGATTTCCCTTTTTCTTTCGCTTGTTCAAGAACAGTTTTCACTTCTGCTTTATCATTATCAACTGCAATTGCCGCATTATATGTTTTAATTCCTGCTGACATAGCAGTTGCTGCAGATGCAGAGTCTGTAATATTTTCATGTTCATCTTCCGGATATGTTTTTTGCGTTCCTACAAGATGCTTATCAAATTCTGTAGATTCCATCTCAAAAGTTTTTGGATTATCTTTCATATAACGGTGAGCCGTCATATATGAAGGTCCCATACCATCCCCAATTAATACGATGACATTTTTAATCTTTGCATTGCTTCCGCTCTCATCTGCATTAACCTCACTAGAACGAGTAAAATTCCATGTTGCTACCGAAGTAACAGCTAACGATGCCACAACTGCAAATGGCCATGCTTTTTTTACAAACTTTTTCACTATATTTTCCCCCTAATTAGGTTATTCATTTCCCACTATCAAATTTAATAGAAGACTATTAAGAGAAAATTAGTTATATGTAAATTTTTTGTTAACTTATGTAAATATCAGTTATAATTTGTATAACTTTGTCTTTTCATACCAACCTTCTTCCCCTTTACAATCAAAATAAAAATAAGTTGGATTTCATTTAACGTAAATCTCTTATTCAACATTTTTAATCTACTTTCATGAAAATTAATAGAAACGTGGTGAGCATTTATGAAAATAATAACGCTAGATGAATCTTTTATTTTTGATTTACTCGACCTTTGCAAAGCTATTGGATGGTTACAAGATAAAGCATTTATGAAAAAACAATTCGAAATGTATCTTTCTCTCGGCACACTTATCGGTTATATGCATGAAAATAAACTGATTGCAGCTGGAGGAGTATTTCCTTTTAAAGATAGTTTTTCTACTATTGGCATGTTAATGGTCCATCCTAATTTTCAAGGCCGGGGCATCGGACGTATGTTGCTTAATCGCTGCTTAGAACGCACCACCCCAAAACAACCAATTGCACTTATTGCAACAAAGGCTGGCGAGCCTCTTTATACATCGTGCGGATTTCAAACTGTCACGACGATTCATCGTTTCGAAAAACAAACTACTAAGACACAGATTGCTCATACACAACAAGTAACAGAACCGGACCTTGTATCACTTATTTCTCTCGATCAAATTACAACTGGTGCTAATCGTTCTTTACTTTATTCATTACTCTTACCAAGAGCAAGCCACTCTTTTAAAATTGAGAGAAATAACTGTATAGAAGCTTTTTCCTTATGTGTACAAAAAGGTAATATATTATGCGTCAATCCACTTATCGCAAAGCAAGAGAAGGATGCTATTCAATTATTCAAGAGAATCTGTGAATGTTGGAATGGCACAGTAAGGATTGATGTCCCACATTCACAATTTTCATTTCGTCAATTTCTTCAAACAGAAAATTTCCAAGAAACGCTCCTTTCACCTCTTATGATAAAAAGTGGTAGCCAACTTCCTGGAAATCGTAATATGCTATTTGCTATGATAGATACAGCGTTATGTTAGAAAGGGGACACCTCATTGAAGCGATTTAGCTATTTTATGGTAGGTTGTCTTACTCTTACACTATTAGTAGGATGTAGTGCAGCAGAAAAGCCAGTAGAACAAATAAAACAAGTCAAAAATACACTTACAGCGAAACTAGCTACCGAGGAAAAAATGGTAGAAATAGATGGGCAAACCATTTACTTTAAAAAGATTGGTAATGAAAAGCCACCTTTACTTATGATCCATGGATTTGGAGGATCGTCAGATGGTTTTCAAAAGATTTACTCAGATTTAGCAAAAGATCATACAATTATTTCTGTAGATGCTTTAGGCTTCGGGCGCTCATCTAAGCCGATGGATTTTTATTATTCTTTCCCAACTCATGCAAATTTGTATTATAAATTAATGAAAAAACTAGGTTATGATTCATTTGCAATACTGGGACACTCAATGGGCGGAGAAATTTCTCTTAATTTAACATATTTATATCCTGAAGCCGTTACCCACCTTATTTTAACTGATGCTACAGGTGGTCCTCATACATTTGTTAATAAACAAGGCTCACCAAAACCGCAGTTGTCGACTGATTTAAATACCGTTTCTGCTGTTGCAGATTATGATGAAAGTAAAGTGAAATTTAAACGTAATGATGAAGAGCATTACAATAAAATGAAATTATGGCCTAGACGCCTTCAAATCAATGCAAATGAACTGAAACAACCAACCTTAATTATATGGGGAAGAAATGATAGTAGCGTTTCTTGGAAAGAAGGAGAAACGTATCATCAATTCTTAAAAAATAGTACTTTCCATATTATCGAAAAAGGTTACCATGCACCATTTCGTCAAGAGCCACAAGAATTTGTAGGTTATGTAAAAGAATTCTTTAAGAACAATCCAATCAAAGTTGAAAAATAACATAAGCGGGTATCTCATTTTGAGATACCCGCTTTCATATATTAAGCAGCTTGCTTTTGGCGTTTTTGAGTTTTTGATCCTAGTACTTTCGGAATAACGAAACCATCTATTCCAAATTTACCAGCATTCATACTAGAGACTAGAACGAACATTGATAGGATAACCATTTCAGGGTTTACACCAATTGACCCACTAAGCATATAGGAAAAGTTCATTACAAGGCCGAAAAAGACCGCTGTTTTTGTTAAACAGCCTACAATTAAACCAATTCCAACTAAAATTTCTCCCCACGTTACAAGTGTATTAAATAGATCAACGTTTGGAATTGCGAAATCTTGTAAAAACGATGCCCACCAAGATTGAACAGCCGGTTGTGCTCCTTTAGATTTTTCAATTGCACCCTGTAAATAGCCAGTTGCATCGAATCCTTTTCCTTGTAATTTACCGATTCCAGCCATTAACCATGTGCAACCAAGATATACTCGAATTATTGCTAACACAAAAGAAACTGCTTTGTTTTCTCTTAAAAATTGAATAACCATATCTTCCTCCTAAAGTTGTAATTAAGTTAGTTACAGATAATATAATAACATTAGTTACTTATTTTTAAAATGTTAATTACGAATAATTTGTGACATGTGTATGAAACATTAAAAACTAACGTTTATATAGTAACTTTTTTTACCTGTAAAAACTTGAACATATCATACCATAGCTGATAATCATTTTCATTGAAGAAACTGTAAAAAAAATGTGAGTTAAATGTGAAACGCATTTATTCGAATATAGAATAAATGCGTTTCTGCTATTTATAGAATTGAAATGTACGTGTCTCCTCATCGATTAATATCGCCTCTTGAAAGGCATCTTCTACCGTTTTTTCATGGTTAATAAGCCCATAAAATAAGCGTATTGTAAACATAAGTGCTGCATTCCCATCTACATAATCTATCGATCCAATATACGATTTCGCTCCACTACGTAAAAAAGATTCTGCTAGTTTTCGATCCCCTAACGTACACCCGCTATTTACAATATGTGTATTATGCAATTTTGCATATTTATAAATTTCTGCAGCACCAAAGTATCCCCTCGGTTCATCTTGTTCATATATATCTTCACCCAACTCTTCCATAACAAACTTTCCTTCCTCACCATGAAAGCAAAAGACAACATAATTGATATCATTATATACACCTTTTCCAGAAAGAATATCGATGAACTCTTTCGGTCTACCAATCCAGTATGTTATAACTTTTGCCCCAAAATATTCAAGCGATGCCCGGATTGATTGCGCCTCTAAATCAGAGTTAAAACCAACTACTAGTGCAACATTCAACATATACCCTCCATCCTATCATTAAATCTCATCAATCAAACTTTTAAGGGATACCTCCATTTCATATATACCCGTTTCTTGCAAAAAGTCTGATCTAGTTAAAACGACCTTCTGTAAATATTGCCTATATGCTGTAATCGTCCCGTCGTGAGATACAATGCAAATTCTTTCAGCACCTAGCTCATAACACCAAAGAAGAAATTCATCTACTATTTGCTGAAACCTATCCTCTGGAATAGTATTTATACCTTCCATCCATAACTGCTTATTTTTACTTTTCTCTATCGAAAAATGTGGAAATAAATTTGTTATTATCCCCTGATCTACTATGTAATCACATGGTAATGTTTTCGCTCCTTCTCGATAAGGAAAAATACGTGGAGATACATATGGATGGACGATTGTTTGACAAGATACTTTCTCACTCCATATTGTCGCCGTTTGTAAAGTTCTAAGTGTAGGACTAGCAATTAATATATCGGTTTCTTGCAATGGCACATTGCATTGAAGTACTTTAGCCTGATTCCTTCCATCATCCGTTAATGGTGGATGCAATACTTGTAAACTTGACGGCAAATCCTTTGTATGTTCTCCTTCACCGTGCCGAGCAAAGACTAATTTCATAATCATCCTCCTCTCTCTATGAAATCCTTCAACATAATTCCTTCCCTATCTCATCCATTATTCCTGCTATATAAAAAACCGATATGTCAAATACTTTTTACAAGAGAGAGGGGAATCACAAATATGAAATGGATAACTATCTTAATCGGAATGATTATATGGGGATATATAAACGGATTTTTTAGTAGTGATACAACTGCCAATCCTTGGATTACAGATGATGAACGGGAAACAAAAATTAAACAGAAAACAATTATTGCAAGCTGGTCTGGTGTTTTTATGTTTTGTACCATTAACCTATTAAACAAATGGTTAGGTATAGGAACGAGCGATACATCCCCTTACTTACCATCTTCTGTCTCAACTATTTTAAAAGAAAATGTAGAGTTACAAATTTTATTTATGCTATTTATTACGTATGGCATATTTTATATATATTATCGAAAAAAATTAAGTGCTTAACTTTTATATCATGATTATCCTCCTAAATGGTTATAGTAATTAGGACGAAATGAAAGGAGCGATATAAAAATGAGTAACTCGAATGATTTTTTAGATACACTGCATGAAAAACAAGCAAAAGATGAGCAAAACAGAAAGCGTCAGGGAAACGGGAACCCCGCGAAGAAAAAGCCGAATAAAACTCATAAATAACAATAAAAAACGTGCCTAAAATCATTTTTTAGGCACGTTTTTTATTCTTCTTTCACCGAGATAACATTTTCCCAGTTCCATTTCTCATAATACCATTCTGGCACGTCTATATTTTCAATCCACTTCTTTTCCTGTTTTCCATCACTATTGGCAAGCCATACATTGGCTTTCTTACGGTCTGAACGTATCCATATTAATTGATTGCTCTTCTTCATAAAAATCGGATGATAATCACCTTGCTTATGAGGTGGCTTTGTGATTTGCTGTTGTTTATCGCTTGTACGATCGATCTCATATAAAGATGGCAGTGGCCTTTTTTCCTGCGGAGTTTCTATCCCTGCCTCTTTTGCCCGTGAAACGATAATTACTTTATCATTCTTCCATACAAAATCCCAATCGACATATCCTTTCGGCGTAAATGTGTTCTGCTGAAGTGCCGGCAGTTCTTTTACTTTTAAATGTTTATTCTCTAACGCAACTCTCCCGCCCCCTTCAATATAAGCTAATATATTGTTGGATGGCGCCCATTTGAACCATTGTGGATTTAATAACATTTGATCTACTTTTTCAAACCGACTGCCATCTGCTCGAACTAAGCAAAGCGTATTACTATCAGCTGACCATGAAGCTGTCGGTACCGCTAAAAATGAAATCCACCTTTGATCTGGTGACCACTCAAACCCACTTGCAACTAGCGCTAGAAAATCATCATGTTCATTTGGTAATGCATACAAATGCTTCATTTTGTGAGGATTCATGTGTGCATCTTTTTGCACTTCATATAGCTGAGCTCCTGTCCATCCTGTTGGAAGTATGTGTGCTTCAGAAGATACAAGAAACTTCTTTCCATCAGGGTACCATGCATAATCACCTACACCCGCTGATACATTTTCAAAATCTGTATTCTTTTTTTTGACATCAAACGTATTTAATGTATTCATAAATACAAATGCAATTATATTCTCTTTCGGTGACCATTGATAATTCGATACTTCAGATTGCGATGGCCTAACTTTCTTTCCATCTTCCAGTTGGTACAACTCCAAGGTGTTTTGCTTCTTTCCTTTAGCATAGGCAAGCCATTCTCCATCATGGGACCATTTCGGCCCTGTTATGTACTCGCCTTTTGTTATTTGTTTTTCTTTCCCATCAATTTTAATCCAAAGGTCATGATGACGAATAAAAGCAACTTTCATCTCATTATGTTCCGCTCTAGTACTAAAAACTGAAGATAGAAAAATAAACAAAACCACACCACTACTCACGATAATTTTTTTCATACGTCCCTCCATTTTTCTTATAGCATTCCTCATATTCCGCTTACTATATGCGAATTTCACTCCAGATTAATTGCACAATTGTTGTCGATTTATGCCCAGTAAGGGTGGGCCTCCCCACACTGAATATTATCCATTCGACATAATACCAAAAAATTTCCCAAGAAATTTTTAATTCAAAGAGGATTGGTATGAATTATGCCGAAAGTATAGTTTAGCCAACATTCAATTTTATATTTCATAACAAAAATGCAAGATAACTTTTCGGAATATTAGCACTTTTTACCAGGGGGAGTTTCAATGAAAAAAACTACATCTGCACTATTAAGGCGCTTGTCTTTTCTAGTTTTGGAGCTTTAAGCGCGCATGCTGAATCGCTGCAAAAAGAGAAGCAATTTAGTCCACAGTTAAAGGCAAATATTGAGCAATGGGGAGAAAACAAAATCGCGCAAAATGTTGAAACAAAAACATCAAAAGAAATTTCAGTCATTGTAGAATTACAACATGCTCCTCTCGCTTCACAAAGTAACATTCAGCATGCTCCAGATTTAAAAAATGGAAATGTGCAATCATACCATGCACAACTAAAAAAGGCACAAGAGGATACTACAAAGAAAATTAAAGAAAAAGCACCCAAAGCAAAGATAAAAGAAACGTATAGTACGTTATTTTCTGGATTCTCTATTTCTGTACCAGGAGATCAAATTGCTG
Organism: Bacillus cereus group sp. BfR-BA-01309; assembly: GCF_022664315.1. NCBI lineage: Bacteria > Bacillati > Bacillota > Bacilli > Caryophanales > Bacillaceae > Bacillus > Bacillus cereus group sp. BfR-BA-01309. Next base: position 512,817 of record NZ_JAKUHE010000002.1, read on the forward strand.
CTCTAGCTTCTTTGCCTGAAGTAAAAGCTGTTTATCCGAACTTAACATATAAATTGCATGAAACAGCAAAAAGCGCTACTAAAGAAGAAGCGCCAAATATCGGCGGACCGACAATCGGTGCTCCTGAAGCATGGAATTTAAAAGATCCATCTGGCAAACCGCTTGATGGAAAAGGTATGAAAGTCGCTATTATTGATTCTGGCGTAGACTATACACATCCTGACTTACAAGCAAATTATATCGGTGGCTATGATGCAGTCGATGAGGATAATGATCCGATGGATGGGAACGTACACGGTACTCATGTAGCTGGCATTATTGCTGGTAACGGAAAAATTAAAGGCGTTGCTCCAAATGCGTCTATTCTAGCCTATCGTGTAATGAATGATAGCGGTACTGGTACGACCGAAGATATTCTTCAAGGTATTGAGCGCGCGATTCAAGATGGCGCTGACGTTTTAAATTTATCTCTCGGTCAAGATTTGAATGTTCCTGATCAACCTGTAACAATGACGTTAGAACGTGCAGCAAAACTTGGTGTTACTGCAATCGTTTCAAATGGAAATGATGGACCAAAACCTTGGTCTGTTGATGCTCCTGGTAACGCGAGTAGCGTCATCTCTGTTGGTGCATCTACTGTTTCTATTCCATTCCCAACATTCCAAGTAGCTGGTTCTAATAAATCTTATCAAGGATTACCATTATCAAAAGCAGACTTCCAAGTAGGAAACGATGCTCAGCTTGTCTATGTTGGCTACGGTAATTCCAGCGATTACGCTAAACAAGATGTGAAAGGTAAGTTCGCCCTTGTTTTACAAGGAACTTCGAGCACGTTAGTAAAGGCGGAACAAGCAAAACAAGCTGGTGCTCTCGGCGTGCTATTAATTTCTAACGAAAAAGAAATTAATATTATGCCCGAATATTTTGGACGTGAAGATATAGCTCTTCCAGTTATGCAACTATCCAATACAAATGGCGAAGAGTTGAAAAATTTAATTACAAAACGAAAGAAAAATATAAAGATTGGACAACCAAATAAAACCGAACTGATTGGTAACTTCAGTTCAAGAGGACCATCACAAGGAAGTTGGCTCATAAAACCTGACGTTGTTGCACCTGGCGTACATATTACTAGTACGGTACCAAGGGGTGGCTATGAATCTCACAACGGAACAAGTATGGCTGCGCCACAAGTAGCAGGAGCCGTTGCCTTACTACATCAAATGCATCCTGATTGGACGACAGAACAATTGAAATCTGCTCTTGCCAGCACTGCAAAAACATTAAAGGATGTCAATAAAAATACATATCCTGTCATGGCACAAGGATCAGGTTTAATTAACATTCCAAAAGCAGCTCAAACGGATGCGTTAGTGAAACCGAACAACGTAAGTTTCGGTTTCACTAAACCAAATAGCGGCAAACTGAAACTCACACAAAATATTACATTAGAAAATCTTTCTAACAAAAAGAAAAACTTTTCAACTCGTATTGAATTATTAGATACAAAAACAAAAATCCAGACTTCTTTCCCTTCTTCTATTAGTATGAAACCGAATAGTAATATCGAAAAACCTTTTACTATTACTGTAGATAGCTCCTTACCACAAGGCGTATATACAGGGAATCTGTATGTAAAAGAGCAAGGAAAAACTGAAGAGATGCGTATTCCATTTACATTTAGCATCGATCCGAAAGAATACAAGCGTATTGATGGTCTTGAAATCGTTAATTCTACTTTCAGTCCAAATAATGACAACATACTAGATGACAACCTAATCAATTACTATTTAGTTACACCAGTTGAAGATATAGCGTTTCATGCCAATTTAATTACGAAAGACCGTGTGACATATCAAGGCACGGTATATCAAGGTAAAAACGAAACACCAGGTTATAAATCTTTCAAATGGAATGGTACAAGAAATGACGGATCTCCGTTGCCTGATGGCTTATACCAAATCGAAGCTGTTGCTTCTAACTCTGGTGGAGAAACAAAACAAACAGGAGCAGTGTTTATTGACCGAACAGCACCTAAGTTAACGCACGAAGTTGATCAAGAAAATCTTGTTATTAGAGGAAAAGTTGACGATATTCTACTAGATTGGATGACAGAATCTGGTTGGGTTGCACCTGGCATTCCAGTTAGAATGCAATATGAAATTAACGGAAATGGTGTGTGGGAAAGTGCGTTCCTGAATCCTTGGGAGAAAAGTTATGACATTTATTTCGATCGTAATCAATTACAACAAGGAAAGAATACAATTCATATTGTTGCAACAGATGCAGCTGGAAATACAACTAATTTAAATGTTGATTTAGAAGTGAAATAAAGTGAAACTTTAATCAGTGGCGATTTCATTCATCCCCACTGATTAGTAGCCTTCACCAATCGGGGTTCACGAGTAGTTAGTCTCCCATCTAACTTCTTTACTCCCACCGAATTTTGAGGTAGGAGTTTTACCGCTCATTAACATGAGATAAAAAATTTTTATTGACAATTTTTTTAATATAGTTTTATAATACAAAACATAGTTTAGTTGAACGAATTATATATCGGCTTTGAAGGAATACTAGTAGCGACTTATATCACTGTCTCAGAGAACTGATGGTTGGTGCGAATCAGTACATATACAAGCGTGAATTACAATTCTGGAGCTTCTTTCCCGTAATGCTTTTTATGCATGAAGAGAAAGACGGATCTTTCCGTTATCGTAAAGTGAGTGGTAAACAATTAGTTGTTTACAAATAGGGTGGTACCGCGATTTTTATCGTCCCTATCGGATTTTCCGATAGGGACTTTTTTGCGTCCAACCTCTTACACAATTTCATATATACGCGTTGAAAGAATCGCAGTAGTATCTTATATCCCTGTTACAGAGAGCTAATGGTCGGTGGAAATTAGCACATATATAAGTATGAATTACAATTCTGGAGCTTCTTTTTCGTAGTGCTTTTATGCATGAAGGAAAAGACGGAATTTTTCCGTTATCATTAATTGAGATGTAAGTATATTTTCACTTACAAATAGGGTGGTACCGCGATTCTTTCGCCCCTATCGGATTTTCCGATAGGGGCTTTTTCTATTTCTCACAGAAACAGATGTTAAATAATTCCGAATCTTATGATAAAATTTTATAAGCGTTTACAAAAAATGAAAGGAGGTGATACAAGCTATACGAAATCGATATTCAATTTTATTTAAAAAAAGGAGGATGTCTAAATGACAAAGAAAACAGAAATTCCATCGCATTTAAAACCATTCGTATCCACACAACATTATGATCAATACACACCGGTGAATCACGCTGTGTGGCGTTATATTATGAGACAAAATCATAGCTTCTTAAAAGACGTTGCTCATCCAGCCTACGTGAACGGACTACAATCATCTGGTATTAATATAGATGCAATTCCAAAAGTAGAAGAAATGAATGAGTGTTTAGCACCAAGTGGCTGGGGCGCTGTAACGATTGACGGACTTATTCCCGGCGTAGCATTCTTCGATTTTCAAGGACACGGATTACTACCGATCGCAACAGATATTCGGAAAGTAGAAAATATCGAGTACACACCAGCTCCAGATATCGTACACGAAGCAGCAGGACACGCACCGATTTTACTTGATCCTACATATGCAAAATATGTGAAACGCTTTGGGCAAATTGGTGCAAAAGCTTTCTCTACAAAAGAAGAACATGATGCATTTGAAGCTGTTCGTACATTAACGATAGTAAAAGAAAGCCCTACTTCTACTCCTGATGAAGTTAAGGCTGCTGAAAATGCTGTAATTGAAAAACAAAACTTAGTTTCTGGTTTATCAGAAGCTGAACAAATTTCACGTCTTTTCTGGTGGACAGTAGAATATGGATTAATTGGAAATATAGATGATCCAAAAATATATGGTGCTGGCCTCCTTTCTTCTGTTGGCGAAAGCAAACATTGCTTAACTGACGCTGTAGAAAAGGTTCCATTTTCTATCGAAGCATGTACAGGGACAACTTATGACGTAACAAAAATGCAACCACAACTATTTGTTTGTAAATCCTTTGAAGAATTAACAGATGCGCTTGAAACATTTTCTAAAACGATGGCCTTTAAAACAGGTGGAAAAGAAGGTTTAGAAAAAGCAATTCGCTCCGAGAACTATGCAACAGCTGAGCTAAATAGCGGATTACAAATTACTGGTACATTTAGCGAGACAATTGAAAACGATGCAGGTGAATTAATTTACATGCGAACAAATTCACCAACGGCATTAGCGCTTCATAATAAACAGTTAGCCAATCATTCTACTTCTGTACACAGTGATGGATTTGGAACACCGATTGGATTACTCACTGAAAATATTGCATTAGAAACTTGTACAGACGAACAACTACAATCATTAGGAATTACAATTGGAACTATCGCTGAGTTTACTTTTGCAAGTGGTATTCATGTAAAAGGAACAGTAACAGATATTGTAAAAAACAATAAGAAAATTGCTCTTATTTCCTTTATTGATTGCACAGTTACTTATAACGCCCGCGTTTTATTTGATGCTTCATGGGGCGCATTTGATATGGCTGTTGGCTCACAAATCACTTCAGTATTCCCAGGTGCCGCAGACGCAGCAGCATTTTTCCCAATGGATGAAGAAGTTCAAGAAATTCCTGCTCCACTTGTACTGAATGAACTTGAACGTATGTATCAAACAGTTCGAGATATTCGAAGTGAGGGGATCTTACACGACGCGCATATCGATCAATTAGTAGCAATTCAAGAGGTATTAAATAAATTTTATGCGAAAGAATGGTTGCTGCGCCTTGAAGTATTAGAGTTACTTTTAGAGCATAACAAAGGGCATGAAACATCGGCAACATTACTACATCAACTTTCTACTTTCACAACTGACGAAGCTGTAACACGCCTTATTAACAATGGTCTTGCGTTACTTCCAATAAAGGATGTGAAAAATGATGCTACGCTTAACTGAGGAAGAAGTTCAAGAGGAATTATTGAAGGTAGATAAATGGATGGTAAAAGATGAGAAATGGATTGAACGAAAATATATGTTTTCCGACTACTTAAAAGGAGTCGAATTTGTCTCTGAAGCCGCCAAACTATCAGAAGAACATAATCACCACCCATTTATCCTTATCCAGTATAAAGCAGTCATTATTACTTTGTCATCTTGGAATGCAAAAGGTTTAACGAAACTAGATTTTGAGCTTGCAAAGCAATTTGATGAACTATTTTTACAAAACGAAAAAGCAATTATAAGAAAGTAAAAAAGAGAAGCCTTTTTTAGGCTTCTCCTTTTACTTTGAATTGGATACAATGTCCAAATGGATCCTCGACTTGCAATATTCCATCTTTGTACGTAGCAATCTTGCCAATATTTTTTAAACTTTCACATACTTGCTCTTTTTGTTTTTCATCCGCTAGTACAATTGTGAAATATTTCAAGCCAACGGAATTTGGCATTTGCGGTGGTATTCCTTCACCTTGCCACGTATTTAAACCAATATGGTGATGATAGCCACCTGCCGATACGAACAACGCGCCATTACGAGCTGGGATTGTTACTTCAAAACCAAGACCATCCACATAGAAACGTTTTGCTTCTTCTAAATCAGCTACATGGAAATGAACATGCCCCATCACAGTACCCGCTGGAAAACCATTCCACGCACTTCCTTGTTGTAATAACTCTTCACCAGCTAACGGATTGCTAACAAATGGTAGTTCTCCATTCTCATCACGCCAAACTTCTTTTTGGCGATCATGATAAATTTCAATCCCGTTTCCATCTGGATCAGCTAAATAAAGGGCTTCACTAAAGTAATGGTCGGCTCCGCCGTGCAGTGGATATACCATTTCTACAAGATGACGAAGAATATTCGCTAAATCCTGTCTACTTGGTAATAAAATTGCGTAATGATATAACCCCGTTCTCCCTCTTTGCTTTGGTATGGCTTCTTTCTTTTCTTCAATGATAAGGAGTGGTTCGTTATTTTCATTCCCAAATGTAACAACCATTTCATCTTCTTTTAGTACTTTCATACTTAGTACTTCTGTATAAAACTCTAGTGATTTCTTTATATTTGATACATATAAATGAACAACATCAAGTGTTGTGTCGGGATGAAGTTGAAAACTCATCTTGTTAGCCCCCATTTCATTTAGTTCTTCTTTAACATTTTCTCTTTTAAGAAATTATCTACAAAACCGTCTGCTTTCGCAACAAATAAGTACGCACCCATTGCTAACAATGCAAGCTCTAATTCGAAGCCAGGATTTTTTCCATCTCCTAATAAACCAGCTGACCATTTTACTTTCACAATTGCTCCAACCATAACAAGTGCAAATAATAATCCAATATATCTTACTCCTAAACCTAGTATTAACAATATACCACCAACTACTTCCGCTGTTGCTACGCCGTATGCAAGTCCTCCTGGTAAACCAATGCTTGTGAACCACCCTGCAATATTGTCAATCCCCGATTGGAATTTTGTTAAACCGTGCATAAAGAACGTTACCCCTAACACGATACGAATAATTAAGTTACCGATATGTTGATTCATTTCATTCTCTCCTTTATAGTTTTCTTATACAAAACTTTTATTTACATTACAAAACATACACTACTTTTTTTTATTCGTCAATTCATTTTCACTGGGAAAATATATATTTTTTTTGCTATGATACAAATAGTTGTTTACAAAAAGGAGCTTGATTTTATGAATATTGGTTCTGCAATACGTGAAATTCGTCAACGTAGAGGCATAACAATCGCACAAATTTGTGAGGGAACAGGTCTTTCTAAAGGGTTTATGAGTCAGGTTGAAAATAATAAAACCTCACCATCTATCTCAACTTTAGAAACGATCTCCAATTTTTTAAACGTTCCTCTTCCCTATTTATTATTAGAACAAAAAGATCGGTTGAAAGTTGTCAAAAAGGTAGAGCGTAAATACAGTGTATACGGAAAAGATGAACAAAGAATTGAACATGTTGCAGAGCAAGGTGGCCTTCGCCTAAATCTCGTAGAAATTCCTGCTGGGTTTCCGAAAGAAAACTCACCAAATGCCCATGAGGGAGAAGAATGTCACCTCGTATTACGCGGAAAACTAGAAGTTCAACACGGAGAAGATATTGCAATTGTAGAAGAAGGTGATTCTTTCTCTTGGAATGCATGTGTTCCTCATATCGTGCGTAATATAGGAGAAGAAACGGCATTATTACTCATCTCTAGTCATGCAGAAAATCGAAAACGTGTTTATTAAATAAAAAAGAAGCCTGTAAATTAGGCTTCTTTTTTATCCCCGTATAACTCCATAGCTCGTCCCAACTAGTACAGTCTTTTCGTATTGATTGCGATATACTGACTCGATTGAAACCTTTTTGTATCCTTCCATCTGTTCAACATTTGTTAAAGTCAATTCACAAGTGATCGTATCCCCTGTAAAAACCGGTCTAATAAACTCACTTACTAATTCTCTTGCTATGTAATGTAATTCTTCGCCTACTTTCGTTCCAATACTAGCAGTCAATAAACCATGAACCATTAAACGTCCATTTTCATCATATTCCATATGGTGCCTGCCTTTATCTCCTGTAATATTTGCAAATTCAAAAACCTCTTCCTCAGTAAATCTTCTTTCGTATTTAAATACATCCCCAACTTTTACACTCATTTTTATCCCCCTAATAATAAACAGAATTTTCTTTCATCTTACCATAAAATGAGTCTCAGTTCAGTTTATATTATTAAAATAGTGAGCCTTTTTCTACACTACCTTACTTTTATCTGTGCCCCTCTTTTTTTGCTGCTTGATACCCGTAGTACGCACATGTTCCATTTCTCGATAACTCCCTTACCTCAAAACCACAACTTCTATAAAAATCAAAATTACTAGCAGATGTATGTGCAAACCAATCGCCATGTGGCAGCTTTTGCAAACAAAGAGCGACAAGTTTCTTACCTAATCCCTTACCTCTATATTCACATTTCACAACTAAATTTACTATGTTCGCGACCATAATTCCATCAGAAATGACTCTAACCATCGCAACCATCTCTTCTTCATCCCAAATTGTGAATGCCCATGTTGAATTTTCAAATGCTATCGTGAATTTTTCAATTTGCCAGGAAGGGATATCATCATTGCTCCAACCGGCATCTTCGAATAAAGTTTTAATTGCATATGCAGGTACACCATTCGTTCCCTCACGAATAATAAGTCCATTATGATAAATATACATGTAATCCCCCCTTTATTTTTATATACCATTCTTCAAAAGATGCAATTTACCCTTTTTCATCCAACACACTTAATGGAATAAACGAGAACATCCATACCATGAAATGAAGTTGTTTTCTCATAACTAAGTCCTGTTTTTCTAGCAACAAAGATGGAGGCCGGGTGGTCCGGATTAATAAGAGAAATTAATTTATTCATTCGTAACGCTTGGAAGCCATAGTCTCGAAATGCTGCCGCTGCTTCTTTCGCATACCCTTTTCCCCAATACTGAGGCAGTAACCAATACCCAATTTCAATTTCCTCTTTTCCATCTATCTGCTGCTTTACTAATCCTGCATGACCAATTCGTATTCCTGTTTCCTTTTCAATCAATACAAATAAACCAAGGCCGTTTTTATAGCTAGGAATCACCCACTCCTCCAAACTTTTTTTACATTGCATATATGTTTTTAACGTCCCATTTCCAATATAGCGCATTACCTTCTCATTTCCCCATAGTGAAGCGTAGAACTGTAAATCATCCATTGTATATTTACGAATTTGTAAACGATCTGTATGAAACATCTCTGCACTCCTTCCCACTCATTTGTGCTTAACTACACGACCATGTTTTGAATATATACTAAATGTTACTGTCTATTATAAAGGAACTAACAATAAAATACAGAATATTCAATCTCAGAAGAATTAAAAAAGGCAGTAGACAAATATTGTCTACTGCATCCATATCATAACTAGCATAAAGAAAACTACAATTGAGGGGGGTGTAGGATTTTCAAATATACTAGATACTTATCCCGTTCTAACGGGCGGTAAACTTTTCAATTATATGAAAGTGAAAAGTTTACCGCACATAAGAACCTTTGCGGTCATTAAGAGAGTACCGTTAAGTACTCAAATACACGCTGCGCTTTTTCTCCACCCATTCGTGCATGTTGAAGAAGGGAAATACCATGTGGACCCGATGCACGCAATGCCTCTGGTTGTGCCACTAAAATAGCTTGTACGACTTCTAATTCTCCAAGCATCGCGGCTGCGAAAATATCCATTCGAGCACCCTTTTCTAGTAAATAGAGAGCAATATCCTTACGACCTACATGTGCCGCTGCTCCTAACGCACTTTCCCAATCTGATCCACCCCAATTGTAAGAAGCATGAAGTAAGCTTGGCGATTCAGCCAACAGTTCTTGTACTTTTTCTAAATCTCCGTGAGCTGCCATAACAAATTCTCTTACTAACTCAGTGGTAATACGTTCTTCTGTTCGCATCGCTGTTCTCTCCTTTTAGAAATTCTTTTCGGTGTAAAAAATGGCTTGTCGCTTCCTTGAAAAATATCTACCTCAATACCGAACACACGTTGAAACATTTCATGACATAACACTTCTTCTGGTATACCGTCATACTGAAGCTGTCCTCGCTTTAATACAAGTAAACGATCACTATATTGAGCCGCTTGGTTAATATCATGTAAAACCATTACAATTGTCATGCCAAACTCCTCGTTTAACCGTTTCACAAGTTCCATCACTTCCAATTGGTGAACGATATCCAAAAAAGTTGTTGGCTCATCTAATAATAAGACATTTGTACGTTGTGCTAGCGTCATTGCAATCCAGGCACGTTGTCTTTCTCCTCCTGATAAAGATTGTAAAAGACGATATTCATACCCTCCAAGATTTGTAACTGACAATGCCCAATCAACAATTTCTTCATCTTCTTTATTTAAGCGACTGCTCCATGATTTATGAGGGCCTCTTCCAAATTCGATTAATTCTTTCACTGTTAAATCTAATTGATGATCATGCATTTGTGGTAACATCGCTAATTGCTTCGCTACATCGGCACTTTTCATCGTATGAATATTTTTTCCATCTAGAATGATATCCCCTTCGCTTTGTTTAAGTAGTCTTGCCACTAAACGAAGCAAAGTAGATTTTCCAGATCCATTCGGCCCAATCAAACTAACGACCTCTCCAGCTTTAATATGTACATTCATATTTTGCATTTGAAATCTTTCAGAATGTGCGTAAAACACTTTATTAACGGAAATCACGTTGTTTTCCTCCTCTATGAATTAAATATAAGAAGAACGGACCGCCTAAGAAGGATAATAAAATACCAACAGGCAATTCAATTGGATCGAACCAACTTCGAGCTATCGCATCCGCGAAAACAAGTAATATCCCTCCGCCAAGACATGATAATGGCAATAAATATTTATAATCATTTCCAACTAATAAACGTAACATATGTGGTACGACAAGACCGACAAATCCAATAAGACCAGAAACACTAACCGCAATTCCAGCTAATAATGTACTTACGACTATTAAATAAAACCGGCTTCTCTCCACGTTATGACCTAATAATTTCGCCATTTCATCTCCAAGCATTAATACTCGAATATGTTTAATACCAAAGAAGGCTAATATAATAGCGAATATTGCATAATAAATAATCATGTTTAAATGTGTCCAACTTACACCACCAATGCCACCTGCTAACCATGGCAACACAGATTGTACTTTATCACTATGTAATAACATTAACGCTGACGTGGCTGCACCAATTAATGCATTGATTGACACACCTACTAAGACAATCCTTGAAGCTGGTGCCCCCTTTTGCCATGATAAAGCATAAATGACCATCGCCGTTATAAAAGCTCCTAAAAACGCTCCGAGCGGTAAAAAAGCCATATGCTGAGGAAATAAAATCATAATTACAATTGCTACAAGGCCTGCTCCAGATGAAACCCCGATTATACCAGGGTCTGCAAGAGGGTTTCTCATCACCCCTTGCAGCAGGGCACCAGATGCTGCTAAACATGTTCCTACTATAAATCCAACGAGCACTCTCGGTATACGAAGATCCCATACAATTCGATGAACTGTTGAATCTTCATCTTGTATCCCTGTCAGAATATCTCGTAATGAAAAGGATAAACTTCCTGCGAAAAGGCCGTAGAAAAGACCTAAAATCATTAATACTACTAAAGTAACTGCTATTATCCATCTTTTTTTCGCAAAAGGATGTTCCTTTTCCCTTACTACTTCACTACTTTCCATACGTATCATTTCCTTACATCTTGTATACTTTTATACATAAAGTCCATCGCTTCTGTAACTTTTGTTCCCGGATTTGATCCAAATAAGTCGGGGGGCAAAATAACTACACGATTTTGTTTTACTGCATCCAAATTTTTCCACGCTTCATTTTTCATCATTTCGCCTTCAAATGCTTTTTTAACGCTACTTGGATCTCCATGTGTAATTAAATAAATCACATCTGGATTTGCCTCAATAATACGTTCTACACTTAACTGCGCATATTGCGGATATTCCTTCATTTCCGGAAATTCAGCTGCAATATTTTTCCCGCCTGTTTTTTCTAAAATATCACCTGATAAAGATGTTGATAATGCTGCTAAATAAGTACCTGGTGCTCCATACACTAGCAATGCTTTCACATCGCTTTTTTTCTCATATGTCTTGATTTGATCATTAATTTTTTGGTTAAGTTCTTTTGCTCTATCTTCTTTCTTCATAATCGTTCCGTATAATTCAATATTCTTTTGAATATCTTGTACAGAATTTGCAGAAGAAATCATTACTTTCGTTCCTTGTCCTTCAACCGTTGGAACATTCTTTTGGAACCCATTATTAGCAATAAGTACATCCGGTTTTAAGCTAGCAATCTGCTCAAAATTCGGCTGATGTGCATTCCCGATTACTTGCACTTTCTTTATATCCTCTGGAAGCGTTATTTTTGCATCCGGACGACCTACTATTTTCCCACCTAACGCATGAATAATATTCATGTCTCCCATACTTAATGTTGCAAAACTCTCTGGCACTTTATCGAATGTTACCTTTCTTCCTGACAGGTCGGTAACTTCGATTTTCTCTTTTCCTTTTTCTGTTTTTGTTGCAGATGCTTTTTCGTTTTCCTTTGCATTGCAACCTATTAACAAGAAAAAAATAGATAAAATCGCTGTGAATAGCGTAATAGATTTTTTCATTCTTCCACCTCTAACTGATAATGATAATCATTAACTACTATTCTACTTTAATTGATAAGGATTATCATTGTCAACATAAAACGCATACATTTTCTAGAAAAAACAAAAAGCGTTACAAAAAAGATTCCTTCTTTTTTGTAACGCTCTATTTATCAATATTATTCACATTCATTTCCCTCTAACTCGTCTCGCATCACTTTCACACGCTGAAAGAAAAAGAAGGATAAACTTAAAAATATAACGATGCTCCCCATCATAACAAAAGATTGTACTGCTTCTTTTGCTCCATTCGGAATCAACAAGCCAACCATTAACAATGTACTTACAGCGAGAAGGATTTGTCCGAACCGAGTATAATCTGCTATTTTTTCTTGCAATTCTTTCATCATATTCTCACTCCTCCATTTCACTGTATCATATTCTATTACACTAAAAGACAAGTAAATACAGACATTCTGGGAGATGTTTTCCAAATGAAAAAGAGCCGCTTTATCGCGACTCTTTTATAAGCATTACTCCCCTTTATATGCTTCCATATAAATTTCTTTCAGCTCTGAAATAAGAGGTAGTTTTGGATTAGCTGTTGTACATTGATCTTCAAAAGCTCTTTCTGCTAATAATCCAACAACCTCTTCAAACTGCTCTTTAGCAACTCCTTGTCCCGCAATACTCATATTAATATTTAAACTTTTTCCAAGTTCAATAATTGCTTGGACGAGTGATTCCACGCCTTCAACTGTTGAGCTCGCTGGAAGCCCGAGCATTCTCGCAATATGTGCATAGCGTTCATCAGCTACAAAGTGCTCATATTTTGGGAACAATGCGTGTTTTCTTGGCTTAATAGCATTATAGCGAACTACGTGCGGCATAAGAATTGCATTCGCACGCCCATGCGGAATATGAAATTCTGGTCCAATTTTATGTGCTAAGCTGTGATTAATACCTAGGAAAGCATTTGCAAATGCCATCCCTGCGATTGCAGAAGCATTATGCATTTTTTCTCGTGCTTCTTCGTCATTTCCATCTTTAAATGCTCTTGGTAAATATTTAAATACGAGATCAATGGCCTTTAATGCTAATCCATCTGTATAGTCATTTGCTAGAACAGATACATATGCCTCGATTGCATGCGTTAATACGTCCATGCCAGTGTCTGCTGTTACATGTGGTGGTACTGTCATTACAAACTGTGGATCAACAATTGCTACATCTGGTGTTAATTCATAATCTGCGAGTGGATACTTTATATTATTTTTCTTATCTGTGATAACCGCGAATGGTGTCACTTCTGATCCTGTTCCTGATGTTGTTGGAATGGCAACAAACTGTGCCTTACTTCCTAATTCCGGATATTTACATGTACGTTTTCTTATATCTAAAAACTTCTGTTTAATTCCATAGAATATTGTTTCTGGTTGCTCATAGAAAAGCCACATCCCTTTCGCTGCATCCATCGCTGAACCACCACCAAGTGCAATAATTACATCTGGCTTAAAACTTCTCATCATTTCCGCACCCTTAAAGACAGTTTCATCTGATGGATCTGGCTCGACCTCAAAGAAAACTTCAACTTTTACATCATTAGCATGTTTACGTAAATAATGCGTAACCGTATCTACATATCCATGCTCAACCATTCCTGGATCCGTTACAATAAATGCACGTGAAATGTTAGGCATATTTGCTAAATATGCTGTCGCATGTTTTTCAAAATAAATTTTTGGTGGTAATTTGAACCACTGCATATTCTTTTTTCTATTTGCCAACCTTTTTATATTCAATAAATGCGTCGCTGTTACGTTTTGAGAAACTGAGTTTTTCCCATACGAACCGCAACCAAGCGTAAGTGATGGAATAAATCCATTATATATGTCACCAATTCCACCTTGTGATGAAGGGGCGTTTACAATAAGACGGCAAGCTTTCATACGTAATCCAAACTGCTTTTGTACTTCTTTATTTGTAGAATGAATGACTGCTGAATGTCCTAAACCACCAAGGTCTAACATGTCTTCGCAATATGTAAGTCCCTCTTCTAGTGAATTTGCTTTTACACAAGCTAATACTGGACTCAGTTTCTCACGAGATAGTGGATATGCTGCTCCGATACCTTGTATTTCAGCTACAAGCATTTTTGTATTTTCAGGCACAGTAATTCCAACTAATGCGGCAATGTACTGTGCTGATTTCCCTACAATATCACTATTTACTGCACATGTATTTTCATTAATAACAAGCTTTTCTAATTTTCTTCTCTCTTCTTCTGTTACAAAGTAACAATTGTTTGCAATCATTTCTGTTTTCACATCATCATAAATTTCCTTGTCTACAATGATTGCTTGTTCTGATGCACAAATCATACCGTTATCAAATGTTTTTGATAAAATTAAATCATTAACAGCTCGTTTTATATGCGCTGATTTCTCTATATAGCATGGTACATTACCAGGACCTACACCTAGCGCTGGCTTTCCAGTAGAATAAGCTGATTTCACCATACCTGCTCCTCCAGTTGCCAAAACAAGTGCAACACCTTCATGGTTCATTAATTGTTTCGTTGCTTCGACAGAAGGTTTTTCAATCCACTGAATACAATGTTTTGGTGCCCCTGCCTTCACAGCTGCATCGTATACTGTTTTCGCCGCTGCAATGGAACAGTTTTGTGCTGAAGGATGAAATGCGAAAATAATTGGATTTCTCGTTTTTATCGCGATTAATGCTTTAAACATTGTTGTCGACGTTGGATTCGTTACTGGCGTTACCCCAGCTACTACACCGACAGGTTCCGCAATTTCTATTATTTCTTCATGAGGATCTTCATGAATAATCCCTACTGTTTTATCTTTTTTTATGCTATGCCAAATATATTCAGTAGCAAAAATATTTTTAATACATTTATCTTCATATACACCACGACCCGTTTCTTCAACAGCCAACTTCGCAAGCGGCATATGTTGATCAACACCTGCTAATGCCATTTCATGAACAATGTTGTCAATTTGCTCTTGTGTAAAACTTTCTAATGCTTGTAAGGCCTTTTGACCGTTATTCACTAACGTATCAATCATCTCTTTTACTTCCTGCATTTCATTTACAACTTTCTCTTTGACTACCATGTAAATTCCTCCTATTCTGCTACCGTGGACTAAATAAGACCCTGCAGGTCATAATAAGTCCCGATTAGCGCAAAAAAAATAGAGTTGCTTTCCTACATGAACCTCATTGTTTGTGAAATATTTCACAAGTTTGTTCGTGAGTAACACTTCATGAACTTAATATACATGAAACTATTTCATTTGTGTATGTCTATTTTGTGAATTTTTTCACAAAATAACGTAATAAAAATGCACTGCCTATATAAGCAGTGCATTTTTATTATGCTAACGCTTGTGCTAAATCTTCAATTAAATCTTCACCGTCTTCAATACCGACAGAAATACGAATTAATGTATCTGTAATTCCTAATTCTTTGCGGCGATCTGCTGGGATTGATGCATGTGTCATTTGAGATGGGATAGAAATCAAACTTTCTACTGCTCCTAAACTTTCAGCAAGTGTAAAGTATTGTAATTTCTCTAGTACTTTATTTAATGTTTCTTCACTATCTACATCAAATGAGATAATAGCACCAAATCCATTTGCTTGTTCTGTTGCTAATTCATGGTTTTGATGTGATGCAAGACCTGGATAATATACTTTATTTACTTTTGGATGGTTATTTAAAAACTCAGCAATTGCACGTGAATTCGTTTCATGCTCTTCCATTCGAATTCCTAATGTTTTTAAACCACGAAGTAGTAAGAAGCTATCTTGCGGACCAAGAATGCCTCCTGTTGAGTTTTGTACAAAGTGAAGGTCTTCTGCTAATTGCGGGCTATTTACAACTACTAGGCCTGCAACTACGTCACTATGACCTCCTAAATATTTCGTTGCACTATGAAGTACAATGTCTGCTCCTAAAGAAATCGGTGACTGCCAATATGGCGTCATGAATGTATTATCGATAATTGTTAATAAATCTTTCTCTTTAGCAAGAGTAGATATTTTCTTAATATCAGTAATTTTCAGTAATGGGTTCGTTGGTGTTTCCACATAAATCGCTTTCGTGTTTGGACGAATTGCTTCTACAACTTCCTCTAGATTTGTTGTATCTACAAATGTATGCTCAATACCGAAGCGGTTTAATACTTTTGTGATAACGCGGTACGTTCCACCATACACATCATCTGTTAAAATAACGTGGTCACCTTTTGAGAACAACATAATTGTAGCTGTAATAGCAGCCATTCCTGAACCAAATGCAAAACCAGCATGACCGTTTTCTAATACAGCAATCATTTCTTCTAAAGCTGCACGTGTTGGGTTGCCTGTACGTGAATATTCATATCCTTGATGCTTACCAACTGCTTCTTGTTTGTACGTACTTGTTTGATAAATCGGTACATTTACAGATCCAGTTGAAGGTTCTCCTATGCGAATACCATGAATTAACTTTGTCTTTGCTCTCATTTTTTATTCCCATCCTTTGTATATGTCTTTACTTAAATAGCGCTCACTACTATCAGGAAAAATCGTTACAATGTTTGTACCTGGCGCCGCTTTCTCTGCTTCAAGTAAACTTGCATGAAATGCTGCTCCTGACGAGCTCCCAACAAGCAGTCCTTCTTTTTGAGCTAATTCCTTCACTCGTAAAAATGCATTTCGATCAGAAATTGTATGAATTTCATCAAAATAAGATGTTTTCAAAAATGGTGGGATGAATTCAAGGCCAATCCCTTCTGTTTCATGCGAACCAGCTTTACCACCATTTAAAATGGACCCTTCTGGTTCCACAATAACCGTTTTTATATCTACATTTTTTTCTTTCAAATAAGATGCAGTCCCCATGAATGTACCACCAGTTCCCGCTCCAGCAACAAATATGTTAATCTCTCCGTTCAGTGCCAACCAAAGTTCAGGACCTAGTGTTTTGAAATAAGCACGCGGGTTTGCTTCATTCGCAAACTGACTTGGAGAGTACGAATTCGGTATTTCATTTACTAATTTTTTTGCTTTCGCAATTGCACCAGTCATTCCTTGCTCAGTTGGTGTATGCACAACCGTTGCGCCTAGTGCTTTCATTAATTCTTGTTTTTCAATACTAAATTTCTCTGGTACACAAACAATAACGCGTAAATCATGTTGTAACGCTGCAAGTGCCAGTCCAATACCAGTATTTCCAGCAGTCGGTTCAATAATTGTTCCACCCTGGGTAACAAGCCCTTTTTCTAGTGCATCTTCGATTAATTCTCTTCCTAAACGGTCCTTAACGCTTCCACCTGGGTTATAAAATTCAAGCTTTGCAAATAAACGGACCCCTTCTGGAAGTGAAAAACGAGTAATTTCTACAATTGGTGTATGACCGATCAACTCATGAACTCCACGATATACATTCATCGTGTTCTCCCCCTTATTTGCCAATAAAGAAAAGGCAACTGTATGTATTTTCTTTATATGAGACAGTTGCCTTTTTGTTACATTACTTTAACTCTTCTAGTACTTTTACGATAAAGTTTGTAGAATGAAGAGCTGCTTGATCTAAAAATTGATCAAATGAAACATTTGATTCTTTACCAGCAATATCAGAAAGTGCACGAATAATAACAAACGGAACTTCATATTGGTGGCATACTTGTGCAACAGCTGCTGCTTCCATTTCTACTGCATAAAGATCTTCAAATTTATCACGAATTGCTGCAACGCGGTTCGGATCACTCATAAATGAATCACCTGTTGCAATCATACCTTTTACAACTTGAATATTTTCTTCTGCCTGCATACATTTCTCAGCTAATGCAACTAATGCTTCATCAGCTTTGAAGCCAGGTGGCATTCCTGGTACTTGACCATACTCATAGTTAAATACTGTTACATCTACGTCATGATGACGAACTTCTGTTGAAATAACTACATCTCCAACATTTAGAGAATGATGGAATCCACCAGCTGAACCAGTATTAATTACTTTTTCAGGCTTATATCTTTCTAATAAAATTGTCGTTGACATCGCTGCATTTACTTTACCAATACCAGACTTTAACAAGATTACTTCATGTCCTGCTAATTGTCCTTTCGTAAATTCACAACCCGCAACCGTTTCTGTTTCTGCTTGTTCTAATTTGTCACGTAAAATACGTACTTCTTCTTCCATTGCTCCAATTACAGCAATTCTCAATCTAATCCCTCTTTCTATTGCTTAGTTGCCTCCATTACCCAAACGAAATGATTTAATCTCGTAAACGTTACATGGAAGCCATTGTTTTCAAAAATAGACTGCATGATCGGAATACGTGTATAGTATTCCGTTTGCAAATCGTTTGCTAACTGATGGAAACCTCTTTGTTTTGCTGTTTCAACAGTTTTATCATATGCATCTTGATCTGCAAATATCGTATCAGCAAACACTATTTTACCACCTTTGTTTAGCAATTGACTATACTTCGCAATCGCTACATTTTTTTCATCATCTGTTAAATGATGAAATGCATAGGTGCTTACTATGGTATCAATTGAATTTGGGACTTCAAACGAAAGAAAATCACCTTCTGTAATGGAAAACTCTTGCGGTAATTTCTCTTTAGCAATCATGCGCATTTCACGTGACGGTTCTATACCGTAAACTGTGCGGCCAGCAAGTAATAATTTATTTGTTAAATTACCTGTACCAACACCAAATTCTAATACATTACCAAATGACTTGTTAACTACATCCTCTAGAATGTCCTCATAACGGGCAAAAACTTCTTTATATTGTATATCTTCGCCTTGTACAAATGAGTCGTACGTATGAGCCCACTCATCAAATAAACCATTAAATTCTGTACCCATAAAAATTCCCCTTTTTCTTATCGGTTTTATCAGTATGATATGCCCTCTTTCCAAAAATGTCAATTGAAATGTACATGGTATTTCCTTCTTTTCTTTGTTACACTATAGTTGATTACATAGGAGAGGGGTCGTCTTCGTGTCATTTACCTTTGAAATGTTAGAAGATAAAGTAGAGTTTTTCGAAGCAGGAGACTTAGCTTCTTTGGAACGAAAAATTAGTGAGCAAATCGATAATAATAAAGCACTTATGCTTGAAGTTCATCACATCTCGCATCAAATGGTTATGGATCCCGAAAGCAAAAGGCCATATTATAGCGCGGTTGTTCATTTTAAATTAAAGAAATTACGCTAACTAAAAAAGAGAAGCTCCTAAGGAGCTTCTCTTTTTTAGTTTAGATTTTGAACAAGTACTGGTTTCCAGCCCTCATTATCTACCCAATCAATATTCACATAATATTTTTTGCCTGATTGTTTATCTTGTACGTTACCGTAAGCTTTATTTTTACCGTTATTTCCAATTCTATGAATAACTAATTGCTCTACTGGAACGTCAATTGCAGCTGAAATAGCTTGATTCATCTCATTCCAATCTGCTGTACCTTTTTTAAACGTCATCGCAGGTGTTGCACCTTGCTCTGTACCTACTGGCTTCCAAGAAGATTTCGTATAAGCGTCAGTTGCCTTTGGCTGTGTTTTTTCAGCTGGTACTTTCTCGTTAGCTTTCGCTTCTTCTTCAGCTTTTTTCTGTTCTTCTTCAGCCTTTTGCTTCTCTTCTTCCTTCTTCTTAGCATCTGCCTTATCTTGCTCGTTCTTCTTCATCTCTTCTTTGCCTTTAGCTTTCTCAGCCTTATTCTCTTTCGTTGTTTGCTGAGCTACTTTTTTATCACTAGAAGACGCTTGTTCTTTTCTTTCAGGAACAAACAATTGATATGATACAATAGCTACTAATATTAATACAATTGCAATTGCAATATTTAAAACACCGTTTTGACGACGTTTTTGTTGTTTCTGTTGGAATCTAGATCCTCCTGCCATTCTTCAAACCTCCATGCAGTTTTTCATACTTGCTATTGTAACATTAAATCTAGAAAGGTTGAACATTTACAATAATATTTTCACGAAATGAAAACATTTCACTATGAATTGCAAGATTACTTTTCATTCTCTAATCGATAGATTGATTCTACGATAGCTTTGAAAATAGGTGTAACTTTATTTTCACTACTATTCGTTTCTATATCCACGACAACTAAAGCATATCTTGGATTTTCATATGGAAAATAACCTGCAAACCAACGATTCACTTTCGTCCCTTTTCCTGTTTGCGCTGTCCCAGATTTTCCGGCGACACTTAGTGGCAACGACCTGAATGCGGCTCCTGTTCCTTTCTCTGTTGTTACAACGCCCCTTAATAATTCTTGTAATGTTTTCACCGCTTCATACGAAAGCTGTTTTCCACCTAATGTATGGTCTTCAAAAGTATAAAAGTCCGTTCCATTTTTATACTTTATTTTTTCCACAGCTTTCACTTCCATCTTTTCTCCATCCCTAGCAATCGTCGCCATCATATTTGCAATCGCTAGAGGTGACATACGTACATCTTTCTGTCCAATTGCTGTTTGCGCTACCGCCTTTTTACTATTCTTATTTCCTTCACTTCCCCAAATCGTAACCTTCTTCTCCTCTGGCATTTGCTCAAAATGAGTTGTATGAAATACAGAACCTTTCCATCCAACCTTACCAGCGGCTCCTAACGCTGCTACGTAAGTTTCTAACACCATCTTATCCTTTTGTATTAGCTCATTACCTAGCTCTGAAAATGTCCTATTACAGCTTCTAGCAAAGCTCTCTTTAAAACTAAGTGTACCCATCATAACTTGTGGGTGGTCTTCACCATATAGATCTTGATTACAATTAAATATACGATTCAACACATTTTCATTTTGATCAATCACTGCTGCTGCAACTATTGTTTTAAAAACAGAACCGGGAAAATGTGGTGTTAACATTTGATTTTCAAGTGTAGTGGTATATAAACGCTCATCCTTCACCTGCACAGATGGTTTACTGACCATCACTAAAATTTCATTTTTCTTTACATCAAGTAATACTAGTCCTCCCTTCTTTATTCCGCTTGCTTCAACCACCTCTTCTGCTTTTTGCTGTAACTCGTTATGTAAAGTAGTTTGAATCGTCACCGGATAAAACGGATTTCCAGGCGCAGTATATTTCGCTTGTTTTCCAAAAATCGGTTCTCCTTGTCGGTCCACTTGATACAATACTTTTGCCTCTCCATCCGTCAAAAGAAATTCATCAAATGATTGCTGCAATCCTGAAATGCCAATTGGCGTTTGCCTTGAAATATTTCTTACTTCTCCGTATCGTTTTTCAAATTCTCGTTCATTCTCCCCCACATCGCCAATTAAATGATTCACCCTGTCAGCTTGCCGTAAACGAACTTCAGCTGCTACAATACCTAATACATTTAATTGATTCACCTGCTCCATCTGCTCTCGTACCAAGTGAAATGGACCATCTCCCCTTTGCACGATAAATGCACTTTTCTTGTCTTTCATTTGACTTTCAATCTCTTGTCTCGACACACCAATGATATGCGCAATTTTCTCTAACATGTCATTTTTTATTTGTAGAAATGGAAAAACAATTAAAACAGGATACTTTTTCTCACCTATTCCCTTACCGTTCCGATCTATAAAATGGCCTCGTCCATCATCTACTGTAATGGACTGCGTCCGTTGTGTAACACTTTTTTCAATTAAATTTATCTTACGATCTGTAAATGATTCTGTATCTATAATTTGTATTTGAATTAAACGACAAAGTAAAATAAACATGATACATATAAAACAAATTAAAACAATTGTAATTCTCCGTTTTATTTTCATAAAAAAACACCTCGTCTATTATAGTTTGGACGGAGTGTTTCATCTTTTATACAAATAAAAAAATCACTCGCTTTTACACGAGTGATTTTTTATTATTTTACAGAGATAATCTCTACTTGCATTTCTCCACCTGGAGTTTGGATTGCTACCTTCTCACCAATTTGCTTACCTAATAAGCTTTTTGCAATTGGAGAATCGTTAGAAATTCTTCCTTCAAATGGATCTGCTTCTGCGCTACCTACGATTGTGTAAGATTCTTCATCTCCACCTGGTAACTCTTTAAACGTTACTGTTTTACCTAATGTAACAACTGTAGATTCTTCGCCATTATCTGTGATGATAACTGCGTTACGAATCATGTTTTCTAATTGTGTAATACGTCCTTCTACGAACGCTTGCTCATCTTTCGCTGCATCGTACTCAGAGTTCTCAGAAAGATCTCCGAAGCTACGTGCAATCTTAATGCGCTCTACAACCTCTTTACGTTTTACCGTTTTTAAATCTTCAAGTTCGTTCTCTAGCTTTTGCTTACCCTCTTGCGTCATAGGGTATGTTTTTTCTGTTGCCATATTTTCCACTCCTTTTATATACCAATCCCCCGAAAAAAAGAGGAGTTCCATATGAAAACTCCCCCACTTATATGTATAGCGGAGGTTTCTAGCACGCCTGTACTAGCGGAGTTGTCACATACAACCCCGTATTCCCAATTCTTCTTTATATAAAGAAGATATGTATGGAAAGTTGATATAAATATGCCCTCACCTATATATAGATGAGGTTGCATGTTTCATTGTATTCGATAGGAAGGGAAAAAATCCCTTCCTATCGTATATCTTTTACTATGCTATTACAAATTTACTTTTTGTTCAAGAATTGTTGCAATTTTTGTCACCATAATATCAATTGCAACATGGTTTTGTCCACCTTCAGGGATAATAATATCCGCAAATTTCTTAGAAGGCTCAATAAATTGATTGTGCATTGGACGTACAACACTTACGTATTGATCAATAACTGAATCCATCGTACGACCGCGCTCTTTAATATCACGCTGCATGCGGCGTAAAATACGAAGATCTGCATCTGTATCAACGAATAGCTTAATGTCCATTAACTCACAAAGACGTGGGTCTTCTAAAATAAGAATTCCTTCTAAAATGATTACATCTTTCGGCTCAACTGGAATAACTTCTTCTGAACGCGTATGCAATGTATAGTCATATACAGGCTTATCAATTTGCTCATATGCAAGCAACTGCTGTAAATGTTCAATTAACAGATCATTATCAAACGCAAGCGGATGATCATAATTTGTTTTTAAACGCTCTTCCATTGGTAAATGGCTTTGATCTTTGTAATAATAATCTTGCTCTAAGATTAAAATAGAATGACCTTTAAAATGGTCAAAAATCGCTTTCGTTACACTCGTTTTACCTGATCCCGAACCACCAGCAATTCCAATTACAACAGGCTTATTCGTCCCCATTCGACTATCACTCTTTCTTATTGAAGTATGTTTTTGCGCATCATATTATTCACATACACTGGTTGATCCACTTTGAATTTCACGATTTGCAACGGATGTCTCGCTGCATCTAATTCGTTTCCATCCTCATCCCAAATTTTCTCCACCGTCTGCGTAAAGTTTTCTATTTCTGGTCCAAAGAACTCCACTTCATGTCCTGGTTTGAAATGATTACGTTGCTCAATCGTTACGATGCCCGTTTCTTCATTATAATCTAACACTAAACCAGCGAAATCATACGTTGTTTTCTTACTATGATTTCCAAACATTTGCTCTTGATGTCCTGGAACCCCTTCAAAGAATGCGGGAGCTGTATCACGATTTGCACATTTATCAAGCTCATCTAACCATTCTTGTTTAAACTCAAAATTATCCGGATCCGCACAATACGCATCAATTACTTTACGGTATACTGTTGCTACAGTCGCTACGTAATGGATTGATTTCATACGTCCTTCAACTTTTAAGCTATCAATTCCAATTTCAATCATTTTCGGAATTGATAAAATTAAATTTAAGTCTTTTGGACTCATTGCAAAGTGAGCATCTTCTTCTTGGAATAGAGGCAGCTCTTTTGCATCTTTATGTTGTGATACTGTTTGAACTAAATCATAGTCCCAACGGCAAGATTGACAACAACCACCACGGTTAGAGTCACGTGCTGTCATATGGTTACTTAACGTACATCTGCCTGAATATGCGATACACATTGCACCATGGACGAATGCTTCAATTTCAATATCCACTTTTTCTTTAATTTCTTTCATTTCTTCATAGCTTGCTTCACGAGCTAATACAAGACGATGTAAACCTTCTTCTTTCCAATACTGTGCTGCTTTCCAGTTGGATAGTGATTGTTGTGTACTTAAATGCACTTCAACAGAAGGCGCTACACGTTTACAAGTCTCAATAATAAGCGGATCAGCAACGATAATTCCCGTTACGCCAGCTTTTTCAATCCCTTTTAAATATTCCTCTAGCCCGTCCATATTTTCATTATGTGCAAAGATATTTGTTGTTACATATATTTTTGCTCCATATTTCTTTGCAAATTCAACACCTTCTGCCATATCTTCCAGTGTAAAGTTACCTGCATTCGAACGAAGACCAAATTCTTGTCCACCTAAATATACAGCATCTGCCCCGTAATGGATAGCTACTTTTAATTTTTCTAAGTTACCCGCAGGGATTAACAGTTCAGGTTTCTTCACAATAACGCGTTTGCCATCGACTACTCGTGAAATTTCTTGTACAGTCATTTCCTACACCCTCCTCGTTTAGTAAACCGTCTCTTTAAAGAAGAATCCCGTGTCTAACGGACGATTCACTGGTTGCATTTCTTCTATCTCTTTATATAAATCGTCTTTCACGTCATAATACGCATCACGATCTTCTACACATAAATCAATTGCTTTACGATATTTCTTCGTTACCTCAATAATGTATGCAGAGCTTTTTAGTACACCATCAATTTTTAAGCTAGCGACTTCAGCATCAATTAGCTCTTCTAACTCATCGATGAAACAAATATCGTTTGGACTCATAATGTGAGTACCATTTTCATCTTCATAAATTGGATATTTATTGTTACGCTCTGGGTCATATAAGAACATATTCTCTTCATATTTTTTCTTTTCAATGTCAAGATTACGTCCTTGGTACTCAAAGTAGTTTCCTACTAATGAACGCTTCGATTGGAACATACAAGTCATACCGTGAATTTGTACTTCAAGTTCCACTTCAGCATTTTCTTTTAATTCAACAATTTCATCTAAGCTAAGCTCACGAGCTAATACAGCACGTTTTGCTCCCCTTTGTCCCCAGTAGTTACAAGTAAACCAGTTAGTTGCTGTTGTTTCTGTATTCCAGTGCAATTGCATATTTGGCGCTACTTCTCGGACCGCCATTAATACTGCTGGATCTCCGAAAACAATTGCATCTACACTTACTTCGTTTAAAAATGCAACATAATCTGTTAATTCATCTACTTTATCATTGTGAAACATAGCGTTCATTGCTACGTATACTTTCACACCATTTTCATGTGCAATCTTCACAGCTTGTTTCACATCTTCACGTGAAAATTCCCCTGCTAAACGTAAACCGAACTTTTGCTCACCGATCATTACCGCATCAGCTCCTGCTTTCGCAAGAGGTTCAATATCCACCACTGCTTTTGGCGTTACTAACAATTCAGGTTTCTTCATACCTTGGTCACCCTCTCTTTTTACTAACAGCTACTCCATCACCAATTGGGAAAATCGTTGTATCATATCCTTCATGATTCATAAGCCATTCATTGTACGTCTTAATACGACGGATTAAACCACGTGTACGTCTGTTTTCAATTTTCTCTTTTGTCGTTACAAGCCCATGGTACATAACATTATCTGAAATAATTACGCCACCAGGATTTAATAACGGTTCATATAAGTCAAAAAAGCGACGATATTGTCCTTTTGCTGCATCAATAAAAATAACATCAAATGTTCCATGTTCTTCTACTTGCTCGCCTGTTTCTAAAGCATCACCGTAAATAACAGAAATACGCTCTTTAACTGGTGAACGTTCTATATATTCAAGTGCTTTTTCATATCGCTCGCGATTGCGTTCAACTGTCACAATACGAGAGTTTGGAATAGCTTGCATCATACGAATACTAGAATAACCAATTGCTGTACCAAGCTCTAAAATACTTTTTGGTCCAATTAAACGTAAAAATTGCAACATAAATTCCATTCCAAGTCGATCCATAATCGGCACATGATTTTCTTTCGCATAGTCTTCCATTTCAAGAATTAATTTATCTTTCGGATCAATAAATGATAATAGGTACTCGTTAACTGCATCCTCCATAATGGTCCTCCTTATTTACATGGAGAAGTGCCTCTATGACGTCTTTTCACACATAGAATGCAATAAAAATACAAGCCATTTTCACCCTTAGCTTGTACGTCCCGTTTTGATATTAAAAACGATTCTTCTGCCAGTTTTTAACCCGATATATTTTACCACAAAAAAGAGGGATGTGCGACCTTTTTCGCTATCCCTCCCCATTTCACTGTTTTTTCGTAATATATTTTTGCTTTAATGCATTATGCTCGTCTAATGTTTTCGCATAGTACACTTCACCAGTTGGTGCAGCTAAGAAATAATAATAATCTGTTTGCGCAGGTTCTAACGCCGCCTCCACTGAATGTTTACCCGAGTTTGCGATTGGACCAACTGGCAATCCTTTCACAACATACGTATTGTATGGTGAGTTGATCTTTAAATCTTCGTATAATACACGTTGTTTATGCTTTCCAAGTGCATATAATACCGTTGGATCAGTTTGCAGTGGCATACCTTTCGCTAAACGATTGTAAAAGACACTAGAGATCTTTTGACGATCTGTAAAGCCTGTTGCCTCTTCTTCAATAAGTGAAGACAATGTTAAAAGCTGATGAACATCCCAGTTCTTCGCTTTCATTTTTGCCTCGTTTTGAACAATGATTGCATTCGTTTTCTCAAGCATTGGAATTACGATTTCTTCTAACGTCGTATCTTTTTTATAGAAAGAGTACGTCGCAGGATATAAATAACCTTCTAATGGATATTTAATATTGCTATCAAAGATTTTATCCGTTAATAACTTCGGATACTTTTGCTGCATTTTTTGAATAAATGCTTTATCGTTTAATTGACGTACAACATCATCTTTATTCCACTTTAATTCGTTTGCAACCGTTTCTGCAATTTCAGTTACTTGCGCACCTTCTTTTATCGTCACTTTATAAAGAGCTGGACGATGAACGTTACCAGATGACATTTGTTCAATCACATCTGAGGCACTCATTGAAGGATTTAATAAATATGTACCCGCTTGTAAATTTTTCGATTTAGCCTTTGTATAAAAACTAAAAACTGTACCGTTTTTCACAGCACCTTTTTCTTCTAAAATCTCACCAATTTTACTAGTAGATGACCCCTTGGGAATTTCTACTTCAATCTCTTTTTTATTCCCGCTATCAACTGGTCCTAATGCGGATGAAATATACGCATAGACTGAACCACAAACTAAAAGCAGTGCAATAATCGAAAATAAAAAAAGACGTCTACGCTTCTTTTTCACTTGATTCTCTATCAACACTCTTCCTCCTTAATTAAATTGTAGACCGCATGTATATCTTTCTATACAACACGACATAAAAACACAATAAATTTATTTATCTTTTTAGATAGACATTTTATTTTTCTACAATCCGTCTCATTATACTACAAAGGATTGCAAGGTTTCGACAAAAAATCTTTCATTTTACATATAAAAAAAGATGGACTATATGTCGTCCATCTTTTTAGTACTTATTATTCAGCTTCTTGCTCATCAGCTAGAGTGTTGAACATTTCTTGTACCATTTCCCACTCTTCTTCAGATTCGATTGGAAGTAAACTTCCGCCCTCTTCTTCATTTTGCTCATAAGCCATTGCGTCATAAATTTGGTCTCCATCTTCGTCTACTTCACCGATTGGAGAGAAGACTACGTATGATTTTTTGCCAAATTTTTCAGCATCAAAAGTGAAAATAATTTCACATAAATGTTCGTTACCTTTTTCGTCTACAATTGTAATTTGATTTTCTTCCATTTTGGTCACCTCTTATTTACTATCTAAAAATCCTTGTAAGATTACGACTGCAGCCATCTTATCGATTACTTGCTTTCGCTTCTTACGGCTTACATCAGCTGAAATGAGCAGACGTTCCGCTGCCATCGTCGACAAACGCTCGTCCCACATTACAACGTCTAATTGTAACAGCTCTCGTAGGTTTTCTGCAAATTGTTGGCACGCTTCACCACGTGGGCCAATTGTACCATTCATATTTTTAGGTAAACCTACTACTATTTTGTCCACATTGTACTGCTTTACTAACTCAGAAATACGGTCAAAACCAAAGTTGCCTCGTTCTTCGTTAATCCTGATTGTTTCCAGTCCTTGCGCTGTCCAGCCCATTTCGTCGCTCATTGCAACTCCGACTGTTTTTGTACCTACATCTAAACCTAATATCCGCATAAACTACTCCTCACGATGATGTTTCAAGTAAGACTTCACAAGCTCTTCAATTAACTCATCACGTTCAAGCTTGCGAATGATGCTGCGTGCATCTTTATGGCGAGGTATGTATGCTGGGTCTCCACTTAATAAATAACCGACGATTTGGTTAATCGGATTATAACCTTTTTCTTGAAGTGCATCATACACAGTTAAAAGTACATCATTTACATGGACACTCTGTTTTTCATCTTGAATGCTAAACTTCATTGTTTTATCAAAACCGTCCATTTCAAGCACCTCACTTATATAGTAAGTATAGGGAGAAGAACTTCTCCTCTCCCTACCATTGTACACTACTATCTCTTTATTTTGAAACAGATTTAACGTACTCTTGTACAAATGCTAAAGCTTCCTCAACTTGCGCTGGGTTTTTACCGCCCGCTTGTGCCATATCAGGACGGCCACCGCCACCGCCACCACAACGAGAAGCTACTTCTTTCACAAGTTTACCAGCATGGTATCCTTGGCTAATTAAATCTTTCGTTACGCCAGCTAAGATGTTTACTTTATCATCATTTACAGACGCTAATACGACAACTGCAGATTCTAATTTATTTTTTAGGTCATCCATCATCGTACGTAAGTTGTTCATATCTGCAACATTTACTTTTGCTGCTAATATGTTTACACCATCAACTGTCATTACTGAATCAGTTAAGTTTCCAGCTTCAATATTGCTTAATTTTGCTGCAAGAGATTCGTTTTCTTTTTGAAGTTGTTTTACTTCAGCAAATAAACCATCCACTCTTGTTAAAATATCTTTCGGATTTGTTTTCATTTTTCCTGCTGCTTCTTTTAATAAACCTACTTGATCGTTCATTAATTCGTATGCAGACTTACCAGTTACCGCCTCAATACGACGAGTTCCTGCACCGATACCAGACTCAGCAACGATTTTGAAAATACCGATAGAAGCTGTGTTATCAACGTGACAACCACCGCAAAGCTCTAAGCTGTAATCGCCAACTTGTACAACGCGTACAACATCACCGTATTTTTCACCGAATAATGCCATTGCGCCCATTTCTTTCGCTTCTTCGATTGCTTTTTGAGAAATCTCAACATCAATACTTTCCCAAATTTTCTCGTTTACGATACGCTCAATTTTTTCTAATTCGTCAACTTGTACTTGACCGAAGTGAGAGAAGTCAAAGCGTAAACGTTCAGAAGTTACAAGAGAACCCGCTTGGTTTACGTGCGTTCCAAGTACGTCTTTTAATGCTTGGTGTAGTAAGTGAGTTGCTGTATGGTTTTTCACAACGCTACTACGGTTCTTTGTATCAATGATTGCTTTCACAGCAGCATCTTTCGTTAATGTACCTTCTTCAACAACAACTTTGTGCAAGTTTTGGCCGTTTGGTGCTTTTTGTACGTCTTTTACAAGAACTTTCACACCGTCAGCAAGAAGGTAACCACGGTCTGCAATTTGTCCACCGCTCTCAGCATAGAATGGTGTTACATCAAGCATTAATTGTCCTTCTTCGCCAGCTTGTAAGCTGTCTGTGTATTCGCCGTTTTTCACAAGTGCAACAACGTTACTTTCTGTTGCAACTGTACCGTAACCAACGAACTCACTCGCTACTTTCACTTCTCCAAGGACACCGCCTTGAACTTGCATAGAGTCAACGTCTTGACGAGCAGCACGTGCGCGCTCACGTTGTTTTTCCATTTCATTTTCAAAGCCTTCTTGATCAACTGTCATACCAGCTTCTTCTGCATATTCTTCTGTTAATTCAATCGGGAAACCGTATGTGTCATATAGACGGAACGCATCTACTCCAGAAATAACAGTTGTTTTTTCTTCTTTTGCTTTTGCGATAACTTCAGCTAAAATTGCTTCACCATCATGAAGTGTTTCGTGGAAACGCTCTTCTTCGTTTTTCACAACTTTTGCGATGAAATCTTTCTTCTCAAGTACTTCTGGGTAGAAGTCTTTCATTACTTCTCCAACAACCGGCACTAATTCAAACATGAATGGACGGTTGATATTTAATTTCTTCGAATAACGAACAGCGCGGCGTAATAAACGACGTAATACATAACCACGGCCTTCGTTAGATGGAAGAGCACCGTCACCAACAGCAAATGTTACTGTACGGATATGGTCAGCAATTACTTTAAACGCCATATCTTTTTCTAAGTCACCATTACGATACTTCTCACCAGAGATTGATTCTGTTGCACCAATCATCGGCATGAATAAGTCTGTGTCAAAGTTTGTAGGTACATCTTGAACGATAGATGTCATACGCTCTAGACCCATCCCTGTATCGATGTTCTTCTTAGGAAGTGGTGTATATGAACCATCTGGATTATGGTTAAATTGAGAGAATACAAGGTTCCATACTTCTAAGTAACGCTCATTTTCTCCACCTGGATATAATTCTGGGTCACTAAAGTCATTACCGTAAGCTTCTCCGCGGTCATAGAAAATCTCTGTATTCGGTCCACTTGGTCCTTCACCGATATCCCAGAAGTTTTCTTCTAAACGGATGATGCGCTCTTTTGGAACACCCATTTTCTCATTCCAAATTGTGAATGCTTCTTCATCTTCTGGATGGATTGTAACTGAAAGTAATTCTTTATCGAATCCGATCCATTTGTCGCTCGTTAAGAACTCCCAAGCCCAAGTAATTGCTTCTTCTTTAAAGTAATCACCGATTGAGAAGTTCCCTAACATTTCAAAGAATGTATGGTGACGAGCTGTTTTCCCTACGTTTTCAATATCGTTTGTACGAATTGATTTTTGAGCATTTGTAATACGTGGATTTTGCGGGATTACACGTCCATCAAAATATTTTTTTAACGTTGCTACACCACTGTTAATCCATAAAAGAGATGGATCCTCATGTGGAACTAGTGATGCACTAGGTTCTACTGCATGTCCTTTTTCTTGGAAAAAGTCTAAAAACATTTGACGAATTTGTGCGCCTGTTAGTTGTTTCATTGTATTTTCCTCCTTAAATATAAAAAACTCCCGCCCCTATAAAAGGGACGAGAGTTAACTCGCGATACCACCCTAATTATGAATTGATTACTATAACAATCAACTCATCACCTCATGGTGCCGTAACGTGGCAAAACGGCAGTGATTAGCTGCTCTCAGGATTAGCTTTCTGTTACCCTTCATTTAAAGCTTCTTTCAGCCATATGGAAGCTTCTCTCTATAAATGGACTGTAACGTACTTGTTCCGTCATTGATTTAATGTATTATATGACTAAATATAATAGAATTCTCTTAAGTTTGTCAATGTAGATAATCATTTATATTATATCAATTGCTTATTAATCATAGCTATTCTACTAGTCATTCTTAACAGCCTTTTCATATATTATGCATGTATTAATAAGTTGCACTACCTCTACAAACTTTTCTGAATATTATATTTTTGTTATAATTAAATTATCAACAATAAAGGAGCGATTACAATGACAACCTTATTAAGCAAAGCCAAAACCATATTAACGACTGACGAAATAATATTGTTTTACGTAGCATGTTCACTAGACATATTTATTTATCGCTCCGTCGCAAGGCCAGGGCTGTTAATTTTAACGAACAAACGGCTCTTCTTTTATGGACCAGATGTAAGTCAGAATCCATTATTTGAGGAGTACTCTTTCGAAAAAATTTCTGACCTAAAAGAACAAAAGCGCCTTTTCAGCAATCAAATTATCTTTATGTATGATCATGAATGGAAAAAAATAAAACATATTCAAACAAATGATGTAAGCTCTCTCGTTCAACAAATACACGAGCAACTCTCAAAATAATGAAAGCCCTCTACCTTTGTAGGTAGAGGGCTTTCTTATTACACATTTTCTTTTTTCCAAAGAGGTCTTACATGAACGATCACTGTACGAATGACTGCTAAAATCGGAACTGATATGAGTAATCCTACAATTCCTGCCACTTCTCCTCCAACTAGTAATGCCAGCATAATAATAACAGGATGCATACGAAGCGACTTACCAACGATGTAAGGGGATAAAATGTTACTTTCCAAAAATTGCAAAATAGCAATCGTAATTCCCGCCTTAATAAGTAAACTCGTTGATACCGTTGCCGCAATCATTAATGTCGGGATTGCTCCTAAAATCGGACCGAAGTACGGGATTATATCCGTTACCCCAATAATAATGCCGAGTAATAATGGATATTTCATACCGATAAACCAAAAAGAAAGAACAGATACGCCCCCTAATACTAAGCAAACAAATAACTGTCCTCGAATATAACTTCCGAGTGACTTATCAATTTCTTTCGCTAGCATTTGTCCAGTACTCCGCCACTTACTCGGGACTAGTTTCCAAAAGATATGATAAAACTCACCGTAATCTTTTAATATGTAAAATACAATGAACGGTATTAAGAAAATAATGAGTAACGAATCGAGTACACCACGAGCTGTGCTCATCACTTTATTCAAAAGTGATTGTATCTTCGTTTCTACTCCACCAAAAATTTGTTTCACCTTTTCATGAATAAATGACGGGAAGTTCGCTGTTTGTTCCGTAACGCCATCCATCCAAGAATCATACATTTTTGTAAACTGCGGGAACTGTTCATTGATTTCTTGTAATTGCTTAATTACAACTGGCGTTCCTTTATAAATTCCATAACCAATTCCACCAAAGAAAAGGATGTAAATGAGCAAAATAGCGAGTGTGCGTGGCATCCCTTCCTTATGAATTTTTTCAATTAAAGGATGCAATAAATACGCAATAAAACACGCAATAAGAAACGGTGTAATGGCCACTTTAAATACAAAAATAATCGGTGCCCATAGCGGCTTAATTTTTAAAAAGACGAGCAAGCAAAGAAATACGAGTAACAATAACCCTAAACGATATATCCAAATAATTTTAAGATTCTTCACACGAAAAACCTCCTCCACCTTTATTTTGAAAATAAATAGGGTAGGTTATGTGCAAAAGTTTTAAAATCTTTTTATCCAGACCATACTGTTTTGTAAAGACGTACATATAAATAACATAACAAGGACAACCACCCCTGAGAATGCAGCATGAAACAATATAATCAGGAGGGTTCATGATGGTTTTATTTATGCTCGTATTATCAGCACTTTTTATGATTCTTGAATGGGTTTGTATCGGGTTTGGTATTTGGAAAGGTTTCTTTATTCGTTCCTCACGAAAAGAAAGAGCGAAGCAATTATTTCATTACGGAATGCTTGGCGTTGGATGTTACGGCCTATCTTATCTCTTCTCTGAAATTGGACTTTTATATTTGCATACAAGTGCATAAAAAAACTCCCTTATGATGAAGGGAGTTTTTTGCGCTTATAGATAAGATTTAATCATCTTACGTGCTTTTTTCATATTGCGTTTTGAAAATACATCTTGCTTGCGAGCATATTGGTATGCTGCCGCTCCAACACCTAATGCGATTAATGAATTGCGTAGATTCAAAGTAAATCCCCCTTTTCGTTATCCGATCGTTCTTTCGTTCTCATCAAATAAATCATCAAGTGAGCTTAATGAACCATCTTCTTCTACTTGATGCGTATGGATTTTCCCCTTTGAAACCGATAATTCGATATAACAATTCCAGCAATAAAATTGGTTGACACCTATTTTTCCAATGTCTTTCCCTTTGCAATTTGGACAAATGAACATATGGCTTTCATCTCCTTACAGTCTCCCAGATTCTATTCGCCATTATGTCCAAACCGCATTCATTTATACATTGCTGGAGCCTTTCAACGTTATACGTTTGAAAGTTTCACTATATAATTTCACCTTGTTACATGAAATCATACGGTGAAATGTTTTCCACGTCCATTTCTTCACCATTAACTGTTACCATCTGTACTTCTCCTTGTGATTCTTGCAAGCGACTCGCTAAAGTCGTTTGACGCATTGCATCATCAAGGCGATTTACACCAGACTGGAATGCGGCTTCCTCCCCGCAAATAATAAGGAACTTCTTACTTCTTGTAATACCAGTATAAATTAAATTACGACGTAACATACGATTGTAACTTTTTACTATCGGCATGATTACGATCGGGAACTCACTACCTTGCGACTTATGAATCGAACAGCAATAGGCATGTGTAATTTGATTTAAGTCTGGCTTTGTATACGTTACTTCAATTCCATCAAATGAAACGATAATCATATCTTGTTGCTCAACGTTTTCTTTCGCATAAAACACCGAAACAATTTCTCCGATATCACCATTAAACACTTGGCTCTCTGGCTGATTAACGAGCTGCAATACTTTATCGCCTCTTCGGTATACAACATCACCGTAAGCAATTTCTTTACTCTTTTCCCTTTTCGGATTAAACACTTCTTGCAACGCTTCGTTTAGTACATTAATACCAGCAGGCCCGCGGTACATCGGCGCCAATACTTGTACATCCCTTGCGCTAAACCCTTTTGTCTTAGCATTGTCACAAACCTTCTTAACAACCTCAACAATTTGAGCTCCTGTACAGCCAATAAATGAACGATCTTTTTGATTTTGCGCTAAATCTGGCGGGAGCGTTCCATTTTTTATCGCATGGGCAAGTTGAATAACAGATGAGCCTTCCGCTTGACGATAAATTTCAGTAAGCTTTACTGTCGGAACTGCACCTGCATTCAATAAGTCTTTCAACACTTGTCCAGGGCCTACAGATGGTAATTGATCTTCATCGCCTACAACGATAACTTGAATATTAGTCGGCAATGACTTAAACAGCTGATTTGCAAGCCAAATATCAACCATTGAAAATTCATCAATAATGAGTAATTTCCCTTGTACCGGATCCGTTTCATTACGCTGGAAAGACCCTTCTGGCGTCCAGCCAAGTAAACGGTGAATTGTACAAGCTGGAAGCCCTGTTGATTCACTCATTCGCTTCGCTGCTCTTCCTGTTGGAGCCGTTAATAATATCGGAAATGGATTATCATCACTGTATTCATTCGGATTTAACGATAGTCCGTGAAGTGATGCATACATTTCAACAATTCCTTTAATAACTGTTGTCTTCCCTGTTCCCGGTCCACCTGTCAATAACATCATCGGTTTATGAAGTGCCGTTTGAATTGCTTCTTGCTGAAATGGTGCATACTGCACATTCAGTTGTTCTTCAATTTGACCTAACGTCTTTAACACTTCTGCTTCAGGAAATGAAGGTGTTTCCTCTTGATTCATGAGCCTGCGGATAGACTTTACAACACCTTTTTCAGAGTAGAATAACGAAGCTAAATACACTCGTTCTTCTTCTATGATAACTTTCCCTTCACTTTGCATCATTTCAACGCAACCTACAATATCTTCTTCTGTCACTCTTCCTTCTTGATTATTTAAAAGTGACATCGTTTCTCTTACGAGTTGATCTTTCCCCATATAAACGTGACCAAGTTGTAATGATACATTTTCTAACGTATAAAAACATCCCGCACGTACACGATCATCATGATTACCCGATATCCCTAACGCACGTCCTATATCATCCGCTCTTCCAAATCCAATCCCATCCACTTCTTCAATAAGCTGATATGGATTCTTACGGATTACTTCTAATGTCATCTCTTTATATTGTTGGTAAATCTTAATAGAAAGCTTCGTTCCAAAACCGTAGCCATTTAAAAAGCTCATTACTTTCTCTAGCCCTTGATGTTCAACAATCGTCTCATATATTTCCTGAGCTTTTTGTTTGTTGACAACACCATTTAGCGCATCAGGATCATCCATAATTTTAGAAATGGCATGTTCCCCGAGATGGTCCACAATTTTTTCAGCTGTACGCTTTCCTATCCCTTTAAATAAATCACTCGCTAAATATTGCACCATACCAGCTTTTGTTTGCGGTAATTCTTTCTTAAACGTTTCAACCAAATATTGTTTCCCATACTTCGGATGGTCTTTAAAATGCCCTGTCAATGTAAACACTTCATCTTCATGCATGCGGGGAAAATGACCGTTTATCATCACTTTTTTTTCGTCGTACGTTTCATTCGTTTCAATGACTTTCATACTGACAACGGAATAGAGGTTTTCTTCGTTGTGGAAAATGGTATGAAGAACTTGCGCTTTTATAAACTTTTTCTCTTCCTCAAACAAATCCATTGCATGTTGATTTCCCATTCTTCCTCTCCTTTCCGGTTTCATTTCACTTTAATGAGCAGTACATCCCCCACCTTTTTAGATGAGGGATAACTACCCATTAAACTATATTTTCATCTTATTCAGCTTCTTGCTCTAATAAACGAACACCATTACCAGCTAAAAAGTGATCTGGTTGAATTTCAGTTGCTTTCTTAAATAAAGCAAGAGCCTTCTCGTTATTTTCTTCAAATACGTACGCAACACCTAAATTATAATACGCATCTGCATGCTCTTCATCCATTTCTAATACCTTTTCAAAATAAGGTTTCGCCTCTTGAATATGTTCTAAACGTGCAAAGCAAAGTCCACACTGGAACATAGCTTCTACATCGTTTTCATCTAATTCTGTTGCTCTTTGTAAAAATGGTAGCGCAAGACGATCATTTCCAAGTTGCACATGTGTAATACCTAGCATAAATGTTACATCAGCTGATTGTAATCCAGCTTGCATCGCTTGTTCAAATACAGCTTTAGCCTCTGCAAATTGCTCTTGACCGTAATATACGTTTCCTAATCCATAATAAGCAGCAGCAGATTTATCATCTAACTCTAATGCACGTTTATAAAATAAAATTGCTCTTTCACTATCACCTAGTACATCTAATAAGTTCGCAAAATTAATGTATCCAAGCGCATCTTTCGGATTTTCTTCGATTGCTTCTGTGAAATTTTTAGCAGCTTCTTCCCAGTTTCCTTCTTGCATATATTGAATACCTGTTTCAAGTTTGTTTGACATGTCCTTCACCTCTACAACAAATTATAACAAAGAATGTATTTTCCAAGCGAACGAAAATTCGCTTTATGTAAAAGAAACCTCTAACCGCGAATCGGCAGAGGCTTCTCGTTTTATCCTAAATAATCCAATTTCTTACCGCTACGGTACACTTCATCAATTGTAGCACCGCCTAAGCACTCATCTCCATCATAGAAAACAACTGCTTGTCCTGGTGTAATTGCACGAATTGGCTCGTCACAAAGAATGCGAACTGTATTTTCATCAACGATTTGAACCGTTACTTTATTGTCTTCTTGACGATAACGGAATTTCGCTGTGCATTTAAATTCTTTTTCTTTCGCTTCATTACTTACCCAGCCAATATTCGTAGCAATAACTTCATCACCATATAGAAGTTCGTTATGGAATCCTTGATCAACATATAAAATGTTTTCTTTTAAGTTTTTCCCAACAGCAAACCACGGATCACCGTTACCACCAATACCAAGGCCATGACGTTGTCCAATTGTATAATACATTAAACCGTCATGTTTCCCTTTCACTTCACCAGATAATGTTTGCATCACACCTGGTTGTGCTGGTAAATAATTACTTAAGAAATCTTTAAAGTTACGCTCACCAATGAAGCAAATACCAGTACTATCTTTCTTCGCCGCTGTCGCTAAACCAGCTTCTTTCGCCATTTCACGAATTTGTGGTTTCTTCAGTTCACCGAGCGGGAACATTGTTTTTGATAATTGCTCTTGGCTTAATTGATTTAAGAAATACGTTTGGTCTTTATTGTCATCAACGCCGCGAAGCATTTTATATTCGCCGTCCATATAAGCAACGCGTGCATAATGGCCTGTCGCTACATAATCCGCACCAAGCGCAATTGCATGCTCTAAAAATGCTTTAAATTTAATTTCTTTATTACACATTACATCTGGGTTTGGTGTACGACCAGCTCGGTACTCATCTAAGAAGTACGTAAACACTTTATCCCAGTATTGTTTTTCAAAGTTTACTGCATAATATGGAATGCCAATTTGGTTACACACTTCAATTACATCATTGTAATCTTCTGTTGCTGTGCAGACACCATTCTCATCTGTATCATCCCAGTTTTTCATAAAAATTCCGATTACATCATAACCTTGCTCTTTTAATAAAAGAGCTGCTACAGATGAATCGACGCCACCGGACATCCCGATGACAACGCGTGTTTCTTGAGGTAGTTTGTTCATCATGTCACCTCCTATGCTAATTTTGTGTTAATCGCTTCACGATTTTCACTGTTTCGTACGCCGCTTTCTCAATTTGCTCTTTCGTATTTCCAAGTCCGAAACTAAAGCGTACGGATGAACGTATTTGATCGGAGTCTTTTCCGAACATCGCTACTAATACATGTGATGGATCAATCGAACCAGCTGTACAAGCAGAACCACTTGATACCGCAATGCCAGCTAAGTCTAAGTTCACAAGAAACGGTTCAATGTTCATTCCTGTAAAACTAATATTAAGCACATGCGGTAAGCGATATTCTAAGTTTCCGTTTACCTCGAAAGTAATGTCTTCATTTTTGAAGACAGATACCATTATATCTTTAAACTCTTCATATTGGGCATTTTTTTGCTCACGAGTTTTTACAGCTAGCAAAATTGCTTGCTGTAAACCAACGATACTCGGTACATTTTCAGTACCAGCACGGCGTTTTCTTTCTTGCTCCCCGCCTATTAATAACGGTTCAAATTTCACATTTGCACCAGCGAATAGGAACCCTACACCTTTTGGCCCGTTAATTTTATGAGCTGAAATCGATAATAAATCAATGCCAAACTCTTTCACATCTATTTCTACTAATCCGTAAGCTTGTACCGCATCTGTATGGAAATAAGCTTGATGCTCTTTTAACAGCTTACCTATTTCCACAATTGATTGCATCGTTCCAACTTCATTATTCCCAAACATAACGGATACGAGAATTGTCTCTTCTGTTAATGCCTTTTGTATGTCAGAAACTTGAACGCGTCCTGTTTCATCAACAGGTAAATATGTGACTTCAAACCCTTCACGCTCTAACAATTCACACGTATGCAAAATTGCGTGATGTTCAATTTGCGTCGTTATAATATGGTTACCTTTATGACGATTCGCACGTGCTACACCGATAAGTGCTAAATTATCAGCTTCTGTACCACCACTCGTAAATATAATTTCATTCGGATTCGCATGAATGCTACGTGCACACACACGTCTCGCCTCATCTACTGCATGGCGCGTTTGACGTCCATAAAAGTGAATACTAGACGGGTTCCCGAATGTTTCTGTCATATATGGAATCATCTTTTCGACCACTTCTGGGTGAGTCGGAGATGTCGCAGCATGATCTAAGTAAATGCGTTCCATTAAATCTCCTTCTTTCCAAATCGTTTCACAAGGAATTAAATGTAAAACATATAGCCCCCGTGATTTTCTTCCTCATAACGTACTAAATCTTCTAATGTTGTACTATCTAACACTTCTTGCACCGCATCACGAACACGCATCCATAATTGGCGTTGTGCTGGTTCTTCTTCTTCTATCATTTCTACAACACTAATTGGCCCCTCTAGTACACGGATTACATCCCCAGCTGTAATGTTAGCTGGCTGATCTGACAATACATATCCGCCATATGCCCCGCGCGTACTCTTTACTAGACGAGCGTTACGAAGTGGTGAAATTAATTGCTCTAAGTAATGTTCCGATAAGTCATGTGCCTGCGCAATTGATTTTAAGGAAATCGGACCTTCACCAAACTTTTTTGCAAGATCGATCATAATTGTTAAGCCGTAGCGGCCTTTCGTTGAAATCTTCATCTATTTTGCACCTCTTTTCAAATTTTCACTTCTATTGGTTATATCTTATTTATAAAAGAACACAATTTAAAATCCTATGAAATTATAGCATAATATAGTATTATAAGAAATTTCAACTTGTGTATCAAAATGATAACATAAAATCACATTGAAAAACTCGGAAATTATTACAATTGAAAGAAAAATGAAAATATTAATATTCATTTTTCCCACAAAACGGCATCCTATTTCAAATTCCACTAAAAAAAATGATACGATAGAAAGAGATTATACATTAAGGGAGACGGTAAAAATGAAACAACCACTCGCACATCGAATGCGCCCTACAAATATTCAAGAAATTATCGGACAACAACATTTAGTTGGTGAAGGAAAAATTTTATGGCGAATGGTCCAAGCAAATCATTTTCAATCTATGATTTTATACGGTCCTCCAGGCACTGGAAAAACATCCATTGCGAGCGCAATTGCAGGAAGTACCGGAACCCCTTTTCGCCTATTAAACGCTGTTACTCATAATAAAAAAGATATGGAAGTTGTCGTACAAGAGGCAAAGATGCATCGACACCTCGTTTTAATTTTAGATGAAGTACACCGTCTAGATAAAGCAAAACAGGATTTTCTATTACCTCATTTAGAAAGCGGACTCCTTACCTTAATTGGTGCAACGACGAGTAATCCGTTCCATGCTATTAATTCTGCTATTCGAAGTCGTTGTCAAATCTTCGAATTACACGCATTGACAGAAGATGATCTTTTAATTGGCTTAAAACGAGCACTTGAAGATAAAGAAAAAGGTCTTGGGGAATATGATGTAACCGTTACACCTGAAGCATTACATCACTTTGCAAATGCATCAGGCGGAGATATGCGTTCCGCTTATAATGCACTTGAACTAGCTGTTTTATCTAGCTTTACAACAGATGACAAAGCTGCGGAAATTACGCTAGAAATCGCAGAAGAATGCTTACAAAAAAAGAGCTTCGTTCACGACAAAGGTGGAGATGCTCATTATGACGTATTATCGGCATTTCAAAAATCGGTACGCGGAAGTGATGTAAATGCAGCACTTCATTATTTAGCACGCCTTATTGAAGCTGGTGATTTACAAAGCATTGGTAGACGGCTTCTTATTATGGCATATGAAGATATCGGACTTGCTAGCCCACAAGCCGGACCACGTACACTAGCAGCCATAGAATCAGCCGAACGAGTTGGGTTCCCAGAGGCACGTATACCACTTGCAAATGCTGTTATCGAGCTTTGTCTATCACCAAAATCAAACTCAGCTTATAAAGCACTTGATGCTGCACTACACGATTTACGTAACGGTCAAACAGGCGACATCCCAAGTCATTTAAAAGATAGTCATTACAAAGGCGCAGAATCACTTGGCAGAGGCATTGGATACTTATATCCACACGACAATCCAAATGGCTGGGTACAACAACAATACTTACCTGATAAAATTAAAAACAAACAATATTATAAACCGAAAACGACAGGGAAATTTGAGCAAGCACTTTCTACTGTATATGAAAGATTACAAAGTTCGAATAAAACGAAAAATAAAGGGTAACATAAGCGAAAACGTCACCATTATGGAGGCTTCGCTTATGAAAACACGTCAAGATGCATGGACAAAAGAAGACGATCTCCTTTTAGCAGAAACTGTTTTACGACATATTCGCAGCGGCAGTACACAAATAAAAGCATTCGATGAAGTCGGCGATACATTGAACCGCACTTCAGCAGCTTGCGGCTTTAGATGGAATGCTGAAGTACGACCGAATTACGAAGATGCGGTGCAACTTGCAAAAAAACAACGTAAAGAATTAA
Organism: Bacillus cereus group sp. BfR-BA-01309; assembly: GCF_022664315.1. Lineage (NCBI taxonomy): Bacteria > Bacillati > Bacillota > Bacilli > Caryophanales > Bacillaceae > Bacillus > Bacillus cereus group sp. BfR-BA-01309. Next base: position 555,022 of record NZ_JAKUHE010000002.1, read on the forward strand.
AACGCTCTGAAGCTAAAATAGAAAAAGAGCATTTCACGCAAACGAAACAACTCGTAATCGACGCCGAGTTTTCAGAAGATATTACGCCAAATAAACAAGAACTTACAATGCAAAGTGTCATTTCATTTTTGCAAAACTTAGAGCATACCAACCCTTCACTCGCAAAGTTACAAACTGAAAATGAAGTATTACAGGCTCAGCTCACATCCCTGCAAAAAATGAATCATGAACTCGAAGCAAAATTAGCGGTACTCTCAAAAAAACAACAAGCAATCGAAGAAGATTATGCAATGCTTGTTAGAATTATGGACCGTGCTCGAAAACTCGTTTCAGTTGAAGAACAAGAAGAACAGATTGCTCCCATTTTCAAGACAGATCAAAATGGAAATTTAGATATTATATATTCTGCAGAGAATTAGAAAAAGGATGTCACTTCTTTGACTAAGTGACATCCTTGTTTTTCTTCGTTAAAGAGTATATTGGTACACGAAATTACATCGATTTACCGACAAAAATTGACGAAATATGCCTGCCTGTCATACAAGAAAACTCCCGATATTAATTGGATATTTTTTACTAAAATGTTATTATAAACATATATCTTTTAAGGGAGATGGTTACTATTTCATTAATAGTCTTCAAAATAACACTCGGTGTTCTCGTCCTAACTTTAGCTCTTTTCACCATTAACAGCTTAAAAAAGACGTCCGCCTATACATCAGATAAATATGATCATTACTTACTAGCTTTACTTACATTTGAACTAGTAGTAATGCAAATATCCATATTTCTTTAATACATGTAAAAAAGCATATATCCGAAATGGATATATGCTTTTACTTTATTCTTGCCCTACACGTTTCACTTCTACGTTTTTAATGCGTTCACGTACAACGTGACTTGCCATAATTAAGCCTGCCACAGATGGTACGAATGCATTTGATGAAGGTGGTAATTTCGCTTTACGAATTTTTGCATTTTCGTCTGGTACGATTTCTTTACGTACTTCTTCACGAATTACGATTGGGTTTTCGTCAGAGAAGACAACTTTTACACCTTTTTTAATACCCTCTTTACGAAGCTTCGTACGAATTACTTTCGCAATTGGATCTGTATGTGTTTTAGAGATGTCCGCAATACGGAAACGAGTTGGGTCCATTTTATTTGCCGCACCCATACATGAGATAATTTTAATTTTACGACGTAAACATTGTTTAATTAAATGAATTTTGAACGTAATCGTATCAGATGCATCTACTACGAAATCCAAGCCATGTTTGAAAAACTCTTCATATGTTTCATCAGTATAAAACATTTCTAGTCCAATTACTTCACACTCTGGATTAATATCTGCGATACGCTCTTTCATTAATTCTACTTTTGAACGTCCTACAGTAGATACTAACGCGTGAATTTGACGGTTTACATTTGTAATATCTACAACGTCTTTATCAACTAATACAAGACGCCCAACGCCAGAACGCGCTAACGCCTCTGCCGAAAATGACCCTACGCCGCCAATTCCTAAAATACCGACTGTACTATTTTTTAATATTTCAAGTCCTTCTTTACCGAAGGCTAATTCATTACGTGAAAATTGATGTAACATTCAGCTCTACACTCCTATTACAAAAATGGTCTACCATGTATTCTAGCGTTTTTCCGACTATTTGTATAGAAAAAGTTATAGAATTCCTAAAAATACATATTTCGAGAAGGAAAGCATAGTGTAAACCGCGCTTTTACCTCTTCTCTCAATTATCCATTAAAAAAGTCTAGATGGTATTAGTATAACCATCTAGACCTTATTTTTACTTCTCTTACTTCTCTTCTTTCACGCTCAATTTTAAGCTTAACTCTTCAAGCTGTGCTTCTGCAACTGGGCTTGGAGCTTCTGTTAATAAGCAGCTTGCGCTTGCTGTTTTCGGGAATGCAATTGTATCACGAAGGTTCGTACGGCCTGCAAGTAACATAACAAGACGGTCTAAACCTAATGCGATACCGCCGTGTGGTGGCGTACCGTATTCGAATGCTTCTAATAAGAATCCGAATTGCTCTTGTGCTTCTTCTTGTGAGAATCCAAGTGCTTTGAACATTTTTTCTTGTACGTCACGCTCGTAAATACGAAGTGATCCACCACCAAGCTCATAACCGTTTAATACAAGGTCATATGCTTGTGCACGTGCTTTTTCTGGTGCTGTTTCTAATAGCTCAACGTCTTCACGGAACGGCATTGTGAATGGGTGGTGAGCTGCGAAGTAACGATCTGCATCTTCATCGTACTCAAGAAGTGGCCAATCAGTTACCCATAGGAAGTTAAATTTACTTTCGTCAATTAACTCAAGCTCTTTACCTAGACGTAAACGAAGTGCACCTAAGCTATCTGCAACAACGCTTTTCTTATCTGCTACGAATAGTAATAAATCGCCAGCAGTAGCTTCTAATGTAGCCATTAACGCGTTTGCTTCTTCTTCACCGAAGAATTTCGCAATCGGTCCTTTTAAGCCGTCTTCTTCAACTTTAAGCCAAGCTAGACCTTTTGCACCGTATACTTTTACGAATTCAGTTAATGCATCAATATCTTTACGAGAGTATTTGCTCGCAGCACCTTTTGCATTAATTGCTTTTACTTGTCCGCCGCTTTCTACAGCACTTGTAAATACTTTAAATCCACAACCTGCTGCAAATTCAGATAGGTCTGTTAGTTCCATTTCAAAGCGTGTATCTGGCTTATCGGAACCGTAACGAGCCATTGCATCAGCGTATTTCATACGAGGGAATGGTGCACTCACTTCTACACCTTTTGCATCCTTCATAACTTTCGTCATCATGCGCTCCATCATATCTAAAATTTCATCTTGTGTTAAGAATGAAGCTTCGATATCGATTTGCGTGAATTCTGGTTGACGGTCTGCACGTAAATCTTCGTCACGGAAACAACGTGCTACTTGATAGTAACGCTCAAATCCGCCGACCATAAGAAGCTGTTTAAATAACTGTGGAGACTGTGGTAATGCATAGAATTCACCATCATGTACACGACTTGGTACTAAATAGTCACGAGCTCCTTCTGGTGTGCTCTTCGTTAAAATTGGTGTTTCCACTTCTAAGAAATCTTCTGTGTCTAAGAAGTTACGAATTGTTTTCGTTACGTCGTGACGCATTTTGAATGTGTTAAACATTACAGGACGACGTAAGTCTAAATAACGATATTTTAAACGCACATCTTCTGATGCATCTGTATCATCAGCAATAATGATTGGCGTTGTTTTCGCTGCATTTAATACGTTTACTTTCGTTGCTTGTACTTCAATACGACCAGTTGCCATATTGTCATTAATTGCGCCTTCACCACGCTCAACAACTGTACCTTCTACGTGTAATACGTACTCGCTACGAATTGTTTCTGCTACTTCTAGCGCTTCTTTTGATGTTTCTGGGTTAAATACAACTTGTACGATACCTGTACGGTCACGTAAGTCGATAAAGATTAATCCACCTAAATCACGGCGTTTTTGTACCCAACCTTTTAATTGAACTGTTTGTCCAACTGCTTCTACTGTTACTTTTCCACATGCATGTGTTCTTTCAGCCACTGTAAGTTCCCCCTATATTAATTTCTCTGCTACGTATGAAGCAAATACATCTAATGCTACTTCTTCTTGTTCGCCTGTTGCCATATCTTTTAAGTTAATGATGCCTTTATCTAGCTCATCTTCCCCTAATACAGCTACAAATTTCGCTTTTAGACGATCTGCTGATTTAAATTGTGCTTTCATTTTGCGATCTAAATAATCTTTTTCAACTGATAATCCAGCTTTACGAAGATCAAACGCAACTTTTGCAGCATGGTCTTTTGCTTTTTCACCAAGAGCTACAACGTAACAATCGATACTATGTTCAATTGGTAATTCAATGTTTTCAGCTTTTAGCGCCATAATTAAACGTTCAATACTCATCGCAAAACCGATACCTGGCATTTCTGGTCCACCGATTTCTTGTACAAGTCCGTTATAACGGCCGCCACCGCTTAATGTTGTGATAGCACCGAAACCTTCTGCTTCACTCATAATTTCAAAAACAGTATGTTGGTAGTAGTCTAAACCACGTACTAAGTTCGGATCTTTTTCAAATGGAACATCCATCATCGTTAATAGCTCTTGAACTTTGTCATAGTACACTGCTGAATCTTCGTTTAAGTATTCTGTAATAGATGGTGCTGTTCCCATTAATTCATGGTTACGGTCCTTCTTACAATCTAAAATACGAAGAGGGTTCTTTTCTAAACGAGATTGACAGTCAGAACAGAACTCGCCGATACGTGGCTCGAAGTGTGCGATTAACGCATCACGGTGCGCTTGACGGCTCGCTGCATCACCTAAGCTGTTTAATACAACTTTAATATTTTTTAAGCCCATGCCGCGGTAAAACTCTACAGCAAGTGCAATTACTTCTGCATCAATTGCAGGATCGTTACTACCGATTGCTTCAATACCGAATTGTACGAATTGACGATAGCGACCTGCTTGTGGTCTTTCGTAACGGAACATTTGGCCGATATAGTATAATTTCGTTGGTTGTGTTGCGTCACCGAACATTTTGTTTTCAACGTAAGAACGTACAACAGGTGCAGTACCTTCTGGACGTAATGTTAAACTACGCTCTCCACGATCTTGGAATGAGTACATTTCTTTTTGTACGATATCTGTCGTATCACCAACACCACGTAAAAATAGCTCAGTGTGTTCAAAAATTGGTGTACGAATTTCTTTATAATTGTAACGACGGCAAATTTCGCGTGCTTGCCCTTCGATATACTGCCATAACTCAACAGTGCCTGGAAGAATATCTTGCGTTCCGCGTGGGATTTGAATAGACATATTCAGTTCCTCCTCAAATTGTTTTAATCTTAATAAAAATAAAAAAACTCCCGCCTCTACTGTTTGAACAGTAGGGACGAGAGTATTATACCCGTGGTGCCACCCTAATTGAAGCACGAATGCTTCCACTTTTTTAATAACGCTTAAATGTGCGTTCATCCCTACTAAGCATATACGCCGTTCAAGTTGAAACCTCTAGAGTGTCATTCAATCAGTCATCATGTAGAAATGTTTTCAGCCTAAGACATTTCTTCTCTTGCCATGTGTGTCTCATTTACTCTTCTCTATCAACGGTTATATTCATATGTAAATATAAAATTACTATACGTTTGTTGAGTAGGATTGTCAAGTACTCTAAGAGCGTTCAATCTGCTTCTTTAGACGCTTTACATCTTGAAGAGAAATTCCAAACTCAGAAGCGAGCTCCATTGAAGTATTGTTTTGCTCTTTTGAAATAAAATCATGAAAATTCACGTTAAACAATTGATTTGCACCATTTGTAACAGAATGCCCTTTTTCATTCATACGCATACGTATATCCCTCACATTCAATATGGATGTTTTACTTTTTATTGTTCCATATTGATGAGAGAGTTATACATAAACAAAAAAGCTATTGGTTCCAAAGAAGGTAATCCTTTCATCCGTGGGGTTCACTGTCCACAAATAGCGTGATAAATGAACAAAACATACAACAATGTATAAAAAAGAGAGGATGATATCATCCTCTCTTCTTAAGCAACACTATTTACTATCCACAATTAAGGTCACCGGACCATCATTGATTAAAGAAACATCCATCATTGCTCCAAATGTCCCTGTTTCTACATGCAATCCTTGCTTACGAACTTCCTCATTAAAGAAATCGTATAAGCGCTCTGCATAGTCAGGTTTGGCAGCATCCATAAAGTTTGGACGTCTTCCCTTGCGGCAATCTCCGTATAATGTGAACTGCGAAATTGATAGAACTTGTCCTTCTACATCAAGTACAGAATGGTTCATCTTTCCGCTCTCATCTTCAAAAATACGTAAGTTCGCAATTTTTTCTGCAATGTAAGTTGCATCTTTTTCTGTATCTTCATGCGTAATGCCAACTAGTAATGTTAAACCGAACGGAATTTGTCCTACGATCTCACCGTCTACTGTGACAGACGCTTCTTTTGATCGTTGTAAAACAACTCTCATCTTTTCTACACTCCCTATTAATGCATCATGCGTCGTACTGCATAAATTTCTGGAACACGTTTAATGCGTTCTACTACTTTTTTCAAGTGCTGTAAGTTACGAATAGAGATTGACATATTAATTGTCGCCATCTTATTACGGTCACTTCTACCAGAAACTGCCGAAATGTACGTTTTCGTCTCTGTAACAGCTTGCAATACTTCGTTTAATAAACCACGGCGATCATAACCTGAAATTTCAATATCAACGTTATACTCAATTTCTTTTTCAGGGCTACCTTCCCACTCTACTTCTAATAAACGTTCTATAGCTTCTTCTGTATGAACATTTACACAATCACGGCGGTGAATCGATACACCTCGGCCTTTCGTAATATATCCAACGATATCATCACCCGGTACTGGGTTACAGCATTTTGATAAACGAATTAATAAATTATCCGCACCACTTACTTTAACGCCAGAATCCCATTTTCGAATTTTCATCGGTTTACGAACTTCTTTAACTTCAACGATTTCTTCTTCTTCACGTTGCTTACGGAATTTGTCCGTTAGTCGCGTAACAATTTGCGACGCTGTAATCCCGCTATATCCAACTGCTGCAAACATATCTTCTTCATTTGCAAAATTGAACTTCTCAGCAACACGTTTTAAATTGTCAGGAGCTAGCACTTCTTTCATCTCATACTCTAAGCCACGTACTTCTTTTTCAACAAGTTCACGGCCCTTTTCAATATTTTCGTCTCTACGTTGCTTCTTAAAGAATTGACGTATTTTGTTTTTCGCATGAGATGTTTGAGCAAGTTTTACCCAGTCTTGACTTGGTCCATACGAATGTTTCGATGTTAAAATTTCAATGATGTCACCCGTTTTTAATTTATAATCAAGGGTCACCATTTTCCCATTTACTTTTGCGCCAATTGTTTTATTTCCAATCTCTGAATGCACGCGATACGAAAAGTCAATCGGAACAGATCCAAGTGGCAATTCCATTACATCGCCTTTAGGTGTAAAGACGAATACCATGTCAGAGAATAAATCAATTTTTAATGACTCCATAAACTCTTCTGCATTAGAAGCTTCATTTTGCCATTCTAATATTTGACGGAACCAAGTAAGTTTCTTCTCTAATGTACCTGTTGTTTCTGCTGTTTTTCCTTCTTTATACGCCCAGTGCGCCGCGATCCCGAATTCTGCAATCTCATGCATTTCTTTCGTACGAATTTGCACTTCAAGCGGATCACCTTTCGGCCCAATTACAGTCGTATGAAGAGATTGATATAGATTTGCTTTCGGCATTGCAATATAATCTTTAAAACGACCTGGCATCGGTTTCCAGCACGTATGAATAATTCCAAGTACTGCATAACAATCTTTAATACTATTTACAACGACACGTACAGCTAATAAATCGTAAATTTCATTGAACTGTTTATTTTGCAGTGCCATTTTACGATAAATACTATAAATATGTTTTGGTCTTCCAGAAATCTCAGGTTGAATTGAAACCTCTTTTAACTTCTCACGAATACCAGTCATTACTTCATCTAAATACTCTTCACGCTCTGCACGTTTACGCTTCATTAAATTTACAATACGATAGTATTGCTGTGGATTTAAATAGCGAAGTGACGTATCCTCTAACTCCCATTTAATAGTACTAATTCCGAGTCTATGTGCTAAAGGTGCAAAGATTTCTAACGTTTCATTCGCAATGCGACGCTGCTTCTCTTGAGGCAAATGTTTCAATGTACGCATGTTATGAAGACGATCAGCTAGTTTAATTAAAATAACTCGAATATCTTGAGCCATTGCAATAAACATTTTGCGATGGTTTTCTGCTTGCTGTTGCTCGTGAGATTTATATTTAATCTTTCCGAGCTTTGTTACACCATCGACAAGCATAGCAATTTCTTTATTAAATTCACGTTCAATATCTTCTAATGTAATTTCTGTATCTTCCACTACATCATGTAAGAAACCTGCTGATACTGTAGCTGGATCCATGTGTAAATCAACTAAAATACCTGCAACTTGAATTGGATGAATAATGTACGGTTCACCCGATTTTCTGTATTGTTCGCTATGCGCATCACGTGCATATTCATAGGCACGTGCCACTAGCTCAATATCTTCATCTGCTAAATATTGACTTGCTTTCTCGAGTACCTGTTCAGCTGTTAGTACCTGCTCATTTGCCATCGAATCACCTTTTATTGAAAATTGACTTTATCTTAATTAAGTAGAATAAATTATATTCTATCATTATAACCTAATGATTGTGAATTGTGAAAAGGAAAAGATTTTACTGACATTTCACCTTGTTTTTTTGTGCAATTATACAAAAGTACCCGCTCCTCTCCAAGAGATTCACGGGTACTTCTTATCACCGTAGTTTTACCTATATAGTGATTAGTATTTTTCTAATACTAATACATCGTAACCATCTAACATTTTACGACCATCTAAGTAAGTAAGCTCTACTAAGAATGCAATTCCTGCTACAACTCCGCCAAGTTCTTCAACTAGCTTAATTGTCGCTTCAATTGTTCCACCTGTAGCTAATAGATCATCTGTAATCAATACGCGTTGACCTGGCTTAATTGCATCTTTATGGATTGTTAAAACATCTTTACCATATTCTTTACCGTAGTCAACTGTAATTACTTCACGTGGTAATTTCCCTAATTTACGAACTGGTGCAAAACCTACTTCTAACGCATAAGAAACTGGGCAACCAATAATAAAGCCACGTGCTTCTGGCCCTACTACAACGTCAATGTCTCTTTTCTTTGCATACTCAACGATTGCATCTGTTGCTGCTTTGTATGCTTTACCGTCGTTCATTAACGGTGTAATGTCTTTAAATACAATACCTTCTTTTGGATAATCCGGTACAATTGCGATATGTTGCTTGAAATCCATATTTCTGAATCCTCCTCAGATCTAAAAGGTTTGTAAATACAAATCCTTTACCCTAACTGTTCTACTTCTTTATGATTACGAATCGTTTCAAACCATGTATATAGTTGCTGATATGTGCTATAAACCAATTCTTTTTCTAATTGTAAGTGGTTCATTTTCTCACGATATGTGTTCGATTCAATTAAATCACGCTTTTGTTTTTTGTCTGCCATAAAAATGACGCCATCTTTTATTGTAACAAATTCTAACTCAAAAAACACCTGTGTCATGAAATTTACTGTATCTTTTGACCAACCTTTATGTTGACAGAGTTGTGCTCCGTATTGTCTTAAAGAAAATGGTGCTTTTTGGCTCAAGAACGAATAGTACCATTTAAAATGTTCCCTCGTTGGAACAGTACTAAATAAATGATTATTCTCTTGATAAAATAGCGTATAAATTCGCGACGGGAACCCAACTTTAAATAGATTTCTTAATTCATCTGTTCCTTTTGGCAAATCAAGTAACACGATGTATTGATCGTCTAAATGAGTTACTTCTGATGCATGCATCATATGCTCTTTATAGTCTTCTAGAGAAAATTTATTCAATACCTCTTCAGAAAAATACACCATCGTTATTTTTTCTTTCGGAAGTTCTGCTACATTTGCTTCTACGTTACGCATACTACGCCAATCAAATAATTGCCACGCCTCTACAGCAATATCTTGTACCATTAATTGCGGCTTCTTAAAATTATTCCATTCATTAATAGATGCTTCTCCTATTACAGATACCTTTGCAACTGGAGAAATTTCTTTCGCATACGCACCAAAACCAAATCCGATTGTATCCAGTGTCGCTTGTCCATCGCGAAGAGCCATTTTCAAATGAGAGCCATCTGATCCGATTGCACGAATACTTTCTAGCTCTGCATCCTTCACTGCAATACGCGGTTTTGGATTTCCAACACCAAATGGCGCTAACTTTTGCATGTCTTCAATTGCTGCAAGTGTTACATCCTCCACTTTACAAAAAACATCAACAGCGGTAATTGGGATAAAATCTTCTTCTGTTAAAATTACCTCTGCTTGTTCATTTAAGCGGCGGCGCAATTCAGCTACATCATTCATATGTAGCGTCATTCCCGCTGCCATTGGATGCCCTCCGAAGTGTGGCAATAACTCTCTACAATCTGACAAGTTTGCAAACAAATCAAATCCTGCAATACTACGTGCTGAACCTTTTGCTGTTTCTTTTACAGGATCAATACATAATACAATCGTTGGACGATAAAAACGTTCAACTAATTTAGATGCGACAATTCCAATTACACCTGGATTCCAGCCTTCTTTTGCCAGTACTAGTACTTTATTGTCTTCTGGCGGGAAATTATTTTCCACTTCAGCGATAGCTTCTTCTGTAATTTGCTTTACAATATCTTTTCGCAGTTTGTTCAGCTCATCAATTTCTTCAGCCAACTCTTTCGCTTCTTCCGGATCATCTGATAATAAAAGATGTACAGCCGGCGTAGCATCTTCTAAACGTCCAACTGCATTAATACGCGGTGCGATTGAGAAGCCAATGCTCTCTTCTGTAATTTCACTTTGCGATACGTTAGCAACTTTAAACAGCGCCTTTAGTCCGATATTTTTTGTCATGCGCATATGTTTTAAACCGCGCTTCACTAGCAATCTATTCTCACCATGAAGTGATACTAAATCGGCTACTGTACCAATTACTGCAATTTCTAATAAATGTTCTGGTACACGGCCTAATAGTGCATGCGCAACTTTAAATGCAACACCTACACCAGCTAAATAGTGGAACGGATACATACCGCCATCTAATTTCGGATGAATAATCGCAAGTGCTTCTGGCAATTCCGGTGGTGGCTCATGATGATCCGTAATAATAAGATCTACTCCAAGCTCCTTCGCTACCTTCGCTTCATGCACTGCTGCGATACCAGTATCAACAGTAATAATTAGCGAGAACCCCGCGCTATGTGCCCAACGAAATGCTTCTTCGTTTGGTCCATACCCTTCTGTAAAACGGTTTGGGATATAAAATTCTACGTCTGCACCTAATTCTTGTAAGGCAAGATACAACACAGTCGTACTACTTACTCCGTCCGCATCGTAGTCACCAAATATTAATATTTGCTCTCCATTTTGAACCGCCTTATTTACACGTTCTACGGTTCTATCCATTCCTTCTAATAAAAATGGATCATGAAATTCTTGATTTTCTGTATTTAAAAAATCTAAAATCTTATCTTCTGTATCTAGTCCTCTACCGAGGAATAACGAAACGACAAGTGGTGATAATTGTAATTTACTTGCTAATTCACTCACTCGCTCATTATTATATTCTTTTTCTTTCCAACGCGTCTTCGGTTGTAACACGAAATCACCCCTTAACCTGTTCATTATACAAGACAGATTAAGGGGTGACAATATAATGCAAACTACGATGCAATATCTATATACCAAAATATTAATAATGTTTAATTTGGAGAATACGGATTTATATGTACAAACACATTTTGTACGTTATCTTGTTCCATCAGCGTTTCTTTCACACGCTTTCCAATACGGTGCCCTTCTTCTACAGTAATGTATGGGTCTACAGAAACTTTAATATCAACAATAACGTAATGGCCATGCTCCCTTGCATATAAAGAACCGATTTTTTTCACACCATCTATTTGAAGTACTGCTTTTCTAAGCGGCACAACATCTTCCTCATGCAGAACATGATCAAGCGTTGCATGAATTGCTTCTGCACCAATACTCCATGCCATTTTGGCAACAAGGAGCGAAACAAATAATCCTGCAATTGGATCGGCATATACAAGCCAATTTACCCCAAACTTACCACCAATAATCGCTGCACAAATACCGATTAAAGCTGCAATTGAAGAAAATACATCCGAACGGTGCTCATATGCATTTGCAATAATTGCATCACTATTTACCCTCTTCCCTAATCGGAATTTATATTGAAACATTCCTTCTTTCACAACAATCGAAAGAACAACAGCAAAAATCGTAATTCCTTTCGGTGGTTCTAGTTCTTGCGAAAAAGCTTTTATAGACGAAATTGCTATCTCGATTCCCACAATAAATAATAATACTGCAACAATAATAGCTGAAATCGATTCCGCTTTACCATGACCATACGGATGATCTTCATCAGGCGGCTGCTTTGCTGCTCGCAATCCAAACAGTACAGCTAGCGAACCAATTACATCTGATGCAGAATGCACGGCATCCGCTAATAGCGCTTTACTGTTCCCAATATAACCAATTACCGCCTTTACAATCGCTAATATAATATTACCAACGATCCCGACAATAGCACCAAACTCGGCCTGTTTAAAACGTTCATCTTTTTCCATAATTAAAATCCCTTCTTTTCTTAACCTATCTTTTTATTGTAGCAAAAATAGCGATAGCATCACCACTTTCTTCCATTTTTTTATTTCAAAGTCGCTATCTTATTGTATCCACAAACGAAAAAAGAGATGCCTCATAAAGAGACATCATCTTTTTTATACTTGCGGTTCAGATTCTACTTTCTCAACCTTTTTCTTGTTTTTGCCCTTTTTCAAACGACGGTTTTCAAGCATTAACCAAATTTGAGAAGCGACGAAAACAGAAGAGTACGTACCTACAACTAATCCAACAAGTAACGCAAACGAGAAGTTACGTAATGACTCACTACCGAAGATAAGTAACGCAATTACAGGGAATAACACTGTTAATACGGTGTTAATCGAACGACCAAGCGTTTGGCGAATACTTGCATTTACGATTTCTTCTAAGTCTTTTATATCGCGAACTCGTTTTTTCTGTTTGTATAATTCACGGTTTCTATCAAATGTAACAATCGAGTCATTAATAGAGTAACCGATGATTGTTAATACCGCAGCGATAAACGTTAAGTCTACCTCTAATTGGAAAATACTAAATATAACAACCATAACGAATGCGTCATGTAATAATGCAAGTACTGCAGATAATGCATACGTAAAGCGGAATCGAATACTTACGTATAAAATGATAACTGCAGAAGCGATTAATACTGCGATAAATGCATTTCGTGCAATTTCTTTACCGATTGTCGGTGAAACTGTACTTACGTTTGGATCTGTACCATATTTATCATGGAAGAATGTTTTTGTTTTCGCAATTTCATCTTTTGATAGAACACCTAATGTACGAACTGCGAATCCTTTATTGTCATCTCCAGTCGGTACAATATTTTCTTCCTTCACATCAATTTTCAATTCTTTAAAATCTTTATGAACATCAGATACAGTAAGTGCTTGTTTTGATTGCAAGTCGATACGTGTACCACTCGCAAAGTCAATACCAAGATTCAATTTGAAAATTGGTAGTATAATTGCACCTGCAATTACAACTACAATCGAGAAGACAAGGAATTTATGACCGATATTTACAAAGTTAATACGATCAAATTTCGTTGGTGGATGTACTACACCTTTTGTTAACGGAATAATATCCTTTTGTTTCACACCGAAATATCCTGGTTTTTTATCGAAGTAACGGCTCTTTACAAGTAACCCTAGTAAGAAACGAGTACCGAATACGTTCGTAACGAAACCAACTAAAATACTTACAATTAAGCTTGTTGCAAACCCTTTTACAGAACTATTACCATAAACGAATAATACACCAGCTGCTGCAAGAGTCGTAACGTTTGCATCTAAAATTGTTGCTAATGAACGATGGTTACCAGCACGGAATGCTGACATCATGGACTTACCAATTTTCAGCTCTTCTTTCAGTCTCTCGTACGTAATAATATTCGCATCAACTGCGATACCTACCCCGAGCACTAACGCCGCAATACCTGGCAATGTAAGAACTGCATGCATCCAGTTAAATACGAGTAGCGTAACAAAAATGTATAGACCTAGCATAATAACCGCTACAATTCCTGGTAAACGGTAATATACAAGCATAAATAAGAAAATAAGAGCGATACCAATCGCACTAGCGAAAATTGTTTGTTCTAATGCTTGTTGTCCAAATTTCGCCCCAACAGATGTTGAATACATTTCTTTTAAATCAACAGGAAGTGCACCTGCATTTAATAAAGATGAAAGTTGTTTCGCACTTTCAACTGTGAAGTTTCCACCTACGATAGATACTTCAGCTTGGTTAAACACTTGGCTTACTGTTGCTGCTGATAAGAACTTCGGATTCGGTTTTGCAGATTCTGCTTTATACGAATCTTTTCCTTCTTCAAAGTCTAGCCAGATTACCATTAAATTCGTTGGTGGTGGCATTTTTGAAATTTTTTCAGTTACTTCACGGAATTTTTCAGCGCTTTTTAGTGTAAGACCTACGCTCGCACGGCCTTGCTCATCAAATGTTTGCTTCGCTCCGCCGCCTTTTAAATCCGTTCCGTCCATAAGAAGGTTGTCATCTACATCACGGAATGTTAATTTTGCTTGTGTTGATAACATTTCACGTGCTTTTTGCTGATCTTGTACACCAGCAAGCTGTACGCGAATTCGATCTTGTCCTTCAATTTGAATGTTCGGCTCACTTACACCGAGAACATTAACACGATTTTCAAGAGCACCTACTGTACTTACAAGTGCCTCTCGGTCGATTTTATCACCTTTTTTGGCTGGCTTTACTTCATAAAGAATTTCAAAACCACCGCGAAGGTCTAGTCCTAGACTAATTCCTTTTGCTATGTCTTTTCCTGCCGCACCAATTACTCCACCGATTAATAAAACGATGAGGAAAAAGGCGGCAATTCTCGTACCACGCTTTGCCATATGTACCCTCTTTCTGCTACTAACACTTTAAATAAATCTCTTACGATTCACTTTTACACGTGTGCATACGCCTAGTTAGTAGACTTCCTTTCTATAATTTTGCTAGTTCATCACTAGCTGTGTTGGTAAGTTTTTCACAATACCTACACTTTCATTATTTATTTTCTCTGTTCACTACCCCCTTTATATATAATCTTAGACATAATTATTTCCTCATTATCAATACCTATCATTATACTGCAAAAGGAAGAACAAACCAATTGCAGGCGGTTATTTATTTTCATATTCATCAAACGACCAAAGTGGTGCTTGATATGCTTCAACAGTTAAATAAGTCATATATTCATTAGCACTTACTCTTAATACATCATTTACTAATTCATATAACCTCACATCGCTGTCTATCTTCTTCCACTTTTTCACTTTAAGAAACTTCCAAATGTCATCATCTGTTACTCGGTCATAACCGAACATGTGGAACTCTTCTACTTTGCTTTCTAAAACGACTTGTAACTGTCCGCGGTATGATTCTACCAAAGCCTCTTTTTCTAACATACATAACATCTCCTTCTTATTTCAGCACGAAAAGTCGCTTTTAATCCCGCTCTAATGGACAGCAATAACTACTTTCAAGAGCACTCTCTTAAATGCTTGTCATTCTTGTCTCGTACGTGCATATAAATTATTGTAAATCATTCCACTGATTTTGAGAAGGTAGGAGAAGACCATGACGAGACAAAGCTTTTTAAAAGGCGCATTTATTTTAATGATTGCCGGCTTTATTACCAAAATCCTTGGATTTATTAACCGGATTGTAATGGCACGTATTTTAGGAGAAGAAGGCGTTGGCCTTTATATGATGGCCGTTCCTACATTCATTCTAGCAATTACATTAACACAAATCGGCCTTCCTGTCGCAATCGCAAAATTTGTAGCAGAAGCAGAAGCTGTGAATGATAAACAAAGAGTTAAAAAAATATTAACAGTATCATTAGCAGTTACATCCGTTATTAGTATCATTTTAACAATTGGAATTATGCTCCTCACACCTATTTTAGCAAAAACATTATTAACTGATGAAAGAACGTACTATCCATTAATGGCCATTTTACCTGTCGTTCCTGTTATTGCCGTTTCTTCTGTTTTACGCGGCTATTTCCAAGGGAAACAAAACATGAAACCTAGTGCTTACGCCCAAGTTATAGAACAAGTTGTCCGCATTACAATTATCGCTATATGCATTCAGTTATTTTTACCTTACGGCGTAGAATACGCTGCAGCTGGTGCTATGTTATCAGCCGTTCTCGGTGAAGTTGCATCGTTATTATTTTTACTCACTTTATTTCAGCGCGAAAAACATTTATCTATACGCTCTGGATTTTTCACTACTGTAAAAGAAAGCAAAGGGACATTTTATTCGCTTATGGATATCGCTCTTCCAACTACAGGGAGTCGTTTAATCGGTTCCGTTTCATATTTCTTTGAGCCTATCGTCGTTATGCAAAGCTTAGCGATTGCCGGCGTTGCTGCCTCTGTCGCAACCCAGCAATACGGTATATTAAACGGTTATGCCTTCCCACTTCTTTCACTGCCAGCCTTTATTACATACGCCCTTTCTACAGCACTCGTTCCATCTATTAGTGAAGCGATGGCGAAAAGACAGCATAAATTAGTGGAACACCGCCTACAACAAGCTCTCCGGATCTCATTAATTACTGGCGGGTGGTCAGTCGTTATATTATACGTATTCGCTTCTCCTATTTTAACTCTTATGTATGGATCGGATAGTGCAACAGCATTCATCCAGCTTCTTGCACCTTGCTTTTTATTTCATTACTTTCAAAGTCCACTTACATCTGTTTTACAAGCTTTAAACTTAGCACGGGCTGCGATGATGAATACATTTATTGGCGCAATCGTGAAATTAATCGTTATTTTTGTACTAGCTTCAAGGCCAGAATTTCAAATGATGGGGGTTGCACTTGCAATTGCAGCAAATATAGTAACCGTAACATTCCTTCATTACGCTACTGTTTTAAAGAAAATTACATTTACCATTTACGCGAAAGATTACATTTTCGGCGGACTTGCCATCGGTATTGCAGGCTCCTTCGGTTTTTACCTTCATAAGTACATTATTTTTTCTCATTCACTTGGCGTACAAACCTTATGGGAAATCTCTTTAACAACACTTGTTTATATCGTTCTCCTCTTCACTTTCAAACTCATTCGAAAAGAAGAGTTAAGTAGGCTCCCTATCATTCGAAAACTTTCATTTTTGAAATAAACAGGCTTACTATTTCATATAGTAAGCCTCTAGTTTTCTTTCACATCAACAAAAAATTGTCCATTTTGAAAGCTGCAGTATAAAATTTGTTTGATATCGTTATAACCTAAGTTTTTTAATTTCTCAATAAGCCATTCATCTGTATGTTCAATCATTTGTAAATGATTCGATTGGATTTCTCCATCAATAATTAACGGGAGTGTAAAAACCGGCGTATCATTTTTACTCTTTTTACTTTTTTGTTTTTGAAAGACAGATAACTTTCCTGAAGGTTCTAAAATGGCGTATTCTACATCCCTTACATCTCCGACTCCCTGCTCCCTTAATTGCATCATTAAATCATCTATATTATAACGTTGCTTTCTCATTTTCTTTTCATCAATCTTTCCCGCATTTACAAGAATAGCCGGCTCACCTTCTATTAAATGTCGAAAACGTTGATACTTTAACGAAATAACTGACAAAATGATTTGTATACACATAAGAAAAGTCATCGGAACTAATTGGTGCCAAAGTGATTTATCGGTATTTTCAATTGCGACTACAGCCATTTCACCAAGCATAATGAATACGACTAAATCTAATACACTTAGCTCTCCAATTTCACGTTTACCCATAAGACGAAAAATAATTAATATGATGATATACAAAAGCATCGTCCGACCAATGATTGATACCCATTCCATTTCTACATCTCCTTTTTTACATATAGACTCCCCTATAAAAAATAAACTAGTCTAACTTCAGCAAAAAGAAAATATGCTTGTATTAAAAAGGGGGAATGTATAAATGGATGGAACGAAAAAATTATCAACTGCAATCGGCTTTGGTATCATTACCTTATTAATTCTGGCAACAATTATTAGCATGGTTATGGCTCTTTTATTAAAATTTACAGATATGAATGAAGGGACATTAGCCGTTACTATTTTTATACTTGCTCTTTTATCTATGCTTATATCCGGATTTACTGCCGGCAAAAAGGCACAAGGGAAAGGTTGGCTAGTAGGTTTCACAACAGGTCTTACATTCGCTATACTTGTTTTTCTAGTTAACTATTTAGGCTTCTCTCAAACTTTATCGAACTCACAGTTACTTTATCAATTAGCATTAATGGGGGCAAGTACACTCGGTGGTATTTTCGGGGTAAATATGTCAAAACAAAATAACTAAAAAAAGCCCTGCACATTTCATGCAGGGCCTTCCTCATTAGTTTTTCACAACTTCACGAATCGCATTGCGATCGAAAGTTAAGTGTGAACCACCAGATTTAATAACGATTTTCGTATCATCTACTGATTCGATTGTACCGTGTAAACCACCGATTGTTACGATAGCATCACCTTTTGATAACTCACTTTGCATTTGAGCAACTGCTTTTTGACGCTTTTGTTGCGGGCGAATTAATAAGAAATAGAAAATCGCAAACATCGCAACAATCATAACGATATTCATCATACCTGGATTCATCTTTGTTTCCTCCTTTTAAATTATGTATTAGAAGTTTTTAGCATTCGGTTTATTAAAGCCATACTGTTCAAAGAATTCTTCGCGGAAATCGCCAAGACGGTCTTCACGAATAGCTTGTCTCACCTGCTCCATTAAGTTTAACAGAAAATGCAGGTTGTGATAAGACGTTAAACGAATTCCGAACGTTTCATCACATTTCATTAAGTGACGAATGTACGCACGAGAGTAATTTTTACATGTATAGCAATCGCAATTTGGATCAAGCGGACCGAAGTCTCTTGCGAATTTCGCATTTTTTACAACTAGACGACCTTCACTTGTCATACATGTACCATTTCGAGCGATACGAGTTGGAAGTACACAGTCAAACATATCAATACCACGAATTGCACCGTCGATTAATGAGTCAGGAGAACCTACTCCCATTAAGTAACGTGGCTTATTATCTGGAAGAAGTGGTGTTGTAAACTCAAGTACACGGTTCATAATATCTTTTGGTTCTCCAACAGATAAACCACCTACAGCGTAACCAGGGAAGTCCATTGAAACAAGGTCTTTTGCACTTTGACGACGAAGCTCTTCGAACTCTCCACCTTGTACGATACCGAATAAACCTTGATCTTGTGGACGTTCATGCGCTTTTAAACAACGTTCTGCCCAGCGGCTTGTACGTTCTACAGACTTCTTCATATATTCAAAAGTAGCTGGGAATGGTGGACACTCATCAAATGCCATCATGATATCTGATCCTAATGCATTTTGAATTTCCATCGCTTTTTCTGGTGATAAGAATAATTTATCTCCATTTAAGTGATTGCGGAAGTGAACACCTTCCTCTTCAATACGACGGAAGTCACTTAAACTAAATACTTGGAAACCACCAGAATCCGTCAAGATTGCACGATCCCAGTTCATAAATTTATGCAAACCACCTGCTTCACGAATAATTTCGTGACCTGGGCGTAGCCATAAATGATACGTATTACTTAAAATAATGCCAGAATCCATTGCTTTTAATTCTTCTGGTGACATTGTTTTAACTGTTGCAAGTGTACCAACTGGCATGAATGTTGGTGTATCAAATGAACCGTGCGGCGTATGTACACGTCCTAAACGGGCACCTGTTTGTTTACAAGTTTTAATAAATTCATAACGAATTGCTGTCATAATTTACTCCTTTTATTTGGTTCCCATTTTAGCGTGAGATGCAACGAACATTGCATCACCAAAGCTAAAGAAACGATATTTTTCTTTTACTGCTTCATTATAAGCATGAAGTACATTATCTCTGTTTGCAAATGCACTTACAAGCATAATTAATGTTGATTTCGGTAAATGGAAGTTGGTAATTAAACCATCAATTGCTTTAAATTCATAACCTGGGTACATGAAAATGTCTGTCCAGCCAGAAGCAGCACAAAGCTTGCCATCATGATCTGTCGCAATTGTTTCTAACGTACGAGTTGAAGTCGTACCTACCGTAATAATACGTCCACCACTCTCTTTCACACGATTTAATAATGCCGCTGTCTCTTCAGACATATGGTAATATTCTGCGTGCATATGGTGTTCTTCAATCGTATCGGCAGAAACTGGTCTAAATGTTCCAAGCCCTACGTGAAGTGTAATGAAAGCTAACCCGACGCCTTTTTGTTTTAACTTCTCCAGTAACTCTTCTGTAAAGTGAAGTCCTGCAGTTGGCGCTGCTGCTGAGCCGATTTCTTTCGCATATACCGTTTGATAGCGATCGCGATCTTCTAGCGTCTCTTTAATATATGGAGGAAGTGGCATTTCTCCAAGTTCATCTAAAATTTCATAGAAGATGCCGTCATATGAAAATTCAAGCTGACGTCCACCTTGATCTGCAGTTCCTGTACAAGTTGCTTTTAATTTCCCTTCGCCAAAAGAGATAACAGTTCCTTCTTTTACACGTTTCGCTGGCTTAACAAGCGTTTCCCACGTATCGCCTTCTTCTTGTTTTAAAAGCAGTACTTCAATGTGCGCGCCTGTATCTTCTTTCACACCATGCAAACGAGCAGGCATAACTTTCGTTTCATTTAAAACTAAGCAATCCCCCTCATGTAAGTAAGAAAGAATGTCTGAAAAATGTTTATGCTCAATATCGCCTGTTTCACGGTCTAACACCATTAATCTTGATGTTTCACGATCTTCTAACGGGACTTGTGCAATAAGTTCTTCTGGTAAATGAAAATCAAACAGATTTATATCCATAACTATATCCACCTATTTCTTATTTGAATCGATTTATTATATACATAATAAAAGATAATACAATACTTAACACAATACATGTAATGATAGGAAAATAAAAGGTAACGTTTCCTTTTTTCACAAAAATATCGCCTGGAAGTCTTCCAATGAACTTCCAAGCTAATCCGACAACAATGAGTAAGATACCTGCTGTAATAAGCAATTTTGGCATCTCCGTCATACTTTTGGCATCTCCATTCCGAAATGCTCATATGCAAGCGGCGTGACAATTCGGCCCCTTGGCGTTCGTTGTAAAAAGCCAATTTGTAATAAATACGGCTCATACACATCTTCAATCGTATGCGATTCTTCTCCGATCGTTGCCGAAACCGTTTCTAACCCGACTGGGCCACCACGGAATTTCTCAATAATACCAAGCAATAATTTATGATCGATATGATCTAGACCTAATTTATCTACTTGCAGTAGTTCTAACGCCATTTGTGTAATTTCCATTGTAACTGTTCCGTTACCACGAACTTGTGCGAAATCTCGCACACGTCTTAATAAACGATTCGCAATACGAGGTGTACCACGAGCACGTCTTGCAATTTCTAGTGCAGCTAACGAATCAATTTCAACTTCAAATACTTCTGCTGTACGTTCTACAATCTCAGACAACTGATCTACTGTATAGTACTCTAATCTTGAAAGTACACCGAAACGGTCACGAAGTGGTGCTGATAATGCCCCTGCACGTGTCGTTGCTCCAACTAATGTAAATGGAGGTAAATCTAAACGTACAGATCGTGCTGACGGTCCTTTCCCAATTACAATATCAAGGCAAAAATCTTCCATCGCAGGATATAGCACTTCTTCAATCGATCTATGCAAACGATGAATTTCATCAATAAATAATACATCCCCCGGCTGAAGCGCTGTTAATACAGCTGCTAAATCTCCTGGTCTTTCAATTGCTGGGCCTGAAGTTGTTCTAACATTAACGCCCATTTCATTTGCTATAATATTTGCAAGCGTCGTTTTACCAAGTCCTGGTGGTCCATATAGAAGCACATGATCTAACGTTTCTTCACGCATTTTCGCTGCTTCAATAAACACCTCTAAATTATGTTTCGCTTTATCTTGGCCAATATACTGACGGAGCGTCTGTGGCCGTAATGAATATTCTAAATCCGAATCTTCATATGCAGATTCCCCTGAAAGGAGACGTTCGTCCATTATACTCACCTCTTACCATTTAGTAAAAGACTAAGTGCCTTTTTAATATACTGATCCGTCGTTAATGATTCTTTTAATAACTCTGGTACAACGCGAGAAACTTCTCGTTCTGCGTATCCAAGTGCACGCAGAGCTTCCAGCGCCTCATCAAGCTCAGCTGATGAACCTTTCTTCTCATCAAAACGTTCTGTATCTGAGAATAAATCAACAAATGCATCTGGTACGACGTCAGCTAGTTTTCCTTTTAAGTCTAAAATCATTTGGCGTGCTGTTTTCTTTCCGACGCCCGGGAATTTCACTAAAAACTTCTCGTCTTCATGTTCAATCGCTTGAACGACCTGTCCTGTTTGACCAGAAGCTAAAATTGCAAGAGCGCCTTTTGGTCCAATGCCAGATACACCTAACAACTTTGTAAATAATAAACGCTCTTCACGTGTTTTAAACCCGTAAAGTGCCATAATATCTTCTCTCACATAATGATATGTAAAGACACGGATTTCTTGCTTACTTCTTTGAAATACATACGGATTTGGTGTGAAAATTTGATACCCAATTCCATTATGGTCAATTACGACATATTCCGGTCCTACATAGTCCACGTAACCTGTAACATATTCAAACAAAATACGATCTCTCCCTCTTAAATCATGTATTCCATTTTAACATATTTAATGATAGAAAAGCGAGACTACCCCAACAAATGTTCTCTATTAGAAACTTCTGTTATTTTCCATTGACAGAAAGTGCGAAGCACTTTAATATACAGAAGTCGATAATGATTATCAATATTAATTAAAGGGGTTACATCAGGATGAAACAGAAGTTATTTATTTTATTTACTATTATGCTAGTCGTTCTTTCTATCGTTGGCTGTTCTTCTCAAAAAGAAGAAGCAAAAGCGAAAGAACAACCGAAAACAAAAGTTGTAAAACACGCTAAAGGGGAATCTACAATTCCAGTAAATCCAAAGCGAATTGTTGACTTATCTGGATCAACAGAAGAATTATTACTTCTTGGACACAAACCTGTTGGTACAGCAAATACATATAAAGATAAAATCCAAAATCACTTAACAGAGAAATTAGATGGTGTAAAAGCAGTAGGTTGGTACTGGGCACCTAAAGTTGATTTAGAAGCTGTTACGGCTTTAAAACCAGACTTAATTATTTTAAATAATCGTCAATTGAAGATTTATGATCAATTAGAAAAAGTTGCACCAACAGTTGTTCTAGAAACAAACTTAGAAGACTGGCGTGGTAAGTTTAAAGAAGTAGGTAAACTGTTTGACGAAGAAAAGAAAGCAGACAAATGGATTGCAGACTACGATAAAAAAGCAGACTCTTTATCTAAAAAGATTAAAGAAAAAACAAAAGATGAGAACTTTATGTTCATCGCAGTTACGCCACAAAACTTCCGTGTATACGGTAGCTTCGGATACGGTGACATCATCTTTAACGACTTAAAACTTCCAGCAACAAAAGGTACAGATTTAAAACAAACGATGGCACAAGTATCACTAGAAGGTCTTGTTGCATTCCAACCTGATCAAATGTTTATTGTAAACTTTGGCGGTGAAGCTGATAAGGTTTACGAAGACTACAAAAACAGTGCCGTTTGGAAAGACAACAAAGCAGTTAAAAATAATCACGTATACGAAGTATCGAATGAAATCTTCAATACGAAAGCATTCAATCCAATCGGAAAAGACATGCTAATCGATGAAATCGCAAAACAAATTTTAGATAAAAATAAATAAGAAAAAAGCAGCTCACCATGAGCTGCTTTTTTTCTTATTTTGCACTGCGTATTGCTTCATTTTTTCAATCGTCTTCACAAAACCTTCTTTTGATTTAATACGAATACCACGCTTCAATTTCGCACGCTCATAACTCTCCAGCTTTTTCATATCAATTTGAAAGAAGGAATGAATCGCATTATCACTTTTCGGTACACCTTTGAAAATTTGTAATATCCCTTCCTCTGACACACCGAAATAACCGCTCGTCTTTAATAACGGAGAAATATCATCAATTTTCTTTTGTAATACGATTTGTACATCATCACGATCAACGAGCTGCCATTCCTTATATTGCTGTAAAAACTTTTCTAAGTCCGCTACTTTTTCTGTAAATATTTCCTCACTTACTTCTCCATCAACATACATTCGCTCTAATAAAATTGTAACTTCAGGCTCTTTTTCTGTTACTTCTGGTACTGGGCCTTCCGCCTTCACATTCGTTTCATAAGCGAAACAAAACATCATAACGAAAGCTTGCATCGCAATCAGTATCCATCTCATTTCCGTTCACCTCTTTTAGGAAAGATCAAACTTTCATTAGTAGTTTTTCCGGAAATGGGGGTTTTATCCATAATGACCATATTACATTTATATCAAAAATAAAAAAATGCAGATAAAGTTTTACCTTATCTGCACTAGCATTTGTTTTTATATAAAATGAAAGACGCCTGCAAAGCAGGCGTCTTGATGCGTTTACGGCGAGAGACCAGGCGACCACATTCGCGTGTTTAGCACTTAAGCATATCTCTCGTCTTACGTAAATTAGCTCATCGCTTTGCTAATATAACATTAATAAAGTATAAGTGCAACATGTTTATAAAAATATTTTATTTCCTTTTCCATCCAAAAAATATATGTAAATTATAAATTGATAAATGTAATATATATGTTACAATTAATATAACAGCGAAATCATAATAAACAGGAGATAGATATTATGAAAAAAATTAAGGATGAACGTCTCATTCTGCAAACGTTAAAAAACATTCGAATTGCTTTTCTTTTTCAATCACTTGGTATAATTGGCATTTTAGGCTATATCGGATTCACTGAAGGAATAGATCAAATTACGAAATCTCCATTGTGGCTATTATTTATGCTTACAAGTATTTTACTTGCTTATTTACAGTTAAGTGTTTCAATCGATGTAGAAGAAGGCGAAAAAGAAATAAAATTAACTCCTTATTCCAAACTTGTCTTACGCTCTTTTATCATAGGAACTATTGTAGCTATTATTTATATTATTTTCAGTCCGGGAAGACCTCTCTTTGAAGCTATTTTAACAGGCAGTATTTTCTTCCTATGCTTTTTAGTGTCTTACTCCGTTAGTTATTTTATTAAAAAGCGTCGTTTACACGATAACGATGAATAAAGAGGAAGGGCTCCCCCTTCCTCTTTCGTTTTGCTATCGCACAGTACCAGTTAAACCGTAACGAATATCTCGGAACATATTTGTTATGTCGCGATTAAAATCGTTTGTAACTGTACCATTACGTAGACGTGTACTCATTGCATCGACACGAGTAAACATGTCATTTCTTACAGAAACATATACGTTTCTATTTCCAACTTCATTTACAACCGCTTGACGAACTTCATTTGCAAGCGCTGTTTCATTCGATACTGGATTACGTGGTTTCACCGCAATCGCTACATCGTTTCCATATACAACTGTAGACACACGGTCTACGTTATTCATACGTTTCACACGATTTGTAATTCTTTCTGCTGTTTTACCATCATTGTTAATGTATGAATTGTTCATTGTAATATTACGTGTTGGATGTGGATTAGCAATTTGACCGTTGTAATTTACATCACGGTAATAATTGTTATATCCTGTATCGTTACGACCATTTCTATATGTTACATAATCTGTATAACGATCATTACGCGTTACATTATCACGATACTGATGTGTATCATTATAAGATGTACGCTCGTAATTGTAGTTACGTCCATCCATTGCATTGTTATCTTTTGGTGTACCACATGCAGCTAACGCACTGGTAACTAACAAAGAAGCAGCAATCACTTTTACTTTCGTATTCAATACAAAAACCCCCTCTGTTAGAATGAACTTCTCTTCTGAAAAGCTCCCTCTTATGATGAGTAACAGAGAAGGTTTTTACACTGTTAATATTTCACTGGGGATTTTCTAACATTTGATGTAAATCTTCCATTTTCAGAACGACTCTACATACAAAAAAAGGTGGGAATAATCCCACCTTTTTTAAACTTCTTCTTCATCCTCTTCTTCTGGAACCGGCTCCCCAAATACATTTGGTGGATCTGGTTGATAATACATCGTTCCTGGCTGCGGTGCATATGCCGATTGAGTTGGTTGATAATATAAAGGATTCGCATATTGCGGACCGCCTGGTTGCGGACTATATAACCTACTCTCTCCTCCGCATCCACAATCTTCCTCTCCTTGCACGAGCGGTGGCATATTATTATCCATTGGCATCATATTTGGATTTGGCATAGACGTATATTGCGGTCCAAACGGTGCTCCTTGTTGATACGGCATTTGATATGGATTTGGTGGCATCATAGGCTGTTGGTATGGCATTTGATATGGCATCATATTCGGTGGTTGATTGTTATCCATGATTGGCATCATGTTCGGCATTTGATTATTATCCATGATTGGCATCATGTTCGGCATTTGATTGTTATCCATTATCGGCATCATATTTGGCATTTGATTGTTATCCATGATTGGCATCATATTCGGCATTTGATTGTTATCCATTATCGGCATCATATTTGGCATTTGGTTGTTATCCATTATCGGCATCATATTTGGCATTTGGTTGTTATCCATTATCGGCATAATGTTTGGTATTGGGTTATTATCCATAATTGGCATGATGTTTGGTGGTTGATTGTTATCCATGATTGGCATGATATTTGGTGGTTGATTGTTATCCATGATTGGCATGATATTTGGTGGTTGGATATTGTCCATGATCGGCATGATGTTTGGTATTTGAATATTTGGCGGTATGACTTGTGGAATCACTACATTTTCTTTCGATACATTTGGTGATACTATATTTCCTACATTTTCTTTCTTTACTTGCGGTGACACGATATTCCCTATATTTTCTTTCTTTACTTGCGGTGACACGATATTCCCTATATTTTCTTTCTTTACTTGTGGTGACACTATGTTTCCTACATTTTCTTTCTTCACTTGCGGTGACACGATATTCCCTACATTTTCTTTCTTTACTTGCGGTGATACTATATTCCCTACATTTTCTTTCTTTACTTGCGGTGATACTATATTCCCTACATTTTCTTTCTTTACTTGCGGTGACACGATATTTCCTACGTTTTCTTTCTTCACTTGTGGCGACACGATATTATCTTTTTTTGTTTTCGGAGAAATGATGTTATTAGGTTTCATTTTAGTAATTTGAGGAGCAATTAACTCGCTTCCTTTTTTAATTACATCTGAAATCTTATATTCTTTTTTCGCTTTGATTGGTGGTTGCGGTGGCTGTGGTAATACATTTACCGAAAACTTCGTGTTTTCTTTTTCTGCTGGTTTTTGTTTTTCTATAACAGGTGGTTTTTGAATAACAGACGGTTTTTCAACTGGTTTTTCTATTTGAATTGGCTTTTCTTTTTGCACTTCTTTTTGCACTTCTTTTTGCGGTTTTACCTGTACCTCTTTTTGCGGTTTCACTTGCATTTCCTTCTGTGGTTTTACCTGTACTTCTTTTTGTGGTTTTACTTGCACTTCCTTCTGTGGTTTTACTTGAACTTCTTTTTGTGTTTGTTGCATAGCAGGTTGCTGTGTAATTGGCGCTGATTGATACGTAACTTCTTCCTCATCTTCTATTCCAAGCGGAGTTGGCGTTGATGCAAACTCTTTTTGTTGCACTTCTTTTACGTATTGCTTCGGAGGCGCTGAACCTGCCCCAGCATGTTGTTTTACGTGAACGCTGTTTGATGGTACTTTAATTTTCATACCTGGCATGATTAAATCTGGATTACTAAGTTGTGTATTTGTATTTTTCAACGTATCAAAATCCACTCCGTACTTTTTCGCAATTTTCCAAAGGGTATCCCCTTTTTGCACGATATGAATTTTCAAATTTTCCCCCTCCTGTATAACTTATCTATAAGTAACAAATCTCATGAAGTAACCCTTTCTAAATAACGTTAACTTCTTTTCACTTGTATCACTTCTTCGATTTTCAATATCATTAGAAGTGGAATAAGCATAAGAAAATCGCAATGATTTCTTCACAACAATGTATGCCCATTTCATTCTCGTTATGATTATATGTACGAAAAAAAGCAACGGAAACCCCGCTGCTTTATACACGCTCTAACATACGATTTAATGCAAGAACCGCTTCTTCGGTCACTTGTTTATCTACGCTAATAACGTTAATTTCTTCTCCTTTTTCTACCGTTTCAAGCACCCATAATAAGTGCGGCAGATCAATTCGGTTCATCGTTAAACACGGACACATAAATGGATTAAGTGAAACAATTTCTTTATCTGGATGCTGCTGAATAATTCGGTTCACTAAATTCATTTCTGTACCAATTGCCCATTTACTTCCAGGTGGCGCTACTTCAATCATATCAATAATATATTTCGTTGATCCTGCGTAATCCGAAGCATCAACAACCTCATAACAACATTCTGGATGTACAATAATATTCATATCCGGATGATTTTTCCGTACATTCTCAATGTTTTTCACTGTAAAGTTTTGATGAACCGAACAATGCCCTTTCCATAAAATCACTTGAATTTCTTCCATATCTCCATCGTACTCTAATGAATCTGTATGCGGGTCCCATACTGCCATTTTATCTAATGGGATACCTAAATCGTATGCTGTATTTCTTCCTAGATGTTGATCCGGTAAAAAGACAAGACGCTCTTTTTGTGTAAACGCCCAAGATACCATTTGTTTTGCATTAGAAGAAGTTACTGTCGCTCCGCCATTACGACCGCAAAATGCTTTAATTGCAGCTGTAGAGTTAACATACGTTAACGGAATCATCGTATCTCCAAATAATTTTGTGAGCTCTTTCCATGCCCTTTCTGTTTGTTCAATATCTGCCATATCTGCCATCGAACAGCCTGCACGCATATCTGGCAAAATAACGATTTGATCGTCTGTCGTTAACATATCTGCTGTTTCTGCCATAAAGTGTACGCCGCAAAATACAATATATTTTGCTTCTTTATTGCTCGCTGCAACTTGCGCAAGCTGAAGTGAATCTCCTGCTGCATCAGAAAATTGTACCACTTCATCTTTTTGGTAATGATGTCCTGGAATAAATAGTGTTTCCCCCATTTTTTCTTTAATTGCACGAACACGCTTTTCCATATCTTCTGTTGACATCGTGTAATAACGCTCTGGTAACATCGTTTCAATCGGTTGCACTTTTTCTAAAATACTCATATTTCTTTCTCCCCCTCTAAGCCACTTTCCTTACGCCTCAATATTGAAACTAATATCAAGTGCTTTCACTGAATGTGTTAACGCTCCAAGTGAAATATAATCTACCCCTGTTTTTCCGTATTTCGATAAATCTTCAATTATAATGCCTCCTGATGCTTCCGTAACGATGGCACTTGGTACAATCTTTGAAAACTCCCGAATCTCATCTGGCGTACGATTATCAAACATAATGATATCCGCACCAGCAGCTACAGCTTCTCTCACTTGTTCCTCTGTCTCTGTTTCCACTTCTACTTTCACCATATGTCCTAATTTTTCTTTCACCGATGTAACAGCTTTCGTAATAGAACCAGCAAAAGCAATATGATTGTCTTTAATCATGACACCGTCATATAAGCCGAAACGGTGATTAAATCCGCCTCCGCACACGACTGCATACTTATCAAACATACGTAGCCCTGGCATCGTTTTTCGCGTATCACAAATACGTGTATGACCACTATCTAAAGTAAGCACAGCTTTACGTGTCATCGTAGCTATCCCACTCATACGCTGGATAACGTTTAATATAACGCGCTCTGCCGTTAATAACGAAGCAATTGGCCCTTGCGCAGTTGCTATTATTTCGCCCTTTTCTACAAGATCTCCATCTTTTTTATGAAGCTCCACTTCAATTCTTTCATCAATTAATTTAAATCCTTCTTCAATTACTACACGCCCCGCAAAGACACCCATATCCTTCGCAAGAAACGTTCCTTTTGAAAGTAAATTGTCTGGAAAAATAAGCTGAGACGTTACATCTCGTTCTCCTATATCTTCTAGAAAAAATCGATTTAATGCTTCTTTCACTTTTATCGTGTTCATAAAGCCCCTCTTCCCTTCATCACACAAGTTGTAATTTTCTTTTCACTCGAACAATCTCTTTTTTTTCGCTATTTCTATCTGGATAATCACTTCGATAATGACCACCAATGCTTTCTTCTCTTTGCAAAGCTGATACGACTATAAGCTCACAAACTGTTAACATATTAATGAGCGTTATCTCTTCATTTGTAAGGGCATCATGTTGTAAGATCATATTTCGAACACCGTACTTACTAAGCCATCTCTTTGCAGAAGATAAACTTTGCTCTGTTCTCACAATCCCAACATATTTCATCATGCATTCTTTTATTTCTTCCTTCGCCGGCAAATGATTCAAAACGATAAATTTCTTTTCCTTCTCAGCTAGGGTGTTCAATCTTTCTTTTGCCGCTTTCGTTAAAATATGTTGTCCTATTCTTTTTCCAAACACAAGACCTTCTAATAACGAATTACTTGCTAACCTATTTGCACCGTGAACACCATTACAAGCTACTTCACCGACCGCATATAAATTTGGAATGGACGTCTCTCCATCACAGTTCGTTTTCACGCCACCCATATGAAAATGAGCACCGGGTACAATCGGAATGCGTTTTTCATTTATATCGACACCATTCTTTTTACACAATGATGATACAGTCGGAAAACGTTCTTCGAAATTTTGGATAGACTCGGTATTTACATACACTTTTTCACCCGCCAAAAGCTGCTCATGAATCGCTCTTGCTACTACATCGCGCGGAGCGAGATCGTGATCTGGGTGTATATCCATCATAAAACGCTGCCCTTTTCCATTTATAAGGACAGCTCCTTCACCACGGACAGCTTCAGAGACGAGGCCGCAGCATCGACCGTTCGCGTATAACATTGTTGGATGAAATTGTACAAACTCTAAATCTACGAGCTCCCCTCCTGCGCGGTACACCATCGCAAGTCCATCACCCGTAATTGTCTTATCATTAGAAGTAAAGGCGTATAAACCGCCAATCCCACCTGTTGCTAACACCGTATAATTTGCAACGTAACGCTTCAACTTCCCTTCACTAGTTCTTGTTAAAACTCCAACACATTTATCATTTTCTATAATAAAATCGAGCACCATTTCCTGTTCCACTACCGTAACGTGCGGAGCTACTTCTTGAATGAAATGCTCTAATAAATTCTTTCCTGTTGCATCGCCACCTGCATGTAAAATACGACGCTTTCGATGTGCGCCTTCTTTTCCAAGATGAGGACCCGTTTCATCTCCATCAAATTTCATTCCATTTTCAATGAGATGATTCATTTCTTTCGGTCCTTCCTCGACTAAATAACGGACCACATCTTCATTGTTATAATGACATCCTGCTACTAACGTATCTTCAAAATGATCATTTGGATTGTCATATGTAGCAACCGCTGCTGCAATTCCACCTTGCGCTAAATATGTATTATTATTACGATTCGTTTCCTTTGTGATAATAATCACATTCTTTTCGTGACAAATCTCTTTCGCAACACGAAGTGCCGCAACGCCACTTCCAATAATTAAGACATCTGCACTTGGCATAATTGTTGCCTCCTACTTTACACTTTTCAACTGTCTTGACACCTATATTTACATAGTTTTAAAATAATGACAAGAGTTTTTTTATAATTCTTATTTTCACTACCATTTAAAAAATACAAGAAATGTAACTCTTACTAGGGAGAGGAACTTACATGATGATATATCTTGACTATGCAGCTACTACACCTATGAGTGAAGAGGCGTTACAAACATATATGAAAGCAGCATCGCAATACTTCGGAAATGAACAAAGTTTACATGATATTGGAGGAACAGCTTCTTCTTTACTACAAGTTTGCAGAAAAACATTTGCTGACATGATTGGCGGAAAGGAACAAGGGGTATTCTTCACGAGCGGTGGTTCGGAATCCAACTACCTTGCGATCCAATCCCTTTTAAAGGCTAGAAGCGAGAAACATATTATTACGACACCTATGGAACACGCATCCATTCGAAGTTATTTTCAATCCTTACAATCAGAAGGGTATACAATTACTGAAATTCCTGTTGATGAAGGCGGGCTCATTCATTTAGATGATTTAGAAACAGCTATTACAGAAAATACTGTTCTAGCAAGCATACAGCACGGAAATTCTGAAATTGGAACCGTTCAAAACATCGCAGAAATCGGAGCACTTTTAAAAAAATATAACGTTTTATTTCATTCAGATTGTGTGCAAACATTTGGTAAACTTCCTATCAATGTTTTTGAGATGGGAATTGATAGTCTTTCTGTTTCAGCACATAAAATATACGGACCAAAGGGTGTTGGTGCTTGCTATATAAATCCGCAAATTCGCTGGGCACAAATCTTTCCGGGAACTTCTCACGAAAAAGGGTTTCGCCCAGGTACAGTAAACGTTCCTGGCATCGCATCTTTTTTAACAGCTGCTGAGAATATATTAAAAAATCAACAGGAAGAAAGCTTACGTTTTAAAGAGTTACGATCCTACTTTTTAGAGCGATTACAAACACTTCCTCTAGAAATTCAAGTAGAAGGTCATTCTACTTCTTGTTTACCACATATTATTGGGGTTACAATAAAAGGAATAGAAGGTCAATATACAATGCTAGAATGTAATCGCCATGGTATTGCCATTTCAACCGGAAGTGCTTGCCAAGTCGGTAAACAAGAACCTTCGAAAACAATGCTTGCAATTGGAAAAACGTATGAAGAGGCGAAACAATATGTCCGCTTCTCTTTCGGGCAACAAACAACGAAAGATCAAATTGATACTACTATTCATGCACTACACACAATTGGAAATCAATTTTATAGAGGTGTTAAATCATAATGAAACAAAATGAACAAAAAAAGATTTTAGGCGAAGAAAGACGACAGCTTATCCTTCAGTGGCTTCTTGCTGCAAATGAACCGTTATCTGGGAATGAACTATCGAAAAAGACAAACGTAAGTCGACAAGTGATCGTGCAAGATATTTCCTTACTCAAAGCACGAAACGAACCGATTATTGCAACTGCTCAAGGATATTTATATTTAAAACCACAAGAGAAACAACAAGCTTTCGAACGCGTAATCGTATGCCAACATAAACCAGCGGAAGTACGTCAGGAACTTACAATGCTTGTTGACCACGGCGTTACGATTAAAGATGTAAAAGTTGAGCATCCTGTATACGGTGACTTAACAGCATCCATCATGGTAAGTAATCGCTTTGATGTAGAGCAATATTTACAAAAAATCGAAAACACAAATGCTTCCTATCTTTCGCAACTAACAGATGGTATTCACTTACATACAATTGAGGCAGATTCTAAGGAAAAGTTAGACGCTGCTTGTGAGGCGCTAGATAAAGCAGGATTTCTCGTTTATTAATTCATGCAAAGCACAGAGTTTTTATCATTCTCTGTGCTTTTTTAGTGCTATAATATTGTAATCAATCGTAAAGGAGATCACATATGGGAATTGAACTCGTTCACTTTAGCATTGGCAAACCGAAACAAATGAAATATGGCGAAGATAAAGAAATGATAACAGGTATATGTAAAAATTCTACAGAAGAAGCTTTTCTCTCAAAAGATGGCTTCCTTGGTGATGACGTAGCAGATTTAAAACATCACGGGGGACCTGATCGCGCTGTTTGTGTATACCCACATGAGCATTACGCACTATGGGAAGAGGAATTTCAAACAACGCTTCAAGCTTCCACATTTGGTGAAAACATTACCGTAACAAATATGTTAGAGCGTGATGTTTGCATCGGAGATACATATCAACTAGGTGAAGCAATCATTCAAGTGACGCAAGCCCGCGTACCTTGTAGCACAATTTCAAAACGTCTTGGCATCCCTGGCATTTTGCCGCGCATTGTAGCAACTGGATTTACTGGCTACTTATGCCGTGTTCTTCAAGAAGGTACTGTACGTAAAGACTCAAAAATTACATTACTAGAACGTCAACCGAGCAATGTATCTGTTTTATTCTCTAACGAAATTTATTTTCATAATAGAAAAGATAAAGATGGCATTGAAAAGATTCTTGCTGTTCCAGAACTAGCTGATATTTGGCGTGGTCAGTTAGAAGATCGTCTTGCGAAGTTAAAATAAAGAATCCCACCATTTATAGGTGGGATTTTATTTATCTATCAGACGGTATAACCTAACTCCCCCTTACAACCAATAAGAAGAATAACTCCCCAGCACAGTAACAGAAAAGCCGAGTGCTTCAAGTTCCATCGTTACGCCTGGCAATAATACATCATCGTATGCTTTATCGACATCGATTAAGAAAAAATAATTACCAAGACCTGTTTTCATCGGGCGAGATTCGATTTTTGATAGATTTAATTTTCTCCATGCGAAAGCTGATAACACTTGGTATAGTGCCCCTGCATAATCAGCAGGTAACGTTATCATAAGCGTCGTTTTCTCTCCGCGATTTTCTCCGTTATTTGAGAGTATTGCTTTCTTTTTCTTATGGAGCACGAGGAAGCGCGTATGATTATTTTTATGCGTATGAATACTACGTCTTACGATCGTTAATCCGTATTTTTCTGCAGCTGCTTCATTTGCAATAGCAGCGATTTTTTCTTCAGGATGTTCTTTCACATATTGTGCAGCAGCACTTGTTGATGTCATATCTCGGACAGTGACCCCTTTTAATTCTTCATTTAAAAACTTATGACATTGCGCAATAGCGTGCGGATGAGAATGCACTGCATATACTTCTTCCCACACTTTTGCATACTGCGGATGTACAAGTAAATGTTGCTGAATGGGTACTGTAATTTCTCCTACAATAGAAAGTGGTTGTTCATGTACAAGGTAATCAACTGTTATATTCACTGAACCTTCAATGGCGTTTTCTAGTGGTACCACTGCATAATCTACATTTTCATTTGCAGCTGCATCCATACAATCTGGAATCGTTCGATACGGTACATGCTCTGCTTCTGGAAAAAAACGACTCACCGCCATATTTGTAAATGTTGCTTCTGGTCCTAAATATCCTACTCGAATCATCGTCTTTTCCCCTCTTTTTCGTTTTCTTACTGTTATACCATACTTTTTTATATTCTTCTATGTAAATTTCGAATATTAAAAAAAGACTAGCATTCGCTAGTCTAAATGTTTCCTGTATTCTCTTTGAGCGAAAAAGAAATAAATGATGCATGCAGCGATGTAAAACAGAATAAACAAGCCTACTTTTCTTAATGAACCATCCATAAAGATTGTATTATGAAACGTATACAACGCAACCGCACTATGCATACTCCCTACTATAATTGGCGCAAAAAATAGCATACATAATTGCCAACGGGAAACTTTCCACACTTCTTCTTTCGTCATTCCAAGCTTAGAAAGCGCACCGTACTCTTTACGATCCGATGCAATATTATGAAACCATTTAAAATATACGATGCTACATGATGTAAGGAAAAATAATATACTAATGAATGAGCCTATAAATAGAGTAATATTGCCGAACTCTTTCATATTCACATATAACTCCATATTACTTCGAAATGCGTTATTATCATCTTGTTTCATATGTTTCCGTAAATCTTCATTTAATTTTTTCGTATTTTCGATATTTGATAATGTGTATCCTCGATATATTATTTTTTCAGAATCAGGAATCTTATTTGCTATACTGTCAAAATCTTCATCATTCATGACGAAGAACAGACCATTAATGTGCGAAGGATGATGGTTAAATTGTACCCCTTCCTTCTGACCATTAAATACGAATGCATATGTTTGATTCATTACTTGTAATTGAATTTCTTTTTGATCATATATATACGGATGATTGTATTTACTATAATAAACGAGTGTAACTGTTCCTTTTTTAGGATGATACGTTTTCTGTTTTTGTTTTCTTGCCTCCTGATTGTATTCACTTTCTTTAATGAGTGGCGCTACTTCTTTTTCTCCTTTATTGGACTGAAAAGATGCATACACTCCAACAAAACTCATAGTTTGAAAATCATCATACCCATATTGGTGCAATAATTGTTCAACCGTACCTTCCTCAAAGACTTCATGGGTAGAAATACCTTTTTCTATGTATGAAAATGAGTGTGCGCCCCCATCCCGCCACATATCTTGCATGCTAGAAAAATATAAGAACACCGTACCTGTTGCCGTAACTACAAATGTCGTTGCCATAGAAAGCATAAAGAAAAAGCGACCATTTTCCTTCATTCGATGTGACAGTTGATTCACTATAAATAAATACGGATATGTATACATAATCTTTTTATTTCGTTTTATCATTTCTAATATTTGAGCAGTTCCGTGTGTAAAAGAAAAATACGTTCCGAAAAAGACAAGTATAGACACAGGGAAAAAATAGAATGCTATCGTTGGCATCGTCGCCTGTAACGCTAACGCATACCCTATCCCTAAACAAATAAAACCGAATATACAAAGCCACATTGATGGTTTCTTCTCTTTTTTATCAGTTCGAAATTCTTTCAATAACCGAATGATTTTTATATTCCATATACGTAAAGCACTTATAAAAGATAACAGAATAAAAACAACCATATATGTAATAAACGTTACCCCAATCGCTTTCACGTCAAATATGACAGGGAGTTCTTTTGGAAGACGCATTAGCATGCTAAACACCATAAAAAAGAGTTTCAAAAAGATCATGCCAATCCCTATACCGAAAATATTAGCAAATACCCCGATCAATATTTGCTCGGTCATAATCACTCCTATTACGTTAGATTTCGTTGCCCCCATTAACATATATAATCCTAACTCTTTCTTACGTGCCTCTATAAAAATAGAAGTAGAATACAAAATAAATATGACGAAAAAAGAAATGATTATAACATTACATATGATAAGCCCCCAACGTACGTTTTGATACCACATCGTCTCTTGCATATACGGATGCACAATGACAGACATGTATGCAAAAGACGAAAATATTGCAAAACAACTGCTTAAGAAAAACACTTTATAATTACGCCAATTTCCTTTTATATTTTGTAGCGCTAGTTGCCGAATGTTCATCTATTGTCCCCCTATAACTTACTACATAGGCAAAAAGCTAGAGGTTCCCCTAGCTTTGCACGTGTTTCAAATATCCCCTTTGCGCGATCATAAAGTAAATCGCAGAAGCTACAATGTATGCCCCAATTACAATCGCACCTGATTTCCATAAATCGATATAAAGCATTTTTCCTAACGTATGAAGAGCAAACCCACTATGAATTGCACCGATTACAATTGGTATAAAGAAGATAACACCCATTTGTCGAATTGCAATTTTCCGAATTTCTTTATCTGTCATACCGATTCTCTTTAACGATTTAAATTGAATACGATCTTGTTCTTTATCGTTAAACCATTTAAAGTATGTCATACTACAAGCGAAGAAGAAGAACAGTACAGCTACGAAGAAACCGATAAACATCGTAATTGCTCCTGATTCTCTTATATCTTTATAAGCAAGCACTGAGTTGTTTAGTTCCATTTGCTTATCTGGTGCAATTTCCTTTTTCAAATCTAACACAAGGTCTTCCGTACTTTTCCAGTCTTCTATATAATAACCGTAATATTTCGTCTTTTCTTCATCTGGTACGAGCTTTGCATATTTCTCAAAATCTTGATCATTCACAATGAGATATTCACTATCATTAAAAACAGAAAATGGAGTTGGCTCATTTAATTGAACAGACTGCGTTTGTCCGTTAATTTTAATTTCATACGGTTTCGAACGATCTATCTTCATCATATCGTTCGCCATATCCATTACGACCATCGTTGCACTACCTGGTGCATTATGAACTTCTCTAACTTGCTCTCTCTTTTGTTTACGTACTTCAGCGTTATATTCTTTTTCTGAAACAATCGCCATCGGCACTTCATGTTCACCGTTAAACATCGTGATTTTTTGACTTCCAGGAAGTTTTACGTACGTTACTTCTCGTGCATCTTCAAATCCGTGTTTTTTTATTAATTCTTTTGTTTTTCCTTCTTTTATGACATTATGCGTATTAATTCCCTTTTCCTCATACGAAATAGCATGCGGAGTACTAATTACTGCCTTATAACTCATATCCTCAAAAAATACGTACAGTGTACCAACTGCCGAAGATACAACGGCCGTAATGATAGAAATTACAAATAGAAAACGAGCATTATCTTTCATTTTATAAATCAGATTGCTAAGTACGAACATATTTGGATATGTATAAAAAGATTTTTTTCGTTTTTGTAACGCCTTTAATACGACTGTACTGCCTTGTGTAAACAGTAAATACGTTCCGCCTATCGTCAGCCCTACAATCGGTAAAAACAGCATGATAAAATTCATAAATGTCACTTGGAAGCTAAGTACATATGCAACAATAATACATCCTACCCCCGCTATACATAACCATGTAAATGCAAAAGGTTCTACTTTTTGTTTTCTTGCTTCTCTTAATAAATCAATAATTTGCAAGCGTCCTACTGTCCACACGCTAAACAATGATAGGATTAAAAATAGAATAAAGTATACACCCGCTGTAATCAAAACTGCTTTACTATTCCATACGAGTGGAAGTGTTTTATCTATTTTCAATATTACACTTAATGCTTGGAAAAATAATTTTGAACAAAGCATACCAAGCCCAATACCTACTACAATTGCAATACTACCTAACATAAGCTGTTCTAATATAATCATTCGGCCAAGTTGAGACTTCGTTCCGCCTATTAATGTTAATAGACCAAACTCTTTTTTCCTTGCACGTAAAAATGTTGAATTTGCATATAAAATAAAGAGTGCTGAGAAGATGACTACAATATAATTCATCGATTCTAATCCTTTTGAAATCATTTCCCTCATACTAATATTACCGCTTACGACATCTGGATGATAAATGAAGGAAGCATACATGAAAAATACGACTATCGATAAACAACTACTTATAAGAAACGCTTTATAATTACGCCAATTTCCTTTTACGTTATTAAGCGCGAGCTGGCGAAAGTTCATGATATTCTCCTCCTAGCATCGCAAGTACGTCCAGAATTTCTTGGAAAAAGGCTTGTTTCGTTCTTCCTTTATGTATTTCTGAGAAAATTTCTCCGTCGCGAATGAATAGAATACGTTCGCAATAACTCGCCGCTACCGGATCATGCGTTACCATTGCAATTGTTACTTTCTTTTGTTCATGTAAGTCTTGCAACGCGCTCATTAATGATTTTGCTGACTTCGAATCTAAGTTTCCAGTTGGTTCATCCGCTAAAATTAACGTAGGCTCATGAATAATTGCTCTCGCTGCTGCTGCACGTTGTTGTTGTCCGCCTGATACTTCATATACCTTTTTATTTAAAATTTCTTCGATATTTAAAAACTTTGCAATCTCAAGCACCTTTGCATCGATTTCATTTACAGATTTCTTCGCCATGACAAGTGGTAAAATGATATTTTCTTTAATCGATAACGTATCAAGTAAGTTAAAATCTTGGAAAATGAACCCTAAATGTGTACGGCGAAACTCCGCTAACTTTGCAGCACGCATTTGATTAATTTCTTCGCCATTTACAAGCACATGACCTGAAGTTTGCTTATCGATTGTTGCTAATAAATTTAAAAGCGTTGTTTTCCCGCTTCCTGAAGGACCCATAATCCCTACAAATTCGCCTTCTTCTATTTTAAAATTTATATTATTTAAAGCAGTCGTCGCTACTGAACCTTTTGATTGGTACACCTTCGTTAATCCTTTTACTTCAAGAACACTCATTTCTAATCCCCCTATGTGTTTTCTTCTTACATTTACTATAAGAAAAATAAGAAATAGAAACGAGTGATTTCCCTTACAAAACGTTTTGTTATCTTACAGTTTTGTCATTTTTCTCATTAATGTATGATATTCTTCATCTTTTGCAAATTGGAACGTGAATGTTGTCCCATCCCCTTCAATCGATTGTACATAAATACCGTGATGTAAATTATCACAAATTTCCTTTGTAATATGTAGACCCATCCCAGTCGCTTCTCTCGTTTTACGGCCATTTATTCCTGTAAAGAACGGATCAAATACTCGCTTTATATCTTGCTCTGGAATACCAATTCCATTGTCTTTAATATGTAGTAACACCTTTTGATCTTTCTCTTCAATTTGAAATTGAATTTCCTTTTTCTCTACTTCTGAAATTTTCGTATACTTAATTGCATTTAC
Source organism: Bacillus cereus group sp. BfR-BA-01309 (assembly GCF_022664315.1). Taxonomy (NCBI): domain Bacteria; kingdom Bacillati; phylum Bacillota; class Bacilli; order Caryophanales; family Bacillaceae; genus Bacillus; species Bacillus cereus group sp. BfR-BA-01309. The sequence goes on from NZ_JAKUHE010000002.1 coordinate 595,327, forward strand.
AACAATTTGCCCTATAGCAATACTGAGCCATTTTCTATCAGATGCAACCATACAAGTATCTTCATCAAACATTACTTTCGGAAATACAGACGATTGAATGAACGACTTTCTATTTTCATTAATAATACCTCGAATAATATCTACTACATTTACTACTTCTACTTTATAATCTTTCGCAAATTGCTCTAACCTTGCCATATGTAACGCTAAATCTAAACCATTTAGTATGCGGTTATTTTCTTCACGAATACTTTCAACTGTTGCCCTTGCTTCACGATGCTCTTTACCAAACTTCTGTAATAGTAATTCTATAACCGATACTGGTGTTTTCATTTGATGAATCCACTGGTTCATAAATATCATTTGCTGTTGTTCTTTCGCATGTTGTTTATGAATTTCATTCATGTATTGCTGTCTTAATAGCGTAAACGATTCAACGACCATCTCTTGCTCTGACGTATAAGAAGTATCAATAAGTAAAGAATCGTGTAATGTATTTCCGCCAGTAACATACTTTTCAATCCTATTTAAAAACACACTCCGTTTTCGATAATCGTAAATGAGGTATATTGTAAATACAACTGTCCCTAATAAAAGCCCATATAACCATGTACTCCAATCAATGGATCGTTTTTCTAAAAGACTTTGCAACTGCATTACAAGCCCAAATAAACAAAGGCTAACAATATAAGAAAGAAGTAAAGAAAAGCGGTCCATGAGGTAATTTTTAACCTCCATGCCCTTCGCCCCACTCTGTAAGAAGCGCATAACCATATCCACGTTTCGTTACAATTGCATTCTTAATGCCTAGCTCCTCTAGTTTCTTCCTTACGCGTTTTACATTAACGGTTAATGTATTATCATCAACAAAAGCTACCTCATCCCACAGGGCTTCTAACAGTTCTTCGCGCGTTACATATTGATTTGCTTGTTTCATTAAACACTCTAATAAGTAAAATTCATTTTTTGTCAGCTCCGTTTGTTGCCCCTGCCACTCAACAATGTGTTGTGACGGGAATAACAACAGTCCATTTACACCTAAACAATCACTCTCAGCAACAGAGGCATACTCACCATACCCACGGCGAAGTGCACTTTTCACCTTTGCCATTACGATATCTAAGTGGAATGGCTTCGTAATGTAATCATCACCGCCATTTTCAATTGCCATTACTTGATCCATTTCCCCTGTTCTTGCAGAAACAAAAATAATCGGCGCATTCGATACAGTACGAATTTGACGACACCAATAAAACCCATCAAAGTATGGTAAATTAATATCCAGTAATACGAGATGCGGATTTATTTTCACGAACTCATCTTTTATATGACGTAAATCACTTGCTCTAAATGATTGATACCCATACCTTTCTAAATGCTCCTCTAATATTCCCGCTATTTTTTCATCGTCTTCTACAATTAATATTTTATACATGTTCGTTTTCTCCCCATAAAAAAATTCTTCCAACACCACTCCTTGTTCTATTATAAATTGAAAATTTAATTAGTGGGTATTTTTTCCTATACGAATCAGACATTTACATAAAAAAAAGACTGCCATATTTCGGCAGTCTTAGTCGATAAATTCAAATTCATATTCAAGAATTTTTACAATATCTCCATCTTTTGCACCACGTGCACGAAGCGCTTCATCAATACCCATTCCACGCATTTGGCGAGCGAAACGACGTATAGATTCATCACGTGAGAAGTCTGTCATTTTGAATGTCTTCTCAATATCGTAACCAGAAATAACAAATGTGCCGTCACTTTCACGTGTAATTTCAAATTTAAGGCTTTCAGCATCAAATTTGTACATTACACTTGCTTCAGACTCTTCGACAACATCGTACATTGGGAATTCTGGTGTTGTTTCTAATAAGTTCGCTACTTCAAATAATAAGTCACGAACACCTTGTTTCGTTACAGCTGAGATTGGGAAGATTTTTACTTCGTCTCCCACTTTCTCTTTAAATGCTTGTAAGTTTTCTTCTGCATCTGGCATATCCATTTTGTTTGCAACAACAACTTGTGGACGCTCTGTTAAACGCATATTGTATTCTTTTAATTCATTATTGATTGTTACGTAATCTTCATATGGTTCACGGCCTTCTAAACCAGACATATCAATAACGTGTACGATTACACGTGTACGCTCAATATGACGTAAGAATTGGTGTCCAAGTCCGACGCCGGCATGTGCGCCTTCAATTAGTCCAGGAAGGTCAGCCATAACGAAGCTGCGGTTATCACCCGTTTCAACAACACCAAGATTTGGAACGATTGTTGTAAAGTGATACTCTGCAATTTTCGGACGCGCTGATGATACAACAGATAATAATGTAGATTTACCTACACTTGGGAATCCAACAAGTCCAACATCTGCTAGCACTTTAAGTTCTAGAATGACATCACGTTCTTGACCTGGTTCCCCGTTCTCAGCGATTTCAGGCGCTGGATTCGTTGCTGTTGCGAAACGTGAGTTACCACGGCCACCACGACCACCTCTTGCGATTACAGCTGTTTGCTCATGCGTTACTAAATCGGCAAGAATTTGTCCTGTTTTTTCATCTTTTACTATTGTTCCTGGTGGAACCTTTACGATTAAATCTTCAGATTTACGACCGTGCTGACCTTTACTCATTCCGTGCTGACCACGATCAGCTTTGAAATGACGTTGGTAGCGGAAGTCCATTAATGTACGTAAGCCTTCCTCAACAACGAAAACAACATCTGCACCTTTACCACCGTCGCCACCTGCTGGGCCACCTTTAGGTACATATTTCTCACGACGATACGCAACCATTCCGTTACCACCGTCGCCACCTTTTACATATATCTTGACCTGATCTACAAACATTATTTCACCACACTTTTTTCAATTGGTTGTAATATAACTGAGACTTCTTCGTCTCGTACTGTATAAGAAATGGAATACCATTTATTGTTTTGGGTCGCAAGCCAATTCTGTAGTTCTTCTACACTCGTTAGCTTACCACGAAAATCAAAAAAGAAACGAGCATTCTCCGCGTCACATTCAATTGTGATACAAACATAATTTTCAACATATACGTCTAAACTATGCTGAAGCATTGAGAAAAATTGATTCGTCCATGTACATACAGTCTCATCTAAGTGAGATAAGTTATGTAATTTCCCTAATACTTCGTACTCCAATAAGCACGGCTGCTGTTTCCAATTATATGTTAAAATCCACTCTGAAAATAAAGGCATTGATAGCCCTATCAGATTGGATTCTTGTCTCGCTTCTTGGACAAAACGATCGATGAGACTATGAATCTCTTCCACTTTTCCAAGGGAAAGGTTTCCTTTCACCATCTGCATACGATTGAGCCAATCATGTCTTGAATGACGCAATGCATCTATAATTGTCCATTTTTCATTCATTTAGATACCCCTTAATATAGAAAAACTCTAACCTGCACTCAGGTTAGAGTTTTCCGTGAGTTCTTATGCCTCTTGAGCAACAGGATATACGCTCACTTGTTTGCGGTCACGGCCAAGACGCTCAAAGCGTACTACGCCGTCAACTTTCGCGTATAAAGTGTCATCGCCACCACGACCAACGTTAACACCTGGATAAATTTTTGTACCGCGTTGACGGTAAAGAATTGAACCACCTGAAACCGTTTGACCATCTGCGCGTTTAGCACCAAGACGTTTTGACTGAGAGTCACGACCGTTCTTTGTACTACCTACACCTTTCTTAGATGCGAAAAACTGAAGATCTAATCTTAACATACGTTACACCTCCTGCACTTTTTCTATTAAACGGATATACTTTCCGTAATCAAGTTCGATCGTCTTAAGCGAAACAACCAATCCTTCTAAAAGCGTTTGTGCTTTTTCTGCTGCATGAACGTCTAAATCATTAGGCAATTCATACGTTAAGAATCCGCCATCACTTCCGAGTTCAATAGTTGCCTGCACATTACAAAGTTCTTCCACTGCATTTATAGAACCAAACACAACCGCTGTAGTTCCAGCACAGACAAGGTCTTGTCCATGTGGCGCATAATTGGCATGTCCAGTCATTTTAAATGATTGGATACTTCCTAATTTCGTGCGACTTATCGTAATTTTAATCATGTTAACCTGGATTAAGCGTTGATAGCTTCAACAACTAGCTTAGTGTAAGGTTGACGATGACCTTGTTTCTTACGATTGTTCTTTTTCGCTTTGTATTTGAAAACGATGATTTTCTTAGCGCGACCTTGTTTTTCTACTTTCGCAGTAACTGTTGCACCTTCTACAACTGGGCTACCAACTTTAACGTTTTCGCCACCAACGAAAAGAACTTTGTCAAAAGTAACAGTTTCACCAGCTTCAACATCTAATTTTTCAATGTAGATTGCTTGACCAGCTTCAACTTTAATTTGTTTTCCACCTGTTTCGATAATTGCGTACATACTTGCACCTCCTCTTAATTACTAAGACTCGCCAAAAACGAGGTAGACATAAATGTCTTTAGGGAACCTGTTTTGTGCGGTTGTAGCATATAGCCGTTTAGGTGCTATAAACTATAACATAAAGATGTTATCATGAATCATAGACGGTTGTCAATAAATGTTCTGCTAACTATTTTTTCCGTTCTACAATTTCTTTTTTGCTTCCAAAACGGATAATGGCGTACTTTTCGATCATATCATCTTTGAAATAAATTTCAAATGGAATATTTTTTTGTAATTCTTTTTGCATAAATTGTTTCTGTAATTCTTTAGGTGCAGCAATTAATACTGCCTCATCCTCTATATCGCCATATGTAATTAGCTCTCTCTCTAACTCATACGCAATTGTTTCATATGACATTACATACCCCGTCGCTTTACACGGTACACACTCTTCTAGTAATACGTCGCGTAAAGAATGTTTCTTACGTTTACGTGTCATCTCCAAAATCCCTAACTCTGTAAAACCGAGCACTCTTGTATATGTGCGATCATTTTGCATAGCAGCCATGAGACATTCTCTTACCTTTTCTTTATCTTCTCTTCTTTTCATATTAATAAAATCAATTAATATCATACCACCGATATCACGCAGTCTTAATTGACGTGCAATCTCTTCAGCTGCCGCCTCATTTGTACGAAGGACTGTATCTTGTAAATTTTGTTTTCCAGTAAACTTGCCCGTATTCACATCAATTACAGTCATCGTCTCCATTTGTTCCACAATTAAATAAGCACCATTCGGGAGCCACACAATTTTTTGAAGTGCTTTCTCAATCTCACGCTCTATTCCAAAATGGTTAAACATTGAAGATTTTTCATTATAAAAAGATACTTTTTCTTTCCCTACTTTTTCTTCTAATTCTTTCACTATACTTCTTGTATCTACAACTACTTTTTCAATCGTTTCAATTGGATTCTCTTGAAATACACGATCTAAAAAGGTGGCCGGGCGATGAAGTAGCAACGGTGCCTTTCCCTGGCCCTCTTTTCTTTTTAACTCTTCATATAACTGCTGTAACCTTTGCATTTCAGCTTGTATTTCTTCAATTTCTCCTTTTTCAGAAGCAGAGCGGAAAATGTACCCTCCTGTCCCTTCTACCTCAATTTGGAGTAGCTGTTGCCTTCTTTTATTATTTTTTATCTTTCGAGAAACTGCACGCATTTCATCATATGGCATATAAACGACATATTTCCCGGTAAATTCTATGTTTGCTGTCAATTTCGGCCCTTTCGTATCAATTGCTTCTTTCACAACTTGTACGAGTACTGCTTGCCCTTCATGTATACGATAGGAAGATGGTACATCATCATATGAAAGATACGCATGTTTTTCTAAACCGATGTTTACAAATGCTGCGTTCATTCCAGCTATTGTTCTTACGATACGTCCGGCATAAATATGCCCAACAATCTCTTGTTCTTCATTTCGTTTCCATAAAAACTCAACAATTTTTTTCTTCTCTTCAATTGCAACGCGTTTTTCCGATCCTGCGTAGTTCATATATAACGTTTTCAAAATTCTTTCCTCACTTTATAATCTTCTTTGCTTTTACAATAATAAAAGGTTAGTGCTATCGTCAACACTAACCGATTAATTCTTCAACCGATGAAGTTGTTCGTTTTTCAGTAAAATACGCATAGAGTAATTCATTTTCATCCAATGTGTAATGTTCTTTATATTTTCCATGGACGATAATAGAGTGCTTATACCCTCTACGAAATTTTGTAAAAATCGTATATAAACGATCTTCTGATTGCACTTCAATAGGTGCAATCTTTTCAATTCCTCTTTTGTTCCCATAATAACGTTCTAATAAAAAACGCATAAAGGCATACTGTTTTTGTTTCCACTCTTGATATAACGACACCGCTAAAAATATGAGTAGTACCCACATCATAATATTGTTACTGTTCCAGAGTAACTGCCATACTAGTATTACACTAAAAAAAACACATGATAATTTCATCATCTTTTCATGTGCTTGTAAATAAGGAAAACGATATGATAATACGTTAAACAATACTTTTCCGCCATCAAGCGGCCAAATAGGCAGTAAATTAAATGCTAAAATAATTATATTATTCCATATAAAGAAATAATATAAATCCGCACCAAGCCAACCCGCTTCAAACACTATATAACCTACCGCCATCATCCAAATATGTTGTATAGGTCCTGCAATTACGACAACAAGTTCCTCTTTCAATGACTTATTCCCATGTTCCTCAAGCTCAGCCACACCACCAAACGGTAAAAGTTGAATCTTTTTAATACGCCAATTGTAGTGTGCCGCCGCAAATGCATGCCCAAGTTCATGGATAAGAACGATACAAAATAACAGTAGTAACTCTTTAAAACGTGCCGTAAAAATACCAATGACAATAATAACCCAAAACAACGGATGCACTGAAATCTTCGTTAAAACTTCTCTATATTTAATCAAATGAAATCACCTGAATCGGGTCAATAAATTTTTCATTCTTTTTTATCGCGAAATAAAACTTACCATTTTTATTATCTGCATCATTATTCACCGTTCCAATTTTTTGTTTCTTTGAAACGTAATCATATAATTTCACTGACATGTCATTTAAATTCGCATACCACGATTCTGTTCCATCTGCATGTTGAATTTGAACTGTATTACCAAGTTCCTCTTTCTTTCCTGCAAAAACAACTAGCCCTTCATTCACTGACTCAACCGTTGCATTTGTAGCTGTTTGAACAAATACGCCTTGGCCATTTTTTTGAAACCCTTGCATTACCTTTCCGGAAGCAGGAATTGCATAATCTTTTTGCTGAATAGTTCCTTCTTTTTTCTCAGTAGGTGAATAAAATACGAGCGGTTTTCCAAACTGCTTTTCGTACCATTTCGCTACAGTAGCAAACTGAAATTCTTCTTTCATCACTTTCTCTGTAACAGCTTTAGCACTATCGAAAGAAGAGGGTGCATTTTTATATAAAATAGCGACAGAAAGAACTAATATTGCTGATAACAAAACTTTGAAGAAAAATACTTCTTTTCGAAATAAAGGATGAATTTCTTTTTCTCCATCTTCAATAAATACTGTTTCACTATCAAAATTCCCTCCAGCAAAATATTGCTCTTCCTCCATCCTTTCTTGCTCTGCCTTCCTTTTCGCAATCCGTTTTTTAATTTCTTCTACACGTTTATTCTTCATACTGTCTCCTTTCTTTCTTTAAGCTAATTAAAATAGAAACAGTTGTATACAGTTTGTACATATGTATGAGCTAAGAAAGAAAGATATTCGTGTGAAGAAAAAAGAAAGCACTTCGCATATGCGCGAAGTGCTTTTAACGGATTCCAAAGAAGTTTTTCATCTTTGTAAATACCGATACCTTTTCTTGTTCAAACGCTTGCAATGGTACATTCTCACCCAACAAGCGTCTTGCAATATTACGATAAGCTAACGCTGCTTTTCCGCTCGGTTGCAACGCTACAGGCTCACCTGTATTTGTAGCACGAATAACTTCATCATCATCCTCGACAACACCAAGAAGCTCGATTGACAATGTACGTACGATTTCATCAACATCTAACATATCCTGCTCATGAAGCATATGACTACGCACACGATTAATAACAAGTTTCGGTGGTTCAATATCCTCTTTTTCTAAAAGCCCGATAATACGATCTGCATCGCGCATTGAGGATACTTCTGGCGTCGTAACAACGATTGCTTTATCCGCACCAGCTACCGCGTTTTTAAATCCCTGCTCAATCCCCGCAGGACAATCAATTAATATGTAATCATAATCTTGTCGTAATACTTGTATTAATTCATCCATTTGTTCAGGTGTTACCGCTGATTTATCACTCGTTTGTGCTGCAGGTAATAAATAAAGATCATCAAAACGCTTATCTTTAATAAGCGCCTGAGGTAAACGGCAACGCCCTTCAACGACATCAACAAGATCAAATACAATACGATTTTCCAGCCCCATTACTACGTCTAAGTTTCGAAGACCGATATCTGTGTCAATTAAGCACACTTTCTTTCCAGATAACGCTAGGGCTGTACCAATGTTCGCAGACGTTGTAGTTTTACCTACTCCGCCTTTTCCAGATGTAATTACTATTGCCTCTCCCACAGCTATACAATTCCCCTTTCTAACTTTGTTAAATTAGGTCTAAGATGAGTGAGAAGTTGCAGTCGATCGACAACAATGTGATTGTTCTCATTAATATACGCACATTCTGCCGCCTCCGCTCCGTCTTCTTTCTCTTCCGGAGCCCGCATTGCCACATCACTAATTCGAAGTTGCATCGGGTTCATATCAGATGCAGCGATTACAGCATCCGAATCCCCATAATACCCTGCATGTGCAATTCCTCTTAATGATCCTACGACAAAAATATTCCCCCCAGCGATAACCGTTCCGCCTGGATTAACATCTCCAATTAACAATAAATTTCCTTTTACATGTAAAACTTGTCCAGAGCGAACAATTTTGGAAATAGGGACAATTTCTGTTTCTTCTTTCCAAGCTATTGCTTCTGCTTTCGTTATAACATCACTTTCAATTGAATCCACAACAAGATTCTTTTTATTACGAATTAACGTACGAATCTCTTCTTGTTGGACTTCTGTTAAATAACGATTTCCCACTTTCACATGCACTTCAATTAAAGAGCGCCCATCACCATCATAGTAATGTGTAGAAAGCTTTTCATCCAATTCCTCCAGTAATTCAGAGAATGAACAACAATCATCTAAATGAAGCGTTATTCCGTCTTTTGTCCCTTTTATTGTTACATTTTGTTGCTTTTTTTCTTCCACTAAAGTTCACCCCACCGATTCAATTCGACATAAAATTAGAAAATCCTTTTTTCTTTTTCTTCCATCGCTTTTGAAAGACGCACTAAATATCGTCTCAGTGGGAAACAAACTATCAATAAGAAAATTGCATTTAGCAATACAGTAGACAGGAGACGATCTGTGAAAAAGACATACGCTGACATATGAGTACGTCCTAACAAAGTTAAAAATCCATACACATAATACTCTAGTGCTACAATACCAGCTAGTACAATAGAAGCAACAATAAATAAATTCGATTGTAATATCTTCATCACACTATAAACTAAATAAGCTAAAATCGGATACGCAAAAATATATATACCGACAAGTTCTGTGTATACGGTATCAAATAAGAAACCAAATAAGAGTCCGTAATAAATCCCTTGGACCGGACTATAGTACACAGTAATAAAACATAACACAATTATAAAGAAATGAGGTGCTGCTATACTGTCTTTCCAAAAAACCTCTGTTGGAACAATAGTAGCAAACATATTTTCAAATAGAAAAACAAAAAGGAGCAAAAGAGGAAGAGCTGCTCTTTTTAAAATCTTCATCATCTCTTCTCCCCCTCCTATTCTAATGGCGCTGAAGGCGTTGCACGTTTAGCAACCATAATATGCTCTACGTCATTCAAGTCAGCGGCCGGTTTTACATAAGCTGTTTTTGTTAAGCCGTATGGATCTGGCTGCACATCAACGATTGTCCCAATTACAAGACCTTTCGGGAAAATATCACCAAGTCCAGATGTTACGACTAATTGATCTTTCGCTACCTGAGCATCAGAGCCAATCTTTGTGAAAAGAAGTAAGTGCTTTTCTTTGTCGTAACCTTCAATCAATCCGAAGATTTTCTCATCACCTTGTACGATAGCAGAAACACGATTTGTTCGGCTCATAGAGCTTAGCAATTCTACTGATGATGTAAACTGAGATACGCTTTTCACTCGTCCAACTAGACCTTGTGAAGTTACTACAGCCATATCTTTTTTAATTCCTTGCTGTGCTCCTTTATCAATTCCGATTAAATCGTACCATTTATCTGGATTACGAGAAACAACAGTAGCTGGAATTTCAGTATATTGGCTATTTAACTCTTTTTTACCCGTTAACTCTTGTAACTTCTTGTTATCATCTTCTAATTGTTTTACTTTCCCTGATAAACCTGCATAATTATCTAATTTTGCTTTTAATTCTTTATTCTCTTCATACGTGCGCTTTACATCCTCTACATTTTCGAAGAATCCAGCTACGTATTTCGCTGGCTTTTGGAATACACGTTCTACAACACCGACAGTGTCTTTAACAAACTGCTCTGGCCATGTTAAACTGTTCCGTTCTTTCAATGAGATTCCAATCAATGCCACGAGAAGAATAATACTAACTAACAAAACAATTAATCTTTTGTTTAAGAAAAACTGTGGCACGTTCACACCCTCTTAATTTCATTGATTTTTATTTTGCAATATTATCGAGCAGCAGTTTTGAAAAGATCGATATTGTCTAATGCTTTACCCGTTCCAATTGCTACGCAATCTAGTGGGTCTTCTGCAACAAGAACTGGCATATTTGTTTCTTCACTAATCACTTTATCTAAGTTACGTAGCAATGCTCCGCCACCTGTTAATACGATACCACGGTCCATAATGTCTGCCGCTAATTCAGGTGGAGTTTTCTCTAACGTATTTTTAACAGATTCTACAATTGCATCTACTGTATCTTTTAATGCATCTGCAATTTCTTCTGGCTGAATTAGTACTGTTTTTGGTAAACCACTTACTAAATCACGACCGCGAATTTCCATAGGCTCGATACCTTCTGGCTCGCCTGCAGAACCGATTTCTAATTTCAATGCTTCAGCTGTTCTTTCACCAATCATTAAGTTGTAGCTTTTCTTAATGTACTGAATGATTGAATCGTCCATATCATCACCAGCAACACGAACTGATTGACTTGTTACAATACCACCTAAAGAAATGATTGCAACTTCTGTTGTACCACCACCGATATCAACAACCATGCTACCAGTTGGTTCCCAAACAGGTAAGTTTGCACCAATTGCTGCTGCAAATGGTTCTTCGATTGGATACGCATCACGAGCACCCGCTTGACGAGTCGCATCGATTACTGCACGTCTTTCTACAGCTGTAATACCAGACGGTACACATACCATTACGTAAGGTTTACGTGAGAAGAATCCATTTGATTTTTGAGCTTGTTGAATGTAGTATTTCATCATTGTTGCTGTCGTTTCGTAATCAGCAATTACACCGTCTTTCATCGGGCGAAGTGCCACAACGTTTCCTGGTGTACGACCAATCATTTGTTTTGCATCGCTACCTACAGCAACGATTTGTTTCGTATCAGTTTGTAACGCTACTACTGAAGGTTCACGTAAAACTACACCTTTTCCTTTTACATATACAAGCGTGTTCGCAGTTCCTAAATCTATTCCAAGATCGCGAGTAAAGCCACCAAATCCAAACATATTATTTATCTTCCTTTCTTGTTTTCACGGACTCATTTTTTCTTACTTTATATTATAAAAACAGTACGTTTTTTATATCTTTATCCTTCTTGTAGATAAATTTCTACAAAAAACTCATAAATCACATTATAAAACAAAATAAGTAAAAAGCATAGTCTTAAATATGACCTTTTTCCTTTAAACTCACGAATTTATGGTCACCTATTATAATATGGTCAAGCACTTCAATTCCGATAATCTGGCCACATTCTACTAAGCGTTTTGTTACTTCAATATCCTCTCGGCTCGGCGTGGGATCTCCTGAAGGGTGGTTATGAAGACATATGATAGAGGCTGCTGCACGGCGGAACGCTTCTTTAAAAACTTCCCTTGGATGTACAATTGATGTGTTTAAACTTCCAATGAAAATCGTTTGCCTATGTATAACTTGATTCTTTGTGTTCAAATATAAACATACAAAATGCTCCTGCTGCAGGAAGCGCATTTCTTCCATCATATATCTTGCACAATCTTCTGGGCTTCGAATGCTATATCTATTTTGATATTCTAAACGCACCATTCTTCTACCGAGTTCAAAAGCAGCTATAAGCTGGGTTGCCTTCACAACTCCAACACCATGTATACTGACAAGCTCTTCTAACGTTGCATCTTTCAACATACGTAAACCATCAAAGTGATGTAAAATTTTATCTGATAACTTTAAAACTGTTTCTTCTTTAGAACCTGTTCTGAGTAACACTGCAAGAAGCTCCCGATTTGATAAACTTCCAGCTCCTTCTAACAATAAACGCTCCCGTGGCTGTTCTTCTTTGACAACATCACGAATACCGTTCATTTCTCCACCCCTTTATTTGTTCTCTCAAAGAAAATCCCATGCAATTTTACGCATGGGTTACATCAATATTGAATTGTTTTAACTCCCGAACAAGACGTGAAATTGGTAATCCGACTACACTATAGTAGTCCCCTTGAATATGTTGAACAAAAATAGATCCTTTACCTTGAATTCCATAACTTCCTGCTTTATCAAGAGGCTCTTTTGATGCAACATATGCGTCAATTTCTTCTTCTGTTAATTCCCAAAACGTAACTTCTGTACGCTCGTAAAAAGTGATTGTTTTGTCTTTTGTTATAATTGCAACTCCAGTATACACTTCATGTGTTTTCCCTGATAATAATTGCAACATTTCTTTCGCCTCAGCTTCATTAGAAGGCTTTCCAAGAATACGCGATTCATATGTAACAATTGTGTCTGCACCTAACACAATATGATCACTGTTATTTTCCGCTACCGCAGATGCTTTTTGCAGGGCAAGGGACATTACAATATCAGAAGGTGATGAGTACGCACCAATCGTTTCTTCTACTTCACTTACAATGATTTCAAATGGTACATCTGCTAACTCAAGCAGTTCCTTCCTGCGAGGTGACCCTGATGCTAAAATAATTTTTCTCATATTTTCTCCTTCCTTTCTCACATGAAGCAGAATCATTTATATCAATCGTATCAAAGGAATAGTTTGCCCACAAATGAAAGAAATATTATTTTTTCTAAACAAAATAATACTTTTTTTACTAAAATACGATTATATTCCTGCCGTAGAGAAAGCACTTTGCTCTAAATTCAAAAGAAAAGAAAGAAGTACCTATACTTCTTCCTTCGTCATTTCATTATCCTATTATTTCACCTTTTGTGAAACAATTTTTTCATATGAAAGTATACCATCAATGATAACTTGATTTAATTTCGCCAAAGATTCCTTATCACCTTTTCCATCCTTCACTGTTTGCACAGCTACTGACGTATACATATACAATTTCTTTGCCTCTTCCTGCTTCATACTTTTTCCTTCTTTTTCAATTGCTTTCCACTCTTTTTCAATCGCACCTACATCTTTTGCATTACTTTTTCCACTAGCTTGTACGCTAGAAGCATATTTTGCTAAATGAGTATATAATGGCTGTACTTTTGTTAAAAACGCACCAACTTCTTTATCACCTTTAAGTAATGCTTTATCTGTTATATCCCAGTTCTTTTTCAATACAGAGACATTATCATTTTTATATTGCGTCATTAATTGGTTTATATCTTGTTCATCGCTAGCAATACCAACAACTAATGCATACTTATCACCGCTCGGTTTTAAAGCTGCTACGCCTCCATTACCTTTCCACTCTTCAAGAGCAGCCTGTCCCTTTTCTTCGGAAGAATAAATCCCTCCTTGAACAAAAAATAATTTCATTGGATCTAATGACGTTCCTGTCTGCGCTTTTTGTTTTTCCTCTTTTGGTGCTGGTGTTTGTTCTGACGTTCCACCCACCTTTGATTCTTCATTTTGCACCTGCTTCGAAGTTGTTACTTCACTTCCCCCTGTCGCTCCTTGCCCTTTAAGTAACTGTAGCATTCCCATCCCAAATGCCGTACCAATAACAATTGCAGTTGCAACGATTGCAATTAACGTATTGCTCCACTTCTTTCGTTTTTTTTCCGTAGACGCTAATTTCGCTTTTTGAAACGGAACAACGTTTTTCGGTCTTTCACTTTCTACTACCCTCCATTCAAATTCACCTTTCTTCTTCTCCTCATACTTCGCTTCTGTTCCATTCACTTTCACTGAGATCGTTCGTGATTGCTTGTCCATACACTCACACCTCACCTCTTATCGTTGTCCGCATCATATCATATTCCTTTCACAAAAAAACGAGATATTTGTCAGAGGAATTCGCCAAATAACCCTATATATTTATCTTATATGTATGCATTTGACTTCATTTGTAGAACAAAAAACTAGATAGCAAAGACTATCTAGTTTTTCTCGCGAATATATTTTCGAACTTCCGAAATGAAATAAAGAGAACCTGTTATGATAAAAACATCATTTTCTCCAATCATTTCAACCTTCGTATCAATTGCCTCTTTCCAATTTTCAAAAACTAGTTTTGACTCTTTCTTTGCATACGATGCAAGATTATCAGCAGAAATAGCACGATCAAAGGCGAATGTTGTAAAAATAATTTCATCGGCAATTGTTTCTAATTGACCTACCATATTATGCAACTGTTTATCACCAAGGGCAGTAAATAAAACTATTACATTTTTATCTTTGTAATGTGATTCTACTGTTTTCACAAGACTTTCGATACCTTCTGGATTATGGGCACCATCTATAATAATATCTGGATTACTTTGCAGTTTTTCAAAGCGCCCAATCCAATACGCTTCCTGTAATCCCGTTCTTATTTCTTCTTCCTCAATTAAAAATGATAAGTATGTTTTGACATACATGACTGCCATAAGTGCAAGTGCTGCGTTTCCTACTTGGTGACTACCTTTCATTGAGATTCGTACATCTGCAAAAGTAGCGAAAGGACAAGTGAAATCGAACTGTTCTCCATCTTTGCTAGACTGTTTATGTAACGCTGTAAAATGGTTACCCATCTCGTATAAGTTTGCATGATTTTCCTTTGCAATCTTTTGAATGACTTGCAATGCTTCCTCATCTTGTACACCAGTAATAACCGGAACACCAGACTTAATAATCCCCGCCTTTTCATATGCAATTTCTCCTAGTGTATTTCCTAAAATATGCATATGATCGTGGCCGATATTTGTAATAATCGTGAGAACAGGATGAATAACATTCGTAGAATCAAAGCGTCCTCCAAGCCCTGTTTCAAATAAAACAACATCACAGAAATTAACTTTACCGAAATAACAAATTGCCATAACAGTAATAATTTCAAACTCAGTTGCTTCCCCTAAATCCGTCTCATCTAGTTTTTCAACGACTGGCTTTACCATCTTTACAAGTTCAGTAATCTCTTCATCTGCAATTGGTGTTCCGTTCACACTAATACGTTCGTTAAACGTTTCAATATAAGGAGAGGTAAATGTTCCTACCTTATATTTTGCATCTTCTAACATGTAGCGCATATATGTTAACGTTGAACCTTTTCCATTTGTACCAGCAAGATGAACACATTTTATGTGACGTTCTGGATTTCCGAGCTCTTCTAGCATCCATCTCATTCTTTCTAATCCTGGTTTAATACCAAACTTCAATCGGCTATGAATCCACCCTATCGCTTCTTCGTATGTATGTATCACGTATGCTTTCCCCTTTCAAAAGACAACTTTCATACTCCTATTATACGCAAAGAAAAGAGACTCACCAATATAGTGAGTCTCTAAAAAACATTTTACTTTTCAAGATCTGCTAGACGTTGGCGAACTGCTTCACGTTTTTCTAGGTAGTCTTGCTCTTTCGCACGCTCTCCGTCAATAACTGCTGCAGGAGCTTTCGCTACGAAACCTTGGTTTGAAAGTTTCTTCTGTACACGTTCTACTTCTTTGTCGAACTTCTCAAATTCTTTCTCAAGACGTGCTCTCTCTTCATCAAGATTGATAAGATCAGCTAACGGTAAGAATAACTCTGCACCTGATACGATTGCAGTCATTGCTTTTTCTGGTGCTTGTAAATCCGTTTGAATTATTAATTCGCTTGGGTTACAGAAACGCTCAATGTAAGAACTGTTTTTTGTAAGTTGAGCAAGTACAGCCTCATCTTTTGCTTTAATTTGCATTTGAACTTTTTTGCTCATTGGCGTATTAACTTCTGCACGGATGTTACGAACAGAGCGAATGATATCAACTAGAAGGTGCATTTCTGCTGCCGCTTCTTTATCTTGTAAATCTTCGCGAACTGTTGGCCACGCTGCTACTGTAATAGACTCGCCTTCATGCGGTAAATGTTGCCAAATTTTCTCTGTTACGAATGGCATGAATGGGTGTAATAGACGCATTGTTTGGTCTAATACGTAAGCTAAAATAGAACGAGTTGTTTTCTTAGCTGCTTCATCTTCACCGTATAGTGGAAGTTTCGCCATTTCAATGTACCAGTCACAGAAATCGTCCCAAATGAAGTTGTATAATGAACGACCAGCTTCACCGAACTCATATTTATCCATGTTACGCGTTACGCTTTCGATTGTTTCGTTTAAGCGAGTTAAAATCCACTTATCCGCTACTGATTTCTCACCAGTTAAATCGATTTCTTCATACTTCATATCATCCATGTTCATTAATACGAAACGTGATGCGTTCCAAATTTTATTAATGAAGTTCCAAGTAGACTCTACTTTTTCCATACTGAAACGTAGATCTTGACCTGGCGCACTTCCCGTTGATAAGAAATAGCGCATTGCATCTGCACCGTACTTCTCGATAACATCCATTGGATCAATACCATTACCAAGAGATTTACTCATTTTACGTCCTTGCTCATCTCGAACTAACCCGTGAATTAATACATCTTTAAATGGACGCTCGCCTGTAAACTCTAAACCTTGGAAGATCATACGAGATACCCAGAAGAAGATGATGTCATAACCCGTTACTAATGCATCTGTTGAATAGTAACGTTTAAAGTCTGCTGCATCTTCATCCGGCCAGCCAAGTGTTGAGAACGGCCATAACGCTGAACTGAACCATGTATCAAGTACGTCGTTATCTTGATTCCAGTTTTCAATGTCTGCTGGTGCTTCTGTACCTACGTATACTTCACCAGTTTCTTTATGATACCAAGCTGGAATGCGGTGTCCCCACCATAACTGACGAGAAATACACCAGTCATGAATATTTTCCATCCAGCGTAAATATGTGTTTTCGAAACGCTCTGGTACGAACGTTACTTTCTCTTCTTCTTTTTGCTGAAGCGCTACTGCCTTCTCAGCAAGTGGAGCCATTTTTACGAACCATTGTGTTGATAAGTAAGGCTCAACAACTGCACCACTACGCTCACTATGACCTACTGAATGCATATGAGGCTCGATTTCTACTAATACGCCCGCTTCTTGTAAGTCTTTTACTAACGCTTTACGACATTCGAAACGATCCATGCCGTTATACTTACCAGCCTTTTCATTCATCGATCCATCTTCGTTCATTACTAAGATACGTGGTAAGTCATGACGGTTACCTACTTCAAAGTCATTCGGGTCATGAGCTGGTGTAATTTTTACAACGCCTGTTCCGAAATCTTTTTCTACGTATTCATCAGCAATAATCGGAATCTCACGGCCTACGATTGGAAGTGTAACCGTTTTTCCGATTAAATGCTTGTAACGATCGTCTTCTGGATGAACTGCTACTGCTGTATCACCAAGCATCGTTTCTGGACGAGTTGTTGCAAGACGAATATGACCAGAACCATCTGTTAACGGATAGTTCATATGGTAGAATGCACCTTGAACTTCTTTATGAATTACTTCAATATCAGAAAGGGCTGTGCGTGTTGCTGGGTCCCAGTTAATGATATATTCACCGCGGTAAATTAAGCCTTTTTCATATAATTGAACGAATACTTTATTAACTGCATCAGATAAACCTTCGTCTAATGTGAATCGCTCGCGAGAATAGTCTAGTCCTAAACCAACTTTCCCCCATTGTTGACGAATATGAGACGCGTATTCTTCTTTCCATTCCCAAGCTTTTTCTAGGAACTTCTCACGGCCAAGATCGTAACGTGAAATACCTTCTTCACGAAGTTTCCCTTCTACTTTCGCTTGTGTTGCGATACCCGCATGGTCCATTCCTGGAAGCCATAATACATCGTATCCTTGCATACGCTTCGTACGCGTTAAAATATCTTGAAGAGTTGTATCCCAAGCATGACCTAAGTGTAACTTACCAGTTACGTTCGGAGGTGGAATTACAATTGTATACGGTTGTTTCTTCTCGTCTCCTGTTGCTTCAAAATATTTGCCTTCTAACCACCACTGATAAAGGCCTTCTTCAACGGACATATGATCATATTTAGTTGGTAAATTCTTTTCCGTGTTTGACATTATTTTCCCTCCTTAAAATAAAAAATGCCCCTCATCCAAAAAAGGACGAGGGACATCGCGGTACCACCTTTATTTACAAACAAATTCAGAATTTGCTTATACTCTTAATTTGATAACGGACAAATCCGTCTTTTCCTAATGAGAACTATTCCGTTCAGAAAAGATGCTCCAGGGCTACCTTCTAACATAACTATCTAGAGAATCTCCCAGCTAATGATTCTCCTCTCTGAAGACGTTTCTTGTTATACTCTTCCCCTTCAAGGCATTTATATGATTGTTAATTATTATATACAATAGTGTAAAAAACGAAACCCTATTCGTCAAGATAAATTTAAGACTACGAATTTTTTGACGCACAAAAAAGATAAGTAGAGGATACTACTTATCTTTTTATCCGTTCCCTTGCTGGGCAGCTTGTAATTGCGAAAGGAAATATTCTATATTGCTAACGAGCCAATGCGATTGTTGCAAGCTCTTTACTCCAAGAAGTTCATTTTCCTCATTACGGCTCTCTCTTCTTTTCTTATAAGACTGGATTTGCCGAATAAATTGTGATGGATACGTCATATACGCAAACATGAGTAGTTGCTCTTCTTTCGTAAAAGGGAAATTTTTTTGGTACATTTGATACCATTCAAACCGATCACTTCGCGCAATTGGATATGTGTTTAACGACCTAGAATAAAACCCTACTATATCTTGCACCGGTGTTGCAAACTTCGATTTTTCTAAACTAATAAAATAGCCGTTCCGTTCATAATCAAATAAGAAATGATTAAGTGATACGTTACCATGCACAAAAGTAATACGTGTTTTTTCTTTTTCTTTCATCGCATCGTTCCACTCATTTAATTGCTTCGTTGCGAACTCACGCGCCCTCATCACATGATGATAATACGTACAATATTGCAATTCAAACGGAGACATATACCACTTCGCTTCAGATTCTACAAGAAACTCTTCTAACATCTCACCATCATTTTCCCAACGATCGGATATATTTGTATAATGTTTCTCTAAATCTTCTTCTGTATACGTTTCTTCTTTTACCGTTTTTTGATGCAACGCTCCGAGAGTCTGGAACATTTTATGGTATTGATCATTATCCTCGCCGTTCCCTTCCGCACGTTCTAACCACGGCATTAAATAATAATTATACGTACCGTCATTTAAAATATAATTTCCATCCGTCGCATGGTATATAGGTACATAATTCGAAAAACCTTTCTCCTTCAAATATTGAATATGATGCAGAAAGTTATTCCGCTCTAACTTTCTGCCTTCTATTTTCTTGAGTGCATATGGACCTTGATTCGTGTAAATTTTCATTACACTTCCGTGCTCTTCCATATGCTGCGTATCCAATCTATATTGCCTTACAATGGGTTCATAGCGATTTCGTAATTCCATATCCATACGAATAACCCTTTCTATTCAAAACATAGCCTTTAGAAAAATAAGTGAGTGAAAGCACTCACTTATTTCGCTTTTGCTCTTGAAACAGGAATATAAATAATTTGCCCTGCAGTTAAATATATATCTTCTGTTTGATTGACACGATATAAGTTTTGTACAGACGTTTCATAACGATCTGCAACAGATTCGATCGTATCTCCTTCTTGCACGAAATACATTCTTAACTTTGCAAATTCTTCTTCTGGTTCTTTCGTAAATATTTTCGTTAAATAAAGCGCATTTTCATCTCGCTGTGAGTAGGCTTCTTCTTCTTGCTCTTCTTGCTTTTTCTCTTTCTCTTTCTCTTTCTTAAAATCTTTTCGTCCGAACAATTCAAATTGCGGCGTTGTTTCTTTCTCTTCTTCACGCTCTACAAATTCATGTTCTTCTATTTCCTCTTCCTCTACTTCCTGCTCTTTTCTTTCTTCTAGTTGGAACGGTTCAAATGCGTAATCTTCCCACTCATCTGATTCCTTATAAGCTGGTTCTTCTACGTGCGGCGTTGGTCTAGTTTCATACTCTTGCGCTAAATCATCTTCTAACTCAGCATACGCCGTTTCTTCCTCTTCATCCTCAATTCTTTCTTCATCACATAAACCTGTAATAGATATATCCGCTAATAATTGTAAGCAACCATTTTCCTTTAATTCATAATCAAATTCCTCGATAGATACATATAGTTCTTCAATTACTTTCACACGATTTCTCGGAATTGATATTTCAAGCGGAAAGGAATGAACAAGTTCATTAACCCCATCTTCTCTTGTTTCTACATAATCAATTGACTTCGCTGGTGATAGATCTCTTAATGAATAAGCCGAATCATCTTGCCTTGCAACATACTCTCCCGTTAAATCTAATTGCCCTCTCACGATAACTTCATGATCAAGCTCTTCTATCTCAACGTCTGGATCTAACGAAATTGACAAAAGTTCTTCGACTTCCTGTCCTTTTTGGAACCAAACAGATTCTTTTAATGAAAAACGTAATGAATGATCTGTTGCCACTTCTTTTCCCCCTCCCAAACTATATGTCATTACAGATTTATGTACGGAAAGCTGACTTTATGAATAAAAAAAATCGCCCCCCTTATGGAGAGCGATTTTCTTTATTCAATTAAGCTTTTAATTTTGACATGGCAATCTCAGCCGCTGCAATTGTCGCTTCAATATCTGCATCACTATGTGCTGTCGATAAGAATAAGCCTTCGAATTGAGATGGCGGCAAGAATACACCTTGCTCTACCATTTCACGATAGTAAGCTGCAAAGAATTCTAAGTTTGAAGATTTTGCTGCATCGTAATTAATAACTTGTTCATCTGTAAAGAAGATACCAATCATAGAACCCGCACGGTTAATATGATGCGGAATGCCATGTTTTTCAGCCGCTTTACGTAAGCCAGATTCTAACATTTCAGCTTTACGCTCGAATTCTACATATGATTCTGGCGTTAACTGTACTAACGTTTCATAACCTGCTGCCATTGCAAGTGGGTTACCTGATAAAGTACCTGCTTGGTAAATCGGTCCGCTCGGTGCAACTTGTCGCATAATTTCTGCTTTACCACCGTATGCTCCTACTGGTAAGCCACCACCGATTACTTTACCTAAACAAGTTAAATCAGGTGTTACACCGTAATAACCTTGTCCACAATTATAAGCAACTCGGAATCCTGTCATGACTTCATCAAAAATAAGTAATGCACCGTTTTGCTCTGTTACTTCACGAAGACCTTCTAAAAATCCTGGCTGCGGAGGAACAACACCCATATTCCCTGCTACTGGTTCTACGATGACACAAGCAATATCATCACCGAATTGTTCGAAAGCGTACTTCACACTGTCTAAATCGTTATACGCTACTGTAATTGTATTTTTCGCTACACCTTCTGGTACACCAGGGCTATCTGGTAAACCTAACGTCGCCACACCAGAACCCGCTTTAATTAATAACGAATCACCATGACCATGGTAACAACCGATGAATTTCAAAATTTTGTTACGGCCTGTATAACCACGAGCTAAACGTAGCGCACTCATTGTCGCTTCTGTTCCTGAGTTAACCATACGTACAATCTCAATTGATGGTACGCGCTCAATAACAAGCTTCGCTAATTCATTCTCAATTTCCGTTGGAGCACCGAAGCTTGTCCCTCTTTCAGCAACAGATTTTAACGCTTCCACAACACGGTCGTTTGCATGACCATGAATTAAAGGACCCCATGATAATACGTAATCGATGTATTCATTCCCATCGATATCGTATACTTTAGAGCCTTTTCCACGCTCCATAAACAACGGATTCATACCGACAGACTTAAAGGCACGAACAGGGCTATTTACGCCTCCAGGCATTAAATCTTGCGCCTCTTCAAACGCCGCAATCGACTTATCAAACTTTTTCATTATTTAGCGCCTCCTTCTTGTAACCATCTTGCTGCATCTTTCGCATGATACGTAATAATTAAATCTGCTCCTGCACGTTTCATACTAATTAATTTTTCAAGTACAACTTCTTTTTCATTAATCCAACCATTTTGCGCTGCCGCTTTAATCATCGAATATTCACCACTTACGTTATAAGCAACGACTGGTAAATTAAAGTTATTTTTCACATCACGAACAATATCTAAGTAAGAAAGAGCTGGCTTTACAATTAAGAAATCTGCCCCTTCCATTACATCTGATTCTGCTTCACGGAATGCTTCCATACGGTTCGCTGGGTCCATTTGATATGTTTTACGATCACCAAATTGTGGTGCACCGTGCGCTGCATCACGGAACGGCCCGTAAAACGCTGATGAATATTTCACAGCGTACGACATTACTGGCACATGCCCAAAGCCATTTTCATCTAATGCGTGGCGAATCGCTGTTACAAATCCGTCCATCATGTTTGATGGCGCAATAATGTCTGCTCCCGCTTTCGCTTGGCTGACAGCTGTTTTCGCAAGAACTGCAAGAGACTCGTCATTTAAAATAATACCATCTTCAATTACACCGCAATGACCATGGCTTGTGAATTGACATAAACATGTATCTGCAACTACTACTAACCCAGGGAATTCACCTTTAATTTGCTGAATTGCACGTTGCACAATTCCATGATCACAATATGCTGATGATCCAACTTCATCTTTTTCAGCAGGTAAACCAAATACAATAACAGAACGAATACCTAAATCAACAACCTCTTGCATTTCAGCCTGCAATAAATCTAAAGATATTTGATATACGCCTGGCATAGAAGGCACTTCATTACGAACGTTTTCTCCTTCTAATACAAAAATAGGGTAAATAAAATCTTCCGTATGTAAAAACGTTTCACGCACAAGCGCACGCATATTACCACTTTGTCTTAAGCGACGATGACGATTAAATTGTAAAGAGTTCATAGATTTCTATCCCCATTCTTTTATTTTATCCCGCTATTTACGGGCAGTAAGACCCACTAATTAAAGTTTCACTTTATAGATTCACAAATACATTGTAGTAATGCTTCTACAGTGTACTCTTTCGGCATAATAATATGCGGAAAATAAAGGCTCGCCTCTTTTTCCGTAATAGGCCCTATACAAGCAATTGTACATTTTTTTGTCCATTCTCTCCAGTTTGTACCCTCAAGTAAGCGAACAAAACTAGTAACAGTTGAAGGGCTCGTAAATGTAATAATGTCTACTTTCCCTACTTCTAACGCTTCTATCAACTCTTGTTTTTTCTCTGCATTTTCTTTCGTACCATATACGATTAGCTCATCTAGAGAAACACCAATTTCGCGAAGTGCAACTGGAATTACATCTCTTGCTAAATTCCCTTTCGGAAATAAAATGCATTCTTTTCCACTTAGTTTTTTTACAAACTCTTCTGCAAATACTTCTGCCACAAATGAAGTTGGAACGAAGTCCACTTTATAGCCCCGTTTTTCTAACTCTAACCTTGTCTTCACGCCTACTGCAGCAATTTTAGTCGTTACAGGGAGCTTCTTTCTCAAACGATCTAGAAAAAAAGCTACCCCATTTTTACTCGTAAAAATAACCCAGTCATACGAATGTAGTTGCCCTGCTATATGTTGAATCTGTCTATGAGACATACCTTCCATACGCAAAAGCGGAATTTCCAATGGAATTCCGCTCTTTTCTTTCACCACTACACTCATTTGTTTTGCTTGATGCTGGGCACGTGTAATCAATACCGTTTTGCCAGCGAGAGCGTTCATATTTATTGCTGCCCCTTATTTGCAGCAAGAATGAGTTCTTTTGCGCCTTGTTTAATTAAACGGTCCGCAGCCTCTAATCCTACTTCCTCTGGATTAGTTCCTACTACTGTCTCTTTCAATAAAACAGAACCGTCCATAGAACCGACAAGAGCTGTTAATTCGATTGCATCGTTTTCTGTAAGGGTTGCATATCCAGCGATTGGAACTTGGCATCCACCTTCAAGTTTATGAAGAAATACTCGCTCTGCTGCCACTGTTCTTTCTGTTACTGCATCATTCATATGCGCTAACAGCTGTAGTAAATCCTTATCATCCTCACGGCACTCAATCGCTAATGCACCTTGTCCTACAGCAGGTACACATAACGTCTCATCTAAATGTTCTGTAATAACTTCATTATCCCAGCCCATTCTTTGTAATCCAGCTGTCGCTAAAATGATTGCATCGTAATCTTCTTCTTGTAATTTACGTAAACGTGTATCGATATTTCCTCGAATCCACTTCACTTGTAAATCTGGTCTAGCAGCTAATAATTGTGCACTGCGTCTTAAACTACTCGTACCTAAAATAGCGCCTTCTGCTAAATCTTTAAACGATGCTCCGTTTTTTGAGATAAAAGCATCACGAGGGTCAACACGCTTCGGTGTACAACCAATCATTAATCCTTCTGGAAGCACGGCCGGCATATCTTTCATACTATGTACAGCCATATCAATTTCTTTCGTAAGTAACGCATGTTCAATCTCTTTCACAAACAAGCCTTTTCCGCCTACTTTTGAAAGAGTAACATCTAAAATAACATCACCTTTTGTGACAATTTCTTTCACTTCAAATTCATATGGTAAACCTAGCGCCTTTAACTGATCAATAAACCAGTTTGTTTGCGTTAATGCTAATTTACTCTTTCGTGACCCTACAATAATTTTGCGCATAATTCTCTCTCCTCATTATAAATACCAAAAGTGGAAGTTGGATAAACTGCTTAATAGAAAAATATTGATTAGCATTACGAGAAATGCTCCGATGTTCCACTGTACGATTTTCTTTCCTTGCAACACATCTGCCACTCGTAAATATAGACCAGCACAATATACAAATAGAACGACAAAAGATCCGATCACTTTCGTATCATACCAATGGAAATTGTCCAATTTCGTATATCCCCATATGCATCCTAATAAAATAGCTAGTAAGAAAAATGGAACAGAAAATAAATTTAATCCGTAAGACATCGATTCTAGCTTCGGTAAATTCCCTAACCTTCTTAATCTCGCATTCCATTTTTTCTTTTTTAATAGGCGATATTGTAATAAATACATGATAGAAAAAATGAACGATACAGTGAAAGTTGCATAAGAAATAATAGCCATACCGACGTGTACATATACAAGTTCCGAAACTAATTGCTCCGCAAGTACCGGCGACATCTTTCCGAGCGGTGTAAAAATAGAAAAAGCGCTTACGCCAAATGCGACAACATTTGTAAAAAAGACTAGAAAGTCGATTCTCATAAATCGATTAATGACTAACGACATCGTAATCAATAGCCAAACATAAAAATAAATCCCTGATAGTAAAGTTAATATAGGGTTCGTTTCTGAATCAGTAGCCCGAAGTAACATGAAGATAGACTGCAGAACCCATACAATCGAAAGTAACCAAAAAGCAAATCGGTTCGCCTTTCGGTTACTTTGGAAATAATCTATAAAATATAAACTAATGCTACAAGCATATAAAATAATTGCAATATGATAAATAATACTGTTATTTAAAAAACTCATCCGATCATCCTTCCAAATTATAAAGATGGAACGGATGGTGTCCACGCTCTTTTATGTTCTACTTCTTCCGCACTACTCTCTACGTCTTCCATTTCTAAATCAAAAATCTTTGCAAATAACGCTAATTTTTCGTCTGCTCCCTCTTCAGCAGCTATTTCTTTCGCTACTAAAATTGGGTCTTTTAATAATTGATTAATAATACTTTTCGTATGCTTACTAATTACTTTTCTCTCACGATCACTAAGATTCGGTATTTTGCGTTCCAAACTTTCCATCGTTTCACTTTGGATAGCAAGTGCCTTATCACGAAGAGCTGCTATTAACGGAACAACACCTAGTGTACTTAACCACGTTTTAAATAAAACAATTTCCTCTTCAATCATAAATTGAATTTTCTCTGCTTCTTTCAAACGCTCAGCACGATTTGCTTCCACTACTCCTTGCAAATCATCAATGTCATATAAGAAAGAACCTTCTAGTTCATCAATCGCTGGATCAATATCACGCGGCACTGCAATATCAACCATAAATAACGGACGACCAGAGCGCATTTTCTCTACCTTTGTCATCATCTCTTTCGTAATGACATACTCCGATGCACCAGTTGAACTAATTAAAATATCTGCTTCTAATAATGCACATTGTAATTCACTTAAAGGCTTTGCATGTCCCATATATTTCTCAGCCATTACTTCCGCTTTCGTAAACGTCCTATTCATAACTGTTACTTTTCGAGCACCGCTTCCATATAAGTTTTGTAGTGCCAGTTCACCCATCTTACCAGCACCAAGAATAAGTACGTGACAATCTGTTAGCTCGCCGAATATTTTCTTCCCAAGCTCAACAGCAGCATAACTAACAGACATCGCACTTTCACCAATTGTCGTTTCTGAGTGCGCACGTTTCGCTAACGTCACCACTTGCTTAAACAACTCATTAAAAATTGTGCCTGTCGCTTTTACTTGTTGCGCTTCTAAAAAGCTATCTTTTATTTGACCTAAAATCTGCGTTTCTCCAACTACCATAGAATCTAAACCGCACGTTACGCGGAATAAATGATCTATTGCACCATCTTGTTCAAAAATAGTTAAATATGGTGCGACTTCCTCTATTTCAAGCTGAAACCAATCAGCTAAAAACTTCTTAATATAATACCGTCCCGTGTGTAATTGATCGACAACAGCGTAAATCTCAGTGCGATTACAAGTGGATACAATGACATTCTCTAACACGCTCTTTTGATTTTGTAATGTAGTCATTGCTTGCTCTAGCTCTGCTGCCTGAAATGTGAGTTTCTCACGAAATTCTACAGGGGCTGTTCGATAATTTACACTAACAACAAGAATATGCACGCAGCATGTCCCCCTTCACCCGTTTTATCACTTTATCTACTATCATAATACAACTTTCCTCTTATGAATCTGACAATCGTGTGAACAACCGATTATTTTTTATTTATTCTCCGTATGTAATAAAGGAGATTCAGTAAAATTAATAAAGACTTTCTACTTTATAATGATTATAAATTAATAACTCTATTTGTACGTTACCAAAAAAAGCACTCATAATCAAGTGATGGAAACTATTCCATATGAATTATAACATCATCTTTCCTATCTTCTTTCATCATGAAGGAAAATATGTATGATTGTTCCAAATTGTAGCACAAACTTTCTCAATACAATGTATTTGACATTGTATTTCTTTTCCGTTATATTGATTTTACAAAATTAAATTGTGCACAACTTAATCAGAGAGGAGCTATGTATGACAGAGAATTCTTTACATCTAGATAATCAACTTTGTTTCTCCATTTACGCCTGTTCTAAAGAAGTGACCCGCTTTTATCGACCATATTTAGAAGAGATGGGTATTACGTATCCCCAGTACATTACTTTACTCGTACTATGGGAGCAAGATGGACTAACAGTAAAAGAAATTGGAGAACGTCTATTTTTAGATTCCGGTACGTTAACACCTATGTTAAAACGAATGGAATCATTAAATCTTGTAATACGCGTTCGTTCCAAAGAAGATGAGCGCAAAGTTTGTATTGAATTAACAGAACAAGGTAAAGATTTAAAAGAAAAGGCTTGTTCGTTGCCGACAACAATGGCAACAAATTTAGGAATTACAGAACAAGAGTATCGTTCTTTATTAATTCAATTAAATAAACTAATGGAAACAATGAAAACAATAAATGATAGAAAAGGGGAATAAACATGGATAAATTATATACTGCTTCAGTAACTGCTACAGGTGGAAGAAACGGAAAAGTAGTTTCAGATGATGGCATATTAAATCTTGATGTAAAAATGCCGAAAGCACTAGGTGGTGCAGGCGGAGAGGCAACGAATCCAGAACAACTATTTGCTGCTGGTTATGCCGCTTGTTTTGATAGTGCATTACAACTTGTCATTCGCACAAAACGCGTGAAAGTAGAAAGCACAGAAGTAACTGCTCACGTTTCTATCGGAAAAGATACAGACGGTGGTTTTGGCCTATCTGCTGTACTTGATGTACACGTTGCTGGCGTTTCTCACGCTGAAGCACAAGAACTTGTAGAAGCTGCTCACGGTGTATGTCCTTATTCGAAAGCAACAAGAGGTAATATTGAGGTTACATTAAACGTAAAATAAAAAAATGTAGTAAATAAAAAAAACGCGCGACATTCGTCACGCGTTTTTTGTTTTTGTCATTTTATGAATTGCCTTCCACGCTTCTTCTTTTCCAAGTCCTGTTTCAGAAGAGAATAGAACAATTTCATCGCCAATTTCAACAGCAAGCGTTTCTTTTACAACTTTTAAATGCTTTTGCCATTTCCCTTTCGGAATTTTATCGGCTTTCGTCGCAATAATAATTGTTGGGATTTCATAATGCTTTAAGAAATCATACATCATCACATCATCGTTTGTTGGTTGGTGACGTAAATCAACTACTAATACAGCTGCGTCTAATTGCTCACGCGTTGTAAAGTATGTTTCAATCATCTTGCCCCATGCTGCGCGCTCTGATTTAGATACTTTCGCATATCCATAACCTGGAACGTCAACAAAATGCATCATCTCATTGATTAAGAAAAAGTTCAACGTTTGCGTTTTTCCTGGTTTAGAAGAAATACGTACTAACTTTTTACGATTTAAAATTTTATTAATAAAGGAAGACTTCCCGACATTTGAACGACCTGCTAATGCAATTTCTGGTAAATCACTGTCTGGATATTGTTCTGGTTTAACAGCACTAATTACAATATCTGCTTTTGTTACTTTCATTGTTTCACTCCTACTAATGCGTGCTCCAATACTTCATCTAAATGAGATGCAAGCACAAACGTAAGGTTTTCTTTTACGCTTTCTGGAATATCATCTAAATCTTTCTCGTTTTCTGCTGGCAAAATAATTTTTGTTAAGCCCGCGCGGTGAGCACTTAATGTTTTTTCTTTTAAACCACCAATTGGTAATACACGACCACGAAGTGTAATTTCACCTGTCATCCCCACTTCTTTACTTACAGGAATACCTGTTAGTGCAGAAATAAGTGCCGTTGCCATCGTAATACCTGCCGACGGTCCATCTTTTGGAACTGCTCCTTCTGGAACATGAATATGAATATCATTTTTCTCATGGAAATTCGGATCGATCTGAAGCTCTTCTGCACGAGAACGAATATAGCTAAACGCTGCTTGTGCGGATTCTTTCATAACATCCCCAAGTTTCCCTGTTAAAATTAATTTCCCTTTACCTGGTGCTACAGACACTTCAATCGCTAGTGTATCGCCGCCTGCTGCTGTATACGCTAACCCTGTCGCCATACCAACTTGGTCTGTTTTTTCAGCTTGCCCATAACGGAATATGTGCTTACCAAGTAAATCAACAATGTTTTTCTCTGTTACTACAATACGCTTGCGTTCTGCTGTAACGATAATTTTTGCTGCTTTACGACAAACTTTTGCAATTTGGCGCTCTAGTGTACGAACACCAGCCTCACGTGTATAATAACGAATAATTTCAAGAAGCGCTTCATCACGTACTTGTAAATTACCTTTTCGTAAGCCATGCTCTTTTAATTGTTTCGGCAATAAATGTTCACGGGCAATGTGCACTTTTTCAAGTTCAGTATAACCGGCAATCGAAATAATTTCCATACGGTCAAGCAACGGACCTGGAATACTTGAAAGTGTATTTGCAGTTGCTACAAACATAACTTTCGATAGATCATACGGTTCTTCAATGTAATGATCACTGAAGTTATGGTTTTGTTCTGGGTCTAACACTTCAAGTAATGCTGCTGATGGATCTCCACGGAAATCGTTAGACATTTTATCAATCTCATCTAATAAAAAGACTGGATTAACTGTTTTCGCCTTTTTCATACCTTGAATAATGCGTCCTGGCATCGCTCCAACATACGTACGACGGTGACCACGGATTTCAGATTCATCACGTACACCACCAAGGGATACACGGACAAAATTACGATTTAATGATGTTGCAATTGAACGCGCTAACGAAGTTTTCCCGACTCCAGGAGGTCCTACTAAGCAAAGGATAGGTCCTTTTAATGAATTCGTTAACTTCTGTACAGCTAAATATTCAAGTACGCGCTCTTTCACTTTCTCAAGACCGTAATGATCTTTGTCCAAAATCTCTTCAGAATGAGCAAGATCAATCATATCTTCTGTCGCTTCTGTCCACGGAAGAGCTAATAACCAGTCCATATAATTGCGAATAACACCGCTCTCCGCAGAACTTGCTGGTAACTTTTCATAACGATCTAATTCTTTCAGTGCAGCCTTCATTGTTTCTTTCGGCATTCCCGACTGTTCAATTTTCTCACGAAGTTCTTCAACTTCCCCGCCCTTACCTTCTTTATCGCCAAGTTCAGTTTGAATCGCCTTCATTTGCTCACGTAAGAAATATTCTTTTTGCGTGCGCTCCATTGAACGTTTCACTTTTTGTCCAATTTTCTTTTCTAAACTAAGTAACTCTTGTTCATCTTGAATAATTGAAATAAGTGTATGTAATCGTTCCTTCACAGATACAATCTCTAAGATTTCTTGTTTCTGTTTCGTTTTAATCGGCAAGTGAGAAGCAATTAAATCAGCTAATCTTCCTGGCTCTTCTACATCAGCTACCGTTGCAAATGTTTCATTTGAAACTTTTTTCGAAACTTTAATATATTGTTCGAAATGCTCCAGTAATGTACGCATAAGAGCCTTCTCTTCTAGATCATCTTCCACTTCTTCCGTTACCGTTTTGATGGAAACTTGCACTATATTTTCTTCTTCGATAAACTCTACTACTTCAGCTCTATGTAAACCTTCTACAAGGACACGAAGCGTTCCGTTCGGCAATTTTAACATTTGCTTCACTTTCGCCACTGTACCTACACTATATATGTCATCTTCTTTCGGATCATCGATATTCATTTCTTTTTGCATCGCTAAAAAGATGATATTTTCATCCATTGCCGCCTGCTCTAGTGCTTGTATCGATTTATCACGTCCTACATCAAGATGCAGAACCATCGTTGGATATACGAGAACGCCTCTTAATGGTAGGAGGGGTACGATTCTTTCATTCGTATTCATACTAGACATAGCACCTCCATAATAAATTAAACTCCTGTTCAACTATTTTATATTACAATACATCTAGATGCAATTGCAGAGATTTTCCGCAATTGTAAATCCCTCGTTTTTCTCCCTGTTAAAAAGGAAAAAAGACTCCGCTTAAGCATACAAACTTAAACGAAGTCTGGCAAATTTTATTATCGTTCATTCTCACATGGATTGTGCATCTGTTTCATCTACAGTAGTATGTATATCAATGTCTCGATGCATATTTTCCTGCATAAATGTTAACTCAAATACTTCTTTTAACTTACGAACAGGAATGATTTCAATTCCTTTTATTGTGTACAAAAACGGTTGCATGTTTTCAGCAGGAATAATAACTTTCTTCGCACCTGCTTTTTTCGCAGCTTTTATTTTTGCGTACACACCACCAATAGGTTTCACTTCACCGTGTATACTTATTTCACCAGTCATCGCTACTTCATTATTCACATACGTACGATGCACCGCTGAATATACACCCGTTGCCATAGCAATACCTGCCGAAGGCCCATCAATTGGGATACCACCTGGAAAATTAATATGTATATCGTATCCTTCTGGCAACACATCTAGAGAACGAAGTACCGTTAATACATTATCTACAGAACCTTTCGCCATACTTTTACGGCGAATGGACTTCGTTTGACTACCAATACTTTCCTCTTCAACAATTCCGGTAACATTTACCGATCCTTTATCTTTCGCTTTGATTGCTGTTACTTCAATTTCTAATAACGCGCCTGTATTCGGTCCGTATATAGCAAGTCCATTTACAAGGCCGATTCTTGGAATAGGATAAATACGTTTTTCATATTTTGGTGTAAGTTGACTAGAGTGAACAACCCACTCTATATCTTCATCTTTAATGAAAGAACGTTCTTCATTTATTGCCATACCAGCAGAAATTTGTACAAGGTTAATCGCTTCTCGTCCATTTCTTGCATACATCCCAATCATTTCAATACCGTTCTCACCTATTTGCATTTCCACTTTATCAGCTGCATTCTTCGCTACTTTTTGAATTTCATCTGTATCTAATTCACGGAAAAACACTTCTAAACAGCGTGACCGAATAGCAGGTGGAATCTCCTCTGGCGAACGCGTCGTCGCCCCAACTAAGCGAAAATCGGCTGGTAAACCTTTTTGAAAAATGTCATGTATATATGTTGGAATCATCGTATTCTCTTCACTATAGTATGCACTTTCCAAAAACACTTTCCGGTCTTCTAGCACCTTTAACATTTTGTTCATTTGAATCGGATGTAGTTCGCCAATCTCATCAATAAACAAAATACCACCATGTGCATCTGTTACCGCACCTTTTTTCGGTTGCGGAATACCCGCCTGCCCCATTGCACCAGCACCTTGATAAATCGGATCATGTACCGAACCGATTAAAGGGTCTGCAATACCACGTTCATCAAACCTAGCTGTCGTCGCATCCAGTTCAATAAATGTTGCATTCGTGCGAAATGGAGATTTTGGATTTCGTTTCGCTTCCTCTAAAACAAGACGTGCTGCAGCTGTCTTTCCAACACCCGGTGGACCATATATAATCACATGTTGCGGGTTCGGGCCACAAAGAGCCGCTTTTAACGACTTAATCCCGTCCTCTTGCCCTACAATATCTAAAAAGGATGTAGGACGCACCTTTTCCGCGAGCGGCTCTGTTAAAGAAATCTCGCGCATTTTACGAAGTTGCTCTAATTCTTTTTTCGATTCTCGATCAATTGAAACTTTTTGTGTTCGCTGATTTCGAAGTAAATGCCAAAAGTACAATCCGACAATTACACCAAAAACAAGTTGAACAAGTAAAAATATATTTGTCCAGCTCATCATTTATTTCCTCCCGCAATGTTTTATCTCTTAGTATTTCCGCGGAGGAACATAGCTAAACATAAAGAAAAACAGCAATTATAAAAATTGCTGTTTCT
This sequence comes from Bacillus cereus group sp. BfR-BA-01309, assembly GCF_022664315.1. NCBI lineage: Bacteria > Bacillati > Bacillota > Bacilli > Caryophanales > Bacillaceae > Bacillus > Bacillus cereus group sp. BfR-BA-01309. Next base: position 628,959 of record NZ_JAKUHE010000002.1, read on the forward strand.
CCTTCGCACTATGCAGATGTTTTTGTATCAAGTACAGTACCGTCTTGTAACACCAATTTCGGCGGTTCATTATCAGCTACTGTTTCTTTCGTAAGAATACACTTCTCAATATCTTTGCGAGATGGAAGTTCAAACATTACATCCAGCATTAAGCCTTCAATAATAGAACGAAGTCCACGAGCACCTGTTTTACGTTCAATTGCTTTTTTCGCAATTTCAATTAGTGCGCCTTCTTCAAACTCTAACTCAACATCGTCAAGCTCCAATAGTTTTTGGAATTGCTTAACAAGTGCATTTTTCGGTTTCGTTAAAATATCAACAAGAGCATCTTCATCAAGCGGCTCTAGGTTCGCAATAACTGGAAGACGACCGATAAACTCTGGAATTAAACCAAATCTTAAAAGGTCCTCTGGTAATACGTGAGATAAAACATGCTTCTCATTTACATCAGCATTTTTCTTCTCAGCACCAAATCCAATTACTTTTTCACCAAGACGACGTTTAATAATTGGCTCGATGCCATCAAACGCTCCACCACAGATGAATAAGATATTCGTTGTATCAATTTGAATAAACTCTTGGTGCGGATGCTTACGACCACCTTGAGGTGGAACGCTTGCTACAGTACCTTCTAAAATTTTCAGAAGTGCCTGCTGCACACCTTCACCAGATACATCACGTGTAATTGATGGATTTTCGGACTTACGTGCCACTTTATCAATCTCATCAATATAAATGATTCCTTTTTCCGCTTTTTCTACATCATAATCAGCTGCTTGGATTAATTTTAGTAAGATGTTTTCTACATCTTCCCCAACGTATCCAGCTTCAGTTAAAGATGTTGCGTCCGCGATCGCAAATGGAACATTTAAAATACGCGCTAATGTTTGTGCCAATAATGTTTTACCACTACCAGTTGGCCCAATAAGTGAAATATTACTCTTCGCTAATTCTACATCATCAATTTTGCTGTTAGAATTAATGCGTTTGTAATGGTTATATACCGCTACCGCTAGCGCTTTTTTCGCGTTATCTTGTCCGATGACATACTCATCTAAGATTTCACGAATTTCTACCGGTTTCGGTACATCTTTGAATTCTACTTCTTCGTCCTTCGCAAGCTCCTCTTGTACAATTTCAGTACAAAGTTCGATACACTCGTCACAAATGTAAACACCTGGACCTGCAACTAACTTTCGAACTTGCGTTTGTGTTTTACCACAGAAAGAACATTTTAATTGACCTTTTTCATCATTAAATTTAAACATATTTTCACACCCCTTACAAAGTGCTAACCTCTTGCCTTCGTATGTACACGATAAATGTATCGTATGTAAATACATATTATGTCACTACGTGGCGAGAAATACAAATAATATGACTAGTTATGTACAAATAAAAAAATTTTAAAACTTTTGAAATATGTATATTCGACTTGTAAAGGAAGTTTTCCTTCTTCATCGAAAAGTTTTATAAATATATTTCTATATTTATAAAACAAGGCACGATTAAAATCGTGCCTTGTTATTTTATTATGCAGCGTTTTCTACTAAGAAATCTACAGCTTTACGCACTTTAAGATCTTCAGCTAAAGCGTCTACACTTCCAAGAGCTTGCTTGATAGCGTCTACTGGCATACCGTACATTTCAGCCATTTTTTCAACTTCTGCAGTTACTTCTTCTTCAGTAACTTCGATGTTTTCAGCTTCAATGATAGCTTCAAGAACAAGGTTGATTCTTACGCGTTTTTGAGCGTCTTCTTTCATTTGCTCTTTTAACTTGTCAGCGTCAGTACCTGTGAATTGGTAGTAAAGCTCAAGGTTCATACCTTGTTGGCTTAAACGTTGCTCGAATTCACGAACCATACGATCTAACTCAGTGTCGATCATAGCTTCTGGAATTTCGATTTCAGCGTTAGCAGCAGCTAATTCTACTACTTCGTCACGTACTTTGTGCTCAGCTTCGTGCTTTTTGCCTTCTTCTAAGTTTGTACGAAGTTTTGTTTTTAATTCATCAAGAGTTGCAACAGCTTCGTCAGCTTCTTTAGCGAACTCGTCGTTTAACTCAGGAAGTTCTTTTGTTTTGATTTCGTGAATTGTTACTTTGAATGTAGCTGGTTTACCAGCTAATTCAGCAGCGTGGTACTCTTCTGGGAATGATACTTCAACTTCTTTAGAATCACCAGATTTAAGACCAATTACTTGCTCTTCGAAACCTGGGATGAATGTACCAGAACCGATTGCTAGAGAGTAGTTTTCGCCTTTTCCGCCTTCAAATGCTTCGCCATCAACGAAACCTTCGAAGTCGATTACAGCTGTATCACCGTTTTCAACAGTTCCTTCTTCTTTAACAACTAGTTCAGCTTGACGCTCTTGTAAAGATTTTAATTCGTTCTCTACATCTTCGTCAGTTACAGTTGTTTCAACTTTTTCTACTGCTAAACCTTTGTACTCACCTAATTTAACTTCAGGTTTCACTGTAACTTTTGCAGTGAAGATAAGGTTAGCATTTTTTTCGAACTTCTCGATGTTGATTTCAGGATGATCAACTGGGAAGATACCAGCTTCATCAATCGCTTCACCGTATGCTTTTGGTAAGATGATATCTATAGCATCTTGATATAAAGATTCGATACCAAAGCGTTGTTCGAATAACGGACGAGGCATTTTTCCTTTACGGAAACCTGGTACGTTGATTGTTTGTACTACTTTTTTGAACGCAGCGTCGATAGAGTTGTTTACTTCTTTAGCATCAACTTCGATTGTTAGAACGCCTACGTTACCTTCTAATTTTTCCCATTTTGTAGCCATTTATTCTTTCCCTCCAACTATAATAATGTATGCACATACCTCTATAGATTAAAATCTTCATTATCTCTTTTTTGAAATAACAAAAGTACAAATAATCCTCTAGCAAAAGCTTTCAGATATAATGTTCCAATCTACTAATTGTCTAAAAGACAACTACGGTATATTTTGTTCGAGAATAATATGAAACATATTAAGTAAGAGAATTACACTTCTCTTCTCTTACAAACAGGCAGATTTCTGCCTTTTGCAACCCTTACATTATAACATAGAATATGCTCGTTTCAAGAACCGAACGATTCTTTTTCATAATTATACGGGCAAATATCCTTCTCTTTCAACACGTAATAACCATTGATAGGCAATATGAAACTCTTCTAATTCAATATTATACGCTGTCATAAGCTCTTCTTCATTAATAGTCAACCCGAAACGCTTTCTTCCAATTCTCTCTAAAACAGCAGCCCAAATCTCTACTTTATCCATTAATAGAGCGAATGGGAAAATGCTAATTCGCAATTCTTTCCAATATGTAACCATCGCTTCAAATATATCGGGATAATTTTGCTCTAATCGACTTGATAATGTATGTATAATGTTATCGGATTGCTCCTCATTATGACCTGTAAATGCCGGAATCACCTTCATCGTATTTCCAAACTTTTCTACCTCTATTTCTTCTTCTATTTGATTTTCTATCATTTTATACAAAATAGAAGTTTTCAAATAAGGGTGTTGTTTTTCGTCTATTAAAAATTCCTTTAAAATAGGTAATGCAAGATCCAAGTCTTTTAACGAAAGTTGCTGAATTGCTCTTAGCTTTTGTCCAAAGTTTTCTCCAAACATTTCATTAGTAAACTCATCTAATTCAAAATTCGAATCGACTAGTGACGTATCTACTTCATTTAACATACCTTCTGCAAATAAAGCGAGCTGTGCTAATTTTTCCTTTTGCTCAGGCATTATATCTTTCGTTTGCAACACTTTTTCGACGGTTTCAATAACACCTTCATAATCATTTGTTTGAACTAAAATCGTCACATATGTTTCAAGAATATCACCAAATAATACAGCTCCCGTTTCAAGTAACTGTTCACATTTGTCTTTCGCTTCTTCCATATGCTTTAATTCTAACAAACAAATAACAGAAGCGAGTTCCGTTTGTTCCGTTTCTGCATTATACTGACGTAATATTTCAAAGCAGCGCAATGCATCTTCGAATTTCCGCTCTTTCAGTGCTAAAAAACCTTCATCAATATATCGCTCTGATAGCTGTGGAAACAATACGACCGTATTTTCTTTTTTATCCATACGTCCGCCTCTTTTTCTAGATTTTAATTATCTTTAAAGTAAATATATCAAATGAGTAATGAGAACACAACATCCCAAAACCCTTTGTTTGAAATATAAAAATATTTAATTTTCATATTTCAATATAAACAAATCCTTACTAAAAATTAAAAATGTACAAACAAAAATCCTCAGCAATTCAGGCAGAGGATTCATCATTAATGGAAAGCTTTTATAATAGTGGGGTATATAACAAGGGTAATAATTTGGAGAACAATAATTGCCATAACAATCATGCTAAAATAGAAGATTGGTTTACTTCGCTTCATTAAAAACATAATAATAAGCATTGTACAAGCAAACAAACTTAAGAAGAACAAACTCGTTGTCGAACTAAGTATACCACTTGGGACAAAGAACAATAACACTACACTACAAGTACCTATAATTCCAAATAACCATTCCATTCATTCACTCATTCCCTTTCCCTCTCATGGCAGTTTTTTTGCTAAGCGATTAAATGTTTTACAACATCAACTACATACGTTAATTTCTCATACGCTACAAATCCAAAAGCAACTGTTAAACCCGTTACGATTAATCCCTTCATCATTTCTTCCTCCTCGTTTTATCGTTGTTACCTTCATTATAGAGGATTAGCAATTTGTTACCATCGAACTTCCTTACAGTTACCTTACAGAATTGTAAGATTTCAAAAAATGATAGAAAAACACCTCATATTACTTGAGCTGACATCACGGAATTTCTCTGTAATCACTTGTTTTTCTCGTAGTTATTTTTCAGAGAATCCACCCTTAAACTAATAGATTTACTAAATAATTTAGGGTTGAAATAATTATTCGTTACTTCCCTTAACTTACCTTCAAATGTTTTCATTTATAAGAAAACACTGTATTAAAATCGTGTTAATATATTTTTGTACAATTAAGAACTTAAAAGGGGGATTATATATATGTTTAAAAAAATGGCTGCAGATGTATTAGGACTAAGTGATGTGGGATCTGTCATCACACCGAAAGATTACGATAAAGTTGATGCTGATGATTACGTGATGCATGAAGATGGGGAGAAAATTTATTTTTTAATTAAATCAAAATCAGATGAATATTGTTTTACAAACAAAGGATTACTCCACTTAGATGGTACAAGCGCAACGAGTAAAAAACGGACACTACGCCGCTTTAGCTATAGTAAATATCAAATTAAAAACGTAGCACTTGAAACTGCTGGAACGATTGATTTAGATGTAGAAATCAAGTTCCAAATGGGAGATGAGCATTATTCAATTGATGTTCATAAAAAACATGTTGAAGAATTAAAAGATTTATATAAAGCTTTACTTAAAATAGAAGAAATCGCATACGACAACGATATTACATTGCAGTATGCACACAAAAGTCTAGATATGGCATCTAACGCTTTTAGCCGCATTTCAAACGCACAAGTAAATTTAGCAGAACAGTTTAAAGAAATGAACGAAATTGCCTTCAACTGGCTCGTTGATACGAAGAAGCAATATAACGTGAAAGATTATGGTTTTGTCTTTGAGAAGTTTATTAATAACTAAACAAGAAACCCTTGTTATCAAAAGATAACAAGGGTTTCTTAGCGTCCCAGGAGAGATTTGAACTCCCACTCCGCCCATTTCCGTACTACTTTATATATTTTGATCGCAGTCTTAATATATCTTCGCCTTCGCGAATGCCTGCCGATCCCTTCCTCACATTTTTTACGACAGTCCAATCCGGGTTAGTTTCATCACCGATGTTCTGTACTGTAAAGTTGCCATCACCATATTTTCGGTGACCTTCTGCCAATTTCTCCGTTAAATCATTCTCATTTGATCTCGCCATCTTTGCGCCATCTCCCTTTTTTATACAACCTTCTTAAACTGTCCAACCCATCACACGTCCCGTCAATTGGAGATTCTCGCTTTCCACTTCTATTAATTGTAACACACTGTCGGGGATAAGTTTCGATCACAGCTGCTCCATCGTACTAGAATTGCAAAAAGTTTTATAACATTCTAAGTGATTAATTAGGGGAATCTGGATATGGATTCGAGTTCCATCATAAACCTATTGATTCTTTAAATTAAATAAGAGGAATAGGGCGCATAAATAGCGCTCTTTTCTTAATGCACTTTAATCTGTAATACATAATAATTATGATATATTACGTTATATTTTATACCTCTTGTACATACATCAATTTGTAGACAAACAAAAAACCTTGTTATCAAAAGATAACAAGGTTTTTTTAGCGTCCCAGGAGAGATTCGAACTCCCGACCGTACGCTTAGAAGGCGTATGCTCTATCCGGCTGAGCTACTGGGACATGGAGCGGGTGAAGAGAATCGAACTCTCGACCAGAGCTTGGAAGGCTCTTGTTTTACCACTAAACTACACCCGCATATGTTATTTTATTTTTCTTCGTTAGCGCTGTTGCCCTATCGACAATATTTATTATATGTATAACCATACATAAAGTCAACACCTTTTTTAAAAGAGGATAATTTTTCTTATCCTCTTTTAAAAACTGCTTGTTCAACTAGTTGTCCGTCTAATGTTTCAAAACGAACTTCCATTTGATTTTCATCCATTTCTAATAAAGCAAATGTCTTTTCTACACGTTGACGTGGTAATAAAATACTACCTGGATTAATAAATAAAACGCCGTCGATTAATTCTGCACCTAATACGTGAGAGTGTCCGAAGCATGCAACTTGCGCCCCTACCTCTTCTGCGTGGTACGCTAATGTTTGTAATGTCATTTTCACGTTATGACGATGTCCGTGCACAACGACGAAACGAATGCCATCTACATCAGTTACAATTTCATCTTGAAAGTTAGCATAATCACAATTCCCTTTTACAACATGGAAACCTTGCAGCTCTTCATGAGCAGGCGTTAGCTCTGAATCACCACAATGAATCATGATATCTACTTTCCCTTCATATTTCTCTTTTAACTGCTGTAATTCCTTCACAGAGCTATGACTATCGCTTACGATTAAAGCTTTCATCAATCTCTCTCCCTTATTCTCCTAAAAACCATTCAGGGATTTTTTCTTCTAGCTTACGAAGAGCACGTCCGCGGTGACTAATGGCATTTTTCTCATCTGAGCTTAGTTCCGCCATCGCTTTTTTATATTCTTCCACATAAAAAATCGGATCATATCCAAAACCGTTGTCTCCGCGGCGCTGTTCTAAAATATACCCTTCACACGTCCCGTTTACAATGACAGGCTTTTTATCACCTTCAGGGAAAGCCACTGCTAATGCGCAGTAGAAGCGAGCTTTACGCTTATCAAACGCTATCTCATTTAATTCTTGTAACACTTTATCAATATTCGCTTGATCATCTTTCGGCTCTCCAGCAAAACGAGCTGAATACACACCTGGCTTTCCATTTAAAGCATCTACAATAAGACCTGAATCATCCGCAATTACAATCGCATTAAGCTGTTTGCTCAGACTATCAGCTTTTAAGATTGCATTTTCTTCAAATGTTTCACCAGTTTCTTCAACTTCTTCAATATGAGGAAAATCGTGTAATGATTTTACTTCTAAATCAAATCGCTCAAATAACTCAGCAAATTCACGTACTTTCCCCATATTTTTTGTCGCTACAACAACTTGTTTCATACTTTCCACCTCTACTCTATATGAGATACGATGTCGCCTAACGCTTCTTTTTGCATGTCAATCAGTTGGAAAATACCTTGTTCCGCAGCATCAAGTAATTCATTTAACTGTGCTCTGCTAAACGTCGCTTCTTCTCCAGTTCCTTGCACTTCAACAAACTGGCCTTTTCCAGTCATAATTACGTTCATATCAACGTCTGCTTTAGAATCTTCTACGTAGTTTAAATCTAAAACAACACCTTGTTCTTCAACAATCCCTACTGACGTTGCTGCTAAATAATCTTTTACTGGAATTTTAGATACTTTTTCTGCTTGTAATAACTTCTCAAACGCTAATACCATTGCTACATATGCACCTGTAATAGAAGCAGTTCTCGTTCCACCATCCGCTTGAATAACATCACAATCAATCCAAACTGTTCTTTCACCAAGTGCTTCTAGGTCAACTACCGCACGTAAAGCTCGTCCAATTAAGCGCTGGATTTCCATTGTACGTCCTGTTACTTTCCCTTTACTTGACTCCCTAATTGTACGTTGTTCTGTTGCACGTGGAATCATCGCATATTCAGCTGTTACCCAGCCCTTTCCTTCTCCACGCATAAACGGCGGGACACGCTCTTCAATTGTCGCTGAGCAAATTACCTTTGTATCCCCAACCTCAATTAATACTGATCCCTCTGGATTTTTTAAATAATTCGTATGAATATGTATATGGCGTAATTCTGTTTTCTCTCTACCATCTACTCGCATAAAAATAACCTCCTCATAACTACTTGTTAGTATAGCCAAATTTAAATGTATGATATGTATACAATAAAAGAAGGGGAACTCAAAAAGCAATTCCCCTTTCTTACTTAAGTATATCAAATTATTGACGATTAAAAACTACCTGTATTCACGTTTTCTGGACGATCTACAGGTTTTATTAACTTTCCGCCCTTTTCATCTATAAGATTTGCTTTACCATTTACTTCAATAGAAACACTTTTCACGCCTTTCTTTTCAGTTAAAGATAAAACTAACGACTTCAATACGTAATTTGAAACCATATTTTTATCTGGGTTTATAAATATATTTTCGTTAAAGTTTAATGTAAGATTTCCATCTTGTAATTTCGGATTCGTAATAAGCTTAACTCCTGGATTAAAGTCATTTAGAAGCGACTGATGAATCGGTCCTTTTACAAGCTCATCTATAATTGCTGCATAATCATTTTCTTTCCCTTCTACAACGCGGCGTGTTACAGGTACGTAGTATTGCTGTTTATTATTATTTTGTGCCATAAAATAAAGTGTAACTGGTTTTGTATTCGTTACATCCGCTACTTGCTCGTCATCGAAGTTGATACCGTTAGCACGACTCACTCCTTCACCAAGCGGCGTACCCCCAACGGGCATCTTCGCTAATTTCTCACCATTTATTTGGAACTGCACTTGTTTTATTTCTTTAAATTGCGTCAACGTCCACGCTATTGACTCAACAATTTGACGTTCTTCTTCTTTTGCATAGTTTTTCATTTCATTAGAGAAATCAATAACTGCCGTCCCATCTTTTTTCAAATTTAGGGTCATCGATGTATTCGCTGGAATGACTGCACGGAACCCATTCGGCAATAAATTCGTTACCGGTCCATCTTTCACAAGGTACTCTAACGTTTGCTGAATAACCTCATTTGCTTTTGGAGTAGGTACAGCTAACGTTTGCGGTACAACATAACCATTTTTATCAACAAGGTATAGTTCTCTATTCACTGTTTGTCCTTGCTTATCTTTCTTAGCTACTTCTTTCTTTCCACCCTCTGTATACGTAACTTGTTTTGGCGGATCAATTTGTTCCGTTGCCTTCTCCTGATTTATAAAGCCACACCCTGTTAGTAAAACAGCGCTCACAGTAGCACCAACAACCCATTTAAAAGTGGATTTAGGCATGCCATTCCCCCCTAAAATCTAAGTTTGTACTATTATGTATACGAGCTGTTTCCTGTTTTAGAACAAGCTGTGCTTCTTACAAACAAAAAACTCCTGATTTCTCAGGAGTTTACTTATATGAATTCTACTATTATTCTTTTTCTAAATAAATATGTTTCACATTTTCAATCGGCTGACCGAACCATTTTGATGCAATTTCTTTAAATAGGCCTATTTTTCCTGTTGTTAAGAAGAGATGATCACTTTGTTCCTCTCCCTCATTCAACATTTTACTATGGTATAAAATAGTACTTACTTCGCGCGCCGTTTCATCACCTGAACTAATTAGTTGTACTTTATCTCCCATTACCTTTTTAATAACAGGGCCTAAAATTGGATAATGTGTACAACCTAAAATAAGTGTATCAATATCAGTATTTTTCAGCGGTTGCAACGTTTCTCTTACAACTTCATATGCCATTTCACTTTCAAAATTGCCACTCTCTACAAGCTCAACGAAAGGCGGACATGCTAAACTTTCTACCATAACACGGTTATTAATAGACTTTAACGCTTCTTCGTATGCACCACTTTTCACCGTTCCAATCGTTCCAATAATCCCAACATGATACGTGTTTGTCACTTTTAAAGCTGTACGTGATCCTGGGTGAATAACTCCTACCACTGGAATTGGTAATTGTTTCTGCATCTCTTCTAATACAACCGCAGTTGCTGTATTACACGCAATAACTAACATTTTGATATTCAAATCTAGTAAATGCTCCGTCATTTCCCACGTAAATTGACGCACTTCTTCTCGAGAACGTGGACCATAAGGGCAACGTGCTGTATCCCCTAAATATATAATGCGCTCTTTCGGCAACTGACGAATTAATTCCTTCGCTACTGTTAAACCGCCAACTCCTGAATCGATAACACCGATTGCTCTATTCAACTTCATCACCCGTTTTCTCATTCATCATCTTATTTTATCATTATATTTTACACACTTTAAGTTCGCTCACTTAAAGTGCTTCTGTATGAAAATTTTCATTTGTACCTGTATAGACTAGGACCTTTTTTATTTTGCTCCTTTTTTTCATAATTTGCAAGACAGAAAAATAACCGACCTTCTATACGAAAGTCGGTTTCTTCTATAATAAAGTACGTATTTATTGCTCCATCTTTTTTTGAAAAGAAGACATTCCTATTAATAAGAAGAAATGAGCAGAAATTAACATGACGATTAAAATAAAATTCAAACGATAACTATTTGTAGATTCCATGATTTTACTCGCTACAGCTGGTCCAAATGCCATACCGAAAAAGTTAATTAAATTATACAAACCAAGACCGACCCCAACTTTAGCTGGATGTAATGTTTTCGGTATAAATGTGTTTACTGATACTTGAATAGCTGAATAACTCATAAACGTTAAAATAATCGCCAATACAATAACAGCAATGTTCCCGTTTGGAATAAGCCCTAAAATTAAAAAGCCAACGATCATAATGGCAGACGCTACATAAATCATATTCACATTTCCAAACGAAGGGACGATCTTTCCAGTAAGAAAACTAGAAACAATACCAAAGAGTGATGCAACAAACAGTGCAATTCCGATAACGAATGGAGACAATCCGTGCTCTCTTCCTAACAATAATGGTAATAATAATAAACTAGCACATAGCGCCACATTCATTACGAATCCGACCGCTATTAAACGAAGAAATGTTTTATTTGTAAACAACTCAATATCAATTAATGGATGTTCCGCGTTCTTCATACGAACCGTGAATAAAAATAAGAAAGCAACCGATAACACAAATAGCCAACTATTAATATTTCCCCCTAATAAAACAGTCGTAATGAATGCAAATAATAACGCCGCTCCGGTGTAATCAAAATGAAACGCTCCATCCGTATGCTGCGCTTCTTCCGGCATAAATTTTAAAAGCAAGAAAATCCCCACTACTGAAATAACCATAAATAAAAATAAATATGGCCACCCAAATGTATTCGTAATAGCCCCGCCAACTAAAGGACCAATACCTATCGCTAATGCAATAGAAGAACTAATCATCGCTAACGCACCAGGCTTCTTAGCAGGAACAACTAATTTCGCCACCGCAATCATACTAAGTGCAATAAACGCTGCTCCTCCACTCGCCTGCACTAACCTTGCAAGAATGGTAATCGTATAAGATTGATTCATAAATCCAATAATAGAACCCGCTACAAATATGATAATTGAAATAATTAATAGTTTTTTTACACTGTAACGATCAGCCAGCTTCCCATATATCATCGAACCAATACCGACAACTAAGGAATAACCTACTACAACCCAACTTACCTTCGATTGGCCAATGGATAAATCACGAGCCATATCCTCTAACGCTACATTAAATAAAACTGCATTCATCGGTCCTAATAAAACGATAAAACATAATGTGAAAACAAACCATTTTGAATGGTTACTTATATCTTTCCCCATGTGTAACACCTCTCCTGATTGTAGTAACTGTAAATAAAAATGAAAAATAAAGTTGTTTAGCTCCTCTATTACCACTAAACAACTTCATCAAATGTATATATTCATCGCGCGATAAACTGAATTTGAAACGAAACATGTACGTTGTTCGACATTCATGGAACTATCATAATTTCAGCATTACAGTTTGTCAACGAAAAATATACAAAGTAAACTAATTAAGTGTTTTTAGTTTACTTTGTATAAAAATTGTTATACACTAATTTCGAATCCGATATAAGGAGGACTGACATGTTTATTCAAGTTTGCAATTTCTAACTTAATAAAACCAAATAAATAAAGAACTTTTATATAGAAGAAACATTACAGGAGGATTATGATGAAGAAAAAAATGTTAGTCGTATTAACGAGCGTAGAAAAATATCCAAATTTAAATCGAGCTACTGGTCTTTGGCTTGGTGAAGCTGTCCATTTCGTTAAAAAGGTAGAAGACGCTGGTTACGAAGTAGATTATGTTAGCCCACAAGGCGGCTATACACCGATTGATCCGCATAGTTTAGCAATGGCGGAGAGCATCGATTGGGAATGGTATCAAAAGAAAGAATTTATGAATCGTCTTGGTTCTACAATGAAGCCGAGTAAAGTAAATCCAGAAGACTACGCTGCGATTTATTACGCAGGCGGTCACGGTGTAATTTGGGACTTCCCAGAAAATAAAGAACTTCAAATGATTAGCCGCAACATTTATGAAAATGGCGGAATTGTTTCCTCCGTTTGTCACGGGGCTGCTGGTTTATTTCATATCACATTAAGTAATGGGGAACGTTTGATTAGTGGTAAAAAAGTAACAGGATTTTCAAATGAAGAAGAAAAGCTAGCTGAATTAGATCAATTCGTTCCATTTTTAACAGAAGATGAACTCATTAAAAATGGAGGGCTTTACGAAAAAGCTGCGCAGCCTTGGGAAGCTTACGCTGTAGAAGATAATCGTGTTATCACTGGTCAAAATCCAGCCTCAGGTGGCCCAGTAGCTGAATTAGTATTACAACACGTAAAAAATAACATGTAATAAAAAAAGCAGGTTTTCCATTATCATAGGAAAACCTGCTTTTTTACGAAATCATTTGCAAAATAGCAATAACTTCTTTTTCAACTTCAGAATCATCAATCGCTTCTATATACTCTGGTTTAAACAGTTGATACTTCTTCAATTGATAAAAATCAAGTATCGCTTTTTTTAACGTAATATCATACTGAATACAAAAAGAATGATCTATAATACGTCTTAACATCACGTCATCTTGCACCATAAATAATTGTGCGTTCATTTTATTAAAGTAGCCTTGTTCCATACCCACTTCAAAAAACATTTGCAAATTATGATTACGATTTTGTTGTGCAGCGACTAACTGATCAGATAAGTGCGGATATGCCTCTTTCAAATCTTGTAAAAAGACATCAGAAATATATGTCACACATTTTAAAGAGTGGATAAACGTCTTTTGGAAACGTTCTGCAAAAGACATACTTTCATCTTGATTATCCGCATCTCCTTCAAGAAGGTAGTTCATAAAATCTTCTACCACAGCTTCAATAATCTCATCTTTTGAAGAAAAACGTTTATATAAAGTAGCTTTACTAATATCCATATATTTCGCAATTTCATCTATTTTCAATTGACTAAAACTCGTTTTTCTAATAACGGGCTTTATTTTATTAATATAAGTGTTTGCACACGCAACTTTTCTCATTAAAAGAGCCTCCCCTTTTGTCCATACAAAATAGTATAGCAAATTCACGATTAATTATAAATGAAGTCACTATACGCAATACATCTTTTTAGTTTAAGGAGTCATTTATACTATAGAAAAAATGCCCGCTACCTTTATGAGTAACGAGCACTTTTTCTATACTTTATTTACAGCTCTTCTTATAGCTTTCCCTATTTCCATACTAGACTGCGGATTTTGTCCTGTAATTAAACGCCCATCTACTACGACATGTGGCGTGAATTTTGGAGCAACATAAAAAAAAGCCCCTTCTTCTTTCAATTTACTTTCTAATAAAAACGGCACTCGCTTTTCTAAATGTACAGCTTTTTCCTCATCATTCGTATAACCTGTTATACGCTTACCAGCAACAAAAAACGATCCGTCCTTATTTTTCACACCGACTAAAGAACTTACTCCGTGACAAACAGCTGCTACAATCCTGTTATTGTTGTACATATTCTCAATTAAATTTGCAACATACGGATTACCTGGAAAATCTACAATTGCCCCGTGCCCACCACCAAATAAAACTGCATCATAATCCGAAAAATGAACCTTTGAGATCGGCTTCGTATTTTGCAATAAAGAGGCAACATGCTTAAACTCACGAGGTATCCCGTTCGGAATCGACACTCTATCAATAGGTACTCTACCACCCTTTATCGACACAATATCAACATCGAAATTAGCCTTTTTAAATACATTATAAGGAGCTGCGAGCTCTTCCAGCCACAAACCAGTCGGGTGTCCATTCATATCATGAGCGCTTGTTGAAACTAACAATATCCTTTTCAACATATCCCCTCCTTACTACCTATTTATGTATAGAGTGTTCTTATCATTCTTATAGAACAAGAAACAGACAGAAAAATAGCCGACTCTTCATTTAAAAGTCGGCTTTCTTTTTATAGTTCGAGCTCTCCCATGCGAAGAAGCTCAACAACTGCTTGTGAACGTCCTTTAACTCCTAGCTTTTGCATTGCGTTTGAGATGTGGTTGCGTACTGTTTTTTCACTGATAAAAAGTTCACCTGCAATTTCCTTCGTTGTTTTATCTTGAACCAGTAATTCAAATACTTCTCTCTCTCTCTTTGTGAGTAACGGTTTAGATTGATACGCTTTTTCCTTCAACTGGTATAACCCTCCTTGCTTAAGCCAGAGCCGTGTATGTGTAAGTTGGGTGTTTATTTAGTCAAGATATTGTATGAACGAAATGTGCAGGTGGTGAATGAAAATGGGCTTTATTTCACATGTTATTTTAGACTTTTATACAGTGCGTTCACTGTTTGTATCCACTCATTTTTCTGTACGCCATATTTGTTCTAGTAATATGCTGACAACAGTACCTACGAATAAACCATTTCCGAATATATATTGCATAACAGACGGCAATGATTGAAGTGCTCCAGACGGTAAAAACATAACACCGCTTCCAAATAATACAGCAACTCCTAAAATCGTTACATTCCTTTCGCTCATCGGCACTTGTTTTATATTATGAAATCCAATTCCAATTAGCTGTACGAACGAAGCCATTAAAACCGCAGACGCGACAGCGGATGGCAATGATGCTAAGTAACGAATAATACTCGGAAACAGCGACATTACGACTAGTAACATACATGCTAGTAAGAACGATCGTATATATTTTTGTTTCGTTAAACGTATAAACCCTGCCGTTGCTGGTAATGGCACGACACCTACAGTTGAAAATACAGAAGAAATGATATGCGAAATCCCTCCAACCCACGTTCCATCCTTCAACTGTTTCTGTTCAATAGTCCCTTTTTGAATGGTAGCTTGATTAATTGCTATAATAGCTGCCACTGTATTAGA
This sequence comes from Bacillus cereus group sp. BfR-BA-01309, assembly GCF_022664315.1. Taxonomy (NCBI): domain Bacteria; kingdom Bacillati; phylum Bacillota; class Bacilli; order Caryophanales; family Bacillaceae; genus Bacillus; species Bacillus cereus group sp. BfR-BA-01309. The sequence goes on from NZ_JAKUHE010000002.1 coordinate 644,732, forward strand.
AACTAAAATACATACCATAACGAAACTCGATACAGCCATACCTGTATTCCACTTTGGAAGTCCCCAAGCAAATATTTGTGGAAGTTGCACAAAATGAGTTACTTGAGATGGAATCGTCACTTTTCCTGCAATTAGAAAAAGAATCCACCCACTAATTAATCCGATTAAAACCGCATAACTTTTGACAAAACCTTTTCCGAAGTTAGATAGTATAATAACGAAAAGAAATATGCTAAATGCAATTATCGCTGTAAATCCATCGATTTGAGAAACAATAGCAGTAATTCCTAGCATCCCTTTTAGGAATACACCGCTTAATTGTAAACATAATAAAAGTAAAAACGTCCCTGTCACAAGCGGCGTAAATAAAAATAAAATACGTCCTATAAAACCAGTTACTCCTAATCCTATTAAAATAACACCGGAAATTATCATTCCTAATTCTAAAATTTGCAACGTACTATGTAATTGATCTTGTCCGGCCGTTGCGTAAGCAAGTACGGTAAATACTCCAACCCAAGATCCAGCTGGTCCATCCGCAATTGGTAGTCTATGTCCAAGCCACCCTTGTAAAAAAGAAGATATACCAACTACAAAGAATGTACGCTGCATTAAATAAAATATTTCTTCCGTCGTAAGATGAAATAATCCGCCAACGACAATTGGTAATGCGATTGAATTCGCTAATAAAAATATAAACCATTGCAAAGTTCCCATAATATGATTTTGATTATGTTGATTGTCCAATTTTTTCATCCTTCCTAGCTAACCTATAAGAAATATATTGTAAACACAAAAAAGAAGAGTTCTACACTCACAATTAGAACCCTCCTCAAAACATTTAAACGATTCTTTTACACAAGATTATTTAATTCCACCTCATTTAAACTACCAACAACAATATTTCCTTTATGTACAACGAAACGCTTCTCTGTTTGACGTGCTATCGCTTCAGCAGTACATGTTGCATTCGTCAAAACAAAACTCGCTTCATCTCCTACATTCGGCCATGCTCGCTTCCCTTCATCGTTTAACGTTTCCTTTCCTCCCGTAATAAAGCGAAGGGCTTTTCCTAAAGACCTTTCATCACTCCATCCAAAACGTTCCGCTAATCGATTTGCCTTTTGCAGCATATCACCCGTTCCAAACGGTGACCAATGATCAGTAATACTATCATTTCCTAATGAAACTTTCACACCTTTTTTATCTAATAACGGAATTGGGATTACTTGTTTCCCAATTGGCACCGTTGAAGTAATATCAATGTTTAAAGCAGCTAGTCTTTCCGCCACTTCTTCAGCTTCTTTATCCGTAACACCACCAAGTCCAAGCGCATGACTAATTGTTACGCGGCCTTGCCATCCCGCTTCTTCAGTTAGACTTGCTAATCTCTTCATCGTAAACGTTCCAAGATTATTCGCATCATGCAGATGAATATCAACATCCGCATTAAATTCTACTGCGATATCCATAATAGTATGTAATGATTTTTCAATATCATTATCCACTGTAGCTGGATCTACTCCACCGACTAGATTCGCACCCATACGCATCGCATCTTTCACAAGTTGCACAGAATTACTGCGCAATAATCCATGTTGCGGAAAAGCAACAATTCTACCAAAAACCTGATTTTTATATGTTTCCAACGCCGCTAACGTCGCCTCCAAATTACCAAGTCCAATAATCGGATCAACATTACAATGCGTTCTTATATTCGTTGCACCATTTCGAAGCAATAACGCTAACATATTTTCCGCCCTATCTTGAGCAGTTGCTAATTGCTTCGGCAAAATTTTTTCTTCTTCATTAAAACGTGTGAAAATATTCTCTGCTGGCATACATGCTTTCCAAGGGCCACCATAATAGGTTTTATCAATGTGAATATGCATCTCTTCGAAAGCAGGCAAAATCAATAAACGATTGGCATCAAAAATTGATACCCCTTCCTCTTGAGCAGCCCCTGCTATTATACTTTTAATTCGTCCATCTTCAATGAGTAAACTACATAACTCTGTTTCTGTTTGGGAAATTCTCCCCTCTTCATATGTATACCCTGATTCAAGCATTACATTAGTCAACCAATATACTGTCATCTCTATTCCCCCACCCTTTATTAAAAGTTATCTCATACCTTTTACTATAATTTTAATATCAACTGAAAATTAAGACAATTAATACGACTGTTTCCTAAAAAAATTGTAATACAACCGCATAGTCTTCTCATAAATTTCCATATAGAATAGAAGTATATAGCTTGCTAAAAAAGGAGTGGATTGGAAGATGTCAAAAAGGTTATGTAAATCCGAAACTGATAAAATGCTATTTGGTATATGCGGTGGTTTAGGGGAATATTTTGATATTAACTCTACCCTCATTCGCATACTTTGGGTCATTGCTGTTTTATGTTTTGGGACTGGTTTTTTAGTTTATTTTATTTGTTTATTACTTATGCCACGTTCGTACTAGTGGCATCCTGCATATACTTAATCTAAATATAAAAAATCACCTATAGAATTCTATAGGTGATTTTTTTATGAAGAATATTTCATCGTTAAATGCAATACTGCAACTTCATCTTCTTCATTTCTATAACTATGTTTTTTGTTCGCTTCAAATTGAATCGAGTCAAACTCATTCAATTCGTATACATCGTTTTCCACTTGAATCGATACTTTCCCTTTCATTACCGTTACAAGCTCAATAGCACCTTCATGATGAGCTTCTGGTTCATATATACTATTTGCCCTTAAACAAGCACGATGCATTTCCATTCCTGTTTCTTTCGTATAACGGAACATCGTTTCTAAATGCCATGCTTGTCCCACATCTACTGCAAATCCTTCTCCGCAGCGCGCAACAGCTACAGGTTCTCCAACAACCATCAATCTCGATAAAGGAATCGATAACCCCTTCGTTATTTTCCAAATGACAGCTAACGTCGGATTCGTTTCTCCTCTTTCAATCTTTCCTAATGTTAATTTACTAACTCCTGTTTTTTGGGCTAATTCTTCTAAACTTAATTTTTGTTCATTTCGAATTTGTCTTAATAACTGACCTACTTGCTGAATGACCTCTTTCGTTTGCATATCTTCATGTTCTTTCATCTATAAAACCACCTTAAAGTATAAAATAGTTTACTTTTATTAATTTTAAGTATATCATACTATACATAATCATCAATTTCCGAAAGGAGTGCTATACTTCATGCGCGCAATTTTATTAGGCCTTTTATCATCAGCCTTTTTTTCCGCAACCTTTATTATTAATAGAGCGATGAATGTATCTGGAACGAGCTGGGCTTGGACAGCTTCCTTCCGTTTTTTATTCGCTCTCCCTATTTTATTCCTTATCGTTTTATTTCGCAAAAACTTAAGGGGGTTATGGGAAGAATTAAAGAAACATCCATTAGCGTGGATCGGATGGGGTTCTGTTGCTGGTATTGGATTCTATTCTTTATTAAGTTTTGCAGCTGTCTTTTCTCCAGCGTGGCTCGTTGCTGGAACTTGGCAAGTTACGATATTAGCAGGATTACTTTTATCGCCATTGTTCTTCGTTAAAATAGAAACGAAATCAGGAACAAAACTTGTACGCGGAAAAATTCCACTTCGTAGTTTATATGTTGCATTATTTATTTTACTTGGTGTAATTTGTATGCAAGCGACTGCAGCAGGTCATATTACAATGACTCAGTTTATTTCAGGATTTTTACCTGTCGTAGTGGCTGCTTTCTTATATCCATTCGGCAACCGAAAAATGATGGAGCTTGTTGGCGGCCGTCTCGATACGTTCCAACGCGTATTAGGAATGGCAATAGGCAGTCTTCCTATAACAATTTTACTTGGTATATATGGATTTTCTACTACCGGTATTCCAACATCAAGCCAAATGCTGCAAGGCTTTTTGTTAGCATTATGTTCTGGCGTAATTGCAACGATGACATTTTTCTTTGCTACTGACTTAGCAAAAGATAACCTCGCCCTACTTGGAGCTGTTGAAGCAACGCAAGCTGGAACGATGGTCTTTACCGTGCTTGGCGAAATTGTTTTCTTGAATGGTTCATTCCCTGGTGGGCTTTCCCTGCTTGGAATGATTATTATTATGTTAGGAATGGTTGCAAATAGCGTTTTAAATCGATCTGTTCCAATCGTTAAGCAGAAAAAAACAGCATAAAAAGGAGTACGGTTCTATCCCAAAGAACCATACTCCTTTTTTATTGTCCCCCTATTTCGCCTTATCAGAATAGTATTTCATTAGCTGTTTATACTAAAACCTATGTTATAATACGTTTCATGCGCAATATTAGGAGGTAAATTATGTTAAAAAAAGCAATCGCTGAATTTATTGGTACATTTGTACTTGTATTATTCGGAACTGGAGTAGCTGTCATTGGCGGCGGAATTGAAGGAATTGGAACATTAGGAATCGCTATGGCTTTCGGTCTATCTATTGTGGCTATGGCATATAGCATCGGAACAATTTCTGGATGTCACATTAACCCAGCAGTATCAGTAGCTATGTTCATCAACAAAAGAATGAACGCTATGGAACTTTGTTATTATGTATTAGCTCAAATTTTAGGTGGTTTATTAGGAACTGCAACGTTAGTAACGATTTTACGCTCTGCTAAAACACCTTTAGATAATTTAGGACAAAATGGTTTTGGAACTCTTGGTTTATCTGGAGCATTTCTAGTTGAATTCATTTTAACTTTCGTATTCATTTTAGTTATCGTTGCTGTAACAGGTAAAAAAGGAAGCTCTTCTCTAGCAGGATTAGTAATTGGTTTCACATTAGTTTTAGTTCACTTATTAGGAATTCCGTTAACTGGAACTTCTGTTAACCCAGCTCGTAGTATCGCACCAGCTTTATTCGCTGGCGGAGAAGCACTTTCTCAACTATGGGTATTCATCGTTGCACCAATTCTTGGTGGTATCGTAGCAGCTATTGTTGGTAAATTTATTTTAAATACTGAAAAATAGAATTTTCAATATTTCTGAATAAAAAAAGGCGAGCCCTCATTATGAGGTTGCTCGCTTTTTTACTCTTTCATTTTAGACTTTAAGTTTGTAACTAATTGATCTACCGTTACATTTGCAAGTACGTTTTCCATCGCTTCTTGCGCTTGCATTAAAATAATTTCTAATACTGATTGAATATTAGCTCCTACTGGACATTCAATGTTGGGATTTTCATGGAAGGAAAATAGCTGTCCTTCTTCTACAACTTCCACTGCTTTATATACATCAAGTAATGTAATTTCTTCTAAATCACGAGCAAGTGTCGTACCACCTTTACCAGCTTGTACATCAACAAGTCCTGCTCTCTTCAACATTCCTGTAATGCGACGAATCACAACTGGATTTGTATTCACACTACCAGCAATCCATTCAGAGGTACAGCGAGAGTTTCGATCTATCGCAAGTAACGTTAACATATGAACACCTACTGTAAAACGACTACTAATCCCCATCTGCACACCCTCCTTTGTATTCATTCTATTAAAAGACGACTCTTATTATTATATACTATTTTTAATTTATACATAAAGAAAAAGCATGATTCCAATAGGAAATCATACTTTTCTCTCATTATTGACGCTTTATAAACTTCGCTAAATCTTTAAATTTCACTTTATCTGAGTAATTCATTACACCGTTTACGTAAATGCGGCTTGCAAGCATATTGATGATAACGATAGTCACCAATAAAATTACTAACGTCACACCAATTTCTACAGCGCCTGCTTCACCAGCTACAAGTCTTGAAAATGTAACCATAGGTGTAAAGAATGGAATATATGAACTAACTACAGCTAATGTACTATTAGGATCAAATAATGATTTAATACTAATGAAAAATGCTGCTATACCTAACATTGTAATTGGGAACGAAAGAGATTGCACATCCTCAATTTTTGATACAACAGCCCCAACTGCTGCATATAGCATTGCATATAGTAAGTAGCCCGTAACAAAATATACAACGAACATACTAATTACTACCGCATCCAATTTAGAGAAGTCTAGTGTAAGTCCTATTAAAGATGCGTTTTCTAAGTCTACCCAACCTAATAAATATGGTACAAGAAACCCGAAGGAAGCAATAACTAGTAATAGTAAAGCACTAGAAACAATTGCTAAAATTTTGGCATGTAGCATTGTTAATGGTTTTACTTTCGGAAGCATTAACTCCATAACACGAGATGACTTTTCAGATGCTATCGTCGTCCCTATTGCAGTTCCAAACACAATAATAAACATATATAAAGCAAACGAGAAAACATAGCCAATTCCAAAGGAAGATGCATGATCCTTTACTGCCTCTTGTTTTAACGGAATTTCCATTTGCAACTGTTTTGCTACTTCTGCAGATACATTATTTTTTTCAATCATTACCGCTGTATACTGTTCCTTTAAATAACTTGCCATAAGTGTAGCCGTTGATTGGCTTGGAAAACCACTATACATATACGTCACTTCTGGAATACCATTCTTTTCTGTAATATGGAATAAACCGTCTAACTCCCCATCTTCCACTTGCTTACGTAGCTCATTAAATTTATCCTTGTTTTCTACAGTTACTTTAGCAGACGGAAGTAACTTTTTCACATCACTTTCTTGCACTTTATAAGTATCGCTTTCCGTTACTACCGCAATTTTATCTTTTCCTTTATCGTTATCAGCAGTGAAATGATTAAATGCAAAAAGCCCAAACACAACTAAAAATAAAATCGCACTCGTAATTAATGACTTTTTAGATAAAAATGCTTCTCTAAAATAAAATGAAAATACGTGAGAAAATTTACGCATCGTTATTTCGCCCTCTCTACAAAGATTTCGTTTAACGTCGGCTCTAACATTTTAAATTGTCGTAAGGTAATACCTTGTTCTTGCAACTGTTGTAAAATCTTTAGAGCTTCTGCATCATCTTGTACTTGCACATAAAGAAGGCCTTGTTGTTTTTCATACGATACATGAATAGCTTCTAATCCCTTCTCATTCTCTTCTGTATCTTCAATCGTTAAATTACGGAAACCGTATTCTTTTTTAATATCACTTAACTGGCCTTTTACGACTGCTTCGCCTTTTTTCAAAATACATACATGTTGGCAAAAAGCCTCTACTTGTTCCATACGATGACTAGATAAAATAATGGTCTTTCCGCTCTGTACTTGTTCTTCAATAATGCTAGCTAACATTCCAGCATTAACTGGGTCTAGTCCGCTAAACGGTTCATCTAAAATGAGAAGTTCAGGATTATGAAGAAGAGCAGCAATTAATTGGATTTTTTGCTGGTTCCCTTTTGAAAGCTCTCCTGCCGTTTTAAATTTATATTCTGGTATTGCCAATCGATCTAACCAGTGATCAATAGCAAGATCTACTTCTTTTTTCGTCATTCCTTCTAATCTACCAAAATATCGCAACTGGTCTATTACTCTACTTTTTGTATATAAACCTCTCTCTTCTGGTAAATATCCAATTGTTACCCCACTAGTCCCAAATGATTTTCCATCCCATGTAATAGATCCTTCATTAGGCGTTAATAATCCGAGAAGCATTTTGATTGTCGTTGTTTTCCCTGCACCATTTCGCCCAAGTAATCCTAGCACTTCACCTTTAGGTAACGAAATTTGCAAGCCGTTAACTGCTTTTGATTCCCCAAATAGTTTCGTTAAGTTTTGAATTTGTAAACTCAAAGTATAAAGCCTCCCCTTTAATATCATTCATACTCTCTTTCAAAGACTATGTTTATGTAGGATAAAATATAGCACTACGCTTCATCCTTTTAATATGTAGCACCGCCTTAATCCATCATTTGTTCTATTTAGTTAAAATTGTAAATAATATCATGTTATTTGTCAATTATAATTGTCATTTCGACAATAAAACTTGTCAAAATGATTCCCAACATTTTTCTCATCTTTCTAATATAGGACATACTACTATATATACAAAAGACAATATGCAAATGTTCATACAAAAAATATTATTTTTCGATATATAATATTAACTGATTTTCTAACATCGAGGAGGATACATATGAAGATGAAGAGGGGCATTACCACTTTATTATCTGTAGCAGTTCTATCTACATCGCTTGTAGCATGTTCAGGAACACAAGAGAAAACTGTGGCGAAAGAAGAGAAGGTAAAATTAACAGACCAGCAATTAATGGCTGATTTATGGTATCAAACAGCTGGTGAGACGAAAGCACTTTACTACCAAGGATACAATATCGGTCAATTAAAGCTCGATGCAATTCTTGCAAAAGGGACAGAGAAAAAACCTGCTATCGTACTGGATTTAGATGAAACTGTTTTAGATAACAGTCCTCATCAAGCAATGAGTGTAAAGACAGGAAAAGGCTATCCTTACAAATGGGATGACTGGATTAATAAGGCGGAAGCTGAAGCTCTTCCAGGCGCAATTGATTTCTTAAAATATACAGAATCTAAAGGTGTAGATATTTACTACATCTCAAATCGTAAAACGAACCAACTAGATGCAACAATTAAAAATCTTGGGCGTGTAGGTGCTCCTCAAGCAACGAAAGAACATATATTACTACAAGATCCGAAAGAAAAAGGAAAAGAAAAACGCCGTGAACTCGTTTCGCAAACACATGATATCGTCTTATTCTTCGGCGATAACTTATCTGATTTCACTGGTTTTGATGGAAAATCTGTAAAAGATCGAAATCAAGCAGTCGCAGATTCAAAAGCACAATTTGGTGAGAAATTTATTATTTTCCCGAATCCGATGTATGGTGATTGGGAAGGCGCTTTATATGATTATGATTTCAAAAAATCAGATGCAGAAAAAGATAAAATCCGTCGCGACAACTTAAAATCATTTGATGCAAAATAAAAGAGGATGGCATTCGCCATCCTCTTTTATTTTACTTTCTCTGTTAAAGGCAAGATAAATACTTCCACACGTCTATTCTTTGCCTTTCCTTCTTGTGTATCGTTTGGAGCAATCGAACGGTATTCTCCGTAACCAATCGCACTAAATTTTTCTGGTTGTAATTCTTTATTTTGCAGTAATACTTGCATAAAATTAACTGCCCGCTGCGTACTTAATTCCCAGTTTGACGCAAACTGCGCATTAGCAATAGGGACATTATCCGTATGACCCGATACTGTAATTTCACGAGGTGACGCTGAAACAAGTAAGCTAGACATCTCTTTTGCAATCCCTAAAGATTCTAATTTCACATCTGCTTTCCCCGAATCAAACAGTATATTCTCTAATATTGTCACCATTAATCCCTTTTCAGTTAATTTAGTTTGAAAAGAAGAGGATAATTGTTTTTCATTAATATATTGATCAATCTTTTTTTGTAATGCTTTCAATTCATCCATCTCTTTTTTTTCTTTCGCTCTAGCTTCTTCTTGTTTTTTTGCTTGTTCTGTCTCAAGACTACTTGCCGATAACTCTTTCTCTTCATTCGGCTTTTGATCACTTAAAAACTCTTTGTTTCCTGTTCCACCTGCTAATTCGCTTCGAAACGCTACTGCCATCTGTTTGAACTTCGCAGCATCTATACTACTCATTGCGAATAAAACGATAAACAATGCAAATAACAACGTTAACATATCAGAATAAGGGATTAACCAAGTTTCATCGATATGTTCTTCGTGTTTTTTCTTTTTGCCTCTTCTATTTTTTTTACTCCGCATTTTTTTCTGCTCCTTTTTCAAGCTTTTTACGCTCAGTTGCAGAAAGTGCACCTAAAATGCGGTTCTTCATAATAAACGGATATGTACCCTCTTGTAACATTAATAAACAATCAATAATTAAACGTTTTTTCTCTAATTCAGCTGCAGATTTTTGCTTTAATTTATTTGCAAATGGATGCCATAATACATAGCCTGAAAAAATACCAAAAATCGTTGCAATAAACGCACCCGAAATAGCATGACCTAACTTTTCAATATCAGTTAAATTGCCAAGTGCAGCTACAAGACCAATAACAGCACCTAAAACCCCTAATGTCGGTGCATATGTACCAGCTTGAGAAAAAATTGCTGCTCCTTTTGCATGCCTTTCTTCAATTGCTTCTAATTCAGCTTCTAAAATCTGCTCTAGATCTTCTGCGGATACGCCATCAATCACAAATTTCATACCACGCAAAAGAAATTCATCTTGAATTTTGTCTAATTGTTGCTCTAAAGACAAAATACCATATTTTCTACTTTCTGATGTCCAATGAACAAACAATTCTAGCAACTGTTCATAACTTAAATCCTTTTTATTTGAACCAAAAAGAACTTTAAATAATTTTGGAACCCTTTTTAGTTGATTCATCGGAAATGCTATACATACTGCAGCAAATGTACCGATAAAAATAATTAATGCTGCGGCAGGATTCAATAAGGCATTTACGTCAGCGCCCTTGACGACCATCCCTACTACCACTGCTACAAATCCTAAAATAAGTCCAATAATTGTTGCAAAATCCATTCCCATTCACTCCTAGTCTATACAAGAAGTTCTTTATTCTCGATAATCGCTACATCTTCTTATGTATATATATTACATAAAAAATTCATTTCATGAAAGATAAGAAATGAATTAAATGAAAAAATACTACAATTTCACACATTTTCTGACATTTTCTTTGCATTTCTATTACGTTATGACTCTTATATTTCTTTTTCAGTAAACTAGACTTATAATAAAAAACGATACATATTTTATGAAGAAAGGACTGTGATTACAAGGCATCATGAAAAAGATAATCATTATTTCTGCCACTACTATTGTAATCGGTATCACTTCTTTCGCTTACTTTGGTTCTAAATCACCACTGCAAAATGAGGCGAAAGCTGTCGAAAGTCAACAGCATAGTAATCACCAAAAAGAAGAGATTCCAGCTTTTCCAAAAGCTGATCATAATGCAAAAAAACTAGACAATGATTTTTCCGTTGTAACAAATCCAGAGTCTAATCTTGTCTTAGTTAATAAACATCGAAAACTACCAGACGGATACACACCTGAAGACTTAACAAGACCGAACGTACCATTTACTAGTCCAAAAGATAAAGAAAAAACATTGCTGCGTAAAGATGCTGCAGATGCGCTTGAAAATATGTTTGAAGCGGCAAAGAAAGAAGGACTCGAACTTACAGCTGTATCTGGTTATCGTTCCTACAAACGCCAAAAATCATTACATGATACATACGTTAGACGCCAAGGAAAAGCTGAAGCTGATTCAGTAAGTGCCATTCCTGGTACAAGTGAACATCAAACTGGTTTAGCAATGGATATTAGTTCAAAATCTGCTAAATTCCAATTAGAGCCTATTTTTGGAGAGACAGCCGAAGGAAAATGGGTTGCAAAACATGCCCATGAATTTGGCTTTATCATTCGTTATTTAGAAGATAAAACAGAAACAACAGAATATGCATACGAACCGTGGCATTTGCGCTACGTGGGCAATCCATACGCTACATACATATATAAACATCATTTAACATTAGAAGAAGCGATGGAAGACAAAAAATAAGAGAGCAAATTGCTCTCTTATTTTTCTTTCACTCTATCATTGTAGTAATTTTTTCTTCCACTCTTCAGGCCACGGTTCGCCTCTTCCCGTTTTTTTCGATGCTTGAACCATCATTCCACGACCAACTAAACAAACTTCTCCTGCTGCATTCTTCACCATATAATGCAAATCTAAAGAAGAATTCCCAACCGATCCCGCTTTTACATATACTTTCAACTGTTCATCAAAATATATTTGCTTAATAAAATTGCATTGTAAATCTGCAACAACGATCATCGTTTCTGATGATGCATGCGTCCATTCTTGCATAAATCCAAGTTCTTTAAACAATGCGATACGTGCTTCTTCAAAATAAGTAAAGGCAACGACATTATTTACATGTCCAAACATATCTACTTCACCAAAACGAACTTTTACAGGATTATAAAATGAAAAACCACTTTCCCATTGCTCAAAGTCTTCAATATAAGAAATTCTCTTCATTGTTCCCTCTCCTTTTCGCCTTAGAATAAACAGAAAAAACAGAAAAATAAAGTTATAAATATTGCCTCTTCAACATGAAGAGGCAATATTTATTAATAGTTATTATCGCTACCAAAGAAATCTTTGAACGATTGAATTGTTGTATCACGGTTTAATGCCGCAATTGAAGTTGTTAATGGAATACCCTTTGGACATGATTGCACACAGTTTTGAGAGTTACCACAGTTTGCAAGTCCTCCATCTCCCATAATTGCACGTAAGCGATCTGCTTTATGCATTTCACCCGTTGGATGTGAGTTGAATAAACGAGCTTGTGATAACGGTGCTGGTCCAATAAAGTCTGATTTACTATTTACGTTTGGACATGACTCTAAACAAACACCACATGTCATACATTTTGAAAGCTCATAAGCCCATTGACGTTTCTTCTCAGGCATTCTTGGTCCTGGTCCTAAGTCATACGTACCATCAATTGGAATCCAAGCTTTAACGCGTTTTAGAGCGTTAAACATGCGACTACGATCAACTTGTAAGTCACGTACAACTGGGAATGTCTTCATCGGCTTTAAGCGAATTGGCTGTTCTAACTGATCAATAAGAGCTGTACATGATTGACGTGGTTTTCCGTTAATCACCATCGAACATGCGCCACATACTTCCTCTAAACAGTTCATATCCCATGCAATCGGAGTCGTCTGGTTTCCTTTTGAATCAACAGGATTACGACGAATTTCCATCAGTGCCGAAATAATGTTCATATTTGGACGATATGGAATTTCAAACTCTTGGTCAAACTCTTGTGCATCTGGTCCATCTTGTCTCGTAATGATGAGGCGGATTGTTTTCTCAGACATGTTGCTTATCCCCCTTCTCTTCACCCTTAGCAGCTACATCATGTTTTGAGGAATAGTCACGTTTACGTGGTTTAATTAATGAAACATCCACTTCTTCGTAATGGAATGCTGGTGCTTTTCCTTCTCCCTCAAATTTCGCCATCGTAGTTTTTAAGAAGTTTGCATCATCACGATTTGGGAATTCTGGTTTGTAATGTGCTCCGCGGCTTTCATTACGGTTATATGCGCCAATTGTAATGACACGTGCTAACTCAAACATATTTGCAAGTTGGCGTGTAAATGAAGCACCTTGGTTACTCCATCTCGCTGTATCGTTAATGTTAATGCGTTTGTAACGCGCCATTAACTCTTCAATTTTCGCATCAGTTTCTAGTAACTTTTTATTTTCACGAACTACTGTAACGTTATCTGTCATCCATTCTCCAAGCTCTTTATGAAGAACATATGCATTTTCGTTACCATCAAGCGTTAAAATATTGTTAAATTTCTCTGTTTCGATTAATTCATTTTGCTCATATACAGTAGATGAAACAGCATCAGATGATTTAGAAAGACCTTTCATATACTCAATCGCGTTCGGTCCTGCTACCATACCACCGTAAATTGCTGATAATAGTGAGTTCGCACCAAGGCGGTTACCACCGTGCATAGAATAATCACACTCACCTGCTGCAAATAAACCAGGAATACTTGTCATCTGCTTATAATCAACCCATAGTCCGCCCATTGAATAGTGAACTGCTGGGAAGATTTTCATTGGTAGTTTACGAGGATCATCACCTGTAAACTTCTCATAGATTTCAATAATTCCACCAAGTTTAATATCTAGTTCTTTCGGATCTTTATGAGAAAGATCTAAGTACACCATGTTTTCACCGTTAATACCTAGTTTTTGCTCTACGCAAACATCAAAGATTTCACGCGTTGCAATATCACGAGGTACAAGGTTTCCGTAAGCCGGATATTTTTCTTCTAGGAAGTACCATGGTTTACCATCTTTATATGTCCAAACACGGCCACCTTCACCACGTGCAGATTCACTCATAAGACGTAATTTATCGTCTCCAGGAATTGCCGTTGGATGAATTTGAATGAACTCACCGTTTGCATAATATGCGCCTTGTTGATATACAGCAGAAGCTGCTGTACCTGTATTAATAATAGAGTTAGTTGATTTTCCAAAGATGATACCAGGGCCCCCTGTTGCCATAATCACGGCATCAGCTTGGAAACTTTTAATCTCCATTGTTTGTAAGTCTTGTGCAACGATTCCTCGGCACACACCTTCGTCATCCACAACAGCTCGTAAGAAATCCCAACCTTCGTATTTCGTTACAAGTCCTGCTACTTCGTGACGACGTACTTGCTCATCTAATGCGTATAGTAATTGCTGTCCAGTTGTTGCACCAGCAAATGCTGTACGGTGATGTTGTGTTCCACCAAAACGACGGAAATCAAGAAGTCCTTCTTCCGTACGGTTGAACATAACACCCATACGGTCCATTAAATGAATGATACCAGGTGCTGCTTCACACATTGCTTTAACTGGTGGTTGGTTCGCTAAGAAGTCCCCACCATAAATTGTATCGTCAAAGTGGATCCATGGAGAATCCCCTTCACCTTTCGTATTTACGGCACCGTTAATTCCACCTTGGGCACATACAGAATGCGAACGTTTTACTGGTACTAAAGAAAACAGTTCAACATTTACTCCTGCTTCCGCCGCTTTAATCGTTGCCATTAAGCCAGCCAAGCCACCGCCGACTACTATAAGTTTCCCTTTCATGCTCTCCCACTCCTTACTGGTTTGCTAGCTGTGGATCGATGAACGCTAATAATGCACTCACACCTACATAAGATAGACCTAAGAAAATAGCTAATGTTACATAAGTAGAGATTCTTTGTGAACGTGGAGATACTGTAATTCCCCAGCTGATGCAGAATGTCCATAGTCCATTTGCAAAGTGGAAAATTGTTGAAACAACACCGACTAAGTAGAATGCAAACATAGCTGGATTGTTTAAAATATCTGCCATCATATCATAGTTTACCTCTTTACCTAACATTGCTTGAATACGAGTTTCCCAGACGTGCCAAGAAATGAAAATCAGTGTAACGATACCTGAAATTCTTTGGAAGACGAACATCCAGTTACGGAAATAACCGTAAGAAACCGCATTGTTCTTAGCTGTAAATGCAATATATAAGCCATATATAGCATGGTACAGTATCGGTAAAAAGATGATGAAAATCTCTAGCGCGTACCGGAATGGAAGGAGCTCCATAAAGCCTGCAGCTTTGTTAAAAGCCTCTGCTCCTCGTGTTGCAAAGTTGTTTACAATTAAATGTTGCGTCAAAAAGACACCAACCGGGATGACCCCCATTAATGAGTGCCACTTACGAAACGTATACTCGCGGCCTTTCATGTCCCCATTACCCCCCTTGAATGTTTGACTGCTGTTTTCAGATTAGTTTACAACAATAATGTTTTTTCACTATTGGCATAAGAAAAACTGAAAAAATTATTCGAAATATTTCAGCATAATTTGATACCAAGTTCATTTTACTCCTATTTTTGTCGAAGCGTCAAGAAAACGTATACATAATTTGCATATAATTTGCCAATTCTTTTTTTCTTCTTATATATTCAGATTTTCCCAAAGAAAAATCTGTTTTTATAAATGAGAAATGTTATATAATAATCCCTATAGAAAGAGGGGAATATTGTGAGTAAAAATACAATCGATACAACATCTTTAGAAGATGTTTCATTGAACGCCTTCGCTTATGAATTGCTACGTGAAGAATTACTACCTGATTTAATCGGTAACGATTTAGATGGTATTTTATACTGGTCCGGTAGAAACCTTGCAAGAAAATATCCACTAGAAACAACTGAAGAAGTCATTCAGTTCTTCGAAAAAGCTGGCTGGGGCACTTTAAGCATTATTGAACATAAGCGTCGTGAAATGCAGTTCCAACTTAAAGGTACACTCATCGCTGAACGCCAAAAACAAAACAGACATTCTTCTTATCAATTAGAAGCTGGATTCATCGCTGAACAAATTCAAAAACAACGAAACGTCGTTGCAGAGTCCTATGAAGAAAAGAAAAAACGTTCAGACTCTATTACATTTCTTGTGAAATGGGATATAAAAGATCTCATTGAAGTGTAGCATTACCTACAGTCAACTAGACATATAAGTTTAGTTGACTTTTTTGTATTTTCATTCAGTTAGATTTATTTTAAATCTTCAGAAATTATACCAGAAAATAGAAGACGTTGTAAACTACAACGTCTTCTTATCCGCTAAATAAGTATAAATCGTTTCTGCGACATTTTTCGGCATACCCGCTTCGACAAATTCAGCTACAGAAGCTTCCTTCATTTTCTTTAATGAACCAAAATGTTTTAACAATACCTTTTTCCGTTTATCACCGATTCCAGGAATATCATCCAGTGCTGATTGAATGACAGATTTCCCGTGTAGTTGACGATGAAATGTAATCGCAAATCGATGCACTTC
The DNA here is from genome assembly GCF_022664315.1 of Bacillus cereus group sp. BfR-BA-01309. Taxonomy (NCBI): domain Bacteria; kingdom Bacillati; phylum Bacillota; class Bacilli; order Caryophanales; family Bacillaceae; genus Bacillus; species Bacillus cereus group sp. BfR-BA-01309. The sequence goes on from NZ_JAKUHE010000002.1 coordinate 661,110, forward strand.
ATCTTGAATGCGCTGCAATAAATAAAACTCTTGGCTATTTCTCTCAAGCATCACAGGTTCAGGTGGATCCCCAATAATTAAATGGGAGGTTTTATGTTTGTCATCTTTTACAAGACCTGCCATCGGAATATATAAACCGAGTTCATTTTCTAGAACATCACTTACAGCTGCCAGATGACCTTTTCCACCATCAATAATGATTAAATCTGGTAAAGGCAAACTCTCTTTCAGTGCCCTTGTATAACGGCGTCTCACAACTTCTCTCATAGACTCATAATCATCCGGTCCTTGAACCGTTTTAATTTTATATTTCCTGTATTCTTTCTTAGCTGGTTTCCCATCGATAAAAGCAATCATTGCAGAAACAGGATTCGTCCCTTGAATATTTGAGTTATCAAACGCCTCAATACGATAAGGTGTTTCAATCCCAAGCTGCTTCCCTAAATGATCTACCGCTTTAATCGTTCGCTCTTCATCACGTTCAATTAAATAGAATTTCTCTTCAAGAGCAATCTTCGCATTTTTATTTGCTAATTCTACAAGATCTTTTTTCTTACCACGTTTCGGCTGTGTCGCTTCCACTTCTAAAAAGCGCTCTACTAACTCTGAGTCTATACTTCCTGGAACGACAATTTCCTTCGGCTTAAAATGACTGCTGTTCTCATAAAATTGACCGATAAACGTTAAAAATCCCTCTTCTGGTTCATCGTAGATCGGAAACATAGAAACGTCACGTTCAATTAGCTTTCCTTTTCGAACGAAGAAAACTTGAACACACATCCATCCTTTATCAACTGCATACCCAAACACATCACGATCCACTAAGTCACTCATAATCATCTTTTGTTTTTCCATAATCGCATCAATATGCGCAATTTGATCGCGTAATTCTTTTGCGCGTTCAAATTCTAGTTTCTCTGAAGCTTCATACATCTTTGTTTCTAATTCTGAACGAACTTCTTTATGTCCACCATTTAAAAATTTAATAATTTCATCTACAATTTCTTTGTTTTGTTCTTCCGTCACTTCTTTCACACACGGTGCTAAACATTGACCCATATGATAATATAAACAAACTTTATCAGGCATATTTGAGCACTTACGAAGCGGATACATACGATCAAGCAATTTTTTCGTTTCATGAGCTGATTGTGCATTCGGATAAGGGCCAAAATACTTTCCTTTATCCTTTTTTACGTTTCGTGTAATGAGTAATCGTGGCTGTTTCTCAGCTGTAATTTTAATAAAAGGATATGTTTTATCGTCTTTTAATTGAATATTATATTTTGGATCATGTTTTTTTATTAAATTTAACTCTAAAATGAGAGCCTCTAGATTTGAAGAGGTTACAATATATTCAAAATCTACAATTTCTCCTACAAGCCGAAGTGTTTTTCCATCATGTGAACCAGTAAAGTACGAGCGCACACGATTTTTAAGCACTTTTGCCTTTCCGACATATATAACCGTTCCTTGCTTATCTTTCATTAAATAACAACCAGGTTGATCTGGTAAAATAGCCAGCTTCTCTTTTAAATGTTCGTGCACTCGTCACCCTCCATTTCTACATGCTTAGCATTTTTATTTTCACATGAAAACATACTATGCCAAAACACCCAACATACGTTCTTTCATTGTAACGGAAAGGTGTAAAAAAGGAAAATAAAAAAAGCTGCCAAATGGCAGCTCCTTTATTTTAGAAGTGTTTAGAAACTAATTCTACTAACGCTTCTTTCGGTTTGTAACCTAACGCTTGATCAACTACTTTACCGTCTTTTAATACGAAAAGAGCTGGAATGCTCATTACTTCGAATTGACGAGCAGTTTCTTGGTTTTCATCCACGTCTACTTTTACTACTTTTACTTTTTCGCCTAGTTCTGCATCAATTTCCTCTAATACAGGAGCGATCATTTTACAAGGTCCACACCATGGTGCCCAGAAATCTAATAATACAACACCTTCGCTAGTTTCAGATGCGAAGCTTTGGTCATTTGCGTTTACAATTGCCATTTTATTTCCTCCTTCAAGTATATTCTACCAAGAGTATATCATTAACTTATATACGTGGCGAATAATATGTATCGTTATGTATTGTAACAAAAAAGTGTTCCTTTATACTATATAAAAATACGGATTACATACTAAAAAGATGAGAGACAGGGGATCTCTCACCTTTTTCTATATATAGGGGTACTTCACTTGGAACTCAAGGGTACTCAAATCATGAATGTACTTTTAACTTTTTAAACTCTTCTGTTAAAAGAGGTAAGACTTCAAATAAATCGCCAACAATACCATAGTCAGCTACTTTGAAGATACTTGCTTCTGGATCTTTATTAATCGCAACGATTATTTTTGAGTTAGACATACCAGCTAAATGCTGAATCGCACCAGAAATACCGCATGCAATGTATAAGTCTGGCGTAACAACTTTACCAGTTTGACCAATTTGTAATGAGTAATCGCAATACTCAGCGTCACATGCACCACGAGATGCTCCAACAGCGCCGCCTAATACGTCAGCTAACTCTTTTAATGGCTTGAATCCTTCTTCACTCTTCACACCGCGTCCGCCAGCGATAATAACTTTCGCTTCAGAAAGATCAACACCTTCTGCAGTTTTACGGACAACATCTTGAATGATTGTACGTAGGTCTTTTACATCTACTGTAATAGAAGATACGTCACCACTGCGAGACTCATCTTTTTCAAGCGTTGCAATGTTATTTGGACGCACTGTCGCAAATAAGATACCGTCTGTTACAATCTTCTTCTCAAATGCCTTACCAGAGTAGATTGGACGAGTGAAGATAACATTTCCACCTTCAACTTCTAAAGCAGTTACGTCAGAAACTAGACCAGCTTCAAGTTTCGCTGCTAATTTTGGTGATAAATCTTTACCAAGTGCTGTATGTCCAAATACAATACCCTCTGGCTTTTCTTCAGCATATACAGCTAAAAATGCTTGTGCATATCCATCAGATGTATATGATTTTAATTTATCATTTTCAACTGTCACAACGCGATCTGCACCGTAATGAATCAATTCATTTGCAAAAGAGGCAACGCTGTCTCCAACTAGAAGACCTACTACTTCACCGCCTTCTGCAATTGTTTTTGCTGCCGCTACCGCTTCAAATGAAACGTTACGTAGCGATCCATCACGAACTTCACCCATTACCAATACTTTACGAGCCATAGATTTTCCCTCCTGCATATATAATTTCGTATTTTATTAGATTACTTTCGCTTCTGTATGGAGCAACGATACAAGTTCTTTTACTTGATCTTGCAGCTCGCCTTGTAACACTTTTCCTGCATCTTTCTTAGGAGGCAAATAGATTTCAATTGTTTTTGTCTTTGCTTCCACATCTTCTTCTTCCAAATCTAAATCATCTAATTCTACTTCTTCTAGTGGCTTTTTCTTCGCTTTCATAATACCTGGAAGCGATGGATAACGCGGTTCATTTAAACCTTGTTGTGCTGTTACTAAAACTGGTAATGAAGTTTCAATCACTTCCGTATCACCTTCAACATCACGCTCAATCTTCACATTTGTACCGTCAATTTCAAGTTTTGTAATTGTCGTTACGTATGGAATATTTAACGCTTCAGCTACACGTGGACCAACTTGTCCAGATGCACCATCAATTGCAACGTTCCCGCCTAAAATTAAATCTGCATCTTTATCTTTTAAATATTCAGCAAGTACTTTTGCTGTCGTGAACTGGTCACCATTTTCCACATCATCTTCAATATTAATTAATACCGCTTTATCGCAGCCCATCGCTAATGCCGTACGAAGTTCTTTCTCACTTTCTTCGCCACCGACTGTTACAACAGTAACTTCGCCACCTTGTGCGTCTCTCACTTGAATTGCTTCTTCAATCGCATATTCGTCGTAAGGGTTGATGATGAATTCCGCTTCGCCATCGTAAATTGCACCGTTTTTAATTACGATTTTTTCTTCTGTATCAAATGTTCGTTTCATGAGTACGTAGATGTTCATTCCATTTACCCCCTTGTTTTTCAGAAAGATTCTATCAATTCTAATTTTCTGTTAATTTATATTAAAAAAATAGTTGAACTACCTGCCACTAAATGAAGGTTTACGCTTTTCTAAAAACGCTGCTACACCTTCTCTTCCATCTTCACCCGTAAATACTTCACCAAAGATTTGAGCTTCGCGTTGTACACCTTCATAATAATGAGACGATTTCGTCGTTTGCAATAACTCTAGTACAGCACGAGTCGTCGCTGGGCTTTTTCCAGCAATCTGTTTTGCAACTTTAAGCGTATCATCTAAAAATGTTTCTTCAGCAAAAACTCCGTTAACAAGTCCCCATTTTAATGCTTCTGCACCAGTAATTGGTGTACTTGTTAACATCATTTCACAAGCTTTCGCTTTCCCAACATAACGTGGTAATCGCTGTGTACCTGCAAATCCAGGAATTAATCCAAGTGTTAATTCAGGTAAACCAAGTTTTGCACTTTCAGTTGCAAAGCGCATGTGGCAAGACATAGCAAACTCAAGGCCGCCGCCAAGTGCCGCTCCATGAATTGCCGCGATAACTGGTTTTGAACATTTTTCAACACGCTCAAACGTAACTTGTCCAAGCTGCGCTAATTCAGTCGCTTGCTTCGCTTCAGTAACAGATGTAAATTCTTTAATATCTGCTCCCGCTGAGAAGAAGCGCCCTTCACCGTGAATTACAACAACACGAATGTTATCATCTTTCTCCACTTGATCAATTAATTCAGTAACGTCATGCATAACTTGTGAAGACATCGCATTAGCCGGCGCATGATTTAACGTCGCCACCGCGATATGATCTTCAACTCTTACAGATAGGAATTTCAACATGATCCCTCCCATTATTGACGATAACCACAAGCTGCAATAAGTAGCCCATGTACCGTTTTTGAAAGTGCGACCAGATCATACTTATGATCGCTCATTACCCAATTGGTCACAACTTCATCTACTGTTCCAAAGATCATTTGTCTTGCCACGCGAACATTTAAATCCGCTTGGAATTCACCTTGCTTTATACCTATCTCTAAAATCTCATCCATAACTTGTAAGTAGCCTTTTAATACTTCATTTATTTTCAGGCGTAAGTCTTGATTGGACTGTCTTAGCTCTAATTGCGTAACGATAGCAAGAGGATCATTTTGTGACAACAGCAAGAAGTGCGTTTCTACCAACATGAACAATTTCGATACAGCGCTTTCAATTCCTGCTGTTTTTTGACGAATTGTTTCGACAAATTCTCCCATCTTCTCTTGGAATAAGGATATTAATATATCTTCTTTATTTTTAAAATATAAGTAAATCGTGCCATCAGCTACCCCAGCTTGCTTTGCTATTTTAGAAACTTGCGCTTGGTGGTACCCCTTCTCCGCAATCACAATGACTGCCGCATCAATAATTTGATTGTATTTCGGTCTATTTTTCTTCACTTTACTGTCCCCTTCAAGAAGATGACTGAATGAATAGTCATTCATATTCTTATAATACTGACTATTTAGAAAAGTGTCAATCCTATTTTTTCAAAAAGAAAGGGCCTTAGCCCGTTTGCTCATCCTCATTCTTTTTTTTCTCTTCATCTATTAGGACACGACGTAAAATTTTTCCAACTGTCGTTTTCGGCAGTTCATCTCTAAACTCATATACTTTCGGCACTTTATAAGCAGCTAAATATTTACGCGCAAACTGGTTTAATTCTTCCTCAGAACACTCCATACCTTCTTTTAACACAACAAATGCTTTAACTGTCTCTCCTCGGTACGGATCGGGAATTCCAATCGTCACTACTTCTTGCACTTTTTCATGCTCATATAATACTTCTTCTACTTCACGAGGATACACATTAAAGCCACTCGCAACAATCATATCTTTTTTACGATCTTTCACATAGAAAAATCCATCTTCATCCATGTAACCTACATCCCCTGTATGGAGCCATCCGTCTTGTAATACAGCTGCTGTTTCTTCTGGCTTATTCCAATACCCTTTCATAATCTGAGGACCTTTTACTACAATTTCACCAATTTCACCCGGAGGTAAAGCCTCTCCCGTTTCAAGTGACATAATGTTTGCCTCTGTATCTGGCCACGGCACACCAATACTTCCTGGCACGCGTTTTTCCCACAAAAAATTCCCGTGTGTAACTGGCGACGACTCCGTTAATCCATAACCTTCTACCAATTTGCCACCTGTAACTCTCTCAAACTCTTCCTGCACTTCTACAGGAAGCGGGGCAGATCCACTAATACAAGCCTCGATAGAAGAAATATCATATTCTTTTAAGAGGGGACTATTTAATAGAGCAATATAAATGGTTGGTGCCCCTGGAAATAGTGTGACTTTATGTTTTTTTATTGCTTCAAAAACCATTTTCATATCAAACTTCGGAATCAGCACCATTTTATACCCTTGCATAATACTTAAATTCATTACAGCTGTCATCCCATACACATGAAAGAACGGAAGAACACCAAGAATTACTTCTTCTCCTTCTTTACAATTATATAGCCAATGCGCTCCCATTAAAGTGTTCGAAACAAGGTTTTTATGCGTCAACATAACCCCTTTTGGAAATCCCGTTGTTCCCCCTGTATACTGCAAAAGAGCTAGATCATTTTCAGGATCACAAGGAACTTCAACATTAACATTACTTTCTCGTTCTACTGATTTCCATAGATGAATCGTTTCACTTTCCGAAACATTTACAACAAGATTTGCCTGCTTTTTTTGTACAAATGGATAAAGTAAATTTTTAGGGAAGGGTAAAAAGTCCGCAATACGGGTCACGATAATATGTTCAATTTTTGTAGCAGCTTGAACATTCGTTACTCTTGGGAACACTAAATCGAGACAAAGAATTACTTTTGCTCCTGAGTCATGAAGCTGGTATTCCAATTCTCTTTCTGTATATAGTGGATTTGTTTGTACTACGATACCTCCCGCAAGTAATGTACCATAATAACTAATTACAGATTGCGGACAGTTCGGCAACATAATAGCAACTCGATCACCCTTTTCCACACCGAGCTTTTGAAGATAATTTGCAAATCTCTTCACCTTATCGTGGAAATCTGAAAATGTAATATCCTTCCCTAAAAAGTGAAGCGCTTTCTTTTCTGGATAGCGAGAAGCCACCTGTTCCACATATCCATGAAGCGGCTGAATATCATAAGAAATCGTACTTGGAATTTCTTCTGGATAACTTTTCAACCATGGTTTTTCCACCTTCATTCCCCCTTCAAATACATAAAAAATAAATGAATGTTCATTCATGATGGTTGTTTTCATTATATTATAGTCGCCATAACGTTACAATCATAATATTCTGACTTTTATATAACTATGCTTCACTCCATTAACTTCTTATTATATGTATAAACTCTCCTAATCTATAAAAGAATAAGAGAGTTATTATTTAGCTTAATCTTATTATCGTTAACACAGCTCCTGGTGTAGTTGTTGATAATGTTGCAACAGCTAACAAACCAAATAGTTGCAAACTAATGGCATCTCCCGCTGCAAGGGTTGTAATGATTGTTGCACTAAATGATGTAGTTGCTAACGCAGGAGCATTGATCGTCCCAGCAAGTGGTGTTCCATTAATTGTAATCCGTGAACTGACTAATAATGAAGCCGTTATATTAATCGTATATGAAATATAATAATTCCCAGCATTTGCAACCGTAAATACTGTATTCCCCCCAGAAACAGTAATTCCTGGACCGATATTTTGATTATTTGGAAGCGGGACATTCGTTCCACCTAAAAGTACGGATATCGCTGTTCCCGACGTATTATTTGCAAATGCATACGTCGCCGTGATACTTGTACCTGTTACTCCCGTTGGACCCGTCGCTCCCGTTATTCCCGTTGATCCTGTTGGGCCTGTCGCTCCCGTTGGACCCGTCGGACCTGTTGATCCCGTTGATCCCGTTGATCCTGTTATTCCCGTTGATCCTGTTGGACCTGTCGCTCCCGTTGATCCTGTTGGACCTGTCGCTCCCGTTGATCCTGTTGGACCTGTCGCTCCCGTTTTTCCCGTTGATCCTGTTGGACCTGTTGGACCTGTCGCTCCCGTTATTCCCGTTGATCCTGTTGGACCTGTTGGAC